>DASZGF010000206.1:0-147299 GCA_035939115.1 Binataceae bacterium (SeqCode)
TGGTCGGGTCGCCCCGGGGAATCACTCCCCCGAGGCTCCCACGGATCCGGACGTGCGGATTTCCCGCATCCGGCTCTTCGGCTCACGGCTTCACTACGTGACAGGTGGAGGAACGGATGCGCGGCTGCGGAAGCGGATACCGCTCGAGCAGTCGGTTCATTTCCTCCCACGATATCCATGCCCGTTGCGAGCGGCGACTCAACCACTTCCGCCACACGACGATGCCGCGCTGTCGGAGCTTGCGGAGCGCCCTCAGGTTGCCGATGACGGCGAAGTACTCGAAGTGCCCCAGCAGCTTCCGCGTGAGTGCTGTCCACTGTTCGCGAACCGGTTCATGGCGGTAACGCCGACACCAATCCGCGATGCGCTTGAGGGCGCGCCGGAAACGGTCCGCAGCGGTCTTCTGCTTCACCACCCAGTATCCCTTGCGGGACATCGCCCAGTAATGGGTGAACCCCAGCAGGTCGAAGGTGCCGGTCCGGGACCGCGCCTCGCCGTTGTCGGACAACGCCGAGTCTCTGCGGTCCGGACGCCGGAAATCGACCAGCCGGGTCTTCTCAGGGTGAAGCATCAGGCCGTACTTCGCTAACCGCTTCGGCAGCACGTCGATGACACGCCGCGCATCCTGCTCTTGCTCGAAGATGATGACTACATCATCCGCGTATCGAACCAGAACCGCGCGGCCACCCAAGCGCGGGGCAACCTGTCGCGCGAACCACTCGTCAAGCACCTCGTGCAAGTAGATGTTCGCCAGCAGCGGCGAAATCACTCCACCCTGCGGCGTGCCGGCCTCGGGGTACTCAAGCGCCCCGTCCTCCATTACGCCTGCGTTCAACCACTTGCCGATGAGCCGCAGCAACACTCCGTCACGTACCCGCTTGCGCACGATGTTCCGCAGCTGACTATGGTCCAAGCTGTCGAAAAACTTCCGAATATCGATCTCAAGAACCCACTTGCCCGCCATCTTCACCGTCTGGTTCTGCACCAGTCGCAGCGCCTGATGCGCCGAGCGGCCGGGCCGAAAGCCATATGAGCAGTCCAGAAAACTCTGCTCGTATACGGCCTCCAGCACCATGGCCACGGCCCGTTGGAGCACCTTGTCCTCGAAGGTTGGAATGCCGATTGGTCGCGTCTGCGAGCCCTCGCCCTTGGGGATGTGCACCCTGCGAACCGGTGGCGCCACGTAGCTGCCGGACTTGGCCCGCTGAAGCAGCGAGCGGAGATTACTCTCCAGGTTGCTCGCGTACTCCGCGGCCGTTTGCCGGTCCACACCCGTGGCTCCGTTCTTGCGCGTGCGCCGATACGCCTCGCGCAGCCAATCGATGTCGATGTGATGGGCGAGCGTTGTCAATGCCGCCTGCGGCACCTCGCGCGCCAGCTTTGCTATCCGCTCAAGTTTCGTTGATACGGTTGTGGAGCTCAGTGTCTCCGCCATCTTTCCCTCGAACGATTCCGCGTTCCGGTGCTCCCTTCCCTCCACGGGGTCCCTCGGGTCGGTTCCCCCGCTTCTTCGGTACTGTGAAGCACTCCGACTTCCTGCCGCCCTTCCCGCGTCGCTTCGTTTCCTTCACTTCGCGGTACCGCCGCCCGCCTCGTGTTTTGCTCCCGCGAGCGCAAGGCGCAACACCCGTGGGCCAGGGGTTATTGACCGGATTCCCCAATCCCGGTTCGTCGACGGAGACGACAGGACCTCCCAGGTTCCTGAAGAACCCCACTATGAACGTGCCCTGCTCTTCGACCCCGGCGGGACCTCTGCGCTCGACCAACTGCCGCGCATCAATGTTGCCTTCCGCCAAACTAACGGCGTCGGCTCCCGCGAGAACGGTAATTTCGGGGCTCAATCACACGGCCCGTTCACTCGCTGTCTACGCTTCGCAGGGTGGGTTGCCCCACCGCCACGCAAGACTCGCTTCCGGATGGCTGGCCAGCCTTTTCCGGGCGGGGTTGGCTACCCGCTGGGTTCCAACGAAAGGTTTCAGGTCATCCCGTCCTCCTTTCCCAGGCTTCGCCTGGCGCACTAATTTTTTCCCCTATCTCATAAACGATTCGGTAGTCTCCAAGCCGAATGCGCCACAGCTCGCCACCGCCCTTGAGCTTCTTCACACCGGGTGGACGTTGCTCGGTTTCGAGCCCAATAAGCGCGCGCAGGATCCGCTCCCGCATGGCTGAATCCAGACGGGTAAGTTGACGGCGGGCAGCCGGCGACAGTTCGACCCCGTACGCCATCGTTTGCTCTTAGCGCTTGACATTGAATTCTTTGAGGACCTCGTCGAGCGGAATCGTTCCCTTGCGTTTTACTTCGCGCAGAGCTTTGCGGGCGGCTTTCAGGTCGTCGCGATCTTCCATTTCCTCGAGCAGCGCCATGTCCTCGATTGGCACGACCGCGGCTAGAGGGCGATCGCGTCTGGTAAGCACGACCCGGTCCTTGCCATAGGCGACGCGGTTGATTAGGTCGGAGAAATGGCGCCGCGCTGTCACGGTGGAAACCGCCTCGCCCGTAAGCTTTTTCCTTGCAGCCATGGCCGATGATCCTCCGGGACGTTTTAGAGCCCCGACTCAAGTGTACATTTGGAGCATCATGTTCACCAGTGCTCCACGCTCCATCGTCATAAAAGCCCTGAACTGGAGCCGTTCAAGCCGCGCGGCGGCGCCTTGGAGTTGCGATGTACGAGGCCAGGTCCTCCCTGGTAGCACCCAGGCGCAGCAGTGATCGCACCATCAGGTCGATGCTGACGGACGGATCCGCAGCTTCCATCTTCGCCACTCGTGACTGGCTCGATCCCAGCACACGGCCGAGCTGAGCTTGAGTCATCCCGCGCCGGCCCCGCTGCTGTCTTACCGCCGTTGCGAGCGCCAGCTTTACTTCAACTATTCCGGATTCTTCACCGTCGAGATCCAGAAACTCGCTAGCGCTCCCCACCCTCCATCCTGCGGCTTTTAATCGCTTTCTTTTTCGCTTCTCCATCCTTCATGCCCGTCTGAGTAAGCGCCAGATGCTATCACGATTCGCCGATGCTGCCTCACCGATGCTTCACTTCCATCCTGATGCCAAGGGATTCCAGAAACCGCGTGGGTAGCTCCGCGCCCAGCATTCCAAAGACGATGTCGTTGTCCAGTTCGATCGGGGCCGCGGTCACAGGGCGGCCTTCGGCGCTTTTGGTTTGCCCTTTGACTAATGCCAGCACCACCGACTTTTCCTTGATCTCCTTCAGCTCGGTGTCGGGATAAAGGGTGATCGTGCCGGAGCGTTGCAGCGCGATTATCTTCTCTCCGTTCTCGTGCGTCACCTTGCTCAGCACCTGGTCGCGGATGGAGTAGGTGACCTTGTTGCCCAGATGCGGCGCGGCCAGCGCCTGCGTAACCTCCGCGCCGGCATTGCCGCCGCCCACCACCAGGATGCGCTGATTGCGGAAATCGTCGGGCTCGATGAGCTGATAATGGACGCGTCCGGCCGCCTCGCCCGGAACGTTCAGGCGCCGCGGATGGCCGCGCAAGCCAATCGCCAGCACCACGCATCGCGCCTTGAACTCATGCTCTTTGGCCGTCCTGACGGTGAAGTATCCGTCATTGGCCTGGATTCCCACCACCTCCTCCCGATCCTGGATGACCAGACCGGCCTGCGAAATGATCTTGTCCCACTCCGCAATCAGGTCCTCGCGCGTGCTATCGCCCTCCAGGAAGAACGAACCGTACTCGAGGATATCGATGGGTGTCGCCTGCACGAACTTGGCGCGCGGAAAGGTGCGCAGCGTGCTGGCCGGCGTCATCCGCTCCAGCGTGACGTAGCTAAGACCGTGGGCCTTGGCGGTGGCCGTCGCGCCCAGACCCGCCGGACCGCATCCGACAATCAGGACGTCGTACACACCGGGCTGCGCCGGGGCGGCTGAATGCTTGAAGTTCTCAGTAATCGCCTCGACCACCTGCCGCCCCGACCGCATCGCCAGGTTGATCGACGCCGTGCCGCTCATCTCGCCGATGATGTACAAACCCGGAAGGCTGGTCTGATAAGTGTCGTCGAGCAGCGGGGTCTTGAGAATGCGTTGGGGCGCCGACTCCATCGCGGCGGCGTGATGCTCCTCCATCGCGGGCAGATACACGGTGTAGGCAATTCCGCACAATCCGACGATCACGATTGCGATCGCGCCGATCCCCCAGGGCGCGAACTCGCCGGCCGCGCTCGCGCCCGGCGGCTGCTTGAGCGCCGGTTTGGTGAAGTCCACGATCGGCACCGGTCCGTGGAAGTGAAACCAATGGCATTCGCCGCAGGACACGACGCGCGTCGTGTCGCGCGCAAACGCGACGCCCTCCGACTCGCCCAACAGCAACGCCTCGGAGCCCCGCGCAGCGGCCTTGAGCGGCTGCGCTCCAGTGGCCGGCTCCTGATGGGCATGGCAGGTATAGCATTGCGCGATCAGCAGCGAGTTGGCGTCGTCGGGCTTGGCGCTCTCCGACACCTTGAGATGACATTGCGCACACGGCGTTTGCAAATGGTCCCTGGAATGGTTGAACACGGCGTTGACATGCAGGGTGCGAACCACACCCGAATACGGCAGCGCTGCTGGCGAGGCGCCCAGCGAAGCCGGCAATGCCAGCGACGGCACCTGCGGACTGGCATGGCAGTATGCGCATGGACGCCACGCGATCGTCATCTTGTCCGCCGCGCCGGGCGCGGCGGGGGTCACCTGATGGCAACTCGCGCAATCAAATCCATTGGGAAAATTCCCGGCCTGCAAAGTCATCAGCAGCCGATGCTGGTAATGGTTGAAGGGCTGCTGGAACATCTGATTGGCGCTGTCATGGCGCGCCAGCGTGGTCCCGCGATGCTTGCCCACGGCGGCGATCGCCGGATGGTTATGGCACCAGGTGCAGGCAAACGCGGCCTGGACGCGTACGTTGGCGTTGCGTCCTTGATGCTCGCTGTGGCAGGAAAGGCAACTCAGATTGTCCTTGAACGTAACCAGGTGGCGGCCCGCGATCAGTCCATCCTTGTCGTCGAACACGTAGTAGCCGCCGTGCGGATTGTTGGCGGCGAAGTCGCCGTGGCAGGCGATACATCCGCTGTTATCAACGCGATGCCAAGGGCGATGGCAACCCGCGCATTTGGAATCGAAACCGGCGTGTGCGGCCAGCAACTTGCCCGGCTGATAGCTGGCGCGTGGAACGGTCAGGAGGGCCAACACGATCAGCGCGGCCCATCCCGCCAGCAACCAACGTAGGCGCCGCGTCATAGGCCCGCGAAGTAGAGCACCCCCGCGACGTGGAACGCGGTCAGGACGCCAAGCGCGATCGCCATCGCGATGTGGACCCGCATCCATCCGACGCTGAGCGACAGGTTGAAATGGTTGTGGTCAAGGCGGATCTTGCGCTCGGCGAAAACCACCAGCCGCTCCCAGGTCTCGGCTTCATTTGGAATTTGCGCGCCGCGCGCCCGCAATTGCGCCGCGACCGGGGCCGCCGGGTCGGCGCCGCCGAGCGTGGCAACGAGCATCGCGCGCGCCGGCCGGGTGCCGAGCATCACCGGACGGATGTGCTTCAGATAGGCTTGGACCAGGGTCTCGGAACGCCCGAGGATAGCTTCCTCGGCCTCTACGTAAAGCTCGTGGATTGCGGCGTCCACGTCTTCGGGACGCACCTCCTGCGCGGGCCGATTCCTCATCGTGCGCGGAAGGAAGTCCTGAATAACGGCGCCCGCCAATCCGCTCAGCATCAAGATTGCCGCCAGCGCTGCCAACGCCGCCTCCAGCCGGCTTGCACTGCCGCCGTGCTCCATGTGCCACCACAGCGGAAGCAGCACTCCCGTACCCAGGATAACGTGATACAGGCGCCAGGATTCCAGGCGATCGGCGAGCAGCAGCCGATGCGCGATCGCATGCGGCATGCGCGCGGCGATCCGCATTACGCGCACCGTCAGCCACATCCAGCGCTTGCGGATGGTATAGGTCGATGCGAGCGCGAAGGCAGCCAGCGTCGCGACGCCGCTGCGATAGGAGCCGATGCGCGCGCCATAGCCGGGCGCGGCCAGATGAATCGCGACCACCGCCAGCGCGCATCCCACCGCCCACACCGTCAGTCGCCCATAGTGGCGGATGGCGTGCGAGGCGGGCACGCGAATGCTCACCACCCCGTCACGCCGCATCGCAAACGCCTTCCGTCAACTTTGCTATGAAAATGCGGGATTCGTCATTTGAAGCGTCACCCTCTCCCAGATCAGGGAGAGGGTACAGAAAATGCCCCTCTCCCACCATCTTTCTTTCGATTCCCTCTCCCACATTCAGTCGTGGGGGAGGGCCAGGGTGAGGGTGCCTGATACCCTTCAAGCAACCTATCACACCCCTATTCCCCATCGTGAGCCTTGCGAATATGGGACTTGGCGCTGACGGCGTGAACTTCCTCGAACAGTTCCGCGGCTTCAATCCGTATCGCGGCGCCGGTGGGACAGCTATGCACGCATCCCATGAACGGCAACCCGTCGCACAGATCGCATTTGATGGGATAGCTGGGCGGGATATGGCTATGCTCCTGCTCTGCCGGCTCTGTCGCCTCATCCTCTTCATGACGCCCGAACAGGCGGGCGAGCAAACCTCCGGCGGCGCCGTGCGGAGTTACCGGATAGGGACGGAAGAAATCGCGTCCGCCGGCAATCGCGGACTTGCGCGCCTGCGCCTTATCAAAGGATGGGGTGTCGATCATCGTAATATTGTCAAAGGGGCAGGCGATCGCGCAGTTGCCGCATCCGATGCACAGATCATACTGAAAGTAGATTTCTCCTTCAGGCCGGCGCTTGACCGCCCCCGTAGGACACGCGTTCATGCATTTTGGGTCGTCGCAATGGCGGCAGGCGCTGGGCACCAGGTACTTGCCGATCTGAACGCCGTTGCGGATAAGCCGGCTGCGCCCGTGCAGGGACTCGCAGGCGCGCACGCAGTTGTCGCACTTGATGCATAGGTCCAGGTCCATCACCAGCAGCGCGTCGGACTGGATTACGCCCAACTGGCCGCTTTTTTCCAGCAAGTCGGAAAGCTCGGCGGTGACGTTATTTTCCTGCTCCTGCTCGCGCGCGATGACCTCGCGCATCGCGCGCTCGGTGGCCGGATAGCCGCGGCACAGTTCGTTGAAACCCTCCTTGTCGATTTTGATCAGTTCGCACTTGCCTGCGGTAAAGGCGCTGGCCCATGCCGTGCCGGCACCGAGCAGCGCAATCTCGCCGAAATATTCGCCCTCGCGCAGATAGGCGATCACGCGCCGTTGCCCGTCGATCCGATGGCGCACGATTTGGACGAAACCGTCCAGGATGATGTAAAAGCCGTCGACTTCCTCGTCCTGCTGCACCACTGGAACGCCGCGCAGATCGTAGCGCACGATCCGGCAATGCGGGATCAACTCGTCGATAAACGACTCCGGCACCGTGCCGAACAACTCAACCCTGCCGGTCATCGCGCGGACCGCGCGCTCGCGGTAGCGGTCAGCCAGGATAGCGCGGGCGCGTTCGTTGATTTCGAGATGCTTCAGAGCGTGGCGCGGAATATAGAAGACGAGCGTTTCCTCCGCCGCGACGACGTCGAAGGAGCGGGGACGTCCGCCCATCGCGCCCAGTTCGCCGAAGATAGCGCCGGCTTCGTACACCGAATGCACGTCGACGCCGTGGTCGTCATGGTCGTGGACCTTGGCGCGCCCGGCGAGCACGATACACAGGTCGAGCTCGAATTCGCCCTTGCGGCAGATCGGATCGCCCGGCGCAAAGCGGCGCACCACCATCCCATACTCATGCTCGAACGCATGCTCAAAGGCTTCGCGCTCGTGGGCGGTAAAGGTGTTGAACGCGTCGCATCGCGCCAGCATCGGCCACAGCTCGCCGATCGCAATCGTCACCTGGTTGGAGCCTCTCGCCACGATTCAGATCCCGCTTCTATTTCGCCGCGTGCGCCTGCGCGCCATTGCCATGCCCGATCAGATGCGCCAGCCGCGGCATCACTTCCTCGGCCATCAGACGCATCGACTTGAACCATGGCTGCGGATTATCGGCGCAATCGGCTCCCATCATCAGGAGGCGACCGAAGCCACCCACCTCGCGATAGAGCGCGGCCAGCTTTTCCGCCACCGTCTGTGGGGATCCCACGATCCAGTTGTGCTCCAGCAGATATTCCACCGTGACCTGCTCGTCGGGCACGGATTGATCGTGCTTGAAGAAGCTGACGAACTTCAGCTCATGGTAAAGCGGAACCAGGTATTCGCGGAAGTTACGGCCCATCCCGCTGGCCAGACAGTCCTCGCGCGCCTGCGCGTCGGTATCGCCGACGAAGATGTCGCGCACGATTCGCCAGTCCGAGCGCATGGCCGTACGCCCGCCGCGCGCGGCGCCCTCTTCGACGGCCTCCCAATGCGATTTGAGCACTCCAGCGTTCATGTCCAGGCTCAGCGGCAGAAATCCGAACTCACCCGCCAGCTTCAGTGTGTCCGAACGATAGCTGATTCCCGCGATGCCGATCGGTGGATAGGGCTTCTGCAACGGCTTGATATGATGCTGGAGCAGTCCACCGACCAGCGGCGCGGATATCTTTCCCTTCCAGTACTTGCCGTTGAATTCCGTCTCGCCCTCGCTGGTCCAGACCTTCAACATTATGTCGATGGATTCGCGGAGCATATCGCGTTGCTGGCCGGCGGCCGCGTCGACATTGAACAGCATGAAGTCGGTCGGTAGACCACCCGACCCAATGCCCAACATGTAGCGGCCGCCCGCCAGATGGTCCATGTAGGCGACACGCACGGCCAACTCGGCCGGCTGATGGTAGGGCAGTATATGAGCGCCCGGGGCGAGCTTGATATGGCTGGTCTGGGTCAGCGCCTGCGCGATCAACAGGTCAGGAGCGGGATTGGGCTCCCACGGCGAGGTAAAGTGCTCTCCGATCCAAGCCTCTTCGTATCCGAGGCGGTCGGCGACCCGCAACACTTCGAGATCCCATTCGTGACCCGCGCGCAAACTGCGCTCGGGCGGATGGCTGGGCATCAGGAACAGTCCAAGGTTCATGCGTCGTCTCCCTGCCGCGCAACCCCTCATCGGCGGCATCCGGCTGTTAATGCTCTTAACTGGTCTATCGCACAGGCGGGGAAAATTAAACCGTTGGAGGGATGGCGCCGTGCAATTCGTTATCGTTTGACGCCGCACCTGATGCCTGCGAAAAAGCGTTCGTGCTCGATTCAAAGGGGGAGACAAAGAACCGGTACCGGGATATTGGCCACTGGGACGTGCCTTGCCGTATGCTGATGTATACATAACAATACAAATATGTCTGATGTAATGACGATCCGAATCGACCGCAAGACGAAGAGCCGTCTTGAAAAACTCGCCAAGGCGATGGCGCGCACCAAGTCCTACGTCGCGGCCGAAGCAATCCGCGCTTACGTGGACTTGAACCAGTGGCAGATCGCGGAAACCAGGGCCGCGCTCAAGGAGGCTGAGGCGGGAGATTTCGCCGGCGAGGAGGAGGTACAGGCGGTGATGAGGAAGTGGAGGCGCGGTGCGGGTTAGGTGGCTCAGGCGCGCGCTTAAGAACCTCGACGAGGAGGCTGAGTACATCGCGCGCGATGATCCTGAGGCGGCGGCTCGAGTAGTGCAACGTATCGCAACCAGCGTTGAAAGGCTTGCCACGCATCCCGCTTCAGGCAGGCCCGGACGCGTTCCCGCCACCCGCGAACTGGTAGTCAGCGGCACCCCATACGTCGTTCCATACCGGGTGCGCGGTGAGACAGTCGAAATTCTCCGCGTGTTTCACGGGGCCAGGAAATGGCCGGAAAAGTTCTGAGTGTCGGTGAGAGCAACGTGCCAGTATCAGGTTGGTTCATGCGTCGTTTCCCTGCCGCCACCCGCGATCGGCGGCATCCGGCTGTAAGAGCTCTTAACTGACCTATGGCAAAGCCGGGGAAAATTAAACCGTCCGATGGGCGCTGCAAACGCGATCTTGACGCCGCATCCGGATGCATGCGAAAAAGCGTTCGTGCTCGATTCACAAGGGGGGAGACAAAGAGCCGGTCCCAGTAAGGCCGGTCAAGCCTACCAGCTATGAAATGCTGGGCGCGCTTTTCCGCGAGATTTCGGCTCTGGTTGTCGTCTTCGCGCCGCTGGACAAATTAATTGCTGACGGCGCTATTTCTCCCAGTTGGTGGTGTGCGAGGTTTCTTGTGAGCGTTCTCTTCTTTCTCCTTGGTGTAGCCTTGGAACATTTCGAAAGCTGACCGACTGGCGAAGGAACGACCATGAGACTAGCCTGCAAGTTAGGGAGCGAAGGCCACATGTACCTTATCATGATTGCAAGCTACGGCATCACCCTGTTTTTGGGGGCGCTCCTGTACAAATACATCTCGGACAAGCGCCGGGCTGCTCGCAAGGGAAGCCAAGGCGGGGCAGAGGGTTAGGGCTTAACCGCTCGCTTGCGAACCTTCGACGACGAAAGTGAATCCGTAGCGCGCGTATAATCTAATCAAACGGTGTAGGTTATTCTCCAGGAAAGGCGGCTAAATGTACGTGATAATGATCTCCGCCCAGGCAACGGGAGTCTCTCCTTAATAGTACATTACGAAGCGCCGCGAGTCCCGCAAGCGCCGCGAACAGCGCCCGTTCTAAATCCGCATCCCTCGTCTCTTCCCGTCTTTTACCTGTGATAGCGCGCTTGCGCTGGCGTCTCCCGATACCCTTCCGATTGCTTTTCGGGCACCGTGCCGGAGCAGCTTCCACTTTTACAATCCGTAGAGCTCAGCGGCGGTGCGACCGAGAATCCAATCCTGATCTTCGC
Source organism: Binataceae bacterium (SeqCode) (assembly GCA_035939115.1). Lineage (GTDB taxonomy): Bacteria > Desulfobacterota > Binatia > Binatales > Binataceae > JAJPJA01. The sequence goes on from DASZGF010000206.1 coordinate 10,788, forward strand.
CAGACAGCTCCCCGATATGTTTGCGCAACTCCGTGAGGGGGTTTTTGTGCGCGTCGATGTGCGGATAGTCAGTCGCCCACATCATACGATTCGCGCCAATCGTGCGCGCGACTTGCGGTATACTGGCCTCGTCGACATCAGTTGATACCCAGCATCGCTCGCGAAAAATGTCGCTCGGCTTTCGTGACATCTGGGTGGTGAAAGCGAACAACTCGAACTTGCCGTCCGCCCGGTCCATCCATCCGGGTATCCATCCGCAGCCGGTCTCCAGGATGACGTATTTTAGCTTGGGAAACCGGTCGAGCACGTTGCCCTGGAAGATGCAGTTGAGCCCCATGATCGAATCCTCGGCCAACTGCATGAAGTGGAACCATCGCGGGATGTCCTCAGCCTGCGGAGGATTGTGGCTGGCGTGATGCAGTCCGCTGCCCAGCGAATCGGCGCGGACCTGAACGTGCGTGGCCACCGGCAGACCGGCAGCTTCACAGGTCGCCCAGAACGGGTCGTAATATGAATCACCGTGCGGACGCCCGTTGCATGGAAATGGCGTCACGAAAACACCCTTGGCCTTACCTTTGACCCGATTGACTTCTGCGACCGCCAAATCCACGTCGCGCAAGTTGATGTGGGCCGCCGCGATCAGACGATCGGGATTGACTGAGCAGTAGTCCAATAGCCAGTTGTTATATGCCCGGCAATACGCCGCGGACAATTCCGGGTCCTCGCAACTTCTCTCCCAGGCAATTCCGATGGTCGGATAGAGAATCGCGACATCGATGCCCTCTTCGTCCAATTCCCGCAGCCGGCTGTGCGGGTCGACCGCACCGGGAGTGCGCCGGCAGGATTCTTCGTAGGTCACCTTCCCTGGCGTCATCACCTCCCGCGGATCCTGATACGCGCCCCCGGCAGACCCCAGGGTGCCACCCCGCAGAAACGGGCTTTTGCGGCCGTCGATCTCGACGTACTCATACCCCTTACTGTCCACGCGGAAGCGGATCGCGCGGTCCTTGAACTTCGGCTCCAGGTACCGCTCCCACATATCAGCGGGCTCGAGAACGTGTCCGTCGGAATCAACCACCAGCGACTTTGCCATTACCCAAACTCCCTCCAGCTCAGCGCGCTGATGCCTGACCGCCGCGGACCACCTTGCCCGGCATCGCGCCGGTCGGCTGGCCGTCGGTGAACACCACTTCGCCGCTCACGATCGTGTATTTGTAGCCGTCGGCGCGCTGCACGAACCGCCCGCCGCCGGCCGGGAAATCGAACACGATCTCCGGTGGGTGTGACGCCAGCCGCTCGAAATCGATCAGGTTGATATCGGCCTTCAGACCAGGCAGGAGCGCGCCGCGGTCTTCCAGACCGTAGAGCTGGGCGGTTTCACGAGTCTGGCGCTTGACTGCCAATTCCAAAGGAATGCGCCCGTTGCGGCCGCGATCGCGCACCCAGTGCTCGAGCAGGAAAGTCGGAGCGCTCGCGTCGCAGATCTCCGCGCAATGCGCACCACCGTCGCTCAGGCTGATGATGTTCACCGGGTCGAGCAACAAGTCCTTCAGCGGGTCGAGGCTGTAAGAACGGACATAATTGAACGGCCGATAAACCAGTTCGCGGCCGTCGCGCTCCAGCATCGTATCGTAATAGGCCGCCTGCGGCGTTTTGCCCTCGCGTTTGGCGTGTTCTTCCAGGGACATTTCGCGCGTGGGCTCATAGTTGGGCGGATTGCCGAGCGGGAACAGGTTGGCGTATCCGGCGGTGGGCATATTGAAATGATTGCTGTCCTTCTCGGGCATTTCGGCGATGATGCGGGCGCGCAGCTGCGGATCCCGCATGCGCGCAACGCGCTCGTTCAGCGGCAAATGAGCTATCGCGTCGTACGAGGGCAGCCCGATCAGCGGATTGCTGGAGGTGTTCAGGCCCATCAATTGACCCGGAGAACGCACCGCGAGCTGACTGACCAGGCGCGCGCCTCGCGCATTAGCCTGCTTCATAAACTCGAGCCGCCGCCGGACTCCAGGCCCGGTCGGCCCGTCTCCCAGCGCCGCCAGCGATATCGGCAGGCCGGTTTCGGTGGTGAGCCGGATCATCCATTCCATACTCTGATCCACACCGACCATGTCGGAGATCACCTCGAACACGCCGTGGCCGGCCTGCGCCATCGCCTTGCCTATGGCGACGACTTCTTCGACGCTGGCGTAGCTGCCCGGAACCAGCGCCCCGTCGCGCGTGCTGTGCACCCTGGTGCGCGAGGTGCTCGCCCCCAATGCTCCGGCGCTGATTCCCTCGCGTACGGCGGCCGCCATCCCGGCGATGTCATCGGGCGTTGCCGGCTCGTTGCGCGCGCCGCGCTCACCCATCACATAGACTCTCAGCGCGCAATGCGGGACCTGGGCGCCGATATCAATCGCGCGCTTCATGCGAGAGAGCGCATCGAGATATTCGCCGAAGGTTTCCCACTCAAAGTTGATTCCGGCGGCCAGGGTGGCGGTGGGGATGTCCTCAACCGCGTCCATCAGGTTGAGCAAAAACTCCTCCGACCCGCGCCTGACCGGGGCAAAGCCGACCCCGCAATTACCCATGATCACGGTGGTGACGCCATGCCAGCTCGATGGGGTCACATAGGGATCCCAGGCCACCTGGCCATCGTAATGGCTGTGGATATCGACCCATCCGGGCGTCACCAGCAAGCCGTCAGCGTTGATCTCGCGCCGTCCGGCGCCGGCCTTACCGCCCACGGCGGCAATCACACCGCCGTCGATTGCGATATCCCCGCTGCGCGCGGGCTGCCCGGTGCCGTCAACAATTTTGCCGTTGCGTATTACGAGGTCGTGCATGGGTCCGATCTCCTTTATCCCGGCCGCAAGCTTATGCTGCGGATCTTATCACGTAAGTCTCACAAGGAGACATTACAATCAATACAATCGTTCAGCTTATATGCCCGGGCGACGTTTTCAAACGCAAGTCTCCCGCTTTCCTCCTTGCGAGAGCGCGCCCGCAACACTATGAATGGCATCAGAAACCGATAACCGGCGCCGCGGCCGGCGTTCCGGAAAACGAGGATGCACGCAATGGCTTCACCAAGAATGATTTCCGCCGACTCGCACTTCACCGAACCGCCCGATCTCTGGACCACGCGGATCGACAGGAAGTTCGCCGACCGCGCGCCGCGGGTGGTCAACAATGACAAAGGCGCAATCCTTCTGGCTCCCGGATTGCGTCCGTTTGCGGTGGGTGGCGCGTTCAGCCACGGCGCCAGCGGCGAGGTGCTCAAGGAGTTCGCGACCAAGACTTACGCCGATGCCCGGCCCAGCGGATGGGACCCCACCGAGCGCATCAAGGACCAGGAAATCGACGGCGTCGAGGCCGAAGTGCTCTACACTACGCTGGGTATGTCGCTGTTCAGCCTGCCCGACGTGGAACTGCTGCAGGCGTGCTTCCGAACCTACAACGACTGGGCGGCAGAGTTCTGTTCCTACAATCCCAAGCGGCTGGCCGCGATTGCACTGATCTCCCTGGAAGATGTGGACGAGGGTGTGCGCGAGTTGCGCCGATGCGCCAAGTCAGGCCTTAAGGGCGCGATGATCTGCGGCGCGCCGACGCCCGAGCGCCCTTACCAGAGCCGCATTTACGATCCGTTCTGGGCGGCCGCGCAGGAACTCGATATTCCGATCTCGCTGCACCTGGTGACCGGCCGCAAGGTTCCGAAAAACAAAGACCCCAAGGCCGCGCAGGCGATGCCGAGCGAGCAGGACTCAGTCCGGGTGCTGAGCAAGGGCTTCTCACGCGCCTACATGACCGCGCTGCACGAAATCCAGTGCACATTTATAGACATCATTTTGGGCGGCGTGCTGGAGCGCTTTGCAAATCTGAAAATCGTGTCGGCGGAAAACGACACCGGATGGCTGCCGCATTTCCTCTATCGCATGGACCACGCCTTCGAGAAGTTCGGCCCCATGTCGGAGGAGTCGCCGCTTAAGCTCAAGCCCAGTGAATACGTGCATCGTCAGTTGTGGGCGACCTTCCAGGACGACCCTGTCGGACCCACCACTTACAAGTTCTTCGGCGAGGACAATTACATGTGGGCTTCCGACTTTCCCCACAGCGACTGCACCTGGCCCCATTCGCGCGAGGTGGTAGAGCGTGATTTCGCCGGCGTGCCCGCCGAGGTTAAGGAGAAGATCATCTACAGCAATGTGGCGCGCCTGTACGGGATCGGCCTGTCCGCCTAAGAGCGTTCTGGATTGGCTGCGTGGGACTGGTTTTCCAACCTGTCACTCGAGTTTCTACATTACTCGGCCTTCTATGGAACACAATTAGCTGTGTTCAACTAGTGCCTGAGGCTCTTTCTGTCCCCTCTCCTTATCTTAGGAGAGGGTTAGGGAGAGGTTTGCGCGCATCGCCAGTTTAGCCTGCTGCTCACTCTACCCACGGCCTCCGCTCGAACCGGGCGCTTGATTTTAGCGGTGCGTATGACCTCTCCCTCACCCTCTCCTAAGATAAGGAGAGGGGACTGGAAAGCCGGTCTCACGCAGCCATTTCAGTCAGCAAAGCGCCTGTGCCACGATCAGCAGGCGCCACAGACTGTGCAGCGGGTCACGTCGCAGGGCTTGGTCTGATGCTCGTAATGGGCCTTTTTGCGCTCGGACAGCAGAAACTCTTTGTGCACGCTGTGGTCGATGAAGTCCCAGGGCAGGAGTTCGTCATGTCCGTAGGCGCGATAGACGAAAAAATCAGGAGTAGGTAGCGGACCGGCTTTGGCGCGGATCGCCTCGCGCTGGATTTCGCGCAGTGCCTGCCAGATTTCACCCGGCTCGTGCCGGCGCTCACGATGCAGCCGCTCCAGAATGCCACCCACGCGCCGGTCGCCGCGCGAAATGAGGGTCTGAAAATAGGCCTCACGGGGCGACTCTGCCACCAATTCCACGTTACCCAGCCGCCCCAGTAATGAGCGGAGCAAGGCAACCTTGTGCTTGGTCGATTTCGCGTCCTCCATCGGGTCCCACTGAAACGGCGTCCAGGGTTTGGGGACGAACGGATTGAGCGACACCGTCACATGGCCGATACGGCTTTTGCCGATCCGCGCCCGGTCGAGGATTCTGGCCGTTAGCAGGGCGATCCCGTCGACATCGGCGTCGGTCTCTTCGGGCAACCCTAGCATAAAGTAGAGCTTTAGGTTTTCGACTCCCTCCCCGATCATCATGGAGGCCGCGCGCAGGATTTCCGCCTCGGTCAGGTTCTTGTTAATCACCTTGCGCATCCGCTCGCTGCCCGCCTCGGGCGCGACGGTGACGCTGCGATTGCCGGCGCGAGCCAATGCCGAGGCCAGCGCCGGCGAGATGCAATCCGCCTTGAGCGAGGACGGCGACAGACGACCGCCCGCGTCGGCCACGCTGGCGGCGACTTCGGCCACGCCCGGCACACTGGCCATCTCCGCGCCCACCAGGCCGATTACCTTGCGCTGCTCAAGTCCGGCCAGCGCCTGCGCGGTGATCTCCTCGGGCTTGCGATAGCGGATTGGCCGATACATGAATCCTGCCGCACAAAAGCGGCATCCCCATTGGCATCCGCGACTGGCCTCGACCAGGTACATATCGCCGAAGACCGACTCCTCGGTGAGTATCAGGGAGTTGGTTTGAAAGCGGTTGAGGTCCTCGATCAGACGGCGCTTGACCCGTCCGCTTCCCTCGCCGCGGTAGTTGACGGCGATAAGCTTACCCGCCACGTCGTATTTTGGTTCGTAATATTCGGGGACGTAGGTGCCTCCCACGTGCTCCAGGGCCGCCAGCATCTGTTCGCGCGGGGCCCCTGCGTTGCGCGCGGCGCGCCAGGCGGCGAGGAACTCCGGCACCATCTCCTCGCCCTCGCCGATCAGGAACAGGTCGATAAAATCGGCAATCGGTTCGGGGTTGAGGAAAGTCGCCGACCCGCCCGCGATTATCAGGGGATAATTACGCTTGCGGCGCTGCTCGCGCGAAGCGGGAATCCCGGCCAGATCCAGAATCGCGAGCAGATTGAGATAATCGGTTTCAAAGGAGATGGAAAAAGCCAGGATGTCGAAATCGCTGAGCGCCCTGCCCTGTTCGAAGGATAGCAGCATCTCGCCGCGCGCTTCCATTTCCTGTCGCTCGTCGGGGTCGGGCAAAAAGGCACGATCGGCCGCCACGTTGGGCTCGACGTCGAATATCCGGTAGATAGCCTGGAAACCCAAATTGGCCATCGCCAGCGGGTAAACGTTGGGATAAATGACGCAGGCCGCGATATCCCCCCCGGGATGGCGCTTGAACAGCACGCGCTCGCGTGCCATGCGCTCCTCAGCCAGCCTACGCTGCGGCATGCTTCGATACCGTTTGTTTCATTCCGCTACAGTCTAGCCCCGCAGACTCGTCTCCACAAGGTTATCCACAGAAGTTTATAACTTATCCACAGTTTTTAAAGTTCCCGATCGCCGATCGAATCCTTCAGCAGGAAGTGATTGGCCAGATCGAACGTGAGATAGTTTGACGCCAGTTCGTCGAGCGAGTCGAGGTCCCATCCACCCGGCCGCATCGCACAGCGGATAAGTTCCGGCTCCGACCACAATCCCACCTCATCGCCGCCGATATAGAAGGTACGGCCGTTGACGTTGGCCGCAGCGTCGGTACATAGCCAGACCACAATCGGCGCGACTTGGTCTGCTTTGGCTTCGGTGCGGACGTGGCCCCGCTCGCCCAGGAAGTAGCGTCCGAGTCCCTGGATTAGTGGTATCCATTTCTGCATGTTCTCCATGAAAATCTTGGTCAGCCCGGTTTCGGCGGCGCGCGGCCGAATCGCGTTGCAGCGAATCCCGAACCGCCCCTGCTCGCGGGCCACGGCCCGGGTCAGCCCGACGATACCCTCCTTGGCGGCGCAGTAGCTGGGCGCGATCGGCCGGCCCAATCCGGCTTCCGAAGAGGTGTTCACGATCACGCCCGCGCGCTGCCTTTTGAATACCGGAACGGCGTACCGGATGAGCGAGAACGTACCCCGCAGATGGACCTTCTGGACCGCGTCCCATTGCTCCTCGGTCATCAGGTCGACCGGATTAACCGCCTGATTGCCGGCGTTGTTCACCAGGATGTCGAGCCGGCCAAAGGTCCTGACCGCCTGATCGACCATCCGCTCCGCCACGTCCATGTCGCCTACTGCTTCGGCATTGGCGACCGCCTCGCCATCCGCACCGCGAATCTCCGCGACCACCGCCTCGGCGTTTTCCTTGACGATATCGTTGACCACGACGCTGGCACCCTCGCGCGCCAGCAATATCGCCTCGCCCCGCCCAATCGCCCGCCCCGCCCCGGTGATAATCGCGACCTTACCGTCCAACCGTTTCTTTGATCCCGGCATGTTCGTTACCTCAGTTTCCCCCGCGCGACAGCGCTTTCGGTTCCCTCTCCCACTTTCAGTTGTGGGAGAGGGTGCAGAATCCTCCCTACCTCGCCCGCGACTGCGGACGTGTCCGCAGTCGCACGCCGGGAGAGGTCGCCGCGCGATTCGCGCGGCGGGTGAGGGTGCAGATACGGCCCAAGCAACCAAGTCGTGGTAAGAGTCAAAAGTTAAGTTTAGACCGTACCGCCTGATCGATTCACGCAGTTTCTTCGGTTGTGGCCACATGCCCTGTGCGCGAGCCGTAGTTTTGCGCATAAACCCGGGTAAACTCGGCGCCCAGGTAAACAATCAGGCCTGAGTAGTAGACCCATACAAACACGATCAGAATCGATCCGGCGGCGCCATACACCGAACCGGCGACCAGCTTTCCGATATAAAGCCCCACCAGCAGTTTACCGATGCTGAACAACAACGACGTCACGGCCGCGCCAATCCAGACGTCATGCCAGTCAATTTTGGTATTGGGCAAAATTTTATAGATGGCCGCGAACAACACCGTGATCACCCCGAAAGCAACCACGAAGTTGATCGCCTGCAGCAGCACCTCGGGCACGGGAAGCATCCCGCCCATAAATTTGCCCGCCATCGCCAGCGCCGCGTTGATCGCCAGCGACACGATGAGCAAAAACGCAATTCCCAGGATCATGCCCAGGAACACGACGTTGCGTTTGACGACTTCAGTTATGCCGCCCGTTTCCTGCGTCCTCCAGATTGTGTTCAGCCCCGCTTTCAGTTCGGCCAGCACCCCGGTAGCTCCGAACAGCAGGGTGACAGTACCAATAATTGCCGCTATCACCCCTTTCGTGGGCTTGCTCGCAGCTTCGATCATGCTCTGAACCGCGGCCGCGCCCGCACGTCCCAGCAGCCCTTCCAGCTGGTGCATGATTGCCCCCTGCGCCGCTTGCCGGCCGAGCAACAGGCCGCCCGCGGCAATGATCAGGATCAGCAGCGGCGCCAGAGAAAATATCGTGTAGTAGGAAAGTGACGCCGCCATGCGGGGCGCCGAGTCGCCAATCCATAGTGAAACCGTTTCTTTCGCCAACCCAAAAATCCGCCCCATCCGCCCGGGCTTGGCCTCGTGCGGCTTCCGGTAAACTATTTCCACCTCAGCTTCGGTTCGCTTTGCGCCGGTGAATCGTACCCGATGCTCCAATGACGCGCTTAGCGCGGTCGAGAATGCGTTGCGCAGGAATTGCGTAGCCGCACCCATGATGTCGAGATGGGGATCTTTGAACGGGCCGTCAAACGACATTCGCGTCGCGATTCTGTCCACCTTTTTGTTCTTGCCCAATTTGGCGATGAGCTCGGCCAGCCATGCCTTGATCCGCGCGCCGAAACTGCTGTGAGCGGGCGGTTCGATTTCCAGGTGATCGAAGACCGGTTTGGCATAGCCGTGAATCTGGCCCTGCTTCGCCGCCGCCTCGACGTACAGATCCATCAGGCCGGTTCTTACTTGCAGCTCCAGAAAATGGTTGATTACGCTGCGCAGCTCCCTCAGGTCGATGTTCTCGGTTTTGAAATCGACATTGAATGTAGGAGATTGCGCTAAAAGGTGCCCTTCGCCATTTAACGCCAGGGTGCCTTGCGACATTACCCGGCCCCGGCAGGATATCTTCGACATCAGGCTGGGTGAGAGATCCAGGTTGTTGGTTATGTTCTCGCCCAGCAGGTTGAGACGCTCCAGGCGCAGGTGCGAATCGTGCTCACCGGCAATATCATTGATATTGACTTCTCCGTGCAGCAAACGAATTTCGGTAAGCTTGAACGGATAGAGGTTTGCAACTTTCTCCTGCCAGGACGGTTGGGTCAGAACCTCGCCGTGGGTTTGAATTTCCGGCTTCTTCGCGCCGTTATGCCCGCCGTTATGATTGATGCCATTAAGGCTTAGAAACAGCCGCGGATTGTCGATCTCGATTTCCCCGACCAGCCTGCCGCTGAGCGCGCTCTTCCAATCGAGTTGAAGCACGACCAGCTCCGTATCCAGCGATTGTTGATGATCAAGAGGGGAATCCTGGCGCAGCGATATCCCGCGCACGCCGAAGCGACCCCTAGTCAGGTTCAACTCGACCGCGTCGACATGGCCTTTGTAGCCCGGTATCCGGGCCAGGATAGTATTGAGCAATTTCGTTAATAGCGAAGGCAGAAGGGCGCGCGTCACCAGCACCCCCGTCGTACCCAGGCCGAACAATAGCAACACTTTTCGCGTGTTTCGATCCATTCACCTTACCTGTAATGCGCGGCCGCTGTTGCTTAGCCACTCAAGCGATTCCGAATGGATCAAATTATAGCCCGCCGCCGAGCCGCGCACTCGGAAGTTTTTTTAAAAGGACCTACGCAAGCGATCGCGGCAGCGATGCTGCTGTGCCTGCTGATGAGCTTGGCGATCGCATCCCCGTAGCGCCAGCCTCCCTGCCCGCGTATTTTCGCCGGCTGCGCGAACTGCGCCCGCGCTCAGCGGTAATGGGGCAGGATCTGCTCGCCGAACAAGCGCACCTGCTGCTTTAAGGTCTCGATCGGCATCAGCCCCAAATCGCCGCCGTCGTTGTAGTTGAAATATTCTGGATTAACGCGCTCGACCATTTCGTCCATCTTGCGCCTGACATCGGATACGGTCCCGGCAACGATACCGTCGGCCTTGTGCAGGCGCTCGATAGTCCATTCGCTGCGCGGCAATTTCACCTTGCCCGCGGGCCACCTGGCCTCGTCTCCGGGCAGGCGGAAAGCTTCCCAGAAGCCGAAGTAGCCGCCGAAGTCGTGATACCAAACCCCGGCCGAACCGGTCTCGGCAATCTTCAATGCTTGATTCGTATCGGATGCGATATAAATCGACTTAGCCGGCGCGATGCCCTGCCCCAGCTTCAGATTGCGGCCGGCCGACGCCGCCTCTTTCTGATAAAGCTCCGCCAGACGCCGCACATCCTTGATGCCCGGGATCACTATCACGGGCACCACCCCTTCGCGGGCGCACCATACGATAGTCGAGTCACTGGCCGAAAACGCCTGGAACAGTGGAGGATGCGGCTTCTGATAGGGCCTGGGCACCACCGAAATCTTACGCACGCGCCCGTTCACAACTTCTCCGGGCATCCCGTACTTCTCCGTCCATGGCGCCGCCGGCCATGGCGTCCCCTCTTCGTAGGGATAGGGGTATTCCCAGAAATCGCCCTTGAATGAGAACCCCTCCTCGCCCCAGGCCAGCTTCAGGATGCGGAAGTGTTCCTCGAAGGCGCGTCGATTGGCCTTGTCAATTTCACCCTGATCGCTGGCCGTGCTCTGGATGTGCAGCTTCTGCGCCATCGAGTTGAGCCATCGCGCCTGATAGCCGCGCGCCATGCCCACGATCGTCCGCCCCTGCGTGAGCTGATCGAGCCAGGCAGTCTCCACTGCCAGCCGCAGCGGGTTCCATCCGGGCAGCACGTACCCGACCGGTCCCACCTTGATGTTTTTGGTCTGCATCGCGATGTACAAAAACAGCGAGGGGACGCTGCCCACTTCCAACCCCTCGGTGGCCAGATGATGCTCCGCAACCGTGATTGCCTCGAAGCCGAGGTCGTCGGCGATGCGCGCCACCTCCACGATCTCCTTGAACATCCGCTGCCAGCGCTCGGTTCGATGGGCAATGGGACGCTCGTCTTCGCGCTCTTCAAGCGTCGCCGGAAGGGCGGGAAGCAGCGGCCCGATCAAAAATTTCATACGGTCTCCTTACCATGAACGCCACATCGTGTTCAGCGGGTGCCGAGGCTGTCCCTGCCTGCCTCTGCTGCTACACGCAGCCGGTTACCGTCTCGCCCCTGGCCCGGGGCCTCAGTCCGAGACCGTACCCAGCGATGCGGGTACGCCCTCGACGGCTTCCGGCACCCCGCCTGCCGTGACATTTACGGCTGTAACCTCCTGAGCCGAGGTTTCGAAGCGCGGGCCATTATTGCTGCCGCCGCAGCCGGTGGAGGCTGCCGCTAACCCGAGTGCCAGCACCACCAGGATTAATGCGCGACGCCGCGTCCTGTCAGGAAGGCCAAGCAGCGTAATTCCGAGCATCAATAAAGCACCGCTCAATGGCCATGTGCTGGCGCTGCCTGGCACTGTGGCAGTTACCGTCAAGCCGGCAAACTTGATCTCCTTGCCAAGCATTACCGGGTTAGTCGCAATCACTGCGCTTAGTGAAAAACGGACCGAGCCGCCTGCCGGAATCATAACAGGTGTCGTGAAGGTGAAGGTCGTATTCGCTGTGGGCGGCGTGACCGTCACGGATTGTCCGGCGCCCCTCAGAATCATCGAGCTGAACAGGCCGGGGCGGGTTACGCTGACCGTGAGCGACGCGACGGTTTCCGTGACCGCGAGCTCGTTGGTGATGGTGAATGTGCCGGCGGCAACTGTGCTACCGGGCGCTCCCACATCGTTCACCGACGTGCTGCTCACGATGGCGGCGGGTTTAGGTGTCGGTGTAGGACCGGTGGGCTTGCGGGTGGCCGTTGGCGTCGCCTTCGGCGTGGGTGCTGGCGTCCGCGCCGGGGTGGGCTTTGGGGTCGGCGGTGGGGTGGGTTTTGGGGTCGGCTTTGGGGTTGGCGGTGGAGTGGGCTCTGCGGTTGGCTTCGGGGTGTGCGTGGCGATCTGGGTGGGTTCTGCGGTCGGCGTGGCGCTTGGAGTTGCCGTAGGCGTAGGCAGGTGAAACTCCATCCTCCAGGCTCCACGGCCGAGCAATGCGGCGACCAGGAAATCACTTGTTGCCCGACTACTGTACAGAGCGTAAACCGGGGCATTAGGCAGGTCGCTTCCGAATCGATACCAATAGAAGTGAAGCGGATCGAATTGGCCGGGGAACGCTCCGAAAACACCTGCGTTGGTGCCCGCGACGGCCTCGCCGCCGAACCATTCGACCGACTGAATCGTGCCGACGCCAAACGTTGCGAGGTCACGGGTGACGTTGGTCCAGGAATCCCCGCCGTCAATAGTGCGATACACGTTGCTGGCGTCCGTTACCCACACTTCGTCGTAATCACGCGGATTTTCTGTGAGACCAGTGATTGTCGCTGTGCCCGGGTAGGCCGTAAGTTGAATCAACTCTGCCGGAGGGGGTGCAATTCGCTTATAGAGCGCGCTAGCCGAGCCCACGTATAGAACGTCGGCGTTGGGCATAAAATTGACTCGTGCTCCTCCTCACCCTCCGTAAACGACGGTGCCGGGGCTGTTGGCCTTAATCGGGGGGCTGAGCTGGGTAATCGTGTCGCCCTGATCGGCAGATTCGTAAACTGCGTTCTGGCCTTTCCGATCACAATTCGCCGGGAATTGATCTGATTGACCTTGACCGGCGTTAAGGGCTGCGGTATCAACCGGGCGCCTCCGCCAACGACCGTCAGTGTTGGAAAGTCATCGCCCTGCGCAACGTTCTTGGGACTGTAGTAGAGGCGTAGGAAACCCTCGAGCGACTGTATACTCACGTAGCGAACCGAGTTTGGCGCGCGACTGGTAATGTCAACGTCGACGTCGCCGCTATCGCCCAGTATACGGTCGATCCAACTCGCGCTTCCAGTACTGGACTGAATCAACGCCCCGTTATCCTGCGCGCCACCGAAGATGATTCCCGAATTACGGTCGTAGGCCAGGTCAAGCAGCTCGGTGATCTGGAGGTTGCCGACGATCGAGTACCAGTCGCCGGTGTTGTTCTCCGGACTGGTGCGCCGATAGATTCCGCCGTCGTCCACTTCGAGCAAGTTGCCGTTGGCGTCAAACGCCATACCGCGCGAATCAGGGTGAGGCCAAGTGTTCCCGGCTGTACCAGCATTGGTAATCGTTTCGACCTGGCTCCCCGACGCCTTGGTTGAGTCGACGCGAAATACAACGGCGCCCGAGGGTTGTTGCTGGCCGCCAACATATACCACAACTGGGTTTCTCGCGTCGGTCCCAATCGAGAAGTGGATAGAACTGAACCGGTTGACCAGCGGCCTGTCCAGCATGGCCCAGGTTTTTCCCCCGTCCTTGGAGTGGAATAGCCCCGCCAACCTTATGCCGCTCGCGATGCTGTTTACGATGCCGACATAGACATTATTGTTGGCTCCGACCGCGATCTTGGAAACTTGCGTTGTGTTGGTGAACAGGGTGTTCATGTCGATGTCACTGACCAGGCTCCAGGTCGCCCCGGTGTCGGTTGACTTGTAGACGCCACTCGCTCCGCCGGAGGTGCAAGGGCCACCATCCAATACCGCCGCGTAGAGCACCGCGGTGTTGTCAGGGTCTTCGGCGAGGTCGAAGACCCTCCCGCCGGGAAGGCCGGTGCCTGCCGTCCCCGAAATCAGGCTGAAGGTCTCTCCACCATCGGTGCTTCGGAAGACCCCGATGTTGGGGCATTGACCACTATCCGCAGTGTCCGCTGTTGCGAGGATTGTGGAGCCCCGCACGGCGACATCCGAAATATTGCTGCCCTTCAGCGTGCCGCCTCCGTCGATCGCCCTCCAGGTAGTTCCTCCGTTGGTGCTGAGCAGAAGACCCGTCCTGGGACCACCCGCTCTGCGAAAGGCGCTGAATCGTCCGATGCCGGCGATCAGCGTGTTGTGGGTCGGATCGGTCGGGTCGAGCTTCAGGGCACCTATCGACAGCGACTTTTGATCGTCTGTCAGCGCTGTCCATTTGGGGCTGGCTGAGGTGCCGTTGGTAGTCTTCCAGATACCGCCGTTGACCGCACCGACATAGATCACATCGGCGTTGGTAGGATGCGGGGCGACGGCTTGGATCGCGCCGGCACACTGGTTGTTGGGCGATGCAACGGCTGGACCGTCTTCAATCGGACCGGGGCCCTGCGGTGTCCAAAATCTGGGGAGGACAGAAATGAAGTTCGGCGAAACCGTGTCCTGCGACGGCGGAGCGGGGAAAGCAAGCACGACGCAGAGTGAGCCCAGACATGCCAACGCTGCCATAGCTGTGAAAAACTTGCCAAATGATAATAACTGCCACCGGCGACGCGTCCGCAATGGTGACATCCGTGATTTCCATTTCGAAAGCGCGAATTTAGGCGACCATTTCCATTTTGGCATCGTCTAAGCTTGCATAGGCGCCAACTCCTTTGCAAATGTGAGTTTCAGGGCCGCTTTTCACTACAGAGGCCTGTTTTGTGGCGACCTTTGACCAGTTCTGACCCGCCTTGGCACAGAAACCGCTGGCCCACGTGCCGTACCTCTTGATCGTCCTACTACCACCTGCTGGTCATCCAGAAGGTATCTCAGCGACAAGGCCGTGGCGGAACGTGTTGTCGATTTGTCCAGGCACCCTTAATGGGCTTACAATCACGACGACGCGGACCATCGAGGAGGAGACGAAATTGGCCGGCCCTAAATTGCGCTTCGGCGCCTTTATTGCTCCCTTCCATCCCATAGACGAAAACCCCACGCTCGCCCTGGAGCGCGACCTTGAGCTGGTCCGATGGATGGACACTCTAAGCTATGACGAGGCCTGGTTTGGCGAACACCATTCGGCGGGCTACGAAATCATTTCCAGCCCGGAACTCATGATCGCCACCGCGGCCGAGCGCACCCGCCACATCAAACTGGGCACCGGGGTTTCATCACTGCCCTACCATCAGCCGCTGATGCTGGCCGAGCGCATCAATCAGCTCGACCACATCACACGCGGCCGGGTGATGTTTGGCGTGGGGCCGGGCGCGCTGGTGACCGACGCGATGATGATGGGGATCACGCCGGCCCGGCAGCGCGAGATGATGGACGAGTCGCTCGGTGTGCTGGTGCCGTTGCTGCGCGGCGAGATCGTCACCGCCAAAACCGACTGGTTCACCCTCAACGACGCCCGGCTCCATCTGACGCCCTATACGCGGCCGTCGGTGGAGATCGCGGTGGCCAACCAGATTTCGCCCTCCGGTGCGCGCGCGGCGGGCAAGCACGGCGTCAGCCTGCTGTCGCTGGGCGCCACCACGTCGGGCGGCTTCAGCGCGCTGGGTTCGACCTGGGCAGTCTGCGAAGAGCGGGCGCGCGAGTTTGGCAAGACCGTGGACCGCGAGGGATGGCGCCTGGTTGGTCCGATCCACATCGCGGAGACGCGCGAGCAGGCCCGCGCCGACGTCCGCTTCGGGTTGGAGAAGTGGATGTACTATTTCCGCGAAATCGCCAATCTACCGCTTGCGGCTGACGGCAGCGATCCGATCGACGCAATGGTCAAGTCGGGCCTGGCGGTGATCGGCACGCCGGATGATTGCATCGCGCAAATCGACCGTCTGCACAAGCAGTCGGGCGGCTTCGGATGCTTCCTGTCGCTCGCCCACAATTGGGCTCCGTGGGAGGCGACTAAACACTCCTACGAACTGGTAGCGCGTTATGTGATGCCGCGTTACCAGGATCTCAACCTCAACCGCGACGCATCGATTAAGTGGGCGCGGGAGAATCGCGACAACTTCTCGGCGCAGTCGATGGCTGCCGTGGGCGCCGCCATCGTGCAGCACATCCAGGAGAAGGGCACCGAGAACATCTCGCCGCTGATTCTGCGACAGATGGGCATGGCCCCACCGAAGAAGGAAAACAAGAAGGACGCGTCCTGACGCCAACCCCGTAGCGCTGCCGGGCCCCAATAGCGGCCGGGCAGAAATTCTTGGAAAGATGGGCCTGCCGGGCGCCGTCCGGTTCGGCTTGCTACCTTGGATTCTTCCTGTTAATGTTTCTGTAGAGCGTCTGGGATGAGTCGCTAAGCGTCTCGTCTTGGGCCCACGGCCCCAAGAACCCAGTCGCTTCTTCTTTTTTGGGGGGACGACCGACGGGTGATCCTTTGCTACGTCGATGAATCCAGCACAGTAGACATACCGGACAATAGTTCGCATTTTGTGCTGGCTGGTCTTTCTGTTCCCATCTGGCAGTGGCGCAATGCGGATCGACAGATCAACTCGATCCTCACGCGGTATGGACTCGGCGGCAAAGAGATTCATACAGCGTGGCTCCTACGGCCATATCTCGAACAGTTCCGGATTGCCGAATTCGAAAAGCTAGGTTGGGCCGCTCGACGCACCGCTGTCGAACGGGAACGCAACGCATATCTTCTCTCTCTTCAGAAAGCTCACCAAAACAAGACCTACAAGCAGGCGAAAAAGAACTATCATCACACAGCCGACTACACTCATTTGACCATGACAGAGAGAAAAACTCTCCTGCGCGATGTAGCCGAATGTGTTTCCGGGTGGGGTTTTGCCAGGCTCTTCGCTGAGTGCATTGATAAGTTGCACTTTGACTCATCCAAGACTGGCCGTACCGTCGGCGAGCAGGCCTTGGAGCAAATCGTTTCCCGCTTCGAACAGTATCTCAAGCGCAGCGATCTGGATCTCGGGCAGAGAAATTTCGGACTGCTCGTACACGACAATAACCCGACCGTTGCTCACAAACACACAGAGCTAATGCGTCATTTCCACGCACAAGGAACTCTGTGGACTAGCATCGAGCGATTCATCGAAACCCCTCTATTCGTCGACAGCGCCCTTACCAGCATGGTGCAGATCGCGGACCTCTGCAGCTATGCTCTTCGCCGTTATATCGAAAACGGCGAAACCAACCTCTTCAATCCTCTGTTCATACGTGCCGATCGAATCGGAAATACGGTGGTCGGCGTGCGCCACTTCACCACCGCCTCCTGCACCTGTGAAATCTGCCAAGCTCATCGAAGATCATAACCAAACTCCGATCCGGCTCGCCCTACGTTAAGAGGTTCTTTCAGCGTTTTTCTTGGTAGGGCGCCTGGGCGCTGGGAGGCCACCTACTCCTTGCGCCCAAACTCGTCCTGCAGCTCGCGCAATGCGCGCTCCAGAATCGAACGGACGCGGCCGATACGCTCCTCGCTGAACTCGCCGGCGACCGCTTTGAACGCCGCCTTGATCAGGCGCTCGGCCGGACCTCTGATCTCCGCCGCCTCGGGATCAAAAGCGCTGCGCCAGTCGCCCCATCGCCGCGCACGCCGCCAGATATGCCGTACGGCGTCGTCGCGAAGCTCCAACTCCCTTTGGCCGGCCGGGGTGATGCGATAGATACGCCTGCCCTCCTGCATATCTGAGCCAATCAAACCCTCGTCTTCGAGCTGCTGAAGGGTCGGATAGACCGTGCCGGCACTCGCTCGATACACACCCGCGGAACGCTCCTCGAGCTTCTTCATCAGTTCGTAACCGTGGCTGGGAGCTTCGGCAACCAGCGACAGCAACGCCAGGCGCACCTCGCCGGGACCAAAGAAGCGCCCGGGCCCCGACCCCATTCCTTCCCAATTAGGATAGCCGCGAAATCGCATGTGACCACACATCATATCGAAGTCCTCATGTTTGTGCGAAACTCCTGTAAATATATCGTACGATATACCTGCCGTCTAACTGCGAGCATCTCGCAAAGAGAATAAAAGCAGAGCGCCTATCTGCGGAGGCAGAGAGCGCTTGCCATGCGGCGGCCTCGCAACCTTTGGTATCCCTGGAGACTGAGACCGGTTGCCAAAGCGTGCTGACCCGAGCGGGTCCACATGGGGGCGGCTTCGGGATGATCCGGCGGGTTTCCGGCGAACCGCACCTCGCGCATTTCGGTGCGAGGTGCGGTTGCGGTTCGATGCCGGTAGTTTGCGTTACAACTTCGTCGCGGTCACGTCCCCGGGGTGAAGGAGACGCCGCGCAGCACTTCCAGATTGCCGGCAGCGCGCACCGTGGTGAAGATTTCGCCCGTAGGCAGACTGGTGGCACTCAAACTGTCTGTTATGGTTACGAGCTTATTCGGATCGGCGCCCTGGTCGCCATTTCCGCTCACCGTGGAAGTGATCGCATAGATGGTCACGCTATCCCCGTTCACGACACCTGTGACATTGCGAAGCCCGTCCGTTGCCGGAGCCCAGGGAAGCCCGGTGGCGACATTGTTTCCTGTCGGATAGTCGGCGATGGTGTACGGTGTGCCGAGGGCCAGCCCGTTTTGCAAAGTGTAGGCGAGAATCCACTGTTGCTGGGTGGAATCGAATATCCACTTTTGCAGCCCCGCCGTCCTCTGGACAGCAGCCTTGGTGTAAATCATCTTGCTGGTGGAATAGGTATTGTCACCATCGCCTTCGTCGGCAACATACAAAGTATTGGCGTTGGCAAACCAGATGCCGAATGGAAAAGAGGTCTTGGATTTGAGCGCGGTCGGGAAACCACTCAGCACGCACATGTTGTAGGGAACCACGCCCTCGGACTGCAGCAGCGATGGGTCATAAGGAATCCCCGCTATCGGCAGAGTTGCCGATGCTTCAGGAAGGCCGACACCGCCGCTCGCGCAAGTCGCGGGAGGAGGAGGTGTCACGGGGCAAGCCAGGCCGGTGGTATCGATGAAGTAGACGGTATTGATACCGTTGCCGCCGCTGCCCTTGGTCGTGTACACGACGTTATTAAAAATCGTAAGGCCCCGGAAGTTGGTGTCCTTTCCAATCTTATCCGCGGAGTCGCATAGTTGCGTAATGTTGAAGCTACCCACGGGCGTAGGAATACCAGGATTCTGCGCGACTTCCGCTTTTACCTCGGGACTTATAATTTGCTCGCCCGCTCCTAGAATGATCCCGTTGGGCTGAGGATTGCCCCCATTACCGGCGTTGCCGGCTGTATAGAAGAAATTCGCGCCAGCCGTGTTATTCAGGATCGCTGCGCGGCCATTGTTGCCGCTATAGGCGTTGGTCTCGGTGAACCTGAATTTTCCCTTCACATCGACTTGTGCCACGGCGCGGAAAACATTCTCTCTAACCGGATTTGTCGGATCGACTTCCCCGGGAGTGTTGGAATTGGACACGTCCACCGCGTCAATCGGCGCAACGTAACCCATAAAGGTCAGGTAATTATGGTCGGTGGAGAGGTTCAGGGCCAGTTCCGACTTGGAACTAAAGCTGGTAACCAATTGGTTCTTGGCCGGCGGAGCCCCATTCTGCGAGCTGTTTGGCACTTCCAGAGAAGTGACAAGCGAGCCCGATGGAGTTACCTGATCTAAAAATATCTTCGAGGTGATACCGAAACTGGCGTCGCTAAGAGCGTTGTTCCAGACGAATGGATAGCTGCCGTTATTGGTTGCGGAAACACAGCTGCCCGCAGCCGCCATAGTTGTGTCGCAGCGGGGCGGCAGCATCTCGTTAACCTGGACGTTGCCGGGATTATTGTCGTACACGCTGCGGCTGACCACCAGGTTGCCGGGGTAAAAATAGGCGCTCCCGCCCTGGGCGTACGCTGCGAAACCGGCCACCAGGGCGGTCGCCAAAGTAAGGTGTCGCGCAAAAGCGCCAAAAACCACCTTGACTTTTGAAATTTTGACGGCCATCAGGAATTCCTCCAAAAATTCAGATGGCGGAAACGTAAAGAAGGATTGTTGGTTCAGAATGAACCCCGCATTACAGTTTGTCGTGTCCCACCTTTCGGAATTTTGTGGATTCCTCGATCATGCTTTGCAGTTCTGTTTTGATCCAAGCAGTAATACGCTCCGGTCCCTGATTGATGGCATACTTTAGCCGCTGCTTCTTCAGCGCGGACTTACTCGAGCGGCGGTTGACTCAGCGTTAGATATTTGTCACTGGGATAATAAGTATCCCGGGGTCATTTGCCGGGGCACGCGGAGATTCCAAGTGGCGCAGGCATCAAAGCAGATTCACCGGCTCAAATTCCCCGGGGCGATCGACGCCGACGGTCATGTGCTCGAACCGCGCGACGTCTGGGAACGCTACCTGGAGGAAAAATACAAGCCGCGGGCAATCCGTATCGGAGAGGACGCGGAGGGCAAGGAATATATGGAAATCGGCGGCAAGCCGTCGCGGTTTCTGCGCGGCCGCCTGCTCAGCACTATCGGCGTGATGGACGCCACGCGCCATAATCCGCCCCCACCCAACATCAAGTACGCCTCGCAGGCGCCGTCGGGCGCGATGGATCCGAAGGAGCGCGTCGCGCGCCTTGACGCCGAAGGCCTGGCCGCGGCCTTCCTCTACCCTACTCTGGGTCTGCTTTACGAAACCGAATGTGACGACGCGGACCTGGCCCAGGCCTATACCCGCGCATACAACCGCTGGATTGTCGATTTCTGCTCCGATAGCGGCGAGCGCCTGGTTCCGATCGCCCATCTCTCACTGGCCGACCCGCCAGCCGCCGCGCTCGAGTTAGAGCGCGCGGTCAAGGACGGATGCCGGGGCGGATTCGTCTCCCAGTTCGCGATCACGCGCAAACCGACCGCACATCCCGATCACGACGTGCTGTTCGCCAAAGCCCAGGAACTCGGGGTGCCGCTGGGAATCCATCCCACTTTCGAACCTCCGTGGGCGCTGCCCGGGCGCTTCGATCGCCGCTACGTGCGCAACGACTACTTTTACCTGAACGTCACCGCGCCCGATGGCATCCGCCATGCCTTTACCAGCCTGTTCCAGTACGCCATCTTCGACAAGTTTCCCAATCTCAAACTGATTGTGCTGGAAGCGGGCGCGGGATGGATTCGCTACTGGCTGGACCGGATGGACGCGGTGTACGAAAGCGTGATCGGCCGCGGTCTTGCGCTCAAGCAACGGCCCAGCTTTTACTTCCAACGCAACTGCTGGATCTCCACCGATCCCGACGAGCACTCGCTGCCTGCGATGCTGGAACTGTGCGGCGCCGACAAGTTCTTCTGGGCCTCCGATTTCCCGCACCTGGACCATCCCGGGAATTACCTCGAGGAGTTGGAAGAGGTGGCCGAAAAACTTCCCGAATCGTCGCGCAACAAACTGCTGGGGGAGAACGTCGCACGTGTGTACGGATATCGCGTTTGAGTTTAGCGGATAAAGTCCAGCGCGACCGCACCGTTCCCGACCGCGCTTCTCAAAATTCTGGGAGAATCGTAGTTCGTAGCTCGAATGACATCAGCTTGACACCGTAGATAAACCGCACCATCATTCTGCGTTCCTGAGCCCATGTCGCGCCAGAAAAGAAACGCGGTGAAGTCCAACACGAAAAGCGGTTTAGTCTCCAGGTTTCTATTTGTTGCGTACGCACTGCTCCTTTTCTATGTGGTGGGCTGCGGCGGCAGCAGCAACAATGCCCTTATTATTGTCCCTTCGGCGACGCCGACTCCCAGTCCAACCGCAAGCCCGACGCCAACTCCACCGTCAAGTCCAACAGCAACACCGACTTTGCCTCCGCCTTTCGCCAAGGGCGAGGGCGAGCTAATCGGCAGCGAGCTGGTAGTGACCTACCCGCCGGCCGCGAGCGCGCCCGCGCTGGCATTGAATACCTTCTATGTTGGGGCTATCTGCGACAACCTCACCACGGCGGACTGCACAGCCAACAAAAGCGGCCTGAATACAACCCAGTTCGGCAACTTCGACGTCGATGCCGACCCGATCGGGAAAAATCCCCTTGGGATAGAATCGGTGGACGCGGTAAAAATCGATTACACGGCGATCAATATAAACGGATTGACCCTGAAGCTATCCGGCGGCATCGTGATTCCGAAGCTGGCGCCGGCTTCTCTCAAGGGGCTGGTCCTATACTTTCATGAGACCACGGTTTTGCGGACCAATGTGCCCTCCAACTTCCTGACCGCCAGCAATGCGGCTACCGCCGACACCGACGGTACCCTGCTGGCGGCGGTCTGGGCGTCGCAAGGATACGTTGTCGTGATGCCCGACTATATCGGGTTGGGCGACGACACCTCGCATCCCCATCCGTACGTGCTGTATCCCCAGCAGAATGCGCAGAGCGGTCTGGCGATGGTCAAGGCAGCGCGCTCATACCTTACCAAAGCCTATGGGATAACAGGAACGCTGCCGCTGCATGTGACGGGATACTCGGAAGGGGGACCTTACTCGCTTGAAGCGGCCCACCTGATGCAGAACAATCCCGGCTACGCTGCGATCCTGGACGTGGGACTCGCCGACGCGGTGCCGCTGTCGGGCGCTTTCGACCTGACCGGCACGATGCTGCCGTATCTGTTCTACAATATCTCAACGGCCAACACCCCCCCATATTTCTCGCTGACTCCCGTGGATTCGGCGGCCAGCAAGCCATATCTCACGGCCGACATTGTGCTGGGTTTCGCCTCTTATTCCGGCATCGCACCCATCGCGATTCTATCAGACGCGCTCTACAACTGTTCGGCGTCTGCTTGCGGCAGCGCGGGCAATCTCGACGGTCTTTACTACGCCACGAATTCCGACGGGACGGTGCTTTTTACGGCCCTGACCCAGGCGCTAATGACTGGGTGGGGTGCAACCAGCAACGCTATCACGCCCCTGTTGACGGAAACTTACGCCAACGCCCTGATGGAACCGGACCCCGGCAATCCGCTCTACCAGCAAGCGAACAGCGCCAACACCTATCTGTTCGTTCCCAACTTTCCGGTCACGATCACCTCGCTAATGCAGGATTCGATCGTGACCCGCAAGAACTCGGATGTCGCCTTCACCTACTTTACCCATAACAACCCCGCGGGCCCGTACCAGGAGGATTTGGTCGATAACAGTGATTTCCAAGCGTTCAGCTCCGATACGGGCACGACAGGCGAGGTCGATCACACCACCGAACTGCCATTCATGAGTGTCCTGATGCTGAACCAATTTAACCGGGCAAAATAAGCGGTGAACAATAAGGCGCGGAGGATTGTTTAATCCCCGGTTTCACAGTTTCACCCTCGGCCGCCGTCAAAAATCGGGCGCAAATGGATCTCGATTACATAGCCGTCCGGATCGGCGACGCGCGCGCTGGGGAAGTTCGGATACTGGTCGCCTGAAATCAGCTTGCCGCCAGCAGCCTCGAGCGCCCGGATCGCCGTCTGGATATCGTCCGCTTCCAGATGCAATCCAAAATGGCCCAGCCCGGGCGCGCCCACCGGCGCCGACTGGCTCAATGAAACGAAATCACCGCTTTGGGGCGAACTGAGCAGAACGAACGGGCCGGTGCGTGTCCGTTCAACCAGTCCCAGGGTGTCGCGGTAAAAGCGCAGCGAGCGTTCCATATCGCTGACGTTGATCTGGATGTGGCTTATGCCTTTGACTTTCAGCATCGCGCACCTCTACGTGTGGTCAAAGATGGGCTTGCGATGTTAGCATTGAGGCCGCGCCGGGACGAGTTCTTCGCGGCTGAAACCCGGCAATCGGATGCCTTATGATGAATCCTATATCGCTTGAACAATTAACCGTCGAAGAAGCCGGCCCTCTGGAACTGGTTTCGATCGCGGGCGCGCTCGGCTGCCAGCATGTCAGCCTGTTCCTGCGCACGCCGGAGCGGCCTCCGCAATGGTATCCGCTGGTCACCGATGCGTCGTTCAGAAAGGAACTCGCGCAACGGATGGCCGGCAACGGGGTGACGCCCTATACAGTGGAGTTCTTTCCGCTCTCGGCACGCGCGCACGTCGATACTTATCGCCCCGCCTTTGAATGCGCGGCGGAATTGGGCGCCAGGCGGATGAGCGTGTTGGTCAGTGATCCGGACGAGGAACGGCGGCTCGCGCTCTTTTGCGCACTATGCGACCGGGCGGCCGAGTTTGGCCTCGGTGTCAACGTTGAATTCGTGGCGATCACGCAACTGCCCTCGCTGCGCGACGCCGTGCGCCTGGTGACCCGCGCCAATCGTCCCAACGCGGGTATCATGGTCGACACCCTGCATCTGATCCGTTCGGGCAGCACCGTTGCCGAACTTGCCGCAGCCGACCCGCGCATCATTGGGGGTGCGCAGTTCTCCGACGGTCCGCTGACGATGGCGTCCGAGCAGCAGCTCTTTGAAGCAATGAGCGAGCGCAAGATCCCCGGCGAGGGCGAATTTCCCCTGCACGACTTCGTGCGCGCCCTGCCGCCCGACGTCCCGATCGGCGTCGAGGTTCCGCTAAGGTCGCTGAAGGACAAGGGCGTGGGCCCGCTGGAACGGGCGAGACTGGCGGTCGAGGCCTCGCGCCGAATTATCGCCGAAGCCCGCGCCATCAAGCCGGCTTAGAAAGCATCATTGGTGTTCGCACACTCCGGAGACCGAAGGGAGGTCGCCGGGACCGCGCGCCGAGTTTGTCTGGGTTCATCGTGGGCGCTTCGCCTTCGAATACTTCAGAAACCTAGGTTGATTTGCACATTGCAGCCGGTACTGCCGTTTGTGGGAGCAAACTGCGTGGTGGTGTTGTTCTCCGCGGTGTTCCCAACGAGATTGCTCGGGCAGAGCAGGTTGAAACCGAAGTTGTTGCTATCGGCGGTGTTGTCGACGTACGTCCCAGCCTCCCCCAGCGGGCTGAAGAAGCCTACGCCGCCGTCGCCAACCGCGGTGTCGGTCACAAATGTGCTGCCCCCGGCGTCGAGGAAGCCTTCGAATTTGTTGCCCACCGCGCTGTTGCCAATGAACGTGTTGTTGCCCAGGATTTGACCCGACCTGGATTGCTCTCCGGTGTCGAACGCCTCCGCGCTCGCAGATCCAGTCGTTCCCGTCGCCGTGTCGCCCTCGAAGGTGTCCTCCCCCAATTCGTCCAGAAAGCCCGCGAAGATGTTGCTGCCGGCGGCGTTGCCCGTGATGGTCGCATTGCCGCTGGTAAAAATGCCCGCTGTCGCCCCCCCGAAGTTGCTGCCGTTGTTCGAAGCCACGTTTTCCATCACCACTGTGCCGGTCCCACGAGCGAACAAGCCGGCGAAGCTGCCGACCATGGTGCAGCCGGTGACCAGCACGTTCTTGCCAACATTCAAGCCGTCGCCGTCGCTAAACGACTGGAACTCGCTGTCGGTGACTTCAGCATTGTCTCCCACCAACGCACCGTCGCCTTTGGGGCCTATCACCGTAACATTGCGCACCCTGACCCCGGGCACCGGCGCGCTTATCCCACCGAAGAAGGATCTGATGAATCCGTTGCTTATGCTGAGTGGACCAAGGCCGGCCGCGATCCCTGGGCTGCTCCCGCCAATTCCGGTTAGTACGAAGCCGCCCAAATCAATGGTGACTCCCGAGGCCGTCACTTTGATGCAAGGCACCGAAGTGCTGGCCGAAGTGAGGTTCTGCGTCACCAAGTAAGAACCGGGCACGCTGACAGTCGTGCCGCAGGCGGTAATCGGTTTGGGTTGGGCCGCGGCAACGCTGGTGAAGAGCGCCAGGGTTGATACGCACACCGGAACCGAGTGCCAAACTTTGCCTGGGTTCATCGTGGGCCTTTCGCTCCCTCGCACATTTCAGAAACCGAGGTTGATTTGCACGTTGCAGCCGCTGCCGCCGGCGCTCGTGAACGCATTACTGTTGTCCTCAGAGGTGTTCCCCACCAGGTTTGCCGGACAGAAGACGTCAAAGCCGGTACTGAAACTCTCCTCGGTATTGGCGTCAGCCGTGTTGGTGACGAAGGTCGAACCCGCCGCATCGGTGGCAAAGCCGCTCAGATTGTTGTCCGAAGTGTTGGCCGCAAACGTGCTGCCGCCCGAATCCACGAAGCCGGTCAACGCGTTGCCGACCGCGCTATTGCCGATGAATACGTTGGCGCCGAGGATTACATGCGAGTTGACGCTTTGGTCGCCCAATTCAAATCCTTGACCATGGTTGGACGATCCGGTGTTGAACTCGAATGTGCTTGAGCCTGCCGGGTCGGAAAAGCCACTCTGGAAAACAGGGGAGGCGGTATTCCCGGTCGAAGTGTTGCCGCTCACCGTGGCATCGCCGCTGGTTTGGATTCCGGCGGTGAGCACGGTGGTATTGCCGTTTTTCGAAGCGACGTTTTCCGTCACTGCTGCGCTGTCGCCAGTCCATAATCCGCTCCCGCTGGTCGGCACGGAGCTGCTTCCGCTGTTGCCGACGAAGGTGCAATGCACAACCAGTGCGGAGTTTCCGGTCTTGAGACCGGGACCCGAGTTGTTGAGGAACGCGCTGTCGGCGACCTCAGCCAGGCCCAAAATGGCGCCACCGCCCTGGTTGCTCAGCAACGTGACATTGCGCAGGGTGACCTGGGACCCCGCCGCGCTGATGCCAAAACTGAAAGAGCTGATGAAGCCGTTGCTGATGTACAGTGGTCCGGCGCCGGTGGCGGCCAGAATGCCGCGGCTTCCACCGATGCCGGTCAGGGCGAAGCCGCCCAGATCGATGGTGACCGCAAAAGGCGTCTTCACCATGATGCACGGCACGGAAGTGCTGGCCGACTTGAGGTTTTGCGTCACCACGTAGGAACCCGCCGCGCTGATAACCGTGCCGCAGGCGGTGATGGGCGTGGGCTGAGCCGCCACCGAATCAGGTACAAGCGCCGCAATTGCGAACGCAATCAGAAACAAGAGTCGGATTTTACATATTTTCATTTCAGGCCCTTTGCAGGGTGCGGAAAAAAGTGCTTCGGACAGTTGCTATGATGTTCGATTTCAGCACCCTGCATAAAAACTGGCTTCCTTCCTTTAATCTTCTCATTCACGGGGCCAGGACGCTTACCCGGTTGCATGGGCTGCCAGTGAGACTGAGGTTTTTGGTTTTATTGAAGATCGCCGTGATGTTTATAAAATTGTTCGGGCAGAGTGCGTTGAAGCCATCGCGGCCGTTGCCACTGGCGATGCTGTTGACGAAAGTGCTTGGATTGCCGGAGGTGCTGACGAAGCCGTCGAAGGTATTGTTGGAGGCGGCGTCGCCGTCGTACGTGCTCGAGCCGTCATCGGCGAAACCGAAGTCTTTGTTTCCCGCAGCAGTACTCCCGATGAGCGTCGAGCTGAAAGCCTCGATGCCGATTTTGCCATTGGAGGAGGCGGTATCTTCCGCCAACGCGCTCCCTCCAAGTTCGTCCAGGAATCCGGTCACGGTGTTGCCATTGGCGGTGTTGTTCCTCAGCACGGAACCGCCATGACTAGTCAGGAAGCCGTTGGCGGTGTTGCCGGCCGCCCTGCTTGAGGTAATTACCGCGCTGGCCCCGTTGGCGTGGACCCCATTGCCATTGTTCGTAAAAAAGCCGCTGCGGGAAATGCGCGAGTTGCTTCCCACGTCCAGGCCGTCGCCTGAACCGCCAGTACCATTGGTGACGAAGTTGCTATCTGTCACCTGAGCGTCGTCTCCCAACACCGCCCCGCTCCCGTGACTGCTTGAAACATCGACATCGCTGATCCTCACCCCGATCACCGGCGCGTTGATGCCGACATTGAACAGCTTGATAAACCCGTTGCTGATCGTTAACGGGCCGGCGCTAGACGTGATGCCCTGAGTTCCGTCAACCCCTGTTAGCACGAAGCCGCCGAGATCGATCGTTACCGCCGCGGTCGTCACCTTGATACAGGGCACTGAGGTGCTGGTCGAAGCCAGGTTGGCGGTCACCACGTAGGAGCCCGGGGCACTGATGGTTGTGCCGCAAGCTTTAATCGATTTAGGCCCCGCCACTGCTGCGGGACTGCCGATGGCGAGAATTCCGAAACCCATCAACGCCAGCCAAAATCGGTGCGTATTCATTTTTCAACTACCTTTCAAAATAGCCACGGGTCAGAAGCCCAGGTTGACGGTTTCGCTGCAACCGCTGGTACCGTGATTGGTAAAGGCGCCGGAGTCGTTGTCCTCCGCGGTGTTTACTACCAAATTAACCGGGCAGAAAACGTTGATGCCGAAGCCCGAACTGTTACCGTTGCTGTCGGCGGTGTTGGTGACAAAGTTCGCGCCTGCATCGGTGGAGAGACCATCGATACCGTTAAAGTTTGCGGTATTGGCCTCAAACGTGCTGCCTTCCCCGTCATCAATCCCGGTATCGTTGTTCCCAACAGCGCAGTTGCCGATAAACGCGCCGTCACCAAGCGTGGCAAAACCTTCAGCTCCATTTGATGAAGCGGTATTGCCTTCGAAGGTGCTTCCGCCTCCTGCGTCCCCGAAGCCGTCGGTGATGGCGGTGTTGTCGCTCGCGGAGTTACCCGAGACGCTCGCGCTGCCATCGATTTCAAAGCCGGCGCTGGTAGGTATGGTACTGCCGTTGCTGGAAGCGACATTTTCCGTAAGGACTGCGCTTGCCCTGGCCTTCAATCCGTTCCCGCTGTTGCCGAGAAAGATGCACTGCGTAATTAAAGCGCTCTTACCGACATCAAGCCCGTCGGCGCCATTGTTGATGAACTTGCTATCTCTGG
This sequence comes from Binataceae bacterium (SeqCode), assembly GCA_035939115.1. Lineage (GTDB taxonomy): Bacteria > Desulfobacterota > Binatia > Binatales > Binataceae > JAJPJA01. Next base: position 39,186 of record DASZGF010000206.1, read on the forward strand.
CTGCGGCATTGTCTCCCAAAGACGCGCCCGCGCCTTTATTGGCCAGCAGCGTGACCTCGCTCAGCTTGACCCGGGCTGCCGGCGCGCTGACCCCGACGCCGAAAGATTTGATGAACCCGTTGGTGATGGTCAGGGGGCCGGCGCTCGCCGAGATACCCGAGCTTGCGCCGTTTCCGGTTAGGACGAAACCGCTCAGATCGATAGTGACGAAGCCGGCCGTCACTTTGATGCAGGGCGTCGACGTACTCGTCGTGGTAAGGTTCGCGGTAACGAGATAGGAACCCGCCGCGCTGATGGTCGTATTGCATGCGGTGATCTTGGTTTGCGCTGCGCCCTGACCCGTCCCCAGGAGCAGGTTTACCACGGCTGCCAGCCCCAGGAACCAAAGTTTAGGTGGTTTCATTGTGTGTCCTCCCCTTCAAAGCCCGCCATGGATAAATGGTTCGGCAGGATAGTTCACTGCAGGACGTTTCTCCCTTGGCAAGTGCCGATAAAATTGAAGTTGGCCGTCTTGTTGGCCTCGGCGGTGATGTTTATTACGTTGTCCGGGCAGAGCAGATTAAAGCCGTTGCGGGAATTGGTACTGGAGGTATTGCTATAAAAGCTGGTAAATGGCGAGCCGCCGGCGAAGCCGTCAGTGCCATTGCCGAATGCGGTATTGCCCGCAAATGTGTTCTCCCCTTCATCCTCAAAACCCGCATTTTTGTTTCCCGATGCGGTGTTGCCGATAAGCGCGGAGTTGAAAGCCAGAAAGCCGGCGTTGCCGTTGTTCGAGGCAACATTGCTCCTGAAAGCAGAGGCTCCGCCTGAATCACTGAATCCGAGCAAAGCATTGCCGATGGCGGTGTTGTTCCTTAGCACCGAGTCACCGTGGATCAGAAAGCCGTGGGCGCCGTTGCTGGCCGCCCTGTTCCTGGTAACCACGGCGGCCGGGCCCTCGATGTGGAGTCCACTACCTTTGTTGCTGATGAAGGCACACTGCGTGATGATTGGGCTGCTCCACACCTGCAGGCCGTCGCCTGAACCGCTCGTACCGTTACTGATGAAGTTGCTGTCTCTGACCTGGGCACCCTCACCCAGCACCGCACCGGTACCCTGATTGTTCTTCACCGAGAGATAGCTGAGCGTGACCCCGATGACCCCGGTCGCGGTCGCAAGGATTCCATTCTTGAAGGATGAAATGACTCCGTTAGTGATAGTTAGCGGACCAGCGCTTGCGAGAATGCCGGGACTTCCGCCGATTCCGGTCAGCACAAAGCCGCCCAGATCGAGCGTCACGGGCGCGACCGTCACGTTGATGCACGGCAGCGAAGCACTGGTTGCGGTCAGGTTTTTGGTCACGACGTAGGACCCGGGCGTGCTAATGGTGGTGCCGCATGCGATGATAGACTTGGGTTGGCCAAGAGCCGCAGGGCAATTAATGGCAAGACCCATGAGCACCACTAGGTATGCCAGCCGGAAGCGAGGTGTGATCATTTCGGCCTCCTCAAAAAGGTTGATATTCACAGCGCTGAATCCTTGCCATTCGCAGACCAAAGCCAATGTAATGGAAGGATGCTGTGAAAATATCGTCCTGAAGGATGATAAGCGGACATTGATGCGCGTAAGGTCGCCGCGCGTCATTGGCCATCCGAGTTGTGCGCACAAGGACGCGAGAAGTCGATGGACCGCGACAGGCATAGGCATCTGGTGCGGCTCTCGGACGGGCAGCGCGCCTGTTTGCGCGCCGAAGTAGCGCGCCCACCCGAAAAATTCGGCTACTCGGGTGCGGCTTGGAGCGGGGAACTGCTGTCGCGCCATTTGCGCAACCGCCACGGCATCGAGCTTGGCGCGCGCCAATGCCGCCGGCTGCTAAGGGCATTCGGCATCGCGCCTGGAAACAGGCGCCGCAACACCCGCCCAAGCGCCGGCACCGAGCGCTTTCGCGCGGTCCAGCATCAGCCGATCGATAGCGCTGTGTCGGCCGGAAGTCCGATCACCAAGGCTGGACGACAGGATCTTGTGCTGCGCAAAATACGCCGTGTGGCGAGCGCGGGGCTGCCCCTTTATCCCTTCGTCCTCACCCTTTTTGACCTGATCGCTGAAGCGATTCCTGCCGGCGACCTGCCCCAGGCTATGCTGACCGACCCCGCGTCAAACTTATCGTGGATCTTTGCAAACTTCGATCATGCCAAGTGGCTTCCTGTATTGGCGAATCAGATCGCGGGGTGCAAGCCGTCGTCGTGGCCGGGTTTGCGTCCCCGCGATCAACTCGATCTGACGCGCCGAGTGTTGACACTCCAGGAGTTCACTGCGCCGGACTACCGGCGTTCGCCGATCTATAATGAGTTCTTCCAGCCCCTCAGGCTCGAGCAAGGCGTGCTGATCCAACTCGCCGAACAGTGCGAACCCGTCGGGTATTACCCGCTCTACCGCAGTTCCGCGATGAAGCCGTTTGACCGCGACGATCTGCGATTCCTCGCCGCCGCCGCACCGCACATTGCGCACGGCCTGCAAGCTGCGAAACTGGTAGAAGCAGACTTCTCCAGTGAGGCGCCAGCGGGCTCGCCCGACGAACACAGGCTTGTTGACACACCCGGGATGGTGGTAGTTGACCGTTGCGGCCGTGTCCTGGGTCTCGATCAACGGGCTCGATCGCTGTTCTTCCAGATCGGCTTGCACGACGGACTGCAGGCGTCAGCCTTTGATGAAACAGATCTGAAGTCCCTTCTGGACTATGTCGCGCGAACACTCCGCGCCATATTCGATGACCGCGAGCGGTCTTCCGCTGAAATGGGGCCCCCGGCCGCACGAATCTTTTCGCATAAAGCAGGAATCGCGCTGAGGCTCAGGGGGCATGTGATGGACGGCGAACGTGGCCCGGGGCTATTCGTGGTTCTGGTGGAGCAGATCGAACTCGAACACTTGCTTCGGCTGCGATTGATGTATCGCCACGGCCTGGCGCCGCGCGAAGCCGAGATGCTGGTGCTATTGCGTCAGGGATCTGCTGTGGCTCGCATCGCAAGAGAACTCGGCATCTCTACGGCAACCGCCAAGACTTACGTCCGTCACCTAATCGAAAAGCTCGGCGTGCCCAACTTAAAGGCACTGCGCGCCTGCTGTTAGCGATCATCTCCGGTAGGGGCGGTTCGCGAACCGGCAGCGCGGTGTAACCGCTGGCGGTGTTGTTCCCGCCGGCGGTATTGCTGAGAAGCGAGTCGAACCCATTGGCGGTATTTCCCGAGCCGCCATCATTGCCGAATAGCGCCTTGAATCCGTCGGCGGTATTGAAATAGACGCTGTTGTTGAACAGCGCCTGCGACCCGCTGGCCCGTGTTGAAGCTGCCGCTGACGTTTTTTCCAGCGCATCCAATCCGATGGCGGTGTTGTCGTGACCGTCGATCGTCTTCAGCAGCGCGAAGGCTCCGGTCGCGGTATTGCCGGAAGCCGTCATAGTGGCATTGAGGGCGTCCTTTCCAAAGGCGGTATTGCCAGCGCCGGTGGTCAGGTCCAACAGCGCATCCGTACCCCCGGCGGTGTTCGCGTTGGCATCGCTGGCCGTTGGGTCAGGAGGCTGACCGGCCATAACGCATTTCGCTCCCACCAGGAGCGGTAAGCCCACTGCCACTGTGACTGCATACACTTTTTGCATAAGAAACATCCCCCACAATCATGTACACACGCCAAGTCTTAGCGGCTGGTCAGCATCGGCCTCATCCGAACCGCTATCTGGTCCAGCGCGCTGCGAAACTTTCCGTTCTCCGCTTTCAGCTCCTCAATCTCACGCTGCTGGCGCTGCAATTCGTTGAGCAGCATCGGAATCAATTGCTGATATCGCACCGTCTCCAGCTTGCCGTCGGCGCCGTAGGTTACCAGTTCCGGGTAGACCTGCTCGACTTCTTCCGCCACCAGCCCGTATTGCTTGATTGCCTGCGGATCCTGTTTGTAGCGAAAGGTAACCGGCCGTAGCTTCATCAGCGGTCCGCTCGCCGCGCCCATGTCGTGAATGTCGCGCTTAAAGCGCGCCGACGAGACTATCGGTGCCACTCCCAGCTGGCCGTTGCTGTTGACCACTACGTCAACCCCCTTCGGGATCACCACGCCGCTGATACCGGCGATGAAAGTTTGGGTCTGCGTACCCTGCACACCGAGCTTGATGGCGTTGGCATCGCCTGACACTCCCTTATTGCCGATATCGATGTTGTTGCTACCGGTGCTCAGGTTGTAGCCCGCGAAGTACCCCAGGCCGATATTGTTGTTTCCGGTAGTATTGTTTTTCAGCGCCTGGACGCCGTCGGCGCTATTCTGTACCCCCGACGTATTGCTTACGAGCGCGCTGAGCCCGCTGGCGGTGTTATTGGTCCCGGTCGTATTGGCGAACAGCGCGTCGAAACCGAAGGCGGTATTGTTGCCGCCATTCTGGTTGTGTAACAGGGCCTGAAATCCATCGGCAGTATTCGCCGAACCCGACGTGTTGGCGTAAAGCGCCTGGAATCCGCTGGCCGTATTGTCAGCCCCGTTGACATTGGTGTAGAGGGCATGCGATCCGGTCGCGGTGTTATCCGATCCCGTCGCCAAACCGCCGGTGGAGGCCATTCCGGTGTTGTGCAAAAGCGCCTGGTTTCCGGTGGCGGTGTTGTCGTTGCCGGTGACGTTGGCAAGCATAGCCAGGTACCCGTTGGCGGTGTTGCCGTTGCCGACGGTATTGCTGGACAGCGCATTGCTTCCGGTGGCGGTGTTGTCGCTGCCGCCAATGTTGCCAAAAAGGGCGTTGTTCCCGCCGGCAGTATTACCAGCGCCGGTGGTGTTGTGGAACAGCGCCGAGTTCCCGGTGGCGGTATTGCCATTGGCCGTGTTGTTGCGCAGTGCGGCGAATCCCATCGCGGTATTGCTGTTGCCGGTGGTGTTGTTGAGAAGCGAGAAGGCGCCGGTGGCGGTGTTCGCGAGACCGGTGGTGTTGGCGACCAGCGCCTGCGACCCGGTAGCCGTATTCCACGTTCCAGAGCTGTTGACCGTAAGCGCCTGGAACCCGACGGCCGTGTTGTCGGTGGTGCCGTCGGTGTTTGCCAGTGCCTGGGAACCACAGGCGGTGTTCGCACTGCCGTCGGTGTTGGAGGTAAGCGCATTAGTTCCGACGGCGGTGTTGTCGTTGCCCACGGTGTCGGCGAACAGCGCACCCCATCCGAAAGCGCTGTCACTGGATCCGCTGGTATTGTTTGAGAGCGCGTCCTGTCCATCACTGGTGTTGAAGGAGCCTCCTCCCCAACTCGGGGTCGTAACCAGTAGAAACGCGAACGCCGTGATTATCACCAACCTGAAGGATCGGTTCACGAAAATACCCTCCCTTGCATCGTCGAATTTTTGCGAAGGCCTGCGCAGCGCGCACCAGCTTAGGACGTTAAATTTACGCGCTAAATAAGAGCAAACAACTTATTTATCCCTAACTTTCTTATAGAGTGTATGTCAATAAATTAGATCGCAGCAAAAATGCCACTTCGAAAGGAATTATGGGTGCAGTAGCTCATCAACGCTGGTGAAACGACCAGCGCTGTGCGGTCGGTCCAAAAGCCCCGTGAGCGGGATATGTCAGGGCAAAATTAGTAGCGGCCGTTCGCGACCGCTCGAAAAGCGTCGAGGGCTTGGCGACGACCAAAGGCGCCCAGGCGCCGGCCGAAGGCAGAGGCCAGCTACCACGCGGCACCGATATAACGTTGGCCCCGGAAAGTTTCGGCTACCCGAGAGGCGCCGGGCCGACAGCCGTCAGCGTCAGCCCTTCTCAGCCCATCCCTTGAGCAGCGGCACGAAGTGGTGGAAATAGGAATGGCGCTCGACGAACTTCCATTTGCCGCCTTCGCGCCGGTAGATGTCCGCGTAGTAGCCCGAACCGATGATACTCTGGTTGTTCTGCGTGATCCGCACCTCGATGGTGCAGGTCCCCTTGGCGTTGTCGCCGTCGATCTCGATGATATGGTTGTGGATGCACGGCAGCGCCATCCCCCGTTTAATCCCGGGATAGAATTCGTCCAACTGCTTGCGGCCGCGTACATTGATATTGGGTTTCTCGCCCATGACTTCGTTGATAAAGGCGCCATCGTCGGCAAACAACTGCGCGACTTTAGCCCCCTCGCCGAGCGCCACCCAATGGGCGTATTTGGCGGTCAGTTCCTTGATCTCTTCCCGGTCGGCAATTTCGCGTACCTGCTGTTCCAATGTCTTCATGGTTTTGCTCCATCGCTATTAGAGGAGTGAGGGGAGAGAAGTGAGGAGTGAGAGAATAACCAATCCTCAACGATGCCCGCATTGCTCTTCTCTCTCCTCTCTTTTTCTCTTTTCTCGTTTCTCTTTTCTCGCTTCTCAGTCCAACTCCATTCGGTACAAACTCACCGCGTTGTCACACACGATTTTGCGCTTCACGCTTTGCGGCACACTTTCGAAGTTGCGCTCGATCACGTCCAACGAATGCGGCCAGGTCGAATCGCTGTGCGGAAAATCAGAGGCCCACATGTACTTGTCCTCGCCGAAAATCTTCCACGTCATCGGGCCGACCATATCGTCCTGGAAGGTCACCCAGACATTGCGCCGCACGTAGTCGCTGGGCTTCATCGTCAGGTTCATCTCGTCCGACATGGTGCCGAACTTCTCATAGAAATGATCGATCCGGTACAGCATGTGGGGGAACCAGCCGCTGTCGTTTTCGGCCGATACGATGCGCAGGCGCGGAAAACGCTCCAGTACGCCGCCGAAGATCAGACTGCACAGCGAGCGCTGGATCTCGTGCACCGGCGCCAGCGTGGTGTTGATCATGAAATCGCGCCCGGTAAGCTTCACCTGCCCGTCGGGCCGCCCCTGCATCGATTTGCGCCCGGTGCCCAGATGCAGGGAGACTGGGACCTGCATCTCCTGCGCCGCGGTCCAGAAGCGATCGTAGTCGGCTGAGTAATAGGGCCGCTCCGGCGGCGCCACGCCGCAGACCTGGACTCCGCGATGGCCCCGCTTGAGGCAACGCTCGATCTCGCGCACGCCTTCGTCCACATCGTCAAGCGAAATCAACGCGATCGGGTAAAGGCGCCTGGGGCTGTAAGATGCGAAGTCCGCGAGCCAGTCGTTGTACGCCGCAAAGCAGGCCCGCTGCAGTTCGGTGTCCGGCAGCGAGAACAGCGGCATCCCCAGCGAGGTGTAGAGCACCTCGGCGCACACGCCATCGACGTCCTGGTCCTTCAGCCGCTCTACCGGGTCCCATCCGCTGGGACGGGCGGCCTCGTAACCGGTAGTCAGATGCTGCTTGAGTTCGTCGCCGCTCTTGCCGATCGCCGAAATCGACGCGACCGGAAACGGGACCACGCCGGGGGCCACGAACGAGTACCCCGGACGCCCTTCGTTTTTGATCACCTTGGGCGATTGATCCTTGAAGCGGCAGTCCAGGCGCTCGCTCCACAGTCCCGCCGGTTCCACCACGTGCGAATCTGAAGAGACAACCCGCTCTTTCATATAGACCTCCCGTGACTCGCCGCCGAGCGCAAGACCCAGCCGGCGCTTAGATGTTCTGGCCAAATGTCAGTGGCGCGGGCTCCTCGCCCGCCGCCCGCGGCGGGCAGGAACACCCGCCCTAACTGGCCACGATAATAAAATTCGCGCAGAAAGCGAACTGTAACGCGTTCGCTTAAGGGTGCGCGGTCATGCGGCGGCGCGGCCGGGCTTGAATCTGACCGGCATGTGTTTGATCCCGGCCACCAGGTTGGAGCTGAGGCGTTGCACTTCGCCGTCGAGCTGGAGGTCCGGGATGCGCCGCATCACCTCGTCCAGCGCCAGCCTGATCTCCAGCCGCGCCAGGTGCGCGCCCAGGCAGAAATGCTCGCCGTAACCGAAGGCGACGTGATAGTTGGGCTTGCGTCCGACGTCGAAGCCCTCGGGATCGGCGAACGCCTCTTCATCCCGGTTGGCCGACGCGTTCCACAGCACCACCCAATCGTCCTTTTGGATTTTGCGGCCGCGGATTTCGCTGTCGCGCAACGCGGCGCGCAGGCTGTGGGTGATAGGACTGGTCCAGCGCAGGATCTCTTCGATCGCGGTGGGCATCAGGGAGCGATCCGCGATCAGCCGGGCCAATTGATCCGGATTCCTGATCAACTCCAGCACTCCGCCCGAGATCGCATTGCGGGTGGTTTCCAGCCCCGCGATCACGAACATCAGGCAGTTGAAACTGACCTCGTGATCGGCCAGCTTGTGGCCGTCGATGGCGCCGTTGGCGATGAGGCTTATCAGATCGTTGCCGGGATGTTGCTGGCGGACCTTCGCCAACCTGAAGCAGTATTCGCTCAGCCCCCTGAATCCCTGGCTCTGAGTCTCGGACGCGTTGCCGACCTGGAACTCGGGATCCTCATGGCCCAGCGCCATGTTGCCAAAGCGAAACATCTTGCTCCAGTCCTCGCGCGCAATCCCCATCATCTCGCAGATGATCGCCATCGGCAGGCGGGTGGCGAAATCGAGCACGAAATCGCAGCGCCCCGCCGGCGCGATCTCATCGACAATCTCGGCCACGATTTGACGCGCCCGCCCTTCCATCTGCGCGATCATGCGAGGCAGGAACGGCCCGCGGAAGAGGCGGCGCAACCCGTCATGGCGCGGCGGATCGGTGATTACCAGCATCGCGCCGTTGGCCCGTTCCTGGGGCGGCACGCTTTCGGCGGGACCGCGTTCGACCTCGGGGCTGGAGGGCAATCCGGTGCCGTAGCGCTCGGAGCTGTAGGTGCGGACGTCGCGAAAAACGCGATGCACGTCCTCATACCTGGTCAGCGACCAAAAGCCCCTGGTGAGCCTGCCCTTGGTCCAATGAACCGGATCCTCGGCGCGCAGCCGCTGGAAGACGGGATGCGGATCGTGATGAGCAAAAAACTCCGGATCGGTCAGATCGACGTCACTGATTTCCATTGTCCCCAACTCTGCCCCCTAACGGCTTGCGAAGGTCGCCCGGGCGACACGCGATCGGCGGTCGGTCCCTTCGCAGCCTGCGCGCGATTGCGCATCAGACTGCTCAAAGATGGTTAACACGGACCAGTCCTGTCAAGGGGTATTCGGCAGGAAGGACTTTTAATTTTTTTTCAGTGGGGCGGGCGTCCCTGCCGGCCATGCGCATAGCGGGCAGCGACGCCTGCCCCACTGAGCAAAGGAGAGGGTACGGCGCGACAGGTCAGCTCAGATTCATGTTGAACAGGCGGTCGCAGTTGTGGCTGATGATTTTGTTTTTGATTGGCTCCGGGACGTCGCTGAAAATGTCGGCGATCACAGCTTGCGACTTGGGCCAGGTGGTGGCGCTATGCGGATAGTCGGAGGCCCACATGTAGTTGTCCTCGCCGAAAAACCGCGTGACCCGCGGCCCGATCGGATCGATCTCGAAGGTGAAGAAGACCTGGCGGCGCATGTACTCCGAAGGCAGATGCGGCAGTTTATGATCCGCCATGGTGGCGAACTTCTTGAACCGCCGGTCAAGCTGCCAGACGAAGTATGGCACCCATCCGGCGCCCAACTCGACAGAAACGAACTTCAGATTGGGAAACCGGTCGAGCACGCCGCCGAACACCAGGCTGCATAGCGTCTCCTGGATCTCATGCACGAAGTTGAGACTGGCGAAGGTGAGGAACTCCGGGCTGCCATCGATTTTGGCCGCCCGCTTTTTGTCCTTGGCGGTGATCTCGTGCATCGTGATCACCATCCCATGCTCCTGGGCGGCAGCAAAAAACGGGTCATAGATTCCGCAATGGTAGGGGCGATCGGCCGGCGGCCCCGACCAGACCATCGCGCCCTTGAGTCCCAGCTTGGCCGCGCGCTCGACCTCCTTTACTCCCTCGGCCACGTCCTCCAATGAAATCAGCGCGACCGGAAACAGCCGTTTGGGCGCGTGCGAGGCGAACTCCGCCATCCAGTCGTTGTAAACTCGAAAACAGGCAAGCTGGAGTTCCGCGTCGTCCAGGCCGAATAGCGAAAATCCACACGACGGATACAGGACCTCGGCGGAAACTCCGTCCACCTCCATGTCCCTGACCCGTTCTGCCGGGTCCCAGCATCCGGGACGTGCCGCCTCGTAGCCCTTGCTCATCATCTCTTTGAGTTCCTTGCCCTCCGCCCCAAGCGCATAGAACGCGGCCACCTGCATCGGCGGAACGCCCGGCGCTTCGAACAGCCACCCGACGCCGGGCTTGTCGACCACCCGCGGGGCGCGGTCGCGGAAGCGCCGGTCCAGCCGCTCCTCCCACAGCTTGGGAGGCTCAACGATATGACCGTCGGAAGAAATAATTGGCACCTTCATCGTGGTTCACGTCCTTTAGGAAATGGTTTACTTGCCGCGGCCCTCACCCGCTAATCGGCTGATTCACCGCGTCTGACGCTGGTTGCCGTGCGCCATACCAACAATAGCGTTAGATCGTAAACCGAGCGTTGTAAAGTCCGCCACTCTCTCCATTTGGAACTTTTCCGCAACGATGTCTTCGGGCACTTGCCCAACTCGTCCGGATAGCGCAGAAGTAGATTCAAGGTGAACCGAGATGGCACGGATTGAGGATTACTACGACCCCTGGAACCCTGACTTTGTCAGAGACCCGCTAAGCCGCTACCGCCCGCTGTTGTCGCAGCCCCCGATTATGGTGGAGGGCAGCAAGCTGCCGCCCTCGCTCAGCCAGGGCGCTTTGCCCGGCAAGGCCGTGGTGCTGATCGCGCGCTACGCTGACGTGCTGAGCGTAATGCGCGATGCCGCCCGCTTTTCCAACCATAGGCCGCCGCGGCCCGACGCGCAGGGCGGCGAGGACAAGGGACTGAAGTTCTATGGCGCTGCCAACCTGCTCTTCAGCGATCCTCCCGTGCACACCCGCCTGCGCCGGCTGGTCACGCGGGCCTTCAGCCCCCGGCGCATCCGCGACCTGACCGCGGCAATCAAGACTCTGATCGTGAAAATGACCGACGAGGTTGCCGCCAAAGGCAGCTTCGAGGTGATGAAGGACATGGCGTGGCCGCTGCCGATGGCGGTGATCGCGGAGATGCTGGGGGTGACCCCGGAATTTTACGACGACTTCCATCGTTGGAGCGTGCTGATCATCGGCGCAGACAGCCTGAGCGCCAATGGTTCCTACTCAAAGGAGACCCGCGAAGCCGTGGGCAAACTGCGCGATTACGTCAGCCGCGAAATCGAAACCCGCCGCAACTCGCAGGCTGAAGATCTGATCAGCGTACTGGTGCGAGCGCAGAAGGCAGGCGAAGCGTTGACCGGCCCCGAGGTGCTGGCCTTCGTGCTCCTGCTGCTGCTGGCCGGCAGCGAGACCACCACCAGCCTGATTGGCAACACGCTCCAGCTCATGGTCGAGCATCCAGAGGAATTTCACGCGCTCAGGAAGCATCCCGAGATGTGGACCCGGGCAATCGAGGAAATCCTGCGCTTCGAACCGCCGGTGCACGCGGTCAACCGCTACGCGACGCGCGATACGGAAGTGGGCGGCACCGAAATCCCGCAGGGGTCGCTACTGCACGTGCTGCTGGGGGCGGCCAATTTCGACCCGGCGAAGTTTCCCGATCCGGAGCGCTTCGATATCACGCGCGATCCCAACGATCATGTTTCTTTCGGCGAAGGAATTCATTTCTGCCTGGGCGCGGGACTGTCGCGGCTGGAGGGGGAAATCCTGTTTCCCTACCTGTTCGAGCGCTTTGCCCGGCTGCGCCCCGCCCTTCCCGGCTACGACGGACGCGTGTACTCGGGCGAAACGTCCTACTTCATGCCCCGGCGAGTCGGTTCGCTCCCGATGCTGATCGATTAGCCGACAGAATGAGAAGTGAGGGAAGAGAAGTGAGGAGTGAGAGGCAGAAAAAAGAACCGGCACGGAGGCCGGCGCTACGGAAGAAAAAAGAGAATCGAGGCTCGGCCGCGGAAATGTCAACACCGCGGCTCTCGCCCTTGCTTTTTACGGGCCATCGTCGAATCACGCGATGGAATCAGCGCGCCATCTGGAAGAACTCCACTGGCACGCCGTCGGGATCCTCGACGTAAAAGCTGCGGAACTTGGGAACGACTTCCTCGATATCAGAGATTATCTTCGGCCACGCCATCGCCTGCACCTCGCGATACTTCGCCTCGACATCGTCCACGCCGAACGACATGTGCGGGCTGCCGCTGTTGTTGTGATGGATAGTTTGCGCGGTGCCGCCGCCCGCGGTGTATTCCAGCAACTGGAGGCGAAACGAGCCCGCTTTGACATAGGCGCCCTTGATCGCTGCTGGGGGATTCCTGGTCAGCCTGGCGAATCCGCCGTTTTCAAGGGCAAAGCTGGTTTCCACCGTCATCCCCACCACTTCGCGATAAAATCTGAGCGAGGCATCCAGATTTTTGACCGTCAGACCGACGTGATTGAGCTCGGCCATATGCGCACCTCCCGTATCATGAGAGCCGAAAAATAACCTGACCGCATCTGCGGCGTACCCAGACAACACCCTACCGCATCAAAAGAAAAGGAACAGGCGTTGGTCAAAGTGGACTACCGGCGCGTCATCCCCTAACGTGCTCATTCGTGGACGTCATCGAAAAAATCGCGTTGCGCGCGGCGCGCGCCGCCGGAGCCGTTCATGTCGCGCGCTTCGGCAAGACCACTTTCAAAGGCAAGACCAGCTTCCTGGACCTGGTGACGGAAGCTGATAAGGAAGCGGAAACGGCGGCCGTGGATATCCTCCATAGCGCCTTTCCCGACCATTCGATCCTGTCCGAGGAGGGCGGCGGCATCGAGCAGTCCAGCCAGCATCGATGGATCATTGATCCGGTCGACGGCACCACCAATTTCGCCCACAGTTATCCGCACTGCTGCGTCTCCATCGGCTATGAGCGCCGGGGAAGAGTCGAGTTGGGGGTAATCCTGGATGCGCTGCGCGACGAGCTTTTCGTCGCCCGCCGCGGCCGGGGCGCCACGCTCAACCGGCGGCCGATCGCGGTCAGCCGCGCGGCCGCGCTTAACACCGCGCTGCTGGCCACAGGCTTTCCCTATGACAGGTCCGCACGCCGGCGCTTTTATCTCACTTTCTGGGAGGCGATGATGACGCGTGTGCACGGCGTGCGCCGCACCGGCAGCGCGGCGCTGGATTTGGCCTGGGTAGCATGCGGCCGGATGGACGGGTTTTGGGAGTTCGGACTCAAGCCCTGGGATATCGCCGCGGGTTTGCTACTGGTACAGGAGGCCGGCGGCAAAGTCACCAACATGGACGGCACCAAGCTCAACCTGACCGCAGGACGCATCGTGGCGACCAACCGCCGCCTGCACAAAGAGCTTTTGAACGTAATCGCCAACAACTTCGCTGAAGCCGAGCGCCGCGAAGCGGAGACGCCCGGCGTGTAGCGGCCAAAGCGCTGGGCCTGATCTACAGGCAGGCATCAGTGAGGCGGCTGAAGGCTAAATTTAAAAAATTAAGATTAAAAAATAGTGGGACAGGCGTCCCGCCTGTCGATGAAGCGCGAGACTCTTTTGCTCGCGCCACCTTTATAAATTCTCATAGCACTGGAAGCGATACCAGTCAGGGATTCGGTGGCGCGAGCAAACAAACGCTCGCGCATCATCGACAGGCGGGACGCCTGTCCCACTGATTTTTTTATTTTTTGCTTTTAGATTCAGAAAGCCCCGCACTCCCGAGCCGCCACGAGGTCAGTCCATCAGCGACCCGCCACCACCCGGCGCGCTTGATCTTCCACCACCGTGCCCTGGAAAAACTCCGGGTTGACTTCCGCTTTGGCGCGCACCGGGTTGGTGAACACGAAGTCGCGGAAATCTTCCTCACTGATACAACCCTGTTCGACCATCTCCCAGGCCTCGGCCGCCGCGTCGCGCATGTTGGGCAGATCGAAATGGCCCAGGTCGGAGCCATAGATTGCTCCCAGCCGCGCGCCGAAGGGATTTGTGCGCGGCTCGAATGCGACTGCGGTCATGCGGTCATCGCCTTCGCATCCAAAGAAGAACTTCGGCACGAACAGGTCGCGGATATCCTCGGGGCGCGTCACGGCACAGCGCGCGAACTCATCCAAATCGGCGGGTTCCTGCGCCGCACCCCACAACAACTGCGAGCGATCTTCCTCGCGGGCGGCGAGCTGCGCGCCGTAGTCGCCGCCATATTCGCGGAACAGGCGGCGCATCAGGTCGTGGTCCAAAGCCGCGGGGTCATAGTTCGCCACCATCTCGACGTTATGTTTTTCCCAATGCCCCGCCAGGTCGCACAACAGGCTTGCGGCCCATGCCGCACCGCCTTCGAGAAAGGCGAAGCGCAAATCCGGAAAGCGGCGCGTAACGCCGCCCAGAAACAGCGCTTTGCAAATCGCCTCGGCCGACGCTGCGAAGTGCCCGATGTGGTTGTGAATGAAGTTCGAGATGGAGTTGCGCGTCCACAGGCCCATCGTGCCGGTGTGAAAGGTGGGAGCCACCTTCAACTCCAGGCATTTGGCCCAAACCGGATCGTAGTCGTACTCGCTGTCCAGGGCGAAGGTGTCGAACCAATGCGCGTGGCGGGCGGCCTCGGGCGTTTTCCGGGCCACCGCCGGGATGGGCCGGACCACGAACGCGGGCATCAGCACCGTCTTGAACCCCAGCACCTTGACCGCGTGATCCAGTTCCTCGATCGCTTCGGCCGGCGTATGCATCGGGATCACGGCAACCGGCATTATCCGGTCCGCATACGGGCGGAAGATGTCCGCATGCAGTTGGTTGAGCGCGCGGCACGACGCCCGGCGCAATTCCTGCTCACCCAGATTCGGCAGTACCATGCCGAAGCTGGGATAGATGATGGAGAAGTCCAGCCCCATCTCGGGGAGGCGTTGGTGCAGCAGGCGGGGCAGCGAACTGGTAGCGCGGTCCAGCGTGTTGCGGGTGGGATGCGCCGCCCACAGCGGACGCGCCATGCGATAGTCGCGCCGCTCCTGCGGTGTCATCCGGTACCATCGAAAGGAAATCGGGCTGTTGGGCAGCGATTTCAAGCGCTCGACCACGCGGGTTCCGCCCACCGCGCGCAGGTAATCGAACAGGGCAGGTTCGAATTCCGCCGTATGCCCGTCGGAATCGATAATCGGATGACTCAGCCTGGCCCGTATCGCCGCCGACCTGGATGCTTGCGTTGTCATCGCTCTCTCCCCTACTTGAATTGCATACCATAAACGTGGCCGCCGGGCCGAGGCCGCAGTCAACGCGCGCAGGCCCTTGGCGCATGGACGGATGTTGGAATGGATCGATACGACGCTCCAAACCGGGCGAGGCGGTTAGCGCCGTTGTGCGCCAAAGTAGAGGAAGAGCGGCGCGTGATCGTGCCATTTGACCAGCCACGGATGGGCCGCACAGGCCTCCGGTGTGGGGCGCGGTTCATGAATGCGGTGAAGAAAAAATCCGGCCTCGATAAGACCGTTCACGTAGTCTGAAAGGGTGCGGTCGAAGCGCGGCACCGAGAACGGCTCGGCTTCGCCCGCGTCGGGTGCCATCGAGAAGTTCCAGTGCTCGACCCATGGCGCGTCATCGAAGTAACGGCCAACCCGAAGTCCGATCTCGCGACCCTCCTGGTCGTGCAACCAGGTAAAGCCCTTGGTCATGAAGCACGGATGCAGGATGCTAAACCAAAGCTCTCCGCCGGGCCTGAGCAGCCGGCGAAGTTCGCGCGCGGCACCGGGGAAGTCCGGTCCGTCCATCAGCGCCATGAACGACACCGCCACATCGAAGCTTGCATCGGCGAAAAGCGAGAGATCGGTGAAGGATGCCACCTCGTAGCGGATTCCAAGCGGCTCGCGCTGCTCCTCGCGGCGCGCCAGATCGATCATTCGGGCCGACAGGTCCGCGCCCGTCATCGACGCTCCCTGCCGCGCGAGAACTCGAGTGTTGTAGCCCTCGCCGCATCCGACATCGAGCACGACCCTGCCCCGGAGATCGCCGATGAAGGCGAGAAACGCGGGATTGTTGTAGAACTCCCGATAGAGATCCATCCCAGCCCGCACACGCTGGCTCCAGGAATCGGCGTTGTGGTTGCAATGTTCGGCGACTTCCCGTTCGGTGAGGGTTGTGCGCAGTCGCAATCCAGCGGAAACCACGATTATTTCGCTCCAGGGTAAGCTGATCGCTTTAGGTGCTGTGCCTATACCTCGGCGATAAACGGCATCACTTCCGTGCCGAAGCGCTCTAACGACCGCAGCGCCTTGGCGGGATCCAGGCCGGGGAGCTGGGTAACGAGGATCAGTTCGGTGTACTGATGCTTTTGTAGAATGTCGCGCAGGCGGTCGCGTACCTGGGCGGGCGTGCCGATCACGCTGGTGCGGCGCAGGCGCTCGGGGTCGGGCCGGATAAAGGACTGCGACGGATCTATACCCTGCGCGCGTGAGATCCATTTGGAATACAGTTCGGCCTGATATATCAAGGGCCGCTCGATATCCGCCCAGGCCTGATCGGCCGAGTCCGCCACGTACACCGTCTGGTTGCATACGAAACTGAACTGAGCAGGGTCTTTGCCACGCTGGCGCAGCGCGTCCATGTACAACGCCACGCTACGGCCGTCGCCGGTGGCGGCAAACGACATGTCCAACTCCGCACCGCGCACGATCGCCTTCTTCGCCGCCGCGCCCCATAGCAATTCCGGATGGGGTTGGCTGACCGGCTTGGGCAGAATCCGCACGTCGGCGAAGTTGTAGTACTTGCCCGCATGACTGAAGCGCTCGCCCGTCCACGCCTGCTTGAGGATTTCGATCGTTTCAATGGTGCGGCCCAGGCGCTCGCTTCGCTTGACTGCGAAACCGGCGAACTCCTCGACCGCATAACCCTGCCCCAAACCCAGGCGCAGGCGGCCGTTTGAGATCGTGTCCACCACCGCCGATTCTTCCGCCAGCTTCAGCGGATGGGTAAACGGCGCCAGCAGCACGTAGGTGCCGACCTTGATCCGGCTGGTGCGCGCCGCCACCGCCGCCGCCATCGGCATCAAGGCGGGCAAATAGCCGTCGTCAGTGAAATGATGCTCGGTAAACCAGATGGTGTTGAAGCCCAGTTCCTCGGCGCGCTCGATCTGTCGGAACGTTTCGCGGTACAGGTCAACGAAACTGCGGCCCGAATCTTCGGGATTGCGGAAGTCCGCCCAATAGCCGAATTTAATTTCTCTCACGACGGGCTTTCCTACTGCAAGCCGTAAAGGCGCTTGGCACCCCCCGCCAGAACATTGGCTAACGTCTGCGGCGGCATCCCCATCGCCTTGATCATGTTGGCCGCGCCGGGAAATCCGTCCAGGTGCGGATAGTCGGTCGCCCACAGGATGTTTTTTGAGCCCAGATAGTCGGCCAGCAGCGGCAGAGTCTTCTCGACCGGCTCGAACGAGATGAAGCATTGGCGATGGAAAATCTCGCTGGGGCGCGTAGTTAGCCGAGTGTCATTCATGCCGACATCGTCGAAATGCCGGTCCATCCGGTCCAGCCATCCGGCCATCCATCCGCCGCCCGATTCCAGGAACGCGACGCGCAGCCTGGGGAATCGATCGCACACCCCGCACATGATCATGCTGGTCGCCGCCGCCATCATTTCGAACGTATGCGATACCGCATGGCGCACCGCGCCGCCCCGCCTGGCAAAACGATCGATGCCGATGGTTTGTTGACTGGTTTCCGAACCGCCATGGATGCCAATTGCGAAGTCGAGGTCCTGCGCCTGCTCCCACAGCGGATAATTGTCGGGGTCGTGCAAGGTCCGCCCGTTGTAAGGATTGGGGCGGACAAAACCGGTGCGGAAGCCCAGCTCATGCGCCGCAAAACGCATCTCACGGATCGCTTCCTCGACCGACTGCATCGGCAACATCGCCGCACCGAACAGCCGCTCCTTATAGGGCGAGCAGTAATCCGCCAGCCATCGGTTGTAGGCGCGGCAGGTTGCACTGGCATACTCAGGATCCTTAATCGCGCCGAGGAAAAGCGCCAGGCTCGGATAGAGGAAGGCGGCGTCGATTCCCTCCGCGTCCATGTCGGGAATCCGGGCATGCGGGTCAAAGCCGCCTTTCCTTCCCGCTGTGTAAGCGATCTTGGGCGAGATGGTGCCGTCGCGCGCGCCGAAGGCGCCGGTGACGCCGAAGGTGACGGGCTTTCGGCCGCCGCCGATATCAAGCCCCTCATTGCCCTCGATCCGCATCATCTCGCCGCCATTGTCCAGGAGGAACAGTTTGGGGCAGATGTCGCGGTACTTGGGCTCGATGTATTTCTCCCACAAGTCAGGAGGTTCGAGGATGTGACCGTCAGCGTCGATAACTCTATATTCCATTTGCGTTCACCGCGATTGCGTCGGAACAGAACCAGCATGCAGCCACCGCCATAGAAAACCGCGCGCCGCATCAATCGTATCTTACCATCTCGCCGAAAAGCAGCACCGACTTCTCCGGGTCGGGCGGCAGCGCACCCCAGATATTGCGCGCGGCGGTGTCGATATCAAAGGCCTTGCCCGCTTCCAGCTCGCGCTTGACGAAGGGCGCCAGGGGCCATTGCTCGGGGTCGGCATTGATCCCGCGATGCACCGCCGGCGTATCGACGAAGCCGGGCCGCACGGCAACCACCCAGGGACCCCATCCGCGCCGCTTTCGCTCCCGCCGCACCACTCGCACCCAATGTTCCGCCGCCGCCTTTGCGGCACAATATACCGCGTCGCCCTCCCACGGGACGCGCGCCGCCGCCGACGTGATCATTACCAGGCCCGACTCGTACCCCCGCCGGCAGCCGCGGACAAACGCGTCCCCCAGGACCAGCGGCGCGGCAACGTTGGCGGTCACGGCCACGCGGTACATCTTCTGGTTCACTTCACCGACAAAACCCTGGGTCCCGCCCATATAGGCGTTATGAATGAAGATCGCGCGCGTGCCCTTGAAATCGCGGAGTTCGCTTAGGAAATGGGCCGCCACCGAGTCCCAGGTCGAGGGCTCGGCGAGATCGAATCGCACCGTCTCGTAGTCCGGATGCTGGCGCCGTGAAAGGTTAATGATTCTGGCGTTGGGATAGGGTTGGTTGCGCGCAAGCCCAAGCCCCAGACCTTCCGTAGAACCGCTAATCCATAAAATTGTGTCGTGCACGATCCCTTCCTGCTGGCTTGATTTTGAGCGTAAGCCGCTCGCGGATTCAGCCTCGCCGTCATCCAAACCCGCTAGCTCACTATCCCTCGCTCAGTTGGCAAGCTATACGCATGGTGGGCAGGCGCGTCAAATGCCGACGACTGCCGATGCTCCTAAAAGTCGGCCCAAACCATGACGAAACGGCATGAAAATTTTGCATGATTTTTTCGCAAGGGCTGCACGTTTTACACGAGTGGTAATTTCGTCATTGGTGAATAAGTAAAAAAGGCGTGGCTTTGCGGCAAAACATGCGTGGCATATTGATTGCTGGTGCACGGTACCATTGATCGCTGGAAAGCGTGGCTATTAGACACTAGAACACCTGCCGACAATTTGACGCCGATAAACCCCGGCGGTCGTGTAGGTCCGGGGCGGCACAAGGATTCATGACCGAAGGCAAGCGGATTTTGATCGCCGAGGATGATCCTTCGGTAAGAGGATTGCTGAGGGAACTCCTTGTGCGTTGGGATTACGACGTGGCGGAGGCGGTGGATGGTCTGCAAGCCTGCAAGATGCTCGACACCTATCGGCCCGACATTTTACTGCTCGACATCAAAATGCCCAAGGCCGACGGCCTCGCGGTGCTCAGCGAAATGCGCTCGCGCCAGCTTGCCATTCCCACCTTCATCATTTCAGGAGAAGGGGGTATCTCGGACGCGGTCAGGGCGGTCAAGCTGGGGGCCGAGGACTACCTGGAAAAACCGGTCGAGCCCAATCAACTCCGGCTGCTGCTGCGTCGCGCTCAGGAACGCCTGGCTGGAGTGACCCCCAGTTCGCCTTGGCAGAAGCTGGGCGAAGGGCCAATCATCGGCCAGTCTCCGGCCATCCAACAGGTGATGGAGATGATAGGCCAGGTAGCGCCGACCGAGGCCCCTGTCATAATCGTGGGCGAAAGCGGGACGGGCAAGGAGTTGGTTGCGCGCACCATTCACAGTCTTTCGCCGCGCGGCGAGGGACCTTATCTGGGAATCAACTGCGCCGCGCTTCCCGCCAACCTTATCGAGAGCGAACTGTTCGGGCATGAGAAGGGGTCGTTTACCGGTGCCGAAGATGCCCGCAAGGGATGCTTCGAACTGTCCTACGGCGGATCGCTGCTGCTCGATGAATTCACCGAAATGCGGCCTGAGTTGCAGGCCAAGCTGTTGCGCGTGCTCGAAGACCGCAAGCTGCGCCGGGTAGGAGGCAATCGCGAGATTTCGTTGGATGTCCGCGTGCTGGCCGCGAGCAACAGCGACCTGGGCCGCGCCATCGCCGAAGGCCGGCTGCGCCAGGATCTTTATTATCGGCTGAGCGTGTTCGTTATTACCGTGCCCCCACTGCGCGAACGCCCCGATGACATTATTCCGCTGACCCAGGCCTTCATTCAGCGGTTCGCGGCGGAAAGCCATCGGGCAATCACTGGCGCCGACGAGGAATGCATGGTCGCGCTCCAATCTTACGGCTGGCCCGGCAACGTCCGCCAGTTGCGTAATGTGATTCAGCGCGCGGTTGCCCTCAGTCCCGGCCCCTACCTGAGAAGGTCCGATCTGCCGCCCGAGTTTCAGACCCGGCCGCTGACCGGCACCTCGTTCCAGGTCCGCGTCGGCGCCACCCTGGAAGAGGTTGAGCAGGACCTGATTCATCGCACTATCACCGCCTTTCGGGGCAACAAGACCCGCGCTGCCAAAGCCCTGGGGATCAGTCTGCGGACTCTGTACAATCGCCTATCACACCATCGCGCCGTCCGCAGTCCCGAAAAAGATCACAATCCTTAAAGGCAGAGCGCAAAGATGGGCCTCAGAGCCAAGTTGGCGGTCGGCTTCCTGGTGCCGCTAGCGGTCACCACCCTCGCCATCGGCCTGCTGGAAACCGGGCAGACCACGCAATCGATGGTCAATCACCTGTCATCGCTGGGAAACCTGCTGGTGCATCAGACCTTTGAGGAGATGCGTGCCAGCAGGCCGCCCGACCTGCAAGCGCTGCGTGACAATCGCGCTTTCCGCAGCTTCCTCAGCTCCGCTCTGGCTTTCGGCGAGGCGGTGGTATCCGTGCGCGTGGAAGACCCCGCCGGCGTTACGGTGGTGGCCGCGCCCGAGTCTTTGGAGGGCCAGCACATCGCCGACGTGCCCTCGATCGGTCAACTCCAGGCTGAAGGAGGCTGGTGGGAAACGCTCTCGATGTTCCTCAACCTGGAACCTGGGAGCATCTACAAGGCCAGCGGCGCGGTCGAGATCAACGGGCAGTATGCCGGCACCATCAAAATCGAATTGTCAACCGCGCTGATTGCGGCCCGCGTGCGGCGGTCGATTATCACCGGCCTTTATCTGGTCGGCGTCGCCCTGGCGCTGGGCTCCGTGGCGGGAACGATCATGGTCGGCACGGTGCTGCGCTCGGTAACGGCGCTGACCGCCGGTATCGAGCAGTTGGCGGTCACGCACGCCAGCACCGACATCAAAGTGCAATCGCGCGACGAACTGGGACAGTTGGCCGACAAGTTCAATCTGCTCTCGCGTCGAATCATGTCGGACCGCCAACAATGGGATCAGGAGCGCGACCGGCTTACCTTTGCGATCCGCTCCATCAACGACGCAGTGCTTTTGATCGATTCTTCGGGCCGCGTGATATTCGCCAATCCCGAAGCCCTGGGCCGGCTCGGCCTGCCCGATGGAACCACGCTGGGAAAAGACCTGGCCAGCCTTTTGGGCCGGGACCATCCGCTGGTGCGTCTGGCGAGCACGGCGTTGAGCGCGCACGGCGACTTGCACAACGTTCGTCTCGAGCTCAACGGCGGCGGCTCGCCGCAGTTTCTCGTCTCCTTACAGGCGATGGACTTTGGCGGCGGGAACCAGGGCTCGATGCTGCAATTGCGCGATGTATCGTGCGCTGAAGAACTGGAGGATACGCTGGATTTCTCCCGCGTGATGGCGCGCCAGGGGCGCCTGCTCTCTGGAATCGGGCACCAGTTGCGCAATCCGCTGCACGCCATCGGGATACAATTGGAACTGCTGGCGGACGACGCGCGCCATGGGATGTCACTGGAGGAAAGAATCGCTGGAATCCGCGGCGAACTGGGCCGCATGACGCGGACCATCGGATCGCTGCTGCGATTCATCCGGCTTGACCGCATCGAACCGGCGACTTTTTCGATCAACGGCCTGGTGCGCGAAATAGCGGTGCGGCAGGTCTCGGGCAAACATCGCACCGAGTATCGCCTTGACGAGGCAATGGGCGATATTGAAGCGGATCGAGCGTTGCTGGGCGAAGCGCTGAGCAACGTCGTCTCCAACGCCGTTGAGGCGATGCCTGAGGGCGGCACCGTCAGCCTCAGCACTGAAATCGCCGGACCCGACGCCGTGCAAATCGCGGTCGCCGATCAGGGTGGCGGCATCGATCCTGAACATTTAAGCAGCATCTTCGACTTCTGTTTCACCACCAAAACCGGCGGGGCCGGGATCGGGCTTTCGATGGCGCTGCGGATTATCGACCTGCATCGGGGAACCCTCCAGATCGCCTCAAGGCCGGGCTATGGCGCGACTGTGCGCATTACGATACCGATCAAACAGATGACCAATTATCAGCGAGACGGCGCGTCTGAGGGTGGAACGGGAAACATTCATGCATAAGGGGACTGTGCGTCTCCTGGCCATGGCCTTGGCCGCCTGGTGTTCGGCGTGCAGCTATATCGACGCCTACCGCCCGGCGTGGACGTACCCTTCACCCCCTCAACGCACGTACTATTCATCCCACCGGCACCGCGTCCACATCGCGCGCAGCCATTCGGCGCCCCATGAATCGAGCGCGGCCACGACCGCGGATTTGGATGAACCGCCATCCGAGGACCGTCCCGTCACCAAAAGCACAGCGCCTGCCCCGGCACCGGCATCCAATCCGCCAGTCAGCCTGAGTCTGGCCGGCGACAGCGGAGACCGTGAAAGGGCACAGCACCTGCTGGAGAACGCGGACGCAAACCTGCACCGCGCGCGTCGACAGCACCTGACTGCGGATCAAAAGGAAACCTACGAGCGCGCCAGCCAACTGGCAAAGCGCGCACACCGCGCGTTAGCAGAGAACGACTGCGCCGCAGCCTCCAGCCTGGCCAGCAAAGCATCGTCGCTGGCATCCGGGATCAGCGGACGGTAGATCCTCGGACCCGGCCGGCTCCAGGTTCGGTCCGCAAGGTCGGTCGCCGATTTCGGGCTTTGCGCCCGGTCGACTCCAAGTTCATCGAAACTAACCTTTGATGGGCAGAGACGAAGGCCCAGCGGCTCCACGAAACGTGGGAACACTGCGGCTATCCGTGGGGTTTCCGGGGCCCCACCCTTCCGTTGCCAGTGGTCACGGCGCTGTTGGTACTGCTGAGCAAGGCGGCGTGCGGCACCGGTGCGGGAAAATGGAACGTGCTTTGGGCCCGGGCTACGGCGGGCAGCATTATCAGCGCGAGCACCAACAGGACGCCACCGCCTAGCGCGGCGGCCGCCGGGGACAACATCGAATGCTGTGCGACCCGCTCGGCGCGATCCTGTTCGAGCCTAAGGATGCGCGATCTTTCCGCAATCGCCCAGATCAAAAAGAAACTCACGCCGACCATACCGGTACAATCGGAGATCGAAACTTCCGCCAGGTTATGTATCAGCATCGGCACGACCATCCAGCAGGCCATCCGCTTCAAACCCCACTGGTCGTCGGGGCGCCGGGTGGCCGCAAACCAGGGGCGCAGGACGATAAACAGCCACAGCAACAGGGCGGGCACCCCAACGCCGACTGCGCGATCAATATAGCCGTCGTGCAAGGAACTGTGCGGACCCTCATCCCACGGTCCCCACCAAACCGGAAAATATCGGCTTTGCAGGATCGCTCCGGAGACATCGTAGCCGTGGCCTAGCAAGGGGCGCGCCTTGACCTGGCTGACCGCGAACTGCCAGACGTCGGTTCGCCCGGTAAGCGTGCTGACGTTGCCGCGCGCCAAATAACCTTCGCTATCCGGCCGGAAGTGTAGCACTCCTACCAATAAGGCCAGCACAAGCATAGCGATCACCGCACGCCCGCGATATTTCCACAGCGCGTAACAGGTGCCTCCTATCGCCAGCGCGACAAACGGCGTGCGTGAATCCGCCAGCGCCCCTGTGCCCAGCGCCATCACAATCAATAATCCCACCAGCCATCGCCATTTGCCCCTGAGGGCGGGCCATAGCACGGCCGCGCAGCCCACCGTCACCAGCATCAATTCGCCGATGTCGTTAGGCCCGTTGAAAATTCCGGTAAACCGCGGGAAATCGACGTATTCAGCGCCGACCTCGCCGGGAATAATCCAGGTCAGGTTCCGTGGTAGGGTGAAGGCTGACAACAAAACCACGCACGTAACGATCGCGCACCCGAGCAGCAGTGGCGTCAGCAGAGCGGGGACTTGTCTGGGTTCGCGGACCTGCGAAATCACAAAGCTGATCGCACCGAACACGATCAATGCGTCAAACAGCCGGGCGGCGGAGTATTGGGGCGCCAGCGAATATAAAATCGTCACCGCGGCCCATAGGAAATACCAGGAGTAGAGGCCGAAGCCCCCGCGCGCGAAGGTCCGATTTCGCCAAGCCGCCGGGAGCAGCGGCAGACAGAAGACCGCCGTCAGTCCGTAATGAAACATCGCGCGGCTCTCGCCAGGGAAAAACCACCCTGCCGTGAACAATTCGACCATCATCAGCGGAAACATCAGCCACAGCGGATGTGCCGTGGTATAGCGCACCGCTATCCAGAGCAACACGGCGCCGAGCACCGCGATCGGGACCAGGGCCAATACCGGCTTGAAGCTTAAGACACCGATCGCAAGCAGAACGGTCACGGCCACAGCACACGCCAGCGCAATTTGATGCTGCGCATCGAGCCGGAATCCTCTGTGCATCGTTCCCTCGAACATCTTAAATGCCCCGCTCTCCGCCCTGCCGCCAGCTGCTGCCATATCAAAGCGCCCCGGCTGTAATGGAACGGATTCGATTAAAACGCCGATGGATGCCGTTGATCACGCGCCGGCGGGCAATGCCGATACGGTTTTGGCCAAGCAGGGCCCTGAAATCCTCCAGTGTCGTCTGAGCGCTGATGGTCAGGCGCGGGAGCACGCATTTTCCCGAATCGGCCAGGGCGAAGTCGGAGGTCAGGATCCGCCGGTAGCCCGCTGCCAGCGCGGCCGCGACAACGGCGCCGTTATAAGCTCCGAACGGAAGCGCCAAAGCGGTGACGGGTTGGCCGACCAGGCCTTCCAGCCGCTCCCGGGAGCCGACCAGTTGATCGCGCAGCCCTTGTGCACTTAAGTCGCTAAACCGCGCATGGGTCATCCCATGCGATCCGATCGTGAAGCCCTGACGGCCGAGCTCCGCAACCTGGCTCCGGTTTAGAAAGGACGAAGACCCAAGCCGCGACCAGGTGACAAAAAACGCCGCCGGCATCGAGCGCCGCTGTAATTCCTGCGCCGCAAGCAGGTCGCTGCATCCTCCGTCATCGAACGTGATGACCACGCTCCGGCGCGGCGTCGAAGGTTGCTCCAGCGCGTGGAGCGGAACCACTTGCCAGTCTTGCGAGGCGAGCACATCCAATTGCTCGCGAAATGCCGGCAAGGCGACCGCATGGAAGGGGCTCCACTGCGGCGGAAGCTCTTTCTGCTTCTCCGCGATGATTGCGTGGTAAGTCAATATGCGATTACCGCTAAACACTTTGTTGGATTTGACCTCTACTGGATCCATCTCATGATCACGACAACTGCGTACCCGCCACCTTGTTCAAGTCGAAGGCCCCTCCGACCATCGAGCTCAGGGTCTGCCCTTCCAACCATACAAACACCGCTGCCGGCGGAATCACGACAAACAGGAGCACTATCGGTCCCGTGGCGCCGCACAGCGCCGCCAGCGCCTTGCCGGCGGCGGTCGCAATCGCGCATGCCAAGGCCAGCCGCGCACCGGGCAGGGCAGCCTTGACCAGATCGTCAATGGTGAGCCTTGCCATCGTACTGGCAATCAGCAGGCCGGCGATGCTGATCAAAGCCTCCACCCCGCTCATCGCCGCGCTTATTCCCACCAGGCCAGTGCTTGCCATGCTGAACACCGCCACGACGATCATGACCAGGCGTACACTATGTAAGTAGAGGTCCATGACCGGCCGTCCTTTGGCGAAGTACACGGCCCCGATTCCGGTTCTGAGTCCGACCAGCGCCAGGCCAACGGACAGCAGGCGCAGTGGTTCCGCGGTCGGCAGCCATCGCGCACCGTAGATCGTACCGATCAACTCCGGAGCCGCCACGGCCGCGCAAGCCGCGACCGGCAATACGACTTTGCCAATGTATTCGATAAAGTTGCGATAGCTGCGCGCGAGTTCGGCGTCGTTGTCCTGGAGCAGACAGAATGCCGGGAAAGCAACTCTGCCAGCCACTTTGTACAAACGGTCGGGAACAAGACGGAGCAGATCCCAGGCCAGCATGTAGAAGCCCAGGGCCGAAGCGCCAAGCAGCCTCCCGACCAGTATATAATCAGCATTGCTGGACACGGTGCTTACTATGTTGCCGCCCCACACCCCCGCGGCGAAGCGGCGCAGTTCGCGCGCGGCCGCGATTGTGGGCCACGCCCGCGGCCGGCGGGGCGCGGCAATCAGCAAGACCAGCGCGCGAATCGTCATGCGCGCTGTCAACCCGGCCATCAGGCTCCACGAAGCCAGCGTGGTCCAAAGCAACCCCAGCGCAACGACGAAAAAGGCCACCTCGCCGGCGACTTCGGCACTCGCCAGCATCCCGAAGCGCAGCTCCCGTTGCAGGTAGGCGCTGGAGGTCACCGCCAGGCAGTCCAGAAATATCGGCAGGCAGATCAGGTGAATGCCCACGATCAGGCGCGGCATCACCATCAGCCGGGCGATTAACGGAGCGCTGGCATAAAGAACAGCCACACCAGCCAGTCCCAGAGCGACGCTGATAAACCAGGCGGTGGATTCGTGAGCCGCACTCAGATTCTTACGTTGCACCAGGGCTTCGATAAGTCCCGGTTGAAGGCCGGTGATGGCAAACATGCCCGCCACCAGCAGCACCCGGAATACGCCGAATTCGGCGGCGCCCAGCGCGCGCGCAAGCACCACCATCGCGCTTACCCGTACGCCCTGGATGAGGCATTCGGCCAGGACGTTGTCTCTCACGCTGCGACTGAACTTCAGCCCCAGCCCCGATACTGGGGCGATCTCCGTCGTGGACGCGCTCTGCTCCGACTGGGGCATGGTCCCTTCAGTTTTAACCAACCAGCTCATCGATTGCGGCTGCGCTTAATTCTCGCCGATTGCGCGGTCGCGCCGGGCAGGCGTCTGCAACGGCTTGGTTTCCTCGGCGCGGAGTTCGTTTGACCTCAAAGCAGCCTCGAGCAGGCCGGCGGGCGCAATCCGGAGCAACAGATTCATATTGGGAATCACGCAGTGTCCGCCGATAAACCCCGGGTAATACTTGACGCGGGGCAGGAATTCCACTTCTTCAAAAAAAGCCGTGGCCTCGTCGTAATCCGCACCGACCGCTTCGGCGTAGCGATTTAGCTCCTGGGCAAACGCAATGATCACCCCGAAGTATGTCGTCTCCGACAGCTTGGCCAACTCCAAAGTCTCGGGCGCCGCGATCGTACGGGTCTTCATGCCGACGGCGGCGAAGTGATCCGCCGCCCGTTGCGCCGCCCTGCTGTCCGCCGCGCTCACAAACTTGTTGTAGTGCAGCAACTCGCTGGTCATCGACGCATGCTTGCCGCGCACCGGGCTGTATACGATCGGCGTGCCTGTCGCCTCGGTCAGGTTGCGCGTAGTGCCGGGCAAAACAGTGCTATTGATGATAGTCAGTTGCGGGGAAAAGCGCCGGATATAACTGCGCACCGCGCTTTCGAACTGGCTCGGCGAGGTGAACGGAAAACAGATGTGCATCACCTCCACCTCATCGTCAATGGTGACGGGTTTGAGGTCGAGCAGCGCAACTCGATGCCCATTCTCCAGGACCTTCGCCAGCGCTCCACCCACCTCGCCGACGCCAACGACCAGTGTAATACCGGGTTCCACTTAAGACCCTCCTCTCGTTTTAAATCGCCAGCGGCGGGTCCGCGGTGGTCCGCCGACTGCGCCCTGGATCAATTCCTTTCGTCTCACGCCGTAGCACGTCCGGACGGATCGTGCCGTCGATCCGCTAACTCATCGATCGCGGCAAAAAAATGCCGTTCCTGATGTGCCCAGCCCAAATCACTGGCGATCCGACGCGCGTTCCGCACCAGTTCCGCGCGCAATGGCGCATCCCGCCATAGCTCTTCAACGGCGTTGGCCATCGCATTGGTGTCACCGGGCGTCACCAGGCGCACCGCGGAGTCGGAAAAATAGTGTTCCACCGTGCGCAACCGCGAAGCGACCACCGGAATGCCCAAGGCGGCGTACTCCAACATTTTTACCGGCAACATCAAATGGTTCGCGCTGCTGGCGGGATTAGGCACGAGTCCGACGGTGGCGTCCTGGAGCAGCCGCGGAACCTCCTCGATGGGCGCGGACCCCTCAAAGCGCACCCGATCAGAAACATTCAAACGCGCCGCCAGCATCCGCGCTTCATGCATATAGTCGCCCCCGCCAATCACCCGCAACTCCACTCCGGGAATTCGATCCACCAACAGGCTGAGGACTTTGATCGCGCAATCAACACCAAGACGGCGCGTAATGGTGCCGTGATAGGCCAGCACGCAGCGCTGGGCATCAATCGCGTGATCGCCATTTTTGAAAATGCCCGGTTGCGGTGAATTCATCACCACCGTGATCTTGCGGTCGGGAATGCCGGACTCCTGCAGGCGCAAACGGTGCGGCTGATGGACGGCAAGCACCCGATCGGCGAAACCAGCGCAAACCCGCTCCAGTAACATCAGTAACTTTGCGCCCGCGGCGCCACGGCGGCCGCCGAATTTGTCCTGATATAGTTCGGGCATTGTATCGTGAACGTCCAAAATCACGCGGCTGCCAAACAGCCGCGCCGGCAGAGCGCTAAGCACAGCGGTATCCGGCAGTGTGCAGGTTATTACCACGTCATAGGGATTAGCGCGGCCGAGCTTGTAAGCCAGCCTCGCCGCACACGTAAAAAACCGCATATAGCTGGCCATGTAGCGGACCCGGCTGTCGCCGCGGTAGCGGTCCATCGGAACTCCGATCACGTTGACCCCGTTTTGCAGGCCCTCATGCCCGCTGCGCAGGGCAATCACGTCCACGCTGTCGCCGCGCGCGGCCAGGGACTCGGCGTGGCGCTTGACGCGACCGTCGTAAACGAAGGTCGTGTAGGCGATGATAAGAATCCGCGCCATGTTTGCGTTCTCAGCGGGCAAGCGGCTCCTGGCTAAGAAGGCGGGGGGCCGCCCCGCCGCGCGGATTGACCATCGGCTGGCCGTCGATCAGATGCAGCTCCGTATTCGCCCGCTCCCGCCACCATTGCGCCACCTGCGAGGGCAGCGCATGCCACGCATTGTCGATGCCGGCCAGGTACTGGAGCAGTTTTTCGTACTCCTGAAGGTTATCGCCCTCGCCGCAGTAGTCGGGATGGACCAGGGTGAGGATCATTCCGCCGAGCGAAGCTATCCAGCGTGCCTTGCGAATCCAGGTCGGCAGCATCTCGCGCCGCAGCAGATGCATCAGGGTGTGGTCCTGGGGCAATGTGTAGGGCAATTCGACCACCGTGGGGTCCAGAAAGAACGGAAAGATGCTGCAAGTGCCGCCGGGCTGGGGCTCGAAGATGTCGGTGTCTGCAAAGCTGCTGTCAAAATCGCATTCCAATTGCGGAATCCATTGCGCGCACCGCAGGGTCGAGGGCGCGCGAAATCCGCGCAGATCATGCTCGCGCGCGATGCGTCTAATGCGCGGCGCCAGCGTCTGGAAATCCTGCTCGCTGCGAAACAGGCGGCCGTCGTGCTTGAGCCCGTGGGCGCCGAATTCAAAACCGCGGGCGCGCAGCGCATCGATGCGCTGCCAATCGATCGGATATTGCTCCAGCGCTAGGTTCCACGACGAGCGCATCCCGTAGCGCTCCTCCAACTGGGCCATCCGCTCGATCGCCGCCAGCCCCCGCGGGCTTTCCACGTCGTGGGTGAGCACGATGCAGCAGGACTTGCCCTGGGGCCAGAACCCAAGATGCCAGGTGTCTTGCGCCGCCTGGCGCTCCAACAACGCCGCCAGCCCCCGGCGCCATACCTGAAGCAAGGCGTCTTCACATGGCCAGTCGGGAAAGGCGGGCCGCGGCCGGCTCCTGACCACGATCGAGTTGAGGCGATGGCGCAAGGCCGCGGGTACAAGATCCTTGACGGCGTAATAATACTTGAGCGCCCGCGAGGGTCTGCGGCGATTGTCATCCAGGTATTGTTCGAACAGGAAATGACGCGCCTGCTGCTCGGACTCCTCGATCAAGTCCTCCATGCCCGAGCGCCAGGCAGCGGGGAGCTTCCAAAACGAAAAGACGTCGTTGCGCCAATCACTCGCGAGTGAGCGGATCCCGCCAGCGGGCTTACATTCGTATTCTAAAGTATTCAGGTCCATACACTTTTCATGAATAGCAAGCGCCGCACTTGCTGCCGGCGAATGAACTTAACCAGTTCGGGCGAAGCGGCGCGTGGCTTGGCGCGCAGGTAACCCTCCAGGTATCCGGCCACAAGCCACGCCGCGCCCACCATCGGCGGCCATGCGATTAGGTGGCGGCAGGCCCGAGCCGCCATGAACAGGGGCGAATATCCGCATTGATAGGCGGCCTGCCCCGCCGCCAAGCGCCCGCGCAGGAGTCCCCCGCCACTTCCCTGGGGCCGATGATGGCGCGCGTGAATGTGGCGGAAGCTGCGCGTAGTGAAGCCCAGCATAGCGGCGTGCGCCTCATCGATGGTGTCCCAACCAAGTCCCACCTCTACTCCACCAATCGCTTCCAGGCAGGCGTGCGAATACATCTTGCTTGCGCCGTGGGCATGAAAGCGCGGCGTCCTCATCTCACGCCATCCGTCCTGGTCCGGCTCGTAAAGCGTGGCACTGGCAATGCCCAGGCGCGGGTCGCGGTCGAATTCCTCCAGCAGCGACTCCACGAAGTCAGACTTGAAAGTGATGTCAGCATCGACCCGAAAGACCACGTCAACGTCGCCCCACAAACCGGGCGCCAGGAAGCGTTGCAGCGCGGTCTCGCCGCCCAACTCGCGCTCACCAGTGCGGCGCACATGATGGACGCTTATCCATTCATGGCGGCGCGCGGCTTCGTCCAGCAGCATGGGCGTTGAGTCGGTGGACCCGTCGTCCACTATGATCCAGCGATCGGGCCGCCGGCTCTGAGCGACCATGCTTTCAATCAATCCCGGGAGAAACGTTTCCTCGTCCCGGGCGGGAGTTATGACTCCATAGGTTTTCATCGCACGCATCCGTAACGCGGCGGCCCCGGGGCCTTGGGTGACGCAGAGAGCCCGCCCGTCTTTGTGCCCGGTGACACGGCTGGAGGCGAAGGGTTCACAGGCCTCCGCCGCGAACCAATTCGGGCATCGTCATGGCGAGAATTTTAAGATCGGTGGCCAAAGACCAGTTCTCAAGGTACTGCACGTCAAGGCGAATCATGTCTTCAAACGACAGATGATTGCGGCCGCTGACCTGCCACAGGCCGGTGACGCCAGGCAGGACTTCCAGGCGGCGCCGATGGCGGGGCTCATACTGCTCAACTTCGTAGGGGAGCGCGGGCCGCGGCCCGATCAGACTCATCTCGCCGCGGATCACGTTGATGAGCTGGGGCAGTTCATCGATGCTGAAGCGGCGCAGCCATCGCCCCACCGGCGTGATACGGTCATCGGCGGCCAATTTGAACACCGGCGTTCCATTGTCGTGGTGACGCGTCGCGCCACTTCCCGAGGAGATCCACTGACGCACAAACTCCCGATGGACGTCATCCCTGGCCTGGGCTTTCATGGTGCGGAACTTCAGCATGTTGAATGGCCGCCCATGCAGTCCGATGCGGGTGTGGCGATACAGAATCGGCCTCCCGCTGGTAATCGCGATCGCCGCCGCCGCCAACGCCAACAAGGGCGACACCAGTGCCAGCACCACGGTACCAACCACCAGGTCCAGGCTGCGTTTGAGCAGGTAATTGAGTCCTTCGATGTTGGTGCCGCGCGGGCCGACCAGCGGAATCGCACCCATCAGATCGAGCCGCAGCCCCGAGGCCATCGAACCGAACAACCACGGTACGATGCTCCATCGGATTCTTAACTCTTCGCACAGCGCGACCAGTCGAGCCTGCCGGTCGGCCCCCGCCTCGGGCAGCGCGATGATTGCCTCAAGCGAGGAATATTCGCCTACAAGCTGGCGCAGACATTCCGAGGGTCCGAGCAGAGGAAGACCGCGATAGCTGGCGCTGTCGGCGTCGTCGTCGACGAATCCCAGCAGATCGTAATGAGACAACTCGTCGCTCACCTGATCACATAGGTAGCGCCCCACGCGGTTTAGCCCGACGATCACCACCGGTACCGAGAGTTCCTTTCTTGCGTACAGCCCTTTGATCACCACGCGCAGAAGCATGCGAAAAGTCAGGACCGAACCCACCGCCAGCGGAAAGGTCAAAAGAGTGGTGATGCGCGAAACATCGAGGTGGATGAGAAAACCCACGATGATCGCCAGCAGTGCTCCCATCGCGTTGCCGCGGCTGACCGCCAGCGCCTCGGCCACACCGCCGCAGCGCATCTGGTAGAGATCCAGCCAGCGAAAAATCAGAATCCAACAGGTCAACACCGCCGACCCGACCAGCACCAGCTCCGCAGGGTAGGACAGCAGCTTGTCGCGCATGGTGTGAGAGGGGTCGTGAATCTCCAGCGCGGCCCATCCGGCCAGGATCAACGCGACCGCATCCACGGACGCAAAGAGCACTTTTTGCTTACGTAACTCGGTAACAAACATCAGTCGCCGCCCTCCGGGCGGCTCATTGCTTCTGAAGCGCCATCACCACCGTGTTGGCGACTGTGGAGACCTCGTGATCGGTCAGGTGAGGATGCATCGGCAGCGACAAAATGCTCTCGGCATGCCGCTCGCTGTTTGGGAAGTCGCCGCTGCGATAACCCAGTTCAGCGCACGCGGGTTGGAGATGAAGCGGGATTGGGTAATGGATCCCGCAGCCGATTTCTGCCGCCGTCAGCGCGTCGCGGATCAGATCGCGCCGCGGGCTGCGAATCACAAACAGATGGTAGCAGGATTCCGCGCCTTCCGGTTCGATCGGCGCCTGCACGCCGCAGCCCGAAAGCAACTCGGAATAATGGCGGGCGATCTCGCGCCGGCGCGCGTTCCATCGATCCAGGCATTCGAGCTTGGCCAGCAGAACCGCGGCCTGCACCGTGTCCATGCGCGCGTTGTATCCGGACTCCCGATGCATGTAATGCGACACCCGGCCATGATCGCGCAGTACGCTTATCCGCTCGGCCAGCTCGGAATCGTTGGTGGCAATCGCGCCCGCCTCGCCCCAGGCGCCCAGGTTCTTGCCCGGATAGAAGCTGAAGCAGCCGATCGTTCCAACTGCCCCGGCACGCTTCCATCCGCCGTCGGAATGCACCCGCGCCCCATGCGCCTGACAGGCATCTTCGATTACGGCCAGCTTGTGCGTCCGTGCAATTTCGAGCAGCGGATCCATTGCCGCCGGCAGCCCGTACAGATGGACCGGGACAATCGCGCGCGGGCCGTTGCGCGTGCCATAAGATTTCTCTTCGATGTAGCGCTTGACGGCCTCGGCGCTGATCGTTGCCGTATCGTGATCGACGTCAACGAAAACCGGCGTGGCGCCGACCTGGAATATCGCCTCGACCGTGGCGATAAAGGTCATCGGTGTCGTGATCACCTCGTCGCCGGGGCCGATGCCGGCGGCGAGCAGCGCCAGGCGCAGCGCGTCGGTTCCGCTGCCAACGCCCACCGCGCATTTGGCGCCGAGATATTCCGCGAAGCGGGTTTCGAACTCCGCTACCTGCGGGCCGCCGACATACGCGGTGTTGTCGTGAATACGCTGGTATTCGGCATCGACGCGCCCGCGGATCTCGTTATTTTGCGCCGCCAGGTCCAGGAACTTAATCGGCATCGACGTAGCTCCTTTCGCCTGCCGCAGCCCGCGCAAGGAGCCGGGCGGGATTGCCGACCACCACCGCGCCCGCCGGCACGTCTCGGGTGACTACCGCCCCGGCGCCTACCAGGGCGCCTTCACCAACCGTGATTCCACCCATGATAATCGCGCCGCTTCCGACCGAAGCGTGCTGCTCGATGACCGTGCGCTCCATCACCCAGTCCTCACCTCCCTTGAGCGAGCCGTCGCCATTAGTGGCGCGGGGTCTGCGATCGTTGATGAACATCACGCCATGGCCGATGAAAACTTCATCCTCGATGGTGACGCCGGAACAAATGAAGGTGTGCGAGGAAATCTTGCAGCGCCGGCCGATTTTCGCATCGGACTGTACTTCCACGAACGCCCCGATCCTGGTTTCGTCGCCGATCTCGCAGCCGTAGAGATTGATGAACTTGCTCAGCCGGACGTTGGCGCCCAGCCGCACGTCATCGGCAACGCACAGGTACGTAGGAGTCTCCATCGCCTGCTCCGCGCCTTAGCGCCCTTCACCGAGCGGGATCGACGCCCCGCCGCTGCGCAGCGATTTTTGCGCCGCCTCGAGTACCGCAACCACACGCAATCCGTTAAGGCCATCGGTAGCAGGCGTCAGGTTGTTGCGGATGCAGTCAACGAAATGCTCGCATTCACGCTTGATCGGCTCGACCTCCTCGATGCGGGGAATATGGATGTCGCCGTAGCGATAGGCATACTGAAACTCGCCGTAATTGTCGTAATAGGGCCGCACCGTGACACCGCGGTCATAGATGCGGATCTTTTCCTGCAAAGCGGTGTCGTCGTACACCAGCATCTGCCGCGAGCCCACGATGGTGGTGCGCCGAATCTTGTTGGGATCAAGCCAGCTGACGTGTACGAACGCGATCACGTTGTGTGGCAGATGCAACGTGATCAGGGCCACGTCCTCCACCTCGCGGCGGAAATGGCTCTGTCCCTGGCATGATACCGATTCGGGCATCTGTCCCAGCAACATCAGGATGATGGAAATGTCGTGCACGGCGAGGTCCCAGGTCACGTTGACGTCATGCTGGAACAATCCCAGGTTCGCCCTCACCGAGCTGATGTAGAGCACTTCCCCGATCTCGCCGCTGGTGATCAGATCGCGCATTTTGAGCACCGGCGCGCTGTACTCGAACGTATGACCGACCATCAACACGCGGTCGCGCAGCCGCGCCACACGCACCAGGTCTGCAGCCTCTGTCCGCGATGTCGCCAGCGGCTTTTCCACCACTACGGCTTTGTCGGTTTCCAGACACTGCTTGGCCATCCGGTAGTGCGTGCTGACCGGGGTGGCGATCACGACCCCCTCGATGTCGGGATCCTGGAGGACCTCCTCAAACTTCTGGGAAGTTTCGAGGTTGGGGTAGAGCTCCTTCAGGTGCGATAGCCGCTCGCTGTTGAGGTCGCACGCGACCAGGCGTTGCGCGCATTGCAGAGTGCTGAAATTGCGGATCCAGTTAGGACCCCAGTAACCCAATCCCACCACCGCCAGACCGCGCAAGGGCTTGGCCGCGGCGCTCGCTTCTTTCGACCCGGGCGCTAGTATGTGCCCATTGGTCGAAGAGCGCGCTACACGGTTGCCGTCGCCCGAAGAGGGCGCGAGCATGCTCCCGTTGGCAGGCTCGACCACGCTCCCATTGTGATTAACGATTTCCAACTTCATTACCATCTCCTCGAAGATACATTGGCCCATTTGCGCAAGGGTGAAGACTGTTGCGGCACACCGTTGATGATCACGCCTGCGACCGTGCGCGAGGCCGCCTTGAGGGCTGCCGCGGTGGTCGCCAACTCCTCGCGTTCGGTGGACCCGTAACGGGTCACGATGATGATCGGATCGGTGGGACGCGCCAGCGCGAGCAGCCGCCCATCAAGCCGCACCACACCCAGATCGACCACCGCCAGAAGAAAGCTATCGAG
This sequence comes from Binataceae bacterium (SeqCode), assembly GCA_035939115.1. GTDB lineage: Bacteria > Desulfobacterota > Binatia > Binatales > Binataceae > JAJPJA01. Next base: position 75,292 of record DASZGF010000206.1, read on the forward strand.
CAACGCTTCGTAACCCTGCGCATCGCCGGGCTTCAGCGCCGAGGCCGTCATCGGCAAACAACTGGCCAGTTCCAGGCGCGGCATCGCGGAAGGCCGCACAACGAACTGGTCGCCCAGCAGCAACGGCGCAGTTGACCCGGGCAAGGGCGGAAACATCCTGTGCAGTGTGGGCTTGCGCAGGTGCGCGTCAACCAACAGGGTCCGCAGCCCCAGACGCTGGCTCATATCGATTGCCAGCCCCATCGCGACCGTCGAGGCGCCGTCACCAGGACGACATCCCGTGACCAGCAGACGTACACTTTGGCCCACGCCCGCCAAGGGCGCGACGCGTTCGTTCAATCCCTGAAGCGAACGGTCACGTGAGGCTTCAAACGGCGTGCGCGCCTGGCCCATAACCGGGATCGGCGCCAATTCGCGGTTCCGATCGGGAGTCGGATCTATAACCGTCTCCTCTTCCTGGTAGCAGGTACCCCATAGCGGCGCCTGGTCGTTGCGGCCGCGACTCATAATGTCGGAGTAATTCATTTCAGCTATTCCACGTCCTTGTCGTCAAAGTTCCCCGTTGAAGATGCGATCGCGGGTGGGAGCTTCACGATCTCGCCCGGGTATATACGGGAGGCATTAGTAATGTGCGGGTTGACCTCTAACAGTCTGGGCACACGATAGACCGAGCCCAGATGCCGGAGGGCGATGGTACCCAGCGTGTCGCCGCGAGCGACCACCACGAAGCGGCCCTTCGCTGGAACCGCGGCCGCCGCAGGTGCCGCGGGTGCCCTGGGTGCCGCAGCCGCAGCCTTCGGAGCGGCGGGGGCGGGGACCATCGGCGCGGGCGCAGCGGCTGGCGGCAACGCATTCACCGCCTTGGGTGCCGCAGCCGCGAGCGCCTCTGGCGCGGAGAGTCCGGCTTCGACAAAATTGCTCCCACTGCCGCGGTCATTCCTTCCTGATGGCGTCTCATCGAGCGTTGTGAGCAACAGGTCGCTCGACCGCTTGTGTCCGGCTGCACCAACCTGAATTTTGGCCTGCGGCACCGGAGCCGTATAAGGCGAGTCAGAGGGATGCGTCGCCCACAAGCGCAAGTGATGAAGCGGATTGTGGTTCATCATGATCTGACCGCTGACGAAACCGGCAGCACCTAGCACTGCCAGCGCCAGTGCCGGCCGCAGCGACCGCGCCCCCTGAAATAGCCGCGCCAGCAGACAGCCCTCGCGCCCGTCTTGCTTGCGCGCTTCGGCCAGGCCCGCGTAATCGGCCGCCGCCTCTTTGGCGGTCGCTAATTCGACTCGCTTGGCGCCATTCGAATAGACCAGCAGCAGAGAGTTGTGGCACAACGCGTTGATGCGCCGCGGCACGCCGTTGCTGGTGCGCACAATATGTTCGAGCGCCCGCGGCGCGAAAATCTTTTTACTGCTGGCGCCGCACAGGCTCAGGCGGTGTTCGATATACTCGCGGGATTCCAATGCGGACAGCGTCAGGAGCACCGCGCGCGCGCCAATCCGCTCATTAAAATGACGCATCGCGGGGTCGCCTAGGCGGCGCGCAAGTTCGTACTGTCCGGCCAGGATTATCTGCGCGGCCTTGCGGCCGTGGCGTTCAAGATTGGACAGCAGACGGAAGTCTTCCAACGTGTCGTCGCTCAGTGCCTGCGCTTCATCAATCAGAATGGCGATGCGTTCGGTAAGCGGCAGGTCAGCTGCAAACTGGGAGAAGGCATTGATCATCGCGGCCTTGTTGGCCCGCCCGCCGCGCACGCCGAGCTGACTCAAAACGCTGCCCATCAATTCCATGAAGCTGAGCGTGGGATTGCCCAGGTAGGCCGCACGGACTTCGCGGTACTGGCGTGCGAGCAAGGCGCATACCAGGGTTGTTTTGCCGGTACCGGTGTCGCCGACCAGCAGCGTGAGTCCGCTGGGTTCGTGAAGCAGACCCCACTCCAGCGCCGCCAGCGCCTCGCGATGAGTGCGGCTCATAAATAGCCCCATCGGTGAAGCGGTGAATTGAAAGGGCGGCGCACTGAGACCGAAATGCTCCAGATACATGGTTACTCCTGATTGAGTTCCCGCAACTGCGCGATAGTCTTCAGTCCGCTGACCGCTGTCACGCCGGCTGGCGAGTAGATACGCGGGTCCAACAGTTCCTCCAGGTAACCAACGCCTACCGCGCATCCGAGCGCCAGCAACAGTCCCACTCCAAGGTTCAAGGGCACGATCGGACTGCTGGGGGAAACCGGACGGTTGGGAGGCTCGGCTACGCTGACGTTTAGGATCTTGCTGCGGTTAAGCGCGCCTGCCGCACGCGCTTCCTCTCCGCGGCGCAAATAGGATTCGTAGGATTGCTTTTCGGTATCAACCATGCGCTGCAAGCGATCGTTATCGACGCTGGCGTTAAGCAGTTCCTTGACCTGCTCCTGCGCCTTGGCCGTCTGGTCTTTGAGCGCAGCGTCGGAAGCCTGTAGCGACGCCGCCAGAGCGCTGGTTTGCTGCGACTCGGTATCCAACTGCAGCCACACCGGGTTCAGGTCCGTGCTCTGCTCCTGAACCTCAGTTTGACTCTCGTGCGAAAGGATACGGTGCGCGGCATCGAGCCGCGCGTTGATTTCCTTCATTTTTTCGCTGCCGGGCTGATAGCGCGACAGCAGTTCCGCGCGCTCGGATTCCAGTTGCAGCACCTGTGGTTTCAGCTGCTGGAGCGCCATGTTCTGGACCACTTTGACCTCTTTGCCCACGCGCTTGGGCATCGAAGCGAGCTCCGTGTTAAGCACCGCGACGCGCCTTTGCGCGGCGGCCAGGTCGGCCGCGTTTTTTGCCGCTGCGTTTTGCAGCCCCGAAATACGCATGATTAGCGCCTGTTTTTGTTCTTGCGGATTGGTGACTCCAGTCTGCACCTGGTAAGCACGCAACTGGTCCTCAGCGGCCTGCAGACGCTGGCGCAGAACTTCGGCCTGGTTTTGAAAGAACCGTTCCGCCTGCGGGTCATGCGACATACTGCTGTGAAATTCCTGGTACTTGTCGATCAGCCGTTCCAGGAAGTCGTGTGACCATTTGGGGTCGTGCGCAACAAAGCTTATTTCAATCACATTGGAACGCTTGATTACGGCCGATGAGAAATGCCGCTCGATGCGGCGCGCCCATTGTGCCTGCGGGGTTTCGGTACCTTGGCCGTGAATCAACCCGTAGATCCGATTGGGCAGATCGATCATCCCCTCCACAACCGCGGTCAACTTGCTGCCGGTGCCCACCTTGGGATTGGGCAGACCTTCGAGAGCCGCCTGAATCAGGTAGTCGCTGGTAATCAACTCGCGCTCGGAGTTGAGGTCCTCTTCGGTTACGGCGTTAGCCACTACCCCTGGCTGATTAGGGGTGTTGCTCTCCAGGGCCGGAGAAACCAGCAACTGGGCGCGATTGTCCTGGATCAGGATCTTCGCGGTTGACTCGTAGGACGGCGGCCACACAAAGGTCGCGATCACCACCACCACCAGAATAGCCGCCGCCACCTCGGCCATGATCACGCGCCGGCGCAGCGCAAACTGAACCCATTGGTCGATAGATAAATCATGCATTGCCTTGGGTCCTCATCACATCGGTATCGGCAGGTAGGGCTGGATCGGTATCAAGTCCTTGAAGTACTGCTTTACGAAGAGATCAACGTTCGCAATCGCGCTGCGTGGGACTACCAGCACGTCAGAAGGCATCAAGGCGACGTCTTCGATGTTGTTGCCAGAACCACCGCCATCCGCCGCGCGCAGATTGACGGTCATTCCCTGCGCGTTGCCGCAGGCATCACGGCGAATCAGCACGGCCTGGCCAGGTCCGGCGCTATCGGTAAAACCACCAGCGTCGGCAATCGCCTGCATCGCGGTCATTCCAGGTTGCAGCGAAAAGGCGCCGGCGTGAGCCACTTGCCCCTGCACATACACCCGCCAACTGGGGCTGGCCTTCAACCGCACCGACACACCCGGATTGCGTAGTTCACGCGAATAGGCCTGATTGAGCGCCGCCGCCAGTTGTTCAGGGGTCTTGTCGGCGGCTGGGATCGAACCGACCAAATCCAGGCTTATCGCGCCATCGGGTCTTACGGTTACGTCGCGGTTAAATTCGGGGTTAAGATAGAAGTCCAGTTGCAGCTGATCGCCCGGCCGGATGATGTAATTGCCCTTTTCAACCTCTTGGGCTGCCAACATCGCGGCCGGTGGGCAGACGTTCTTTTGTGCCGCGGCTGAGATATGATCGCCCCGGTCGGCTGTGCTTGCGCACCCGGCCAGGCATGCCATGGATAACGCCACGCTCAGAATAGCCTTAAACGAAGAGGCTGTACGGTGGACATACAACGACGCGCTCACAATTATTGGCCTCCCTTCAAAAACATCTCTTGTACCAGACCGTCACAAGTCGAACGGGCGAGGCCTGCGCTAATCCAACCGCGCAGCCGAATCGGACTCTCCGCAAGACCGGTGCCACCCAAATAGCCCTGAAAAACCGAAGAATTTTCAGAGGGACCGAAGCAGAATATGCACAATCTGCCGGAAAGCACTTATGTACAAATTACTGAAGCTCATGCTCGGCGGTGCGGAAAAGATAAAAATCACCGGATTTTCCCGCAATAAGAACGGAGGTGGGAGAGTAGCTGGTAATGGCCCAGCCCCTCGTTGCGAACCTGCGATGCTCCGATCAAGTACGGTTGGATGCGTCGCACGGACGGTGCGAGGCGCTAAGTCGTTCGCGATGTTCACACAACGCCGTGCCGGCATTGGCGACCAGCACGCAAGTTTTGCAGAGTCCTTTTTCCGCAGCCTGCTAGCGTCGGCGTCCCGGCCAGTTCGAGCCGTTCAGATGATATAAAAAGCCAGAGCCGCTATTGGTCAAGTAACTGACGGCCCCGTTGTCGTACCACCCCCCGGAGTAATGAGTAGCCACGCAACCGAGCCCGAGGTACTGCATGTTGGTCTCGCTGGTAAGTAGATTTACCGGCCCGGCCTGGCCCGATGATACCCGTCCGCCCGGATTGGACCGCGCCCGCGACACCGCTTTTAGATAATCAGAGGAGCCAAACCAGTTTGCGTAGTCGCCATTAACACACGCCCGGTACTTGGCCCAGCGGTAGTCCTCACCCCAGGCCAGGCGGTCGAGACCGCCAGCATCGGCCAGGTGTACCATTCGTAGGCGTTCACTTTGGACTGAATGATGCTCCAACTCGCCCAACTGGAGGAGCACGTGGACCCGTTGGCGTTCTGGCCACCATAAGCATGGGGACCCATGAACGCCGCGCTGCTATTCGTTACCGGGAAACCGAGGAAGCTCAGATCAGGCGATTCGCCACCCGAACTGGCGTCGGGGTTGCCGCAGTCTCCTCCCTCATGACAGCTGCGGCCGCCATGCAGTTGGGCGCACGCGTTGGTCCAACTACCGGTCTCTTCCGCGGTCTCAGCATAGGCCCAGTCTTCGTCGACGCCCCACTTGCACGCCGCCCAGCGAATGATGTCCTGGGTGCTGCCCGCATACTTCCCATTAACCGCCGCGAAGTCGGCCGCCCGCGCCAGTCCGCCCCGACCGGCGTTGGCGTAAAAGTAAGCCGGGGTCGTCCAGATTTGCTTATTGGCGTTCCAGCCGGTGCCGTCGTTGACGTTCTCCGGGGTAGTCTCAGGAAAGTTCGACTGGTTGGCTAATGTGACGCAGGTTGATCGCGCCGGCATGGTGGCGTTTGGTGCCAGATTGCTCAGGTGAGCCGTTGGCGTCGTCCTACCCGTCGGCGTCGGCCTGGCCGTCGCCGAGGAACCGCCCGCCTTAGGTGTCGGCGTCGTCGCTCCATTCGCAACGTTCACCGGCTCCGAGGCTAGTCCAAGAATGAGGCTGTTAGGATTCACGGTCTGACTGGTCACCGCAACGGTGTGCATGCCGTTGGAAAACCTTGTGCTGTTGAAAACTACAGCGCCCGGCGGGAAATCGCTGACATGCGACCCGTCGACATAGAGACGCTCAAACCACGCTCCCGAGCAGCCGTCCTTGGTGCCGATAGCAACGCTTGAACCGCGCACCGCCGCAGCTACTGCCGGGCTCATGATCCTGATACAGGACGGGATTGGCGTAGCCTTGGACGAGGTCGGTGTAGGGCGTGCGGTCCGGGTTGCGGTGTGGCGCGGTGTTGGGGTGTGGCGCGGGGTCGGGGTTGCGGTGCGACGCGGGGTATAGCGCGGCGTTGACGTCGAAGTAGGCGGATGGTTCTGGACCGTTATAGCGATCGCGCCGGTCGCAATCGCCGCGTTGGATTGATTGTAGCCAGCCAGCGATATCTTATGTTTCCCGTCGGCCACCGTGGTGGAGTTCCAGCTCACTCGATAAGGCCGAAGAGCAGCATACGGATTCGATCCCACCCAGACATTGTCAACAAAAATATTGATCCAGCTTACGTCGACGCTTTCGGACGTGGCGACGGTGATCGTGCCATGCACAATCGCGGCGTTGACGGGCGATGAAATAGTTGCGTAACTTGCCGCGGCACGACCCTGTCCGGCCAGCATCAGATCGATAATGAACAGCGATATTATCAGGGCCTTGAAGGCCAGGCTCAACCACAAAGGCGACCGTCCAGTCACCTCGAGGCGGGATTTTCGCAGGGCGCCTGCCGGTCCTCCAGTTCTAAAATCTCTCGATTGCGGAGCACGATGGCCCCCGCCAAGCCGCACCGGCGTGCATCCCCGCCCCGGCCATCCAGTATCTATGCAGCCATTGGTGCCCGGTGAGACACAAAAACCGCTTTTCTTCATGCGCCCGTACACATTCCTTGACGGGCGGCGGGCACGAAGAAACAATTGAGTATTGCCAGCCTCGATTGTGTCCGCCGTGCGTGGGCACGTCAGGTCAAGCCCGGTGCGGGCGCGCCAACGCCCGCACCGGTGACATTTCAGACCGCTTTATTAAGGTCGGGATTTCTTGCGAAAAGCGCCTATTACTTTAGATTGCTGGGACCGGCGCGTGCAGAACCCCGATATTCACTTTTCCATCAGACTTACGCTTCCTAAGGCAACCTTCCCCGCACCAGACAAGACCACCAAAGCTGGTGGCAAACTTATGCACAACGCGATTCTCTGCGCTACAGCTTCGAACTGAGCGGATTTGGCCAGAGCGATGTCAACATGCATAAAGTTTTCCGGTAATTCAATACGGAAGTCTCAACTCTTATCCACAGCCAATAACATCATCAAATTTCTCAATCCTAATTGGCGAGTATATTATATTTGGAACTCAGATATTCAAGTAGTTTTTACCACGTTGATCCATGATTTTCGGCAATTTCTTCTTTATGAACCATGTATTTTATGCGCGATATGTGCGCTAGAGCAAGCTCGGGGTACCCACGACCAGGCACAACCAGCGGGAAAGGGTCCAGGATTTTTTGTTAGCAAAATAATATAAAAACCGGCGTGTTTGAAAACGATTAGATTGATTTCATCTCACTACCAGCCTCTTAGCGCTTAAGGCGCGATTCAATCAACCAACCTGTGCTGCAGGCCGGCTTTTACAAACTTCGCGCCGATAGGGTAGATTCTGAGATGCGGCAGAGTCTGAAGATGGAAATCAGGAACAGTAGTTGAGCATTAGGAAATGAACGAAATCGGACTGTTCGAAGCGATTCACACTTCCCGCGCGTTGCGCCGACTCAAACCCGATCCGGTACCGGACGAACTCATCACCCGTATCCTGGATGCCGCAATCAGGGCACCGTCGGCCCGCAACACGCGGAACTGGGCCTTCGTCGCGGTAAAGGAGGTCGAGCAGCGGCGCCGCATCGCGGAGATATACCGCAAGGCGTTTACCATGATGACGGCGATGTACCGTGAGCGCCGCCCCGCACCCCATCAGAGCGCGGCAGGCTACAGTAAGATGATGAGCGACGCCGACCACATGGCCAACCATCTGCAAGAGGTTCCGGTCATCATTATGGCGGGACTGATGATCCCCGCCAGCAGTTTCAAGCCACCCGCCGAGGACGCCGGCGCAGTGGCGTCCGCGGCGCCGCGGATTTCCGGCGCCAGCATTTATCCTGCCGTGCAGAACATCCTGCTGGCCTGCCGCGCTTTAGGCTTGGGCTCGGTGTTGACCACAATTCACGCCTACTACAACGACGAAGTCCGGGCCGTGCTGGACCTGCCGGCGGAGTTCATGACCTACGCGATGCTGCCCATTGGTTACCCGATGGAAGGATTTGGTCACGGGCCGGTCAAGCGCCGTCCGCTCAGCGAGGTGGCGTGTCTGGACCGATGGGGCAACAGCTGGCGCGCTTGACCAAGCGCAAAAACCTCAGTTCAAGGCGAGCCTGGCAGTGTCGGAGCCAACGCTCTTTTCCATAGCGCCGGCCTCCGTGCCGGTTCTTTTTGTCTCGGACTATGAATGTGCGTACGCGACAGAAAAAAATGGCGCGCATGTTTCCTGCCTCGCCCGCGCGCGTAAACTGGTCCCCGCGCGCAAGCTGGGAGAGGCCGCGGAGCGAGTTTGCGGACCGCAAACTCGCTCTGCGGGTGAGGGTGCAGGTACACTTCAAGCGACCAACTCTTGAGCCTTTCGGGCTGACGTGACGTCGGCCGGTGCCAAGGCTGGTGCTCATTGAACCGGCTTGACGGAGGAGGTCGCCGTACTCAACAGTTCGGTGGCCGCCCGCCGATCGGGCGTGCAAAGCGCCTTGGCAAACGCGCGGTTGGTTTCTCCTGCAAACCAAGTGGGGCCGTCCTTTAGATGGTCAAGTCCCTCTCGAGCCACGTCATCGGGCTCCATGATGAAGTATCCCGACTCCTCCAGGCGCGTGCCGTAGCGTGCGATCGCCGGGGTCTTGGTGTTGCCGATTACATAGCTCAGGACGTGGACGCCAAACGGCTTTAGCTCATACCACAGCCCCTCGCCAAGGACCTGCTCGAAAGCCTTGGACGCGGCGTAAGCGGCGACGTTGGCTCCTCCGGCGCAGCCGCCAAGCGAACCGACCAGGATTATGCCGCCGCGGCCGCGCTTGCGCATCGCGGCGCCGAAATGATGCCCCAACGTCGTGGGACCCAGCACGTTGAGCCGGATGTTTCGTATCGCGGCCTCCAACGGCCGATCGACAAACAACCCATGGCCGCCCTCCAGGCCGGCGTTGTAGATGAACAGGCCAACATCCAGGCCGTGAGTGAGTGCTTTTATCTGGTCGATATCGTCGGCCACGGTGAGGTCGAGCGGAGCGGCGCGCACCTCGACCTGGCTTTGCGCGGTGATCGTCTTTGAAAGCTCGACCAGCGGTTCCGGCTTACGGGCAATCAGGAACAGCTTGATTCCATGAGCGGCGATCTCGCGCGCAAAGGCGGCGCCTACCCCTTCCGGAGCCGCCCGCTATCACCGCCCAGGGACCGTATTGTTTCCAAAAGTCGTCGCGCGGGGTCAGCTCAAGTTCCATTCGTTCACACCCCGCTAGCCGGCGAACCGCGGCTCCGGCTTGCCCTTTACGCCCAGGCCGCGAATCACGTACAAACCTCCGTCCGCCTCGTTGGGTTGCAGCATTCCGCCCAGCGCGCTGCCGATAGAGGTGATGTACAGCTCGTCCAGGTTTTCGCCCCCGAACATCGTGCTCGAAACATGCTTGGGCGGAACCTTGACCACGCGCTCCAGCTTGCCGTCGGGAGTGAAGCATCCCACTTGCCCCGATCTCATCAGCGCAGACCAGACCCGCCCCTCCGCGTCCACCGTGCAGCCGTCAGGGCTGCCGTTGAATTCCGTGGTTTTTGCAAAGACGCGGCGGTTGGACACCGCGCCCGACTCCGGATCATAGTCACAGGCAAAAATCGCATCCGCCATGGTATCAGAATAATAAAGGACGCGGCCGTCGGGACTGAAGCATGGTCCGTTGAAGCATTCCACTCCCTCGCCGAGCCTGGTGCACTTCAAGTCCGGATCCAGCCGGTAAAAGCGACCGACGGCCTCGCCCTTGAGGTTGATTTCACCCACCACGAAGCGGCCGCGGGAATCGACCTTGCCGTCGTTAAAGCGCGTGTTCGCCAGCTTGCCCTCAGGATAGGTAATCGGCGTGAGTTGGCCGGAATCGAAATCGAACAACTCCAGTCCGTGATTGGTAGCCAGCACAGCGCCGCCGCCTTTGCGCAGCGCGAATGAACCGACGTGCCGCGCCGGTTCCACCTTCCAGGAACGAACGCTGCCCGTCGACGGCTGCAAGCGGAATATTTCGCCCCGCTCGGCATCGATGCGATAAAGGGCGCCTTCGGCGCCGTCCCATACCGGACCTTCGCCAATTTGATCCAGCGTGTTTCCGACACGTTCGATTGTTACCGCCATTGTCACGCACTCCGGAATTCTAGACTTGCTGTTGGCTTTCCCGTTTGAAGCTCTAGCCTGACTCCGCCGATCCGTCAATTGGAAGGCGCAGTTCGCGCGGTTGCGCGATTGACAACAATGATCACTTGCGCCACAAGGCTGGCAAAGGCAGGTGATTTTATGGATAGCGACAAGCTGCGCGAAATGTGCGATCGGACCGAAATCAGCGAGGTCGTTTACCGCTACGCGACCGGCGTGGACACCAAGGACTGGATGCTCTTCGGCACCTGCTTCACGGACCCGATGGAAGCTGACATGACCGCCACCCTGCTGGCCACCGCCGCGCCGCAGCAGTTCCCGCTGGAGCGATGGCGCCGGATCACGGAACGCACGCTGAGCCCGTGGAACCGGACCCAGCACTACATGTCCAACATCACTATCAAGATGGACGGTGATCGCGCGCAATGCGTTGCGTATCTGTATGCCAGGCACTATCGCCCCGACGACCCCGGGGGCAAGGAGCCCTACAATATGGGCGGCTATTATACCTTTAAGTTCGCGCGAACTCCGGGGGGATGGAAGATCAACAGCTACAAGCTCAATCCGCTGTGGGATGAGGGCACGCCTCCCTCGCGCCGGCGATAACGGACCGCCGTCAATCAGGCGCTTGGCGCGGCCATCGCATCCAGCGCCGCGACGTCGGCGGCGGATAATTGCAGCCTGGCGGCGCCGACGTTCTCTTCCAGGTGCGCAATCGAAGTCGTGCCCGGAATCACTACCACGTTGGGACCGCGCGACAGCAGCCATGCCAACGCAATCTGGCCCGGTGTGGCTCGATGGCGCGCGGCGATTTCGCCCACCGGTCCACTCGCCTGTGCCAGTGGCGCTCCGTATTGGAAACCGCGGGCGCCCAGCGGCCCCCATGGAATGAACGCGATATGCTCACGCGCGCAATATGCCAGCACGTCCTGATTGTCGCGATAGGAAAGCGCGAAACGGTTTTGCACCGACGCGATCGGAACGATACGGCGGGCCTGTTCCAACTGTGGCAAAGTGACATTGGAAAGCCCGACATGCCTGATCTTCCCCGCCGCCGCAAGTTCCGCCAAAGCCTCAACCGATTGCGCGAAGTCGACATTGGGGTCCGGACGATGCAGTTGATACAAATCGATTCGTTCCACTTTGAGCCGGCGCAAACTGGCCTCACACGCCTGGCGCAACCCATCGCGGCAGCCCTCGGCCTGGATCTGACCGGGTCCCGTCTTGCGCAATCCGCCCTTGGTTGCGATCACCAGGTTGGGCGGATAAGGATGCAGCGCGGCGGCGATGATCTCTTCCGAAAATCCGGGTCCATAGCTGATCGCCGTATCGATAAAATTGGCTCCGAGTTCCACCACGCGGCGTAACAACCGGCAGCCGGCCTCCCAGTCGGGATACGGCCCCCAGTTCCCGGGCTGCCCGGTAAGCCGCATCGCGCCGTAGCCGACGCGCGCGACCGTCAGCTCGCCCGCAATCTTGAAGATGCCTCCGGGGGTGGCTGAATCGATACTCATGGTCGCATCACGTAATCGGCTGCCGCCGCAACCAGCGCCCGCACTCAGCCGATACCGTAGAGCTCGGCGGCGTTATCGGCGACCATCCGCTGCCGCTCTGCCGCGGGCACGTCCTGGAAATCCCGCGCGATGACTTCGCGCGAATTGGGCCAGGTGGAATCGGCATGCGGAAAATCGCTCGCCCACATCAGGTTCTCCACTCCGGCGAACTGACGAGTCACCACGCCGACGCGATCATCCTGGAAGGTCGCGTTCACTTGGCGGTGGAAGTAGAAACTGGGCGGATTGGGAATGATGTTTTTGCTGGTGATCCCGAACCTTTGGTAGGCGTGATCCATGCGCTGGATAAAATGACCGATCCAGCCAACGTCGTTTTCGACCGAAACCAGCTTAAGGCGCGGGAAGCGCTCCAGTACGCCGCCCATAATAAACCCGCTGAGCGAGCGCTGCGTGGCATGCTGCAGCGTCGGGTAGTTGATGAGGAAATCTCTTGCGGGGGCGTCGCGCTTGCGTTCAGTAAGGATGTGAAGGCTGAGCGGCATCGCATGATCCTGGGCCGCGGCCCAAAAAATATCGTAAACCCGATCGTGGTAGGGCCGCTCTCCCGGCGGCTCGGCCCAGATCATTCCACCCTTCAGTCCCTTGCGCGCCACCCGCTCCAATTCAGCGGCCCCCAACTGCGGATCGTCCAGCGGGATTAAGGCGACTCCGGCCAGGCGCTTGGTATTTTGCGAGACGTAATCGGCCAGCCAGTCGTTGTAGGCGCGAAAGCTGGCGGTGCGCAGTTCGCCATCCTGAAGTTGAAACAGCGCCATCGCCAGGCTCGGATAAAGCACCTCCGCCGCCACTCCGTCACGTTCCTGGTCCTTGATCCGTTCAGTCGGATCCCATGCCCCTGGCGGTACGCCGGCGTAGCCCGCCTTGGACGCCTTGAAGTATTCCTTGGGATCATGGCCGGCAAGGGCGAAACCCTTGACCGAAGTCGGCGGCAGATTTTCGCAGACAAAAAAGTCGCCCTCGAGTTTGCCGTGATTTTGGACCACATGCGGCGCCCGATCGGCAAAGCGCGGCTCCATCCGAGCCGTCCAAACATCGGCTGGCTCAACCACGTGAGAGTCGGCGGAAACAATCCTTTCGACAGCCATGGGCGAACTCCTTCCAATCGAATAGGTCAGCCTTAATCCCGCCGGTCCTTCGCGGTCAAGCGCCGGCGCAGTCCTGCGGCCCGGCAAATGGAACTGTGCGCGTAACAGGCGCCCTCAAGTGCCTGTGGTTTTCGCCGCGGAACTTTGCTTTGCTGGCGCTGGAGACAAATCGTTTCAATGAGCGCATACAGCCACATCCTCGACGGCTACAGGATTCTGGACTTTACCCAGTTCATCGCCGGTCCGACCGTCACCCGGCTGCTGGCCGAGATGGGCGCCGAGGTGATCAAGGTCGAGTTGGCGCCGGGCGGAGATCCGCTGCGCACCATGTATGTCTTCAAGGACGGACGCAGCTCGCTGTTCGTTCAGCATAATCGCGGCAAGATGAGCCTGTGCCTCGACGCCAAGAGCCCGGCGGGGCGGGAGATACTCATCGACCTGGCGCGCACGGTGGACGTGATCGTGGAAAACTTCAGCCCGGGCGCGATCGCGCGGATGGGTCTGGGCTACGACACGGTAAGCCAAATCAATCCGCGCATCATCATGTGTTCGATTTCCGGCTTCGGACAAAGCGGTCCTTTGGCCAACAAGCCCGGCTTCGACACGCTGGGGGCGTCGTACGCGGGTGTAATCGATATGAACGGCCACGCCGACGGGCCGCCTTGTCCTCCCGGCGCTGCGATCGGTGATGTGACCGCGGGGCTCAACGGAGCGGCCTCGATCGGATTCGCCTTGCTGCATCGCGAGCGAACCGGCCGCGGCCAGTACCTGGACATCTCCCTGCTCGACACCTATTTCCATTGCCACGATTTCAGCGTGCAGGCCTTCAGCGCCAGTAGCGGCGCGATCCAGCCTAAACGCACCGGGCCCAATGTTCCTGGCTACGCCCCGGCCGGCGTCTTTGCGGGCAAGCAGCGATCCCTCGTCATTATGGGAATCACGTCGGCGCAATGGCGCTCGTTGTGCCAGGTCATCGGACGGCCGGAGCTTGGCGATGATCCCGAATTTTCAACCAGCACCAAACGGGTCGAGCGGATGCCGATGCTAAGGCCGCTCATCCAGCAATGGCTCGATTCGATGCCCAGCGACGAGGAAATCATCCGCGTGCTGGAAGAAAATCGCATTCCGGTGGCGCCGGTGCTGAGCGTCGCCGAGGCCGTCAACCATCCGCACCTGCGCGGACGCGGCACCGTTACAACCGTCAGCGATCCGGTGCTGGGAGCGTTCGATGTCCCGGCGTCGCCGTGGCGTTTCTCCGAGTTCCCCGATCCGCTCAATCTGCGGGCGCCGTTTCTCGGGGAGCATAACGCCAGGATTCTCAGACAATACCTGGGCTACTCGGACGAGCGGCTGGAACAATTGATGGATGACCAAATTCTGCATTGCGAAAATCGCTAACGCCGCCGCATTGTGCCTGAAAGCCGCATGATGGCATGATGCCGCACGCCGCGAGGGAGGAACGACCATGGTGTATCTACAGGCAACGCTGAAAATCTACCAGGGAAAGATGGAAAAATTCTGCGAGGTGATGTCCGGTGTGGTGCCGATTCTGGAGGAGCGCGGCTGGAAGCTGCTGGCCGCCTATCAGAATATTATCGGCCGCCAGAACACGATCGTGGACATCTGGGAAATCCCCGACGCCAACTCGGTCGAAAAAGTGCTGGGCGCCGCGAGCCAGCTCGCCAGCTTCCGCCAACTGGTCGGCGGCCTTGGCGGTGTGGTCGAAGAAGAGGTGCTGCAGGTCATGACCAAAGCTTCCTACAGCCACTGACCAGCCCGGCGCCTGGGCGGGGACCGTCGGCGCATGCGATTGTTAAGTATCGGGAGTGACGAATACCGATGGCTCCTTTTCGACATGTTATGGACGGCTACCGGGTGCTGGACTTCACCCAATTCGTGGCGGGCTCGGTGGCAGGCCGGTTGCTGGCCGAAATCGGCGCCGAGGTCATCAAGCTCGAGATCGCTCCCAACGGCGATGGCAGCCGCGTCCACGCCGCCTTTAAGGACAATCGCAGCGCCTTTTTCGTCCAGCACAACCGCGGCAAGAAGAGCCTGTGCGTCGATCCGAAGACCGCCGCCGGTCTGGAAATCCTCAAAGGACTGATCGCCCGGGTCGATGTGTTCATCGAGAACTTCACGCCGGGAGTGATTGGCAGAATGGGTCTGGACTATGAGACGGTGCGCGCGATTAATCCGCGCGTTGTGATGTGCTCGCTGTCTAGCTTCGGACAAAGCGGACCGCTGGCGCTCAAACCGGGCTTCGACACCAGCGGCGCGGCCTACTCCGGTATCCTCGACATGCAGGGCGAGCCCGACGGCCCGCCGGTGGGTATCGGCGGCGCCGTCGGCGACACCAACGCCGGCGTCAGCGCCGCTGCCGCTATCGGCTTCGCCCTGCTCCATCGCGGACGTACCGGGATCGGGCAGTATCTCGATATTTCCCTGCTGGACGCCTATTTCCATTGTCACGACCGCTCCGTTCACCTCTACAGCGCCAGCAAGGGCGCCGTGGTCCCGCGGCGTTCGGGCAACCATACGCCATTTTATTGTCCGGCCGGGATCTTCAAGAGCAAAAATCACTACCTGGTGATCACCGCCGTCACCGATGTGCAATGGGCCGGGGTATGCCGCGCCATGGGCACGCCTGAACTGGCCCGCGATCCCCGCTACGACACCAACGAGAAGCGGGCGAAGAACGGTGTGGTCGAGATGGTCGAAAAATGGCTGCTGAGCCTGCCCAGCGACGATGAAGCAATGAGGCTCCTGGACGAGGAGCATGTTCCCGTCTCACCGGTGCTATCGGTGGCCGAGGCAGTCAACCATCCGCATCTGCGCCAGCGCGGCACCGTCGTCACAATCCAGGACCCGGTGTATGGAACAATGGACGTCCCCGCTTCACCGGTGCGCTTCGCCCAATTCCCCGGCCTCGACCTCCAGGCCCCGATGCTGGGAGAACACAACACCGAGATTTTGCACAACTACCTCGGCTACTCGCAGGAGCGCATCAAAGAACTGGAAGCCCAGGGCGTAATTCATCGCGAGAATCGGTAACAGTGCAACGCTCCGCTGATCTATTCCCACCGTAATCGAGCTGGCTGCGTGGCACAGGCATCCAGCCTGTGATTCTGGAGTCTTAAATTTAGAATAGTGGGACAGGTGACCCTGCCTGGCCAATGGTTTTAAAAAAGATCACAGGCTGGAAGCCTGTGCCACGGAAAAAGCTGGAGATTGATCTGCGATTGAGAACGCCTTCGCCCTCAATGCAAAACCGCGTTGGCGATGCGCTCGGCGAGTTGCTTTTTGACCGCATGGAGGTCCTCGCCCGGCTGGGCGAGGGCTACCACCGTCATCTCACCCTTGCCGTCGCTCAGCACCGCATGCGCGATTACCGCGGTGTCATATAACTGACCCGGCTTCGGCTGCAGATAGTCCGGCGGCGGAATCGGGCGATTGCGCGGATCGCGGGGATCAGGCGGCTGAGGCGGGCCGGGGTTGTAAGCGCTCAAGCGGTCAAGCTGGTTGCCGATCGGATTGGCCTGGGAGCCGCCCTGGTAGCCTTTGTACGCGGCCGCCGACGGATTGCCCTGTGCCACGTATGCAGCCGCGTCACCGGTCAGCGGCTCGCCGGTCTGCTCAACCGGTGATTGATAGCCGGCGGCTTTGAGCAACTGCGCGACGCGAGGTACACCCGGCGCCACGCTGATCATGGAAACCGTCGGTTCAAGAACCCGCTGGATGACGGCAACGGTCAACGTCAGCGTGTTGGGATGGGCCGCCGGTTTGCTTCGCCGGGCTACCCCGAAGTCTTCGCTCAACACCTGCTGCATAACCGAATCGGTCGAGATCACCATCAAGCGCGCGTCCGACGGCACGGTCAGTTGACCGCTGGCCGCCAGCGTCGCCGCTTCGGCCGGCCACACTGCGCAGAGCACGGGCAGCAAAATGAGAAAAGATAAAAACCTCCGCACGCAACCATTGAAGTAAGCGGATGCGAGCATTTCAAGAGGATCGGCTCGCGGCTTCTACCCAAACTCACCTCGCAACGAGCCGGCGACGGTTGGAGCAAGCTCTGTTCCGTAGCGCCGGCCTCCGTGCCGGTTCTTTCTGCCTCGCACTATCCCCAATGTGGCCCAAGAGAAAAAAACGGAGCTGCTAATTTCCTGCCTTGCCCGCGCGCGGAAATGGCGGGCGAGACGCCCGCCCTACTGCCCGCGCTAGTGACAGGCCGCCAGTCTGTGACTGGAGCTCGATTTTCTACATTTCGCCGGAATTCCCTCGCGCTGGAAGGGGCTCACAAGTTTTCTATTCTGGCCCCCGTAGGGGCGGTTCACGAACCACCCCTACCTCTCGACCATCCGCGGGGATTCACGAATCGCCCGGCTATCACCCAGCGATTGCCGTGCTGGACATTTGGAGCCAGCCGCGGAATAACGCCGATTGCTTGAGGGGGATTGACCCGAACAACGTCAAGCGAGAGAAATTGCGCGTGATCAAACCATTGCTTCCAGAAACTTTCGGTCCGTTACAGGGTGTGCGTGTCATCTCCAGCGGCGTCTTCATCGCTCAGCCTTTCGCCGCCGGTCTGGCGGCTGAGTTGGGCGCTGAGGTTATCCACGTCGAACGCCCCAAGGTCGGCGACGGCTATCCGGCCACGCGCAAAGCGCAGGAACGGCGCAACTTGCTCTGTGTGTCCCTCAACCTGGATCGGCCCGTCGGCCGCGACCTGTTCCTGCGTCTGCTTGCCACCGCGGAGATCTGGTTGGAAAGTTCCAAACCGGGAACCTACCAGCGCTTCGGCCTGGACGACGAAACCGTACTCAAGGCCAACCCGCGCCTGGTCATCGTCCACGTGTCGGGCTTTGGTCAAACCGGCGACCCGGCCTATGTCGGGCTGGCATCGTACGATCCGATCGGCCAAGCCTTCGGCGGCCTGGCCGCGCAAAACGGCTTGCCCGATCCGGCGGCGCCGGTCCTGTTGCAGCCGGCCACGCTCAGCTACCTGACGTCATCGTTCATAATGTGGTCCTCGCTCGCCGCGTTGCTTCATGCCCGCGCCACCGGCCAGGGTCAGGCCATCGACATCGCGATGTACGAGGTCGCTCACAAGGTCCTGGGCGGAACGATGGTCGAATATTTTCGCCATGGCCACGTGCGCTCGCGCGCCGGCAATCGCGCGCCCGATGAACCATTTTCCGGAACGTTCAGATGCGCTGACGGATGGATTGTTATCGCGCCGATCGAGGATACAGGGCGCTTCAAGGCGGCGATCGGCAGCGCGTCCGCGGATATCGCCGCCGCCCTCCAAGCGTGGCTGGCCGCGCGTCCGTGCGATGAAGCGGTGCGCGTCCTGAGCGGCGCGGGCATCCCCTGCTCCAAGGTGATGGCGGCCAACGACATGGCCACTGATCCCCACTACCAGGCCCGCGGCGTCCATATCCAATGGAACGATGAGGAACTGGGCAAAGTGCAGGGCGTCGGAATCGTCCCCAAATTTTCCGCAACGCCGGGAAAAATCTGGCGCGGCGCGGTCGGCGTCGGCCGCGACAACGAGCGCGTCTATCGCGAGTTGCTTAACCTCAGCGAACAGGAGCTTGCGGCTTTAGCCAGCGAGGGTACGATCTAAATCTCGCGTGGTGCTGGTCGAAATCTGATCCTGACACCAGGATTCACCATGGGCCGGCCGTCTGCCAAACTGCCTCTTGCCAAGCGATGTCGAGGGCCCCGTTTTCCGCGCTCTTTGAGAAGTTGGGCTGCACGTCGAACGATCAGGTTTGGGATAGCTTGTTTATATCGCGAGTGTTAGCCGACAGCGGGTCCTTTTGAAACCTGCTTGTTGCTTTCGCGCCATCAGAACGGGATTGCTATGTCGCACTCCCGTGTGGATTCTAGAGGGATGAACGAGAATCCTTACCGTGCGATTGAACACGGCGGGCCGGGGACGATTGGCTGGCGGGTGCATCATTACGCAGAGGTCGGATCGACCCAGGACGTCGCCGAACAGTTGGCGCTTGACGGCGTGGCGCATGGCTCGGTGGTGATCGCCGAGTCGCAGACCGCGGGCCATGGGCGGCTGGGACGTGAATGGTTTTCACCGCCCGGGGTCAACCTTCATGCAACCGTTATCCTGCGGCCGGCGATAGCACCGGCCGACGCGCCGATCCTGGCGCTGGTCGCGGGCGTGGCGATGGCGGAAGCGGTCGAGACCGTGGCGCCGGGGTTGTCGGGCCTGAAATGGCCCAACGACCTGTGGCTGCGCGAAAAGAAAGCCGGCGGCATGATCGCGCAACTCCTGGCCGGCACACCGCCCTGCGTTTTGCTGGGATTCGGACTCAATCTCAATCTGACCGGACGGCAGGTGCCGGCGGACCTGCGCGACATCGCCACCTCAGTGTTGATTGAAACTGGCCAGCCCTGCGATCGGGTGAAGTTCGCGGCGACGTTGTTCGCCCGCCTGGATGAGCGCATCCGCCAGGTACAAGAGTCCGGCTTCGGACCGATTGCTCCGCTGTGGGAGCGGTATTCTGTTCTTACCGGCAGGCACATCACAGTATTTGACGGCCAGACCCGCCATAGCGGAACGGTCAAGGGAATCGACCACGACGGCGCCCTGCTGTTGGTCGAGAACGGAAATGTGCAGCGCGTGTTAGCGGGGGATGTTACGGTGGAGAAGATCGAGCGCCAGGCCTGACGCGCTAGCCGGACATCCGAGCCGCGCGCGTAAGCGAGCGGACAACGCTGAGGGACAATATCAAAGTGATTCACGACGTGGTCACTTCAGATCTTCAAGCCGCGCGAAAAGAACCGGCACGGAGGCCGGCGCTACGGCAAAGCAGGCTTGACTTCTGCGTAGCGCCGGCCTCCGTGCCGGTTCTTTTTCTTCGCGCTAAGCCTCAAATGTCTGCACCGAAGCAAAGGCAGCGTGGCGCCCGCGCCTCGATGGCGGGCAGGGCGGCCCGCCCCACTGTTAGGGAATTTTAGGACTTTTATAAGATGGAGGCCGGCCCCACTTTCATAAAATGGTTGCCGCCTCGGGACGGGTTGGGCTCAATCGTGCGCCAACCCTAACGTCAAAACTCTGGCGCAGCGCCCGCTGGTGTAGTATCGACCTCATTAGCATGAATTCGAGGTGAATCTTATGGCTGTCGGGGATATCGCCCGCTTGAGAAGCGTTGCATTGGTTGGTCAGGGTGGCACCGGCAAGACCCAGCTTGCCGACGCGTTGCTGTTCACGGCGGGAGCTATCACCCGCCTGGGACGTCCCGATGACGGCACCGCGGTGATGGATTTCGAGCCCGAGGAGCTTTCCCGCCACGAGTCGATCAGCTCCGCGTTCCATCATCTGGAATGGAAGCGCAACACCGTGATTGTGGCCGACACGCCCGGCTACGCGGCCTTCCTCCCTGACACCATCAACACCCTGCATGCGGTTGACGGGTTGGTGCTGCTGGTCAGTCCCGGCGCCGACATGAAGGTTGAAACCGAAAAGATATGGGAGGTGGCCCAGGACGCTAACCTGCCGGCGGTGGCCTTTGTATCCCGCCTGGACCGTGAGAATACGAAACTCGACAACGCGCTTTCCGATCTGACCGCCCTGGGGGCCAGGCCCGCCGCGCTGACCCTGCCGATCGGAACCGATAACGCGCTGGCCGGCGTAATCGATCTGCTCAACATGAAGGCCATTCGCTACGCAGATACCAGCGGCAAGGCCAAGGAAGAGGACCTGACCGGAGATTTGTTGGCGGCCGCCGAAGAGGCGCGCACCAAACTGTGCGAAGCGGTTGCCGAATCCGACGACGATTTGCTCGAGAAATACCTGGAGCAGGGGAAGCTGGACAACGACGAATTGCGCACCGCACTGCGCAAGGCGGTGCTGGACCGCAAGATTACTCCCGTGCTGTGCGGCTCCGGCAGCAGAAATATCGGCGCCGGTCCCCTGCTTGATGCAATTTTTGAACTGTTACCGGCGCCGATAGATAGGCCAGCCCGCAAGGGCCACAATCCCGCTACTGGCGAAGAGGTCGAGCGGAAACCCGACCCGGCGGCGCCGTTTTCCGCCATCGTGTTCAAGACCGTGGTGGATCCCTTTGCCGGCAAGCTGTCGATCTTCCGCGTCGTGTCGGGGAAAGCCGTCAGCGACACACCGGTGCTGAACTCGACCCGTCAGGCCAAAGAGCGCTTCGGCCAGTTGCTGCGGCTGGAGGGCAAGAAACAGTCGCCACTCGACGCGGCCTTGCCGGGCGAGATTGTGGCGGTGGCCAAGCTCAAAGACACCACCACCGGCGATACGCTGTGCGACGAAAAAGCGTCGATAATCCTGCCGCCGCTACCCAAGGCCCATCCGGTAATGTCCTTTGCGATCCGTCCCAAGAGCAAGGGTGATGAGGAACGAGCCAGCCAGGCGCTGGCGCGCATGATCGAGGAGGACCCCTCGCTCGAAATGCATCGCGACGCCCAAACTCACGACATCATCCTGTCGGGCACCGGTCAGCTCCATATCGAGGTGGCGGTAGAGCGGCTTAAACGGAAATATAATGTAGAAGTTGAACTTCAGGCCCCCAAAGTCCCTTACAAGGAAACCATCAAGGGCAAGGCTGAGTCCCAAGGCAAGTACAAGCGCCAATCGGGTGGCCGCGGGCAATATGGCGATACCTGGCTCCGGATCGAGCCGATGCCGCGGGGCGGCGGTTTCGAGTTCGTCGACGCTGTGGTCGGTGGTTCAGTCCCGCGCCAGTTCATCCCCTCGGTGGAAAAAGGTGTGCGTAACACGCTGCCCGAAGGATTCCTGGCTGGGTATCCGCTGGTCGATCTTAAAGTAACGCTTTATGATGGGTCCTCTCATGCGGTAGATTCGTCAGATATGTCCTTCCAGATTGCCGCCTCGATGGGCCTGAAGGCGGCAGTGGAAAAAGCCCGTCCGATTCTGCTTGAGCCAGTCATGTCGGTGGAGGTTTCCTGTCCCGATGAATGTATGGGCGACGTGATCGGCGACCTGAACTCGCGCCGCGGCAAGGTGCTGGGCGTGGACAGCAAGGGCCACGGCCAAGTGATCAAGGCGTTGGTGCCGATGTCGGAGATTTTGAAGTACGCGCCTGACCTGCGCTCGATTACTTCAGGCCGGGGTTCATTTGAGTCGCAGTTCTCGCACTATGAGGAAGCTCCGGCCCACATCGCCGAGAAGGTCATCAAGGAGACCAAGGAGGCCAAAGAGGCAGCCAAAGGCGCTCACGCCTGAGCGCGTCGCTGCCGGAAACCATGCTTGCGCCGCTGGGCAAATGGCTGGTTGCGATGGGCCTGGTCATGGTGGTGGCGGGACTGGTGATTTGGGGGCTGGGCGGCCTGGAATGGTTCGGCCGTCTGCCGGGCGATATCTACATACGCCGGAGCAACCTGACATTCTATTTTCCCCTGGCGACCTGTATCCTGCTCAGTGTTATCGTTTCGCTGCTCCTGATGCTGTTCAGGCGCTAGCAGGGTGTTGGAGGGTGGCTGCCACTGGCTCAGCGGACCCGTTCAACCTGCCGCCAAGTGACAAGATGCTGGACGACGACCCCGAATTTCAGCGGCTTTTAGAACATAAGCGCCGGCGCCGTGAGTTAATCGCGGTCGGAGTCGCCAGTCTGTTGCTGGGCATTTTTGCGCTGGCTCAGATCACGCTGCCGCCACTGACCAAACACACCTCGCTGCTCTCCAACCTGGCGGTCATCCTGCTCTTTGACCTGAGTTTCCTGCTGCTGGGACTGCTGCTGTTCCTGGTCGGACGCAACATTGCCAAAGTTTTCTTCGAGCGCCGGCGCGGGCTTATCGGGTCCAAGCTTCAGGCGCGGCTGGTGATCGGTTTTATCGCCGTGGCGCTGCTGCCCAGCGGATTTCTGCTCTACGTGTCCGAATCCTTCCTGCGCGCCGACATCGATAGCTGGTTCAACCCCGAATACAAAAAGGTGCTCGACGATTCGCTCGACATCGCCAAGAGCTATTACCTGGATTCGGCCAACGACGGGCTGCATTTCGCGCGGGTGCTGGCGGAAAATATCGCCTCCAACAATCTGTTGGTCCCCGAGCGCCGCGCCGAGCTGCAGAAATTCGTCGAGCACAAGCAGCAGGAGTACAGGCTGGGGACGATCGAGGTGTTCTCGCCCGACCGCAAGCTTCTGGTCCTGGCGCTCAGTCCGCAGATTCCCACCGGCATCGGGGCATCGCCCCACTCGGCGTTGCTGATCAGGACCCTGGCCGGGCACGCCACCAGCCGCACCGATTCCTTCGGCCGCTCCGACGTGATTCGCGGCACCGCCCCGATTTTCGTCTCGCCCGAGTCCGATAAGGTGCTGGGCGCGGTAGTGGTGGATTATTTCGTGCCGCGCAGCCTCGCCAAGCGTGCCGCCAAGGTTTCCGAAAGCTTCGAGGATTACGTGCAGTTGCGAGCGCTCAAGCAACCTATCATGCGTAACTATCTGCTCGCTTTGCTGATGATTGGTTTGGTGGTCGTGCTGCTGGCGAGCTGGTTTGGGATCTTTCTGGCCCGCGGCATCACCGGCCCGATCAAGCTTCTGGCCGAAGGCACCCATGCGGTCGCCGCCGGCGACTTGAACCATGAGATTCCCGCCGTGCGCGATGACGAGATCGGCCACCTGGTGGCGTCCTTCAACCAGATGACCGCCGACCTGCGCACCTCCAACACCGAAATCGAGCGGCGCCGGCGCTATACCGAAACCCTGCTGAGCAACGTGTCCGCAGGGGTGGTCGCGCTCGATCGCGCCGGCCGCATCACGACTATCAACCCATGCGCCGAGCGCCTGCTGGCACTGACCGCCTCCGAAGTGCTCGGACAACATTATGTAGTGTCCTTTCCGGTTCCGCTCGCGACGGAACTGGCCCGGCTCTTTGACGGTGGTCTGCCCCCCGAGGGCGGCACCCGCTCGGTTACCCTGGATGAGCGCAGCGGCAGCGAGTTGATGGTGACGGCAAGCCCGCTCAGTGAGGAGGGACAGAATCAGTTGGGCACCGTCCTGTTCTTCGAGGACGTCAGCCAAATCGCAAAGATCGAACGGATGGAGGCGTGGCGCGAAGTGGCGCGGCGCATCGCCCATGAGATCAAGAATCCGCTCACTCCCATTCAGCTCTCAGCCGAGCGCATCCGGCGCAATTCGGCCGCTGGCTCGAACCTGATCGAGGAATGCACCCGCACCATCATCAGCGAAGTCGAGGACCTCAAGCATCTGGTGGACGAGTTTTCGACGTTCGCCCGGATGCCGCATCTAAACCCCGTGCCGGGTGACCTCAACAGCCTGGCCGAGGAGACTGTGGCCAATTTCCGCACCACCAACCCGGATATTGAATTCGTGGCCGACCTCGACCCGACGCTGCCCATGATTGCTATTGACCGCGAGGCGCTGAAGCGGGCCTTGGTTAATCTGCTGGAGAATGCGGTGGCGGCGATTAATGGAGAGGGGCGCAACGGCGCTGGACCGCCCCGAATCGAGACCCGCACCCGCCTAGATCGCACCAGCGGCGTGGTTACGCTGGAAGTATCGGACAACGGTCCGGGTATCGATCAGGCGCTAAAGTCGAGGATTTTCGAGCCTTATTTCTCCACCAAGCAGCAGGGTACCGGGCTTGGGCTGGCGATTGTGTCGACCATTGTCTCGGACCATCACGGCTTTGTCCGGGTGAGGGACAACGAACCCAGGGGAAGTAGATTCGTCCTTGAATTTCCTGTAAAAGATCAACAGTTTGCACGCATGTTAAACTGAAGATGCGCCAGGCGAGTGGCCGGGCATCTTCAGACCGGACGCAGAGGGCTGGAACGTGGGAGAAACCGTACTGGTGGTGGATGATGAGGAGCGCATTCGGTCCTCGCTCAAAGGCATTCTAATCGACGAAGGATTCAGGGTACTGGATACGGGCCGCGCACCGGCCGTAATGGACATCGTCGCCAAGGAGCGGCCCCGCCTGGTGCTGCTCGACGTCTGGATGCCGGATATCGACGGTATCGAGCTGCTCCGCCGCATCAAGGAAACCGCGCCTCAAACCGAGGTCATCATGATTTCGGGCCACGGCAACATCAACAGCGCCGTGGCCGCGACCAAGTTGGGCGCCGCCGATTTCATCGAAAAGCCATTTTCAGTCGATGGCCTGCTCGGCTCTATTGAGCGCGCGCTGGTGCCCGACACCGGCGCCACCGCGCCGGAAAATAGCGCAGCCAAGGCCGCCGGTGAGCCGCAAATCGGCGCCGCCGCACGTAAAACCGTGGCGCAGCGCACCATCAAGAAATCGATCGTTGTCGGCGGCCAGGGACTCCATACCGGACTCAAGACCGGCATGATTCTGTATCCGGCGCAGCCCGGATCCGGCATCACGTTTACCCCGCTGTCGGGCGATGTAATGGCGCCAGCGCGGGTGGAGAGCGTTACCGATACCGGTTACAACACCACGCTTGCCAACGGCGCGTATGTCGTCCGCACGGTAGAGCATTTGATGTCGGCGCTGCACGGCTTCGGCATCACCAACCTGCTGGTCAAAACCCAGGGTGAGGTGCCGGCGCTCGACGGCTCGGCGCTGGAGTTTTGCCGGCTGCTGGCGGATGCGGGAGTGCAGCAGCAGGCGGCGCGAGTGCAGCCGCTTTACGTGGAACGGCCGATCGTAATTGGACAGGAGAAGGAAGGCGGCGAGTATATCCGCGTCGAGCCGGCCGACCATCTGATTATCGATTACACGCTGATTTATCCGGCGCCGATTGGTGTCCAGCACGCGCACTTCGAGCTGACCAAGCCCGAGGATTATGTCCGCGAGATCGCGCCGGCGCGAACCTTCGGGTTCCTCTCAGAAATGCGCAAGCTGTCGGAGATGGGACTGGCCAACGGCGGCCGGTTGGACAACGTTATCCTGGTTGACGACGAAAAGGTGGTGAACACCAAGCTGCGCTTCCCCGACGAATTCGCGCGGCACAAAATTCTCGACCTGCTCGGCGACCTCTACCTGCTCGGAAGGCCGATTATTGGTCATATCGTGGCGTCCAAGACCGGGCATTCGGATAACCTCGCGCTGGTCAGACGCTTGCTGCAGTCCGCCTGAGAGAGGTCGCGGGCTCCCAAGGGGCCCGCAATTTTTTGGGTTCGTCTTTCCCGGTTTCACCATGGAATTAAACGGCAAGGTCGCGCTGGTAACCGGCGCGGCCCGCCGCGTCGGTCGCGCGATCGCTCTCGCCCTCGCTTCGCGCGGCGCAATCCTGGCCGTCCATTATCGAAATTCGGCGGCGCAAGCGGCCGAAACCATAGCCACGATTGAGGCAGCCGGCGGTGTCGCGCGCGCCTTTCACGCGGACTTGGAAAAGATTAGCGATATCCAGGCGATGGTAAACAGCGTCGCCGCGGCCTTCGGTCGGTTGGACATCCTGGTCAACTCGGCATCGGTGTTCTATCGCAAACCGCTGGAAGAGTTGAGCGAGCGCGATTGGGACATGAATCTCGACACCAATCTGAAGGCGCCGTTTTTCGCCGCCAAGTTTGCCGGCGCGATAATGCGCCGCCAGGGCGCGGGAAAGATCGTCAACATCGGGGATTCGGCGGGAATCCGCCCCTACAACAACTACCTGCCCTACACCGTTTCAAAATCCGCACTCATCGGCCTTACTCAGGCGCTGGCCAAGGCGCTGGCGCCGCAGGTCCAGGTGAACTGCCTGGCAATCGGCCCCGTGCTGCGGCCTGAAGATTATAGTGCCGAGCAAATCGAGGGACTCGCGCGCAGCACGCTGACCAAGCGGCTGGGCACGCCGCAAGACGTTGCCCGCGCCGTGCTGTTCCTATGCGAAACCGACTTCGCGACCGGCGCGACCCTGGTACTCGACGGCGGACGATTGATCGCGTAAGTGGGGCGGGCGTCCCTGCCCGCCGCTGCGCGTCCATGGCGAGCAGGGACGCCCGCCCTACTGATTACCTCTACGGGACCAGCAACTGGAAACCAAAGGCTCTCGCCGCGACGATGATAAAGTCGTTGCGGAAATCGTCGCTACATCTGCTCATATATACTCCGGCCGTGGTTCCTTGCTGGGTCTCAAGTGCAGCAAAATGCATAAACGCCAAGAGCGGGTGCAGAGTGCGGCCATGAATCTGCCTGGTACCCTTGAAGAGCCTCCGGTCGCAAGGTTTTAGGCGGGGTTGGCCATCGGTGTTGCCAGCCTCGGCCGAAAGGGGGGGCGGTCTAGCCTAACGCGGCCACGCCGCCTCAGAAAATGCCCTTTGTCCAGTTCGATTCGTAGACACCTGTCCCTCCCCTGATCTTGTTCACCAAAATCTGCTGCGAGGAGATCTAAGCCATCCCCCCTTTTCGATAGTTGACGAGAAAATAAATTTAGTTGACAGAGAAACTATCTTGTGGCATGACTATGGAAAGGGAGGCGATCATCATGCCGAAGTCCGCGCCCCACGCCGAACCACAATCTCTGGCGATGCCGATAGCGCAACTCGAGGATCAGCCGTTCGCCGATGCCGCCAGGGAGCTGGTCAAGGCTGGGTTTCTCTTCAGCAATCGCTCCGGTGCTCCCTCTCACGCGCATGGACTGAACTTGGCAGAAGCGGACGTACTCATTGCCATAGCGCGGGGAAAAGATACCGATCTCAAATGTTCCGACATCGCCGAGAGAACCCTCATCACGAAAGGGGGAATCACGAAAATCTTGGACCGGCTCGAAGCCCGCGGGCTGGCAAGAAGATTGACGTCGCGGGAGGACCGTCGGAGCCGCTCGGTGCAACTGAGTGCAAAGGGCGTTGAACTGTGCCGCGAGTTGATTCCGCGCGCGGCGCGCAACTCCCGGGAAACATTCCAGAAAGCGTTTCGCCCACAACAGGTGAAACAGTTCAGCAAACTACTCGGCCTTCTCGTTCGCAGCCTGGAGGCGGATAGCGAAAAGACACGCCTTCGCGCATTGGAGGGGACTCATGGACACAGATGGAATTAGGCACGCCAGCGATACGGCGGTGACTTCGGTGCAGTTTGGCGCAAGCGTTGAGGGCGCCCAAGCCCGAGAAGTTACGGCTCCTCGAGTTCAAAAGGAGATTCACGAGGAACTCAAGGAGCTACTGCTCGAACTAGAGAGGCTGCGAGCCCTGGAACGGACCCCGCAGTCGGACGACAGGGAAGAGGAGCAGGAGCAAGAGCAGGGTGACGATTCCCATCCAAGTGGCCAGGTCGTCAATGTGCGCAGACGTCCTGTCAGATTGACATTTGCGGTGGCACTTGCGGCCCTGTTATGCGTGGGTGGGGTCGTTGCCTGGAACTATCTCCAGTCGTACGAAGAAACCGACGACGCGCAGGTTGACGGCTACCTCGATCCCATAAGCTCGCGAATCAGTGGGACCGTTATCGCCGTTTACGTTAACAACAATCAGCGCGTGCAGGCAGGGCAGCTCCTGGTTCAGCTCGATCCGCGCGACTACCAGGTGGCGATTGAGCAGGCTCAAGCTCAACTCGCACAGGCCCAAGCCGATCTTAATGCCGCCCGCCAGCAGTATGTGTCGGCGGTCGCGACAATTCACCAAGCCCAGGCGCAGAATTATCTGGCGCAACGCAACGCGCAGCGCTTCGCGGAGCTGTTAAGGCTTCAGGTGGTGGCGCAATCCGATTTTGATCAGTACTACGCCACGGCCCGCGCCGACGCAGCGACGGTGAAAGTGGATGAGGCGGCGGCCGCGAGCGTCCAGCGCACGATCGGCTCACGCGAGGCCCAGGTCCAACAGGACCAGGCCGCGCTCGCTCAAGCGCAGCTTAACCTGAGTTACACGCGGATCACGGCACCGGCCAGCGGAATCATCGGCAATCGCAGCGCCCAGCTCGGGCAGCGCGTGCAGCCCGGCCAAAGCCTGATGGCCCTGACCCAGATGAACAATGCGAGTGATTTGTGGGTGACCGCGAACTTCAAGGAAACCCAGCTCGCGCGGATACGGCATGGCCAGCCGGTGACAATTCACGTGGATGCGCTCGGGCGCGATTTCAAAGGACATGTACTGAGCATGCCGGGGGCGACGGGCGCGCTCTACGAACTGCTGCCGCCGGAAAACGCGACCGGCAACTACGTCAAGATCGTGCAGCGGCTGCCGGTTCGGATCACCTTTGACCCGGGGCAGGACCTCCGTCATCTGCGGCCCGGCATGTCAGTGGAGCCCAACGTATGGCTGAAATAAGGCAAAACTCCAGCGTGCGGGCGCCCAATCCGCCCGCGGGCGATAGAGGGGTTCGGAGTCCGGCAAAGCGCTTGCCGCCCGGCCAGGCGGGGGGAAGGTCGCCGACGCCGGTAGCGGGTGAGATCGGGAGGCCGCGACATAATCCTTGGGCCATAGCGCTGACGGTAACGATGGCAACCTTCATGGAGGCGCTCGACACCAGTATTGCCAATGTCGCGCTGCCGCATATCGCGGGATCGCTGGCCGCCAGTGTGGACGAGAGCACCTGGGTCCTGACTTCCTATCTGGTTTCCAACGCGATCGTGCTGCCGGCGAGTGCATGGCTTTCGACAATGTTCGGGCGCAAGCGCTTTTACATGAGTTGCGTTGCGCTCTTCACGATAAGCTCGCTTTTGTGCGGCTTGGCGCCGAGCCTGGGTATGCTTATCGCTTTGCGAGTGCTTCAAGGCGCGGGTGGCGGAGGTCTGCAGCCGAGTGAGCAGGCGATTCTTGCCGACACTTTCCCCCCTCAACGGCGTGGCATGGCGTTCGCGATCTATGGGATGGCGATTGTGGTGGCGCCGGCGCTGGGCCCGACGCTCGGAGGATGGATCACCGACAATTACAATTGGCGCTGGATATTCTTCATCAATGTTCCGGTCGGGATCCTCTCGCTCATTTTGACCCAGCGGATGATTCAGGACCCGCCGCATCTGTTGCGCGAGCGAAAGCTCGCACGTCGTCAGGGAATGCGGATCGACTTCATCGGGCTGGCTCTACTCGCCCTGACCTTCGGTCCACTCCAGGTCGTGCTTGACAAAGGAGAACAGGATGATTGGTTTCACTCGCACTTTATCGTGGCGTTCGCGACGATTGCCCTCGTTGCCTTCGTAATCGGCGTCATCTGGGAGATCTTTCAAAAAGACCCGGTGGTTGACCTGCGGCTTTTCAAGAACCGCAGCTTTGCGGCGTCCAGCATCTTAATGTTCGCTCTAGGCTTCCTGCTTTACGCCACGACCGTGCTGCTCCCCCAGTTCGTTCAAGCGCTTTTGGGTTATACCGCGGAGCTGGCTGGAACCATGCTCATGCCGGGGGGGCTGGCGCTGATGTTGGTGATGCCGACGGTGGGATTTCTTGTAGCGCGGGTCGACGCCAGGTGGCTCATTGCGTTTGGCTTCCTCGCGCTTTCCGCCTCGCTTTATCACATGACCGGTGTGGATCTCGAAATCAGTTGGTGGAACGCGATGATGCTGCGCGTATATCAGGCGGGCGCGATTGCGTTTCTGTTCGTGCCTATCAACACCGTCTCATACGCCGGCATGAAGACGGAGCAAAACAACCAGGTCTCCGCACTGATGAACCTGATGCGGAATATTGGCTCCAGCGCCGGCATCTCGCTGACCGGCGCGATGGTAACTGAGCGTGCGCAGTTCCACCAGGCGCAATTGGTCCAGAGCGCGACCTCCTACAGTCCAAACATGCAGGGCTCGCTTCAGAATCTCACGAACACGCTGGGGACGGCGGGGCTTAGCACGCCTGACGCGCTGCATCAGGCATATGGCCGGATCTACGCTGGCCTCCAGATGCAGGCGCAGACGCTCGCCTATATCGATACATTCTGGGTCTTGGCGCTCATCGCGCTATGCCTGATTCCGTTGGTGCTCTTCCTGAGGAAGGTCGAACCCGGCAAAGCGCCGGTGGCCCATTGAGAACGTTTTGGAAAAAGGCAAAGAAGTCACATAACGAGTGGAGGAAATGGTTATGACTTCGCGTGTTTCTTTTTTGCTTGTGACATTACGGTATTTCGTTTTAGACGTCCCAGACGGTTGAGGTGACGGGACATTCTGGTTCAGCTTGAGCCTGCGCCCGAGAATATCAGGACTTCAACCGGTACTCTACCCCGGGTGGGCTGGCGCAGATACTAC
Organism: Binataceae bacterium (SeqCode); assembly: GCA_035939115.1. Lineage (GTDB taxonomy): Bacteria > Desulfobacterota > Binatia > Binatales > Binataceae > JAJPJA01. Next base: position 106,355 of record DASZGF010000206.1, read on the forward strand.
AGTAGTCAGCTTAACAGAACACCGGATCGTCGTGCGTCCGCAAACCCCAAATTACGGCTAGTTTAAGCAACGCAGCGATAACAAAAAGAGTAATAAAATGGCAATAAGTTCGAGCAATCTTAGGCTGTATTCAAAGCGCAACGCCGGCACCATCGCACTTGGTCACGTCGGCATCACCGTCTCCGATCTCGATGTCTCGGAGGGGTTCTATCTGGAGGTACTCGGATTGCGCGTGATTGATGAGTCTCTGCAATTTCCCTTGAGGTATGCCTCTATGGCACGGGACGGCAAGACCGTGCTCACTCTCTGGGAACACAGCGGCGGACGGATCAAGAAGCGGCGGCCCGGGCTGCACCATCTCGCGTTTGAGGCGGATTCGGTGGAAGACGTGAACCGAACCAAGGCACTCTTGGACAACCTCGGCGCGCACTGGACCGAAGGAGCCTGGATATACCCGGAAGGGTCACGGGCTGCCGCTATCCATTTCGAGGATCCCGACGGCATTCGGATCGAACTCTACAGCTCCGATCGCCAGGCTGCAGCCTTGGGGCAGGATCGGCAGGGCTCAAGGATTGAAGAGATTTGTTCCCCCAGGCACTAGGCTTACGGAGGTTCTGGAAATCCAGTTACTGTCGGACAGCATTTGACATTGCCGCTTTACGCGTGAGACGATCCGCGGCGCTCGGAACTGAGCAAAATCAGAGGAGATTCACCGATGCATGTTGGCTATCCGGCGGCATTTCAGAATCTCAACAACGCGGTACCTGACGATGAGTTGATGCGCCAGGAAGTTCGATTTCGCGAGGTGGCGGAGCCGCTCCGTTTCGAATCAATTTGGGTAGCCGAGCATCACTTCACCGGCGCAACGCCTGTCTGAGGATTACACTCGTTTCATATAATCGCCTCCGTAAGCCGGCTTTCTTCCCGACCATAAGAGGTCTTAATTCCATGGCAAGCAATGAGTCGCAATTCCCTTCTGTCGCTGTCGATCCCGATGGCACCGTTCATCTGGGACCGCGGGTTATTCCCGTACCCAAAACCCTCAACACCGAGGCTCGGCAATACCTTGCCACACCACCGTGGGGTGACGGCGCTGTGCCGCCAAGCCAGCCGATGTGGGAGCTTCGCACGCAGGTCGATAGCATGCTCAAGATGTTGTCCGGGATGGCGCGCAGCGCATATCCCGTCCAAATCGACGAGCAGATTATCGACGGCGTGCGCACCGATTTGGTAAGCCCGGTGACGCTGGGCGAGGGCAAGCAGGAGCGCGTGCTAATCAATCTCCATGGCGGTGCCTTTGTGCTGGGCTCGGGATCGCTGGTTGAAGCCATTCCAATCGCCAACCTGACCCAAACCTGCGTCGTGTCGGTCGATTACCGGCTGGCGCCGGAGCATCCATTCCCGGCAGCGATCGACGATATTGTGACCGTATACAGGGAGCTGCTGAAAACGTACCAGCCCAATAACATTGGCCTGTTCGGATCGTCAGCCGGCGCCGTCCTCACCGGCGAAACCGCGGTCAGGTTGCGCCAACTGGATCTTCCGCTTCCGGCCGCGCTCGGTGTCTTTTCGGGTTCGGGCGACATGAGCGACTTTGGTGACTCGGCGGCGATCTATACTCTTTCCGGCTTTTGGGGAGAGTTGATTCGGCCTTTGGACGATCCCGGCTCGGAGATCAAGTCATATATCGGCGGCCATGATTCCAAAGATCCGGTGATTTTGCCGGTCTATGCCGATCTTAGCGGCTTCCCACCAACATTGCTGATCACCAGCACGCGCGACGCCCTGCTGAGCGGCACCAGCAGTTTCCATCGCGCCCTTCGGCGGGCCGGTGTGGAGGCCGACCTCTTCGTCTTCGAGGCGATGCCGCATTGCCATTGGTACGCGATCCATCTTCCGGAGGCCAAAGAGGCTCTGCAGATAATGGCGGATTTCTTTGACACCAGGCTCGGCCGTTGAACGGATGATAAAAAGGCCGGCCGCGGGAGACCGTGATCGCGTAACTGTGGCTACGCACTCCTCCCGCAACTCCCATTTCCTGATGCGCGACTACCGGATTAAGCCGGTGCCGGGGCGCGTGGCCGTGCTGGCCAGCGGCGGTTTGGACAGTTCCGTAATGCTGGCCCGGATCGCGCAAAAGCGGTGCGAGGTTTTTCCCGTTTATATTCGCACCGGACTGGTGTGGGAAAAGGATGAACTCGCGATGCTGCGCCGTTTCATCAAGGCGGTCGCCATCAAATCCATCCAACCGCTGACGGTGCTCAACGTACCGATGGACGACGTCGCTGCCGGGCACTGGAGCATGACCGGCAAAAAGGTCCCCGGTTACAGGGCAGCGCTGTCGTCCAATTACATCCCGGGTCGCAATCTGACGCTGCTGTCGAAAGCCGCGGTCTTTTGCGCCCGCAACCGCATCGGCGATCTTGCGATGGCTCTGCTGGAGGCAAATCCGTTTCCCGACGCACGTCCGGCCTTCTTCGAGGCGATGTCCAAGGCGGTGGATATCGGCGTCGGACTGCGCCTTAAAATCTCTACTCCATGGGTGGGCAAGTCCAAGCCCGAGGTAATCGCGCTGGGGCGCGACTTGCCGCTGCAATTGTCGGTGTCATGCATCAAAGCGCGCGGCGCGGTTCATTGCCGTCAGTGCACCAAGTGCGCCGAACGGATAGAGGGCTTCCGTCTCGCCGGGGTCAAGGACCCAACGCGCTACCGCAGCTGAATCACATTCACGCGATAATTATCATCGATGTCGTCGCGTCTTGTAAGGGCGGTTCGTCAACCGCCGCCCAGGGCGCGTGGAAGGCGGCAAAGCCTGTTCCACGCTGCCAATTCGATCATAAAAGGACATCTGCGGACCAGCCACTCAATACAGATGGCGGCCGCCGTCGACTCGGAGGCATTCGCCGGTGACAAAGTCCGTCTCGATCAGGAACAGGACCGCCTTGGCGATTTCCTGCGCGCCGCCCCATCGCGCCAGCGGCGTTGCTCCGAGCACCTGGGCGTCCTCCTCGGGCGTGAGGTCAGGCGGCGCCAGAACCGGTCCAGGCGCGATTGCGTTGACCAGGATGTCGGGAGCCAAATCCAATGCCAGGCTTTGAGTCAGCCCCACGAGGGCGGCCTTCGAGGTGTAATACGGCACGTAACCGCGATAATGGGGACGGCCGCTTGCCGGCAGCCAGTCGCTGAAGTTGATGATGCGGCCCCCTCCCCCGCTTTTCATGATCGGCGCGGCCGCAGTCGCGAACAAAAAGGCGCTGCGCGCGTTGGAGTCCATCGCGCTCGACCAATCCGCCACGCCGGGATTGGGCGTCTGTACATAGGTACCGGCGAGATTGATCAGGATGTCGAGCCGCCCCAGCACCCGCACAGTTTCGTTCACCGCCGCCTTGATCTGCGCTTCGTCCTCCGCGTCGGCGCGAATCATCGTGGCCGCTACGCCCGCCGCGCGCGCTGCGGCGGCAGTGGATTGAGCCGCCTCCACCGATTTGCGATAGGTCAGCGCCAGGGCGCATCCGCGTTGCGCCAGCGCCATTGCGACGACCTGTCCGATGCGTGCGCCGCCGGTGATTAACGCCACCTTTCCTTTCGGATCCAAGCTGCCTCCGCTCCCTGCTCAAACTTTGCACTCGCGAGCGCCGATTTCCAGCGTCTCAACCTAGCAGGCTGCGGAAAAAGGACTTCCGCAGCCTGCTCCCTCTCTCTTATCTTCCCATAGGGAGAGAAGATTAAGGAACGCAGCCAACTCTTATGCAGGGTACCGAAAGCGAGCATCATGGGAACTGCCCGAAAGCTACTTTTTCCGCACCCTGCTAGGGGGGCCGCGAACCCTCGATCAACTCGACCAGGCGTGCCCCATAACGCTCCCAGGTAAATTGCTCGGCAGCGGCACGCGCAATCGCTCCCAGTTCGCGCGGCGCGGCCAGCAGTGCCGCGAGGCGCTGGGCGATCTCAGCCGGATTCATCGGATCCTGCACGACGAAGGGTTGAAGTTGCGGCGGGAGAACCTCCGCCGCGCCGCAGCGCGCGCTGGTCAGCACGGGCCGGCCGGCGGCCATCCCCTCGAGCACCACGTTGCCGAAGGCTTCGAACAGCGATGGCAGCGCGACGATGTTCGCTGCCGCAACCAGATCGGCGATGTCGCTGCGCTTGCCCAGAAACAGCACGCGGCGCTCGACGTGCAGCCGCCGCGCCATCTTCTGATAAAAACCCTCCGCGCGATCCTCGCCCGCCACCATCAGATAGACCTGGCTGTCCGCCATTGCTAACGCCTCGATCAGTTGCCCCAGCCCCTTGCGCCCAAAGCCACTGCCGATAAACAGCACCACGCGGCTTGACCGATCGATCTTGAAACGGCGTCTGATCTCTTCGCCCAGGCGCGGATTGGATGCGCTCTTAAACCGCTCATGGTCCACACCGTTGTAGAGCGCTTCGATTTTGGAATGCGGGATCGCAAACCGGCGCTCAAGATCGTCGCCGACCAGGCGCGAGATCGCGAGCACTCGCCTGAGCCTGGGGGAACGAAAGCCCAGCGCCTCGATGCGGCATTGCGCGGCATGATATGGGCTTAGCGCCCGCGCGGCGGACGCCGCCCCGCTCTCCCATTGACGAGCCGCCTCCAGGTAGGCGGCGTGGGCGCCACCCTCGCATCGAATCAAATCGCTGTCCACGGTGCGGCCGAAACTGATCGTCAACTCGGCGCCGTCACGCCGGGCAAAACGAGGGACGAGCAGACCGAAGCCTAGCACCTCCAGGCTGCGCGAAAAGAGCGGGAGGCGCAGCCTGCGCACCCGCATCCCGTGCCACCACGTATCGCGGCTGCGGGCGGCGTAGATTCGCACGTCATGGCCGGCGCGTGACAGGCAGTCGGCGGCGGCGGCAAAGTCGCGCTCAGTGCCGCCACCCTCCGGATCAAACCGCCTCACCAGCATCGCGATTCTCATCGAGTCAGGCCCTGCCAGACCCCCTCGCGGAAGAAGCTGCAAATGTTTTCCGCAATATGCTATAAAATAGAGATTGCGGTGAGGTGGAGAGGTAATGATCGAGGTTCAATGTCCTAGCTGTCAGACGCGTTATCGGATCGACGAAAGCGTCCTGCCTCAGGATAGTCCGACCTTCAAGTGTTCGCGATGCGGCCACGTTTTCAGCGGCGATCCGCGGGCGGTTAAAAGAGCAACCGCGGCGCCCAAACCGCGGCCGGCGGCACCAGCTGCCAAGTCTTCGCCGCCGCAGCAGGATGCGCCCGCCGCGCAGGCCGCATCTCCGCCACCGCCCGAGCCGCAGGCTCGGAGCGGCCCATCACCGCGGCAGATGAACATCGCGGCCGATGTCACGCCATCGCCGGCGCAACGCGCCAGCTCCACCGCCAATTTTCAGCCCCCGCCACCGGACTTGACCCAACCGCGGCGCGATCCGCCTTCGCCGGATTTACATAACGAATCTGCTCGGCCGCCGCAGCCGCGACAAACCGGCGACGCCGCTGCAACCAACACGAACTATTCTCCTCCGCCGGTGGCGCCGCCTGCGCGTCCCGCGGCACCCGCCCCCGCGCCCGGACGCGGCGGCCGCGGTGAAAGCCAAGCCGACAATCCCCTGGCGCGTTCGTTCGGGGAGGAGGAACCCAAGACGCCTGAGAATCTGAGCTTCGATTTTGCCGATGATCCTGCCGAACAACAACACCACATGGGAGAGGCTCCGGAAGCTGCCGAACCTGAGGATCGGTACGATCGATGGCGGGTCGGCGATCCCGATGCCGAGCCGATTGCGCAGCCACCGCCGGAGCCGGGAATAGCCCGTTATCAGGCACGGCGCGCCGCGATTGCCCAGGCCAGCATGCGCGTGGACAGAGCCTCCATGGCGGGCGCGGACGAGTCCGAACATGACCGCGTGCGTTCCAGCGGTTTCTTCCTGGGCCTGTTTGCGCTGATCGTTATCGGCTTCGGGCTCTTCACCTTCATACTCGGCATTTCGCCCTCTGTCAGCCGCGAATTGCTCTCCCACCTTCCCGTGATCGGCAGCGAGTTCACCTCTGCCTCGCCGCAGCAGAACCCGGTATCACTGAGCGGGGTCCATGCCGAATATCGGCTGCTGGACGGCCATCGCCGCGCCTTGATCGTCAGTGGGCGGGCGGAGAATCGCGGCGCCGAAGCGCTGCATGCGATCGAGGTGGGGGTCAGCCTGGTCGACAACCAGGAGCGTCCGGTCCTGTCGCAGTCGGTATTCTGTGGCGACCTGGTTTCGCCAAAGATCGTCAGCCAGATGACTCCGCACGAGCTCCAGTTTTTTCAAAAGCTGGCGCCGCCCAGAAATTTCGCGCTCAAGAGCGGCGACTCATCACCCTTTTTCGTGATGTTTATCAATCCGCCGCCCAACGTGATCAACTTCCACGTTTCCGTCCTCAAGGCGGAGCCGGCCAGCGGCGAGTCGATGGCGGCGGCCGGCCTTTAGACTGGGAGCGCTATTCTTTTTCGGCCGCGACCAGCTCTTCGTACTCATCGTGGTCCAGCAGGTCGTCGAGTTCGGAGCCATCGCTGACTTTCACCTTGACCAGCCAGCCGTCGCCGTAGGGATCCTCGTTGATCATCTCCGGGCTTTCAGGGAGTTCCTGATTAACCTCAACCACCGTACCGCTCACCGGGGCGTAGATGTCAGAAACCGCCTTGACCGATTCAACCACGCCAAAGGCGTCGTCCTTGCTGATCTTATCGCCCACGGCGGGCAGTTCCACATAAACGATCTCGCCCAACTGCTCCTGGGCGTAATCGGTGATGCCGATGGTGGCGACCTCCTCTTCGGTCGCCACCCATTCATGTTCCTTCGAGTATCTCAGTCCCGCAGGGATCTCCATAAGCTCCTCCGACATGCCTGGCCCTTTTCAATACGCTGTTCAGACGGCCAGGCATTCAGATCGATCCATCAAGCGCAGCCCGCGCAAAATTGTCAAGGTTCAACTCGCGATACTCTCGCTTGTCGTGGCGAATCGCGTTACACCAACCAAACAATCTTCGATCCGTCAGCACTGAAACTTTAACCGCTTGCCAATGCCCTCGAAAGTACCCCAGCGCCGGTTCAACACAGGATGCACTCAAGCGCGGCCGCGGCATTGCTGGATAGTGAAGCCGAAATGATTGTAGGAATTCCACGCGAAATCAAGACCGATGAAAACCGCGTGGCGCTGACGCCCGCGGGCGCCGGCGCTTTGCGCCGCCGCGGTCACACCGTGCTGATTGAACGCGGCGCCGGATTGGGCAGCGGTTTGGATGACCGCGCGTACCGCGCCGCCGGAGCCCGTATCATACCGTCGGCGGCGATGACCTGGAGCAAGGCGGACATGGTGCTCAAGGTCAAGGAGCCTCTGCCCTCGGAGTTCGGCTTCCTGCGCCCCGGCCTGATCGTTTTCACCTATCTCCATCTCGCCGCCAGTGCGCAACTGGCGCGTGAGTTGATTCGCCGCAGCGTCGCCGCGCTGGGCTATGAAACCGTGCAACTCGAAGACGGCAGCCTGCCGTTGCTGGCGCCGATGAGCGAGGTCGCCGGAAGACTCGCGGTGCAGGCGGGCGCATGGTGCCTGCAGGCGCAAAATGGCGGACGCGGCATTCTGCTCAGCGGCGCCTCAGGCGTCAGGCCCGCCCGCGTACTGATTCTAGGCGCCGGCATCGCCGGCGCCAACGCCTGTCAAATCGCGGTGGGAACCGGCGCCGAGGTGACGATCATGGATATCAGCGCGGTGCGGATGCGCTACCTCCACGACATCCTGGCCGGACACGTCAACACCCTGATGTCCAACCATGCCGCGATCGAAGAGGAGATCGGGCAGGCCGACCTCCTGATCGGCACGGTGCTGCTGCCGGGAGCGCGTACGCCGCGCCTGGTCACGCGCAAGATGGTGGCGGGGATGAAACCTGGCGCGGCGATCGTGGATCTGTCGATCGACCAGGGCGGCGTTTCGGAAACCTCGCGCCCCACCACTCACGAAGATCCGATTTATGTCGACGGCCACGTGGTGCATTACTGTGTCACCAACATGCCGGCTGCCGTGCCTCACACGTCCACCTACGCCCTGACTAACGCAACGCTTTCATACGCGCTCGAAATCGCCGATCAAGGTGTCGAAAAGGCCTGCCGTAACAATCGCGCGCTGCGTCAAGGCCTCAACGTTTACGGCGGCCACGTGGTGCATCCCGCCGTCGCGCAGGCGCTGGGCCAGCAGGTCCACGAGCCCTGGTAGGCGGCGCGGTTCTTCATCCGATGCGCTTTGAGTACGAGGCGGTCCCGACAGCTGGGGAGCGGTGAAAGAAGCGCGGTAGCCTTTCGCGCACCATGCCGCGCTGAGTCGCAGCGCCTGTAATCAGCATCAAAGCCCAAAATACAATCGCGCCGAGCGAGATATCACGCGCCAGGGCGCGCAGGGGAGTCGGCCTCAGCCGCAGCGCCACGTTATGCGTGCCGGCGGGAACGTCGAATGTGATCAGTCCGGTTAACGGCGCGGGCGAAACCGCAACTTCACGCCCATCCACCTCCGCAGTCCATCCCGGATAGTAAAAGAGCGCGTCATACATACGTGCGGGTCCGGTTGCGCTAACCTCGAATGACTGCGCGTTCGAGGTCATCAGACGCGAACGCACCGCGGCCTTTGCGTCATCCGCCCAAAGCGGCCGCGGGCTGTAGGCGGGCCGCTCTACCACCCAGCGCGGCTCATATTCCTCGCGTGTCGTAGTATTGATCCCATTAACGGCGATCGACTCGGGATAAAAATACTCGTCGTCGAAGGTCAGATATTGCTTGGGCTCGGTGTGGGAAATGTTGATTACCACCAGCGCCAGCAGCGCCACGCCGCTGCCCGCGCGCCCATCCATTCGAAGGCGTAGAGCGCCAGCAGCGGCATCGCCAGCGCGGGTAAAAACAGCGTGCGCCACGGATAGGCCATGTATTGCAGCGTGGCCACATGAGCCCATACTGGCCACGCCCACTCGGTGGCGAGCCAGGCGCCGCCCAGTGCCGTCGCTGCGAACACCGCCGCGTCGATACGCCTGAGCCGATGGGCGGCGCAAAGCGCCACTCCCGCTCCTGCCAAGGCGAGCAGCAAATGACCAGGGCCGAGCGCAAACGACATTCCGTCGTTGGGGCCGGGAACCGAATAACCGAATCCCCACGGCGACCAAAGCAACTGGAACGGCGAGATGATGTGATTGGTCCAATTGAGAAAATCGGTGCGCAGCAGATCGGTCTTTACATAATCCTTCTCCAGCAAGGCGGGCAGCCAGAAGATGGCGCTCAGACCAAGTCCACCGGAAATCGCACCGGCGCCGGCCGCCAAGGTCCGCCATGAACGCGACCCGATCGCGCGGGCCACGCTGAGAACCGCGAGCACCGGAATGAAGAGCAGAGCAACCGCATTGTGCGCCAGGACCACCAGGGCGACCGCACCCGCCCCCAGCGCAACCGTGATTACACCGGGGCGCTCCAGCGCGTACAACGTGCCGAGCAGCGCTACCGGCACCACCGCGAGCGCCGCGGACTCAGCGAACGCCGCACGCACGTAAAGATCCAAGGCAAGATAGGGCGCGAACAGCCATACACCGGCGACCGCCACCATCGGCTGCCGCCGAGCCTGCGCGCCACTCCAAACATCTCGAACGCACCGGCGGCAACCATCGCCGCCAGCGCGAATTGCAGCGCATCGCCCAGCCGCATCCCCACCGCAAAAAATGGCAGGGCGCTAAGGTAAATCAGCGGGGGTGCGAATTCCCACAAGGGCTGTCCGTGGCCGGAACCGAGATCGGGGGCCCACAGTGGCGGGAACTGTCCGTCATGCACCACCCGCGCCATCTCAGCCAGGCGCGGCGGGTATTCGGTAGCATCGTCGCCGTCAAGCAGCTTTCCCCGAAATAGTGGACGGGCCAGCAGCAAAATCAGGATGCACAAAGCCAACGCCGCCCGCATGCGCGGGCTGCCGAGCAGCGTTCCGACCACGTCCAGGCGCGGCATGACCCACTCTTCCATCGACGCAAAAGCGGGCCGCCGAAGCGCAATTGCAGCAAGCAGCAGCACCGCCATTCCCATGGCAAACAGCGCCGGCTTGAGCGGCCCGGGTTGATAGTGCAACTCGATCAGATGATCGCCGGGCGGTACCGCCACGGCGCAGAAGTCCGGAAAGACGCGAATCAGGCGCGCAGGCTGCGATCCGACCGTGGCGCGCAGGCCCGGGAAGTAGCTGATTTTGATCAGCGCATAGCAGGGACGCAGAGCATGCACACGCGCTCGGTAAGTCTCGCCCTGCTTGGTTTCCGACGCCACCCAACCACGCGGCGCCAGGTCGCGCGGCGGCGCGGGCATCGAATCGAACCCGGAAAAGACCGGGACGCCGCGCACACCGCGGTCCAGCGCCACCATTGCACCAGACCGAATCATTGCGCTATTAAGCCATCGCGCGTCGGGGTTAAGGGCTAGCTCCTTTGGGCCGTCATAGCGCGCTCCCATATCAACCAGGCTGAAGTATCCCTCGGGCGACACCTCGTAGACGGAGAAGTTGCCGTGCGTCGATTGCAGCCGCCAGCCCTTGGGCGGATGAAGGCTGGCGGGTGCGACGACTGCGCGAACGCCGAAGAAGTCGCTGTCGAAGGGATCGTTTTCGTCGCGCAGCACCATCACGTCGGAACCGAGCGAAAACGAATGATAGAGGAAGCTGACCTGATCGAAATGGGCCGTGGTCAGGAATGAGTACACATGCGCCGAACCGACGTTGAACGTGCTGCCCCAATCAGCCGCCTTGCCCGCGCTCACCCGCCCCGGGCGCCGGGCTACGATCGCCGCTACATCGGCCATCGCGGCATCAAGGTCCCCGCGCTGGCGCTGGAACGCAGCCAGGCTGGCTTCGCCCCATCGCGCGTTAGCGCGCAGGAAATCAGCGCGCTCCGCCGCGATCACCAACGCGCCGGCTCCGACCGCGATTCCCACCGCCATCGGGATCCATCCACGCGCCCGCGTCGCCGCCGCGACCACCTCTCCGGTCGCCCACGCCGTCAGCATGATGGCGAACAGTTCGAACGCCCCTTGCAGCCGATGGAGATGGAACTGGCGCGCGATTCCTAACGGTAGCAGCAGATATCCCCAGGTTTCGCGTCCAAAGAACAGCGCCAGCCACAGGGCGGTCAGCGTCAGCAGGCGGCGCGCCACCAGATTGCGCATTTTGATCGCGGCGACGATCACGCTGGCTGCCAGCGCGATCGACAGCACGGGCACCCGGCCATCGTCCAGCAGGCTACCGCTGAACAACTGGCGCAGGATAATCGGAGCGCCCCACGAATCGAACTTCCAGATGTCGTCCCAACGGCAGCGGTTGACTTCGGGACTGGCCAGCAGCAACGGCACCACGAACCACGCGATCAAAATCAGCGTCAGCCCGATAATGAAGCCGGCCCTGGCCAAACGGCGGGAGCGCGTATCCGGCGAACCGACGATTGCCAAAACGACAACGGAGAGGATTGCGACATAGCCGAACATGAGATGGCTCATCGCGGTTGCAGCGATCGCAATCACGGCCGCGATCCGCCATCGCCCGCTGTCAATCGCCCGTGCCGCCAATCCCAAAGCCGGGACAAGAAAGTCAAAGGCGACCAGTTGCGTATAAAGTCCGGAGCCGCGCCACACGTACGATCCATACGATATGCCGTAGCGGCCGAAGTCTCCTGCTTCACTGGGAGCAAAAAACAGCAGCGCGGCAATCCCCGACGCCACCGGAGCCAGGCCAAACAGGCGCGCGCCCAGGTAGACCGCCGCTGGAGTCAGAACCAGCAGGATGTAATACAGAAGCGCGAAAGCGGCGGCCGGTGCGATAAACGGCCGCGTCAATCCGAGCCATCCGGCGGCCATAAGGTGTGGCAGCGGCTGATAACTTCGCCACAGCGGATAGCCCAGCGACCATTCCGACACCCACGGATCGAGAAACGGCTCGCCATGCACCACGCTCGCACCCAGGCGCTGGGCTGCCGCTACATGGAATGTCAGATCGTTTACTGCAACGCGCTCGATCCTGACTTCGGGTGCGAGCAGCACAGCGTTGAATGCGATGGCTGCCGCGAGCAGGAGCAACCCACTTAACTCGCCGCCAAGTCTTCGAGTGGGGAACATAGTGCAGTCTTTCGAATAGCAGCCGTACTCCGGCATGGAGAATCGGGTTGGTTGAGTGAACGCCAAGGGAAGCGCGAGCACAAGCCCGCGCTTCCCTTGCTTTTAAGCGCGGGCGGCGCGCCCAAAGGACGCGTCCGCCCGCTCCAATCACACCTGACGGTTCACTGCACCGACGGCGTGAACCTCACCGACCACTTCGGGAACAGGTTGACCGACAGCAATCCGGCCGTGCGGACCTTCACCGTCAGCAGCCCCGTATCCAGGGAGCCGTTGAATCCGGTGATAGCCTGCGTGTGAGCGTCATCCTCGCAGCTGAGCGAGGCGTGAGCGTCAAACGTGCACGACAGTGGGCCGCCGCACGAGTTCCCGTTACATACGGTCACCGTGATGTCGTCGCTCAGCAGGTTGAGGCTGCCGAAGAACTGCACCCTCAGGTTGCTAACCGTTCCCAACGGCACCGGCACGCCGGCCTCGTTGGTTCCCACGGTATCGCTAAGAATGCTGAGCGCGATTCCGTCACCGGGTCCCATGTAGGAAGGCAGCAGGCTGCTGAGGCTCAACGCGCTAACCAAGCTGCCGCCGGTGAAGTAGGTGGCTACAGGTCCGGTCGGTCCGGATGGCCCCGATGGCCCTGACGGACCCGATGGTCCCGATGGACCCGTGGTGCCTGCGCCGGTCGCCCCACTGGCTCCCGTGGGCCCCTGCGGTCCAGTTGAACCGGTCAAGCCCTTCACTCCAGTCGCTCCGGCGGGACCCTGCGGCCCGGTGGAACCGGTGGCGCCTGCGCCTTTAGGACCGGTCGCCCCAGTGACGCCAGGCAAACCGTTGGCACCGCTCGGTCCCAGCGGTCCGGTCGCGCCGGTTGCGCCCGCACCTTTCGCCCCCGTCGCTCCGGTCGTACCAGCAGGCCCTTGCACTCCGGTAGTACCAGCCACGCCACGCGGGCCAGTCGCGCCGGTGTTGCCCTCCGCCGCCAGTAGTTTCCAGTTCGCGCCTGAATCCGTCGCCGGATCGTGATCGATGTTGGCGGTCACGGCGACAAACGTAGAGCCGTTCTCCGTCACCACATCATCCACGGCGTATTGGGTCGTCGCATCCCATGGGCCGATGAAGTTCAGACCCTTGGCACCGGTCGACCCCTTCGGCCCGGTAGCACCAGTTGCGCCCGCACCCTTAGGTCCGGTCGCGCCGCTTGCACCACTTGGACCCTGCGGCCCAGTGGCGCCTGTTGTGCCCGCACCCTTGGGTCCGGTCGCGCCGCTTGAACCCGTCGGACCCTGCGGTCCAGCGTTGCCGGTGAGTCCGGTCAGGCCTCGCGGTCCGGTTGATCCCGCAGCGCCATTCGCGCCAGTCAATCCCTTGACGCCACTGGGCCCCTGCGGCCCTGTCGCGCCGGTTGAGCCGGCACCTTTGGGTCCGGTTGCGCCGCTCGCACCCGCAGGTCCTTGCGCTCCGCTCGGACCAGCCAGGCCATGCGGACCAATCGCGCCGGTGGTGCCTACACGCGCCAACACCTTCCAGTTCGCGCCCGAATCCGTAGCCGGATCGTGGCTGATGTTGACGCTCACGGCGACAAACGTCGAGCCGTCTTCCGTCACCACGTCATCGATATGGTATTCGGTCGTCGCACTCCATGGCCCGATGAAGTTCAGGCCCTTGGCACCGATCGGTCCTTGCGGCCCGGTAGCACTGGTTGCGCCCGCACCCTTAGGTCCGGTCGCCCCGCTTGCGCCACTGGTCCCTGCGGTCCGGCGTTGCCGGTGAGCCCGGTCAGGCCTCGCGGTCCGGTTGATCCCGTAGCGCCATTTGTACCAGACAATCCCTTGACGCCACTGGGTCCCTGCGGCCCGGTAGCACCGGTCGCGCCCGCACCCTTAGGTCCGGTCGCGCCGCTTGCGCCACTTGGACCCTGCGGTCCGGCGTTGCCGGTTAGCCCGGTCAGGCCTTGCGGTCCGGTTGATCCTGTAGCGCCATTTGTACCAGACAATCCCTTGACGCCACTGGGTCCCTGCGGCCCGGTGGCACCGGTCGCGCCCGCACCCTTGGGTCCGGTCGCGCCGCTTGCGCCACTTGGACCCTGCGGTCCGGCGTTGCCGGTGAGCCCGGTCAGGCCTCGCGGTCCGCTTGATCCACTGGGACCGCTCGCACCGGTTAGCCCCTTCGGCCCAGTCGCCCCTGTGGCACCAGCGCCTTTAGGTCCCGTTGCACCTGTCACGCCGCCAGGTCCTTGCGCTCCCGTGGTGCCACTTGGCCCGCCAGACCTCTGGGTCCGGTTGTTCCGCTCGTACCCTGTAACCCGGTAGCGCCGCTGGGTCCTTTCGGGCCCGTCGCCCCGGTTGCGCCGGCGCCCTTGGGTCCGGTTGCTCCGCTTGCACCGTTTGCACCGGTGGAACCGCTAGCGCCCACCGGACCTCGGGCACCACTGGCGCCGCTTGGTCCCTGCGGGCCAGTCGTCCCCTGCGGACCCTGTGCTCCGGTTGTACCGCGCCCACCACTGGGTCCAGCCGGTCCTGCTGCACCGGTTGAACCTGAAGCTCCAGTGGGTCCAGTGGCGCCGGTAACACCATTGACGACGGTCACATCAATACCGGCGGAGGCTACGAATCCCCCCGTGGAGTTAAATCCGTCAGCTTCAATAAAATAAACCCCGTTGGGAACTTTCGCAGTGTTCCAACTTATGTTGAGCGGCGGCGCTGTTCCCAGCGGAACGCCGTTGACCACTACCTTTACACTGGTGACCGGCGCCGCCATCTGCACGCTAATCGTCGCGATTCCGGAAACCGCGTCGTCATCCGCCGGCGAAGTTACTATTTTATGTAGATTGTCAATGATACACTTTTCTACTTTCAGTTATGCGTTCTCTACATCCATTTATGGGTTCATCAAACTGCACGAACGTGTGCGGCCCAATCTAGCCGACGCGCGATAAGGCTGGTATGCCCCTTGCTCATGCTGATAACGAGGCCGGTGCTATCGCAGCTACGGTTACGGCTCAAATTGTCAACGAACGGCTTGGATACAGCGTCTTTTCAACTGCCAGGCATTGGTTGAGCCGGAATTGGTGCAGCCGTCAGAAGCGTGGCGATCGACCATTATTGGGGCAGTCTGCCCCATTTGAGGCGGGATTTAGATTCGTCGGAGAGACATGCGCAGCAGCAGCGACCGTGATTTGAGACTGGACTTTTTCCGCGGCTTGGCCCTGATCGTCATTTTTATCGATCATGTGCCCAACAACCCGATCGCCGCCTGGACGTTGCATAATTTTGCCTTCTGCGACGCGGCCGAGGTCTTCGTACTGATTTCCGGCATATCGACCTATCTGGCGTACGCCTCCCGGCTGGAGCGCCAGGGATTTAACGCCTGCACGCGGGCGGTAGGCCGCCGATGGTGCATGATCTACGGGGCTCATCTGCTGATGCTGGCCGGGTTGTGGGCCGTCGCGACGCTGGTATCGCGCCATTACTGGGCGCTTGATTACGTGGACTTTCTGCGCCTCAGATGGCTTCACGACAGCCCGCGGGAGGCGCTATTTTACGCCCTGACCCTGAGCTATTTGCCCAAGTTTCTCGACATCCTGCCGCTTTACCTGGTGCTGCTGGCGGCCGCCCCCATGATCCTGGCCCTGGTCAGACGCGACTGGCGCCTGGCGCTGGGCCTTTCCGGCTTGATCTATCTTGGCGCCTGGTTAGGCGGCATCAACTTGGTTGAGGGCAGGGAGCATCAGGGATGGTACCTCAACCCGCTCACGTGGCAGTTTCTCTACACGGTGGGGATCATCTGGGGTCACTTGGCGAAGACCTCGGCGCAGTCGATGCCGTGGAATTGGCGTTGGGCCGCAGGTGCGTCGGCGCTGGTCTTCTTCGGCGCGCTGAGCGGAGCGTTTGGTCCCTGGTTCATCCCGGTTAACTCCCATCCATGGCTTTTTCTATGGCCGTTCGAGAAGACCTTTCTGGCGCCGCTGCGAATCCTCAACGTGATGGCGCTGTTTTATCTGGTGGCCTTTTTCATACGGCCGCAGGCGCGCATTCTGCGTTCATGGCTGGCGGCGCCCCTGCTTAGCTGCGGGCGCCACTCCCTGCCGGTCTATGCGTTGGGCGTTGTACTCAGTTGCCTCGGTCTGATAGCGGTAACCGAGACGGCGGGCGCTCCGATTGTTCAGGCAACGGTGAATTTGGTCGGCATCCCCGCTATGATACTGTTGGCTACGGCCCTTGAATGGATACGCACCCCGCGCAATCAGCCGGCTCCCGCTGGAACATCACTGCTGGCTTCGCGCAGGGTCCCCGTCTGATCACGCCCACCCTGCTATGGAGTCTGATTGCGGTCCTGGTGCTGATTGCGGGATGCCGGGATTCGGCCGGCGTAGCGCCGCCCGCGCCTTCATTTTACGATAGCCGCTGCCGCGTCGCGCCCAACCTGCTATCCGACGACGATTTATTACTGCCGGCGACGTCGCTGACAATCCAGAGCGGACGTCCGCTGGTCATCGTCGCGCTCGGCTCTTCAAGCACGGCGGGCGTGGGCGCGACCAGCAAGTCAGCCACCTATCCGGCCGTGCTGGAACGCGAACTGAGGCATCGGCTGGGCCCCAAGGTGCGGGTGCTTAACCGCGGAATAGGCGGCGAGACCGTCGATCGCACGGCTGCCCGTATCGACGTCGATGTCGCGCCATTTCATCCCACGCTGGTGGTGTGGCAGACCGGCACCAACGACTTGTTGCGGTCGCGTCCGCCGCAGATTTTCGAAAAAATTCTGGCCGCGGGAATACTGCGGATGCGCCAGCACGGTATCGACGTGATCCTGATGAGTCCGCAGTATTTTCCGGCCGGGGAACGCCGATCCAATCTCAACGCCTACCTGCGGGCAATCGATCGCGTCGGGGAACTTTACGATGTTCCCGTGCTGCATCGCCATCAGATCATGGCTTACTGGGCCGCTTCGGGGGAACTCACAGTGCGCCAGATGCTGGCGCGCGACTTGATTCACATGTCCGATGACGGTTACCGATGCCTGGGTGAAGTGGTCGCCGACTTCATCCTGCGCCATTGCGCCGGATCACAACACCGCAAATCCCCATCCAGCCCCATCAGATATAGCTCTGAAGCGAAAATAATTGTGGGTCCCGATGCCTGACGGCCGCCCTCTACTCCCTCGCCCGCTTAGTTTGCGGGAGAGGGCAAGCGGCGCGGGTGAGGGTGCAGGAAACGGCCGCAATCCTACTGCCAGGCCTTTCTGATGATTCTACTGATTTTATTTTCGCTTCAGGATTAGATATTCCGCCCACCTTGGCGACGACGGCCATTTCCGGCATATTGGCCCAGCTTTGCTACGCCAACCGGAAGGCCAACCCAAATTGAAGGCAGCACTCCAGACGCTGTTGGTGATCTTATGGATGACCTTCCCGGTGGTCAGATTCGCTCAGGCTCAAACAGCCCCGAAATCCACCCTATCGCAGGAGGAGAAGCTGGAGCAGGATTTCACCGACCCACTTTCGACGCTGCCTCAGCTGCTTGTCAGGGATAGTTATTCGCCCGCAAATTACGGCACCAACCTTCAAACAAACCAACTTATAATAAGACCATTAATTCCACGCATACCGCCGCGGTCATTCCTCCCCTTCGCCCAATTGATCCGCCCAACCTTTGCATTGGTGACGGTTCCGAGCTCCAGGGGCGGAAGCCGCACCGAGTTCGGCGACCTGCAATTGTTCGATGTGGCAGTTCTGCCGTGGCCGGACAGACAGCGAACCGGGCTCCTGGTCGGACTGGGACCCGCATTTGTGTTCCCGACCGCGACGTCCAAAAGCGCGGGCCAGGGTGCATGGCAAGCAGGACCGGCGCTCGGCGCCATTTACACCCGTATTCCAGGGCTGCTGGTCGGCTTCATCGCACAGAACCCGATTTCCTTCGCTTACACGTCGCGCGGACGCCCACCTCAAAACACCCTACAGTTCCAACCCGTTCTTGCGCTGCACCTGTGGCGCGAATGGTATTTGCGTTCCGCGGAGTCAAACTTGATGATGGGTTGGCATCACCATTCCTCGACCACGTTGCCGCTGAGCCTCGGAATCGGCCGAACCTTTGTGCGTCATGGGCTGCCGCCGATGAGTTTCTTTGTTACCGTGCAATGGATGCTGTATCGGCAATACGCCCCGATCGCACCCCAGACCACGATAAATTTCGGCATGACAATGGCCTTCCCTCAATTCAGAAGTTACTGGGGCAACTAGATTCGTCGGATCGATGAGCGGTCGAAAAGATTGTTAATCCATCCGCCGCGATGCACATTTAGCTGTGCGCTGGAGGGATCCGACGATGGCCGAATATCGACACATCCTCGAAGGTTACAAAGTGCTCGATTTCTCCCAGGCGGTGGCCGGGCCCACCGTCACCCGGCTGATGGCCGAGATGGGAGCGGAAGTCATCAAGGTGGAAATCGCGCCGGTCGGGGATCCCACGCGGCTTAACTTCAAGCACGGCGGTCCGCGCAGTTCGCTTTTCGCCCAGCACAACCGCGGCAAGAAAAGTTTGTGCCTCAATCCCAGGACTGCGGAGGGATCGGAAATACTCAGAGGGCTGGTAAGCAGGGTCGACGTACTGGTGGAAAATTTCAGCCCGGGCGCGATTGGCCGCCTCGGACTCGGCTATGACGCCGTGCGCGAGCTCAACCCGCGCGTCATCATGTGCTCGATTTCCGCCTTCGGCCAAACCGGTCCGCTGGCGCTAAAGCCGGGCTTCGATACGATTGGCGCGGCCTACGCCGGAATTATCGACGTGACCGGCGAGCTGGACGGGCCGCCCAATTTCCCTGGCACCGCTATCGGCGATACCTCCGCCGGACTGAGCGCCGCCGCGTCAGTCGGCTTCGCGCTGCTCCATCGCGAACGCACCGGCAAGGGGCAGTACCTCGATATCTCGCTGCTCGACGCTTACTTCCACAGCCATGAAACCAACGTCCAAGCCTACACCGCAAGCCACGGCGCGATTAACCCCAAGCGGTCGGGACGCCACAGCCCCAGCTATTGCCCATGCGGCCTGTTCAAGGGCAAGGACCACTATTTCGCGATTGTCGCGCCCAACCCCTGGCAATGGCAGGCGGTGTGTGACGTGGTCGGACGTCCGGAACTAGGCCAGCATCCGGACTTCGCCAGCAACGATTTGCGCGTCAAGCAACTGCCGCTGATCCAGGAGCTGATCGAAGGCTGGCTGGCGTCGATGCCCAGCGACGAGGAATCGATCCGTGTGCTGGACGAGCATCGCGTGGCGGCGGGCCCGGCCCTGACTATCGCCGAAGCCGTCAACCATCCGCATCTGCGCCAGCGCGGCACTGTCGCGATGCTTAACGATCAGATCCTCGGACCGTTCGAGGTGCCAGCATCACCGCTGCGGTTTTCTGATTTCCCGCAGCCGCTGACGGTACAGGCGCCGCTTCTAGGCGAGCACAACGCCGAAGTCCTGCGCGAGCATCTGGGTTACTCCGACGAACAAATCCGCCGGCTTGCCGCCGAAGGCATCCTGCATTCCGAAGACCGCTGAGCAATCGCTTACCCCGCGTCAGACACAAAGGAGCTGATGAGAATGAAATTCATGCTGTTCATGTTGCCCGTGGTACCGGGAACCAAAGAGGAGCGCCGCCGCCTGCGCCCGATTGCCGGGAACACCGAGCGCTTCCAGTCGATGTTGGAGCAGACAACGGAACTGGCCCGGGTCGCCGACGACTTGGGATTCGACATGATTGCCTTCCCCGAGCATTTCCTGCAGACCGAGGGACTCGAAATGGGCGGGACGCCTTCGCTGTATGCGCACCTCGCCGCCCAGACCAAAGACATCAAAATCGGACCGATGGGATTTGTCCTGCCCGGATGGAATCCGCTGCGGCTGGCGTGCGAAGTCGGATGGCTTGACCAGATAACCCGCGGCCGCATCTTCCTCGGACTCGCCCGCGGTTATCAGACCCGATGGCTCAATCCGATGGCGCAGCAGCTTAATATTTCCGCCACCATGAGCGACCAGTCCGCCATCGACCTGGCCAACCGCGAGGCCTTTGACGAAGTGCTCAAGATCCTCAAGCTGGCGTGGGGCGATGAGCCCTTTTCCTTCAAGGGCAAGTACTACGAATATCCCTATCCATACGAGACCGGGACGCCCTGGAGGCCGCTGAAATGGACGCAGGAGTTCGGCGCGCCCGGTGAGATCGAAGACGGCGTGATCAGGAAAATCATGGTGGTGCCGAAACCATATCAGAAGCCGCATCCGCCGCTCTTCCAGGCCTTTTCGGTCAGCGAATCGACGATAGTTTCATGCGCGCGCAATGGTATTGTGCCGATGACCCTGGTGCCGTGGCTGCCGAATCTTAAACGGATCGCCGAGTTGTATCGCAGCGAGGCTCACAAGTCCGGCTACAACTGGCGGCTGGGCGAGCGCATCGGCGTGTCCAAGTATGTCTATATCGGCGCCGACAAGCAGGATGCGTACAAGCGAGCGCAACTGGGATCGCCCGGCACCTTCTTTTACGACTTCTCCAGCCAGTTCGGCTTTTGCGAGGCGCTGCGCATGCCCGAGGACGAAGAGAAATACCCCAGCGGCAAGGTTCCGCTGCCGCCCAGCGAATGGACCATCGAGCGCATGGACCGATGCGGCTATCTCGACGCCGGCACACCAGCGGAAGTGCGCCGGCGCACGGACAAGCTGGTCGAGGAAGTAAATCCCGAATACTACATCATAAACACCGACCAGGGCCTGCGCCCGCAAAAGGAATGTATCGAGGAGCTACGCACCTTCGCCCGCGAGGTCATGGACCATTACCATTGATGCGCGGGGCGGCCCTGAAGCGAAACTAATCGTGGGTCCCGATGCGTAACGGCTACCCTCAGTCCCCTCGCCCGCTTAGTTGCGGGAGAGGGCAAGCGGCGCGGCTGTTGCGATTTTTTTCGCAACAGCCGTGACGCGCGGGTGAGGGTGCAGGAACCGTCGCCTCCTTAACAGCGCTGGCGTTTGTGCCGGTTCTTTTCCTCGCACGAAATTCAGGCCCGCCCGAGGTACCTCTAACGCATAAAAGTGGCATAGACTTTATTTATCGCACGACACCAAAAAATGTACGCCCTCAAACTGGGGCGTCAGGGACGCGTTGTGATTCCTGCGGCGGTGCGCAAAGCCATGGGCCTTGAACCGGGCGATACGCTGGTGTGTCGCCCGGAAGGCGACCGGCTTATCCTCAAGGCTCGACATGACGCGGAAGAGGAGCTTTGGAAATCTTTCGCAAAGGTCAAGGGCAGCCTTTTCCGAGAGCTAATAGCGGAGCGCCGGCGTGAGGCGAAGCGTGAGACCAAAGACTGAAGTGCGCCGCGTCCTGGACGCTTCGGCTGTTCTTGCCTATCTTCAACGCGAACCCGGCTATGCACGCGTCCGGTCAGCGCTCTCGACCGGAGCGTCGATCAGCACGGTAAATCTCGCCGAAGTCTCCGCAAAAGTAGCCATCGCGACCCGCTATCGCTTGAGCGAAGCGAGCGCACAATACCTCGCGCTTTAATCTTCCTCCGGAGTCAGCGGCCGGGCTCCCCATGTTACCGGCGGGCTCGGCACTGCCGCCGGGCCAGCCATGCCTGCTCCGGCCGCCTTGCGGCAGCGGTCGACACTACCCCTTAGGACATTCATGTCTTTGGCAACCTCGGCGACTTGCTTGCCCCTCTGGAGTTCCATTATCACCCGGTCGCAATCAATCGGTGGCATGGTAAGAATATGGTTCATGTATTTCATGAGCGCCGATCGCAGCGCCGGCGGTGCCGATCGAAGATCTCTTCTTTAGTAGTGTCGCGACCAAATTGTCCAAGGAAAACTTTCTTCACTCGTCCCGACACGCATCCAAACACCAACAAATCCTGCCAAGATCCGCTCCCGGACTGATGAGAGGACCGTACGTATATGAGACGATGATCGCGGTCTAACATTTGGTCGTCTTCAAGCGTCTGCTCCCACTCGCAGACCTTTTGTCCGGGGTAAATATCACAGCCCGATTTCCCAACTCGGACTCCACCCCCATACTGTATCGACTGTGGGGCGACTGTGGCCAGCAGTTCATCGGCATCTGCAGTTGCGAGGTCGCGGCATGGGATCTCGATGGCGTATGCAGAGCAGAAAGAGATCAGCATGATGGCAAAGGCTCTCGCGAGCACGCAAATAGAGCCTTGCTTTAATATGCTCATTTTGCCAGACCTCGCCGCTGAGGGACGGAGATTTAGTAGCTGGATGATATCAACAATCAGTCTCGCGTTTTTTATTGGAGCTGGCATTCAAACGCCACAAGCGTCAAGCGTCGTACGCCTCTTGACGAAGTATCCTTATTTAGAGATCGATATTCCCGTGACTGAACATGACTTCCTTTTTTTTCTTTCGGAAACCCACAACTACTAATTGCGGAGCCCCGACGTGAGGAGATCATCGTTCAACGTCGCCTACCGCTGACGTACTCACGGCTTTCGGTTCGGGTGCGGCTTCGCCCTTGCCGAACAGGGCGCCTACCCGTTGCATCAGGACATAGAACACCGGCACGAACGGGATTGCCAACAGGGTTGACGCGAGCATTCCGCCGAACACTACCGTGCCCAGCGACTGTTGGCTGGCTGCGCCGGCTCCTTTGGCGGTCATTAGGGGCACTACGCCGAGGATAAAAGCGATCGACGTCATTATGATTGGGCGGAAGCGGCGGCGCGTGGCTTCGATTGCGGCGTCGGTCGCGGACATGCCTCCGGCGTTGAGTTCGCGGGCAAACTCCACAATCAGGATTGCGTTCTTGGCCGCCAACGCGATCATCAGCACCAATCCAATCTGCGTATACAGATCGGCCGCGAAGTGCCGCAGGACCAAGGCAATTATGATTCCGACCAGCGCCATCGGTACCGTAAGGATCACGGCGGCCGGATCGATCCAGCTTTCGTACTGGCCGGCCAGCACCAGAAAAACCAGCGTGATCGACAACGCGAAAATAAAATACGCCTGGTTGCCGATCAGTTTCTCCTGGTAGGAAAGCCCGGTCCATTCGGTCTCCATCCCCAGCGGCAGGATCTTAGCGGCGAACTGCTCCATGATGTCCATCGCCTGGCCAGAACTATATCCAATATTCGGAATACCCGTGATGGAGGCGGCGGGATAAAGGTTGTAGCGCGTAACGAGTTCGGACCCCAGCACCCGATGAACGTTCAGCACCGCACCTAACGGCACCATCTGGTCGCTCTTGTTCACGACGTAAAGGTTCGAGATGTCCTCCAATTCGCGGCGGTAATCCTCGCCGGCCTGTACGCGGACCTGGAAACTTTGGTTGAACTTGTTAAAGAGGTTGACGTAGGTCGATCCCAGGTATGTCTGGAGCGTCTGAAAAACGTCATTGACGGTAACTCCCAACGAGCTCACCATCGTGCGGTCAATGTTCAGGTAAAGCTGCGGACTGTCGTCGCTGAAAGTGGTGAAGCCCATGCGCAAAAAGCCGCGCTTGGCCTGCGCCGCCCCGATTATCGCCTGGACTCCCTTCTGCAGCTCGCGCAGCCCGAGGCCGCGCCGGTCCTCTATCATCATTTGGAAACCAAATGCGTTGCCCAAACCGGGAATCGGAGAAGGCGGCAGAACTGCAAACTCCGCCGAGTGTACCGCCTTGAATTTTTGGGTCAGTCCGGCAATCAGCTTCATCTGGTTAAAGCCTGGGGGGCGCTTATCCCAATCGTCGTATACCCCGAACACGGTAATGACATTGGAGAGCTTGGCAGTGTCGAGCGCCGAATAGCCGCCGATTGTCACCCAGCCCTTGACGCCGGCGGTGGTCCCCAGCACTTTGTTGATTGAGTCTGCGACTTCGCGCGCGCGCGGCTGCGATGCGCCCTGCGCCAGGCGCGCCACCACGATGCAGTAGCCCTGATCCTCCAGCGGCAGCAGCGTGGTGGGATAATGCGCGAAAAGATAGCCGGCCGCGCCCACCACTACGAAAAAAATGACCGCCATCGTACCGGAATGGTGCGCCATGCGGCTGACCAGTCCAATGTAAACGTTTTCCACGGCCTGATAAGCCGCGTTGAAGCCGCGGTAGAACCAATTAATCTTGTAGTCCTTGGGGCGCGGCTTCAGATAAAGCGCGCATTGCGTGGGCTTGAGCGTCAGAGCGTTGAGCGCGCTGATGATCGCGGTCGAGGCGATCACCAACGCAAACTGCCGGAACATCTGCCCGGTGATTCCCGGCAGGAAAGAGGCCGGCAAGAAGACCGAGGTCAGCACTAGCGTGATGCCCAGTACCGGGCCGGTCAACTCGCTCATCGCCTTGATCGCGGCATCCTTGGGCGTCAAACCGGTTTCGATGTAATGCGAGGCGTTCTCCACGATCACGATCGCGTCGTCGACCACTATGCCGATCGCCAGGATCAGAGCGAAGAGCGTCATCAGGTTGACGGTAAATCCGAGCAACGCCATTGCGGCGAACGCCCCGATGATCGTCACCGGCACCGTGGTCGCCGGCACCAGCATCGCGCGCCAGTTCTGCAGGAACAGCATGATAACGATCAGAACCAGGACGCCGGCTTCGATCAGCGCCTCGTAAACCGCGTGGATCGACTGGTTGATGAACAGCGTCGTATCGTAGAGCGTCGTGTACTTGAGGCCCTGGGGAAACTTGCGCGCCATCTGCGCCATCAGCGCGCGGGTTTCAGTGGCGACTTGCAGCGCATTGGCGGTCGGCAACGCGTACACGGCGACGTTGGCGGCCTTCTTTCCGCTGAGCGAGGAGAAAATCGTGAAGACCTGCTGGCTTAGATCGACCTTCGCGATGTCCCTGATTTTTACCAGCGCCGCGGTTTCCGCAGCCTCCGTGCTCCCGCTCAACTGACTGGCCTGGTTGGCCGGTGGCGAGCTTTTGACGATGATGTTTTCGAACTGCTCGACTTGCGAAAGTCGCCCCAGAGTGTTGACCGTAAACTGGAATAACTGATTGGAATGCGCCGGCGGTCCGCCAATCTGTCCCGAAGCGACCTGGATGTTTTGCGCCTTGATCGCGCGCTGCACATCGAGCACGGTCAGACCGTAAGCCTTGAGCTTGCCGGGATCGAGCCATACCCGCATGCTGTAGGGTCCGGCGCCATAAACGCTGACCTGTCCCACGCCGGGCAGGCGGGCGAGCGGGTTTTCCAGGTTGATGATCGCGTAATTGGCCAGGTAGGTATCGCTGAAACGGTTGTCGTCGGAATAGAGGCTTTCGATCAACAGGATATTGGTGCTGACCTTGCGCACGTTAGCGCCCTGGGCCCGCACTTCGGAGGGCAACTGCGGCAGCGCGGCGTTGACCGCGTTCTGGACCAGCACCAGCGAGGTGCCGAGGTCAGTGCCAACGGCGAAAGTTACGGTCAGCGTGTAGCTGCCGTCGCTGCCGCTGGTGGACTGCATGTAGATCGAGTTCTCGACCCCGTTGACCGCCTGCTCAATCGGAATGCCGATAGTATTAGCCACGACCTCGGCGCTCGCCCCCGCGTAAGTGCAGGTCACCTGGATCGTCGGCGGCACGATTTGCGGATACTGCGCCACCGGCAGGCTGTAGAGGCATACGGCGCCCAGAAGGATCGTGACGATCGCTATGACGTTGGCCAGGATCGGGCGCTCGATGAAGAACTTAGACATGGGTGAAGAAGGAGTGAGGGGAGAGGAGTGAGTAGTGAGAGAAAGAGAATTGAAGAGATACGAAAAATACAGATGGGGAACGTTCCTCTGTCTGACTTTCTTTTCTTACTTCTCTTCTCTCACTTCTCACTTCTCTCCCCTCACTCCTCATCAGTCCGGCTCTCTACGCTCCCCGCTCCGGAACTTCCTTCGCCGGTAACGGCTGCACCGCTTTGCCTCTTCTGCGCCATTGCGCGAAGCGCTCCATCTCGATGTAGAAGACTGATACGAATGGTATGGCGATCAGCGTGGAGGCGAGCATGCCGCCGAACACTACGGTGCCGAGCGCTTGTTGGCTGGCGGCGCCGGCGCCTTTGGCGGTCAGCAGTGGGACCACGCCCAGGATGAAAGCAATCGACGTCATCACGATCGGTCGGAAGCGCCGGCGCGTCGCCTCGACCGCCGCATCGACCGCCGACATCCCTTCCGCCTTGATTTCGCGGGCGAACTCGACGATCAGGATCGCGTTCTTTGCGGCCAGCGCGATCATCAACACCAATCCGATCTGGGTATAGAGGTCGGTGGGAAAGGCGCGGGCGATCAGCGCGGCCAGCACACCCAACAGCGCCATCGGCACGGTCAGAATCACCGCCGCCGGGTCGGTCCAGCTCTCGTACTGGCCAGCCAACACCAGGAAGACCAGGGTGATGGAAAGCAGGAAGATGAAGTAAGCCTGGTTGCCGATCAGCTTCTCCTGGTAAGAAAGGCCGGTCCAGTCGTAATCCATTCCCAAGGGCAGGTTTTGGCTGGCGATGCGCTCCATCGTGGTCAGCGCCTGTCCGGAGCTATAGCCGGGCGCGGAGTCTCCGATAATCGACACCGCGGGGTACAAGTTGTAGCGCGTCAGCAGCTCCGACCCGAGCATCCGGCTGACGTCGAGCACGGCCCCCAGCGGCACCATCTGGCCGGAACGGTTGGATACATAAAGGTTGGAGATATCCTGCAACTCGCGCCGGTAGTCGGACTCAGCCTGGACCCGAACCTGGAAGCTCTGATTGAACTTGTTGAATTGATTTACGTAGGTCGATCCGAGGTAGGTCTGGAGGGTCTGAAAGACATCGTTGATAGTCACTCCCAGCGACTCCACCATCGTGCGGTTGATCTCCAGGTTAAGCTGCGGGCTGGCGGTGCTGAAAGTGGTGGTGACGCCGCGCAGTTCCGGCTGGCGGTCGGCCTCGCGGATCACCTGCTGCGCCGCCTTTGACAGTTCGTTCAAACCGGTGCCGCCGCGATCCTCGAGCATCATCTGAAAGCCGCCCGCGGTGCCCAGCCCGGGGATCGGCGGAGGAATCAGCACCGAACAATCGGCCCTGCGGATCGATTGCAGGCGCGAGCGCAGATCGGACACGATCTTCTCCTGGGGAAGGTCCGGCCGCTTGTCCCAATTCTGATACATCACGTACTCGGTCACGACGTTGGAGAGGTTGGCCGAATCCAACGCCGAGAAGCCACCGCTGGTCACCCAACCCTTCAGCCCCGGCGTCTGCTTGAGGATGCGATCGATCGAGTTTGCCACTTCGCGCACGCGCGGCTGCGAAGCGCCCGGCGGCAGCCGCGCCACGACCAGGCAGTAGCCCTGGTCCTCGGTGGGCAGAAACGCGGTCGGATGGTGGGCGAAGATCCATGCTGCCGTTCCAACGATCGCGAAGAACACTAACGCCATCGCTCCCGAATGGTGCGCCATCCGGCTGACCAGCCCGACATAGACGTCCTCAATTGCGCCATATACGCGGTTAAACCCGCGGTAAAACCAGTTGATCTTCTTGTCCTTTGGCACGGGCCTCAAATACAGCGCGCACTGGGTGGGCTTGAGCGTCAATGCGTTGAGCGCGCTGATCACGGCGGTCGAGGCGATCACCAAGGCGAACTGGCGGAACATCTGGCCGGTGATTCCCGGCAGGAAGGACGCCGGCAGGAAGACCGAGGTCAGCACCAGCGTGATCCCGAGCACCGGGCCGGTCAGTTCGCTCATCGCCTTGATCGCGGCGTCCTTGGGCGTCAGCCCGGTTTCGATGTAATGCGAGGCGTTTTCGACAATTACGATGGCATCGTCGACCACGATGCCGATCGCCAGGATCAGCGCGAACAGCGTCATCAGGTTGACGCTGAACCCGAGCAGCGCCATCGCCGCGAAGGCGCCGATGATCGTCACCGGCACGGTGGTGGCCGGCACCAGCATCGCGCGCCAGTTCTGCAGGAACAGCATAATGACGATCAGGACCAGAATGCCGGCTTCGATCAGCGCCTGGTAAACGCCGTGAATCGAATCCTTGATGAAGGTGGAAGTGTCGAGCAGCGCCACGTATTTGAGCCCGGGCGGAAACTTATGGCTCATCTGGCCCATCAGATCGCGCACTTCCTGCGCGACCTTCAGCGCGTTGGCGCCGGGCAGGGTGTACACATTCATCTGGGCCGCCTTCTTGCCCGACAGCCCGGAAAAAGTCGAATACACCTCCTGGCTCAACTCAACCTTGGCGATGTCCTTCACTCGCACCACCGCCGCCGCCTGGCTGCCCTCCTCGCTGGTCTGGAGCGTCTGGTCAGCCAGCGTCGAGGGCGGTTCGGTCTTGACGATAATGTTTTCGAACTGTTTGGCGTCGGACAGCCGGCCGAGGGTTTTGACGGTGAACTGGAAGAGCTGATTGGAGCCCACCGGCGGCCCGCCCAACTGGCCGGCCGCCACCTGGATGTTCTGGTTTTGGATCGCGGTCTGGACATCCAGCACAGTCAGGCCATAGGCCTTGAGCTTCACCGGATCGAGCCAGATGCGCATGCTATAGGGTCCGGCGCCCAGCACCTGCACCTGTCCGACTCCGGGCAGACGGGCGAGCGGATTTTGCAGATTAATAATTGCGTAATTGCTTAGAAAGGTTTCGTCGAAGCGGTTGTCGTCGGAGTAAAGGCTGGCGATGAGCAGGATGTTGGTGCTGACCTTCTGCACGCTCACGCCCTGGGTCTGAACGGCCTGAGGGAGTTGGGAAAGCGCGCCGTTGACCGCGTTTTGCACCAGCGCGATAGCGGCGTTGAGGTCGGTGCCAACGGCGAAGGTAACGGTCAACGCATAGCTGCCGTCGCTGCCGCTGGTGGACTGCATGTAAATTGAGCCCTCGACCCCGTTGACCCCCTGCTCGATCGGGATACCTACGGTAGTCGCCACCACAGAGGCGCTGGCGCCGGGATAAGTGGTGCTGACTACAATGGTCGGCGGCACAATGTCCGGATACTGTGACACAGGCAGGTTAAGCAGACAGACCGCGCCCAGGAGGATCGTCACAATGGCGATCACGTTGGCGAGGATCGGCCGCTCGATAAAGAATTTTGACATACGAATCTAGAAACGAGAAAAGAGAAAAGAGAAATGAGAGGAGGAAGGAAGACAGCGGAACCGCTGCGTATGATTCTCGTTTCTCACTTCTTGTTCTTTCTCTCTTTTCTCATTTCTCATTTCTCGTTTCTATTATGGAGCGTTGCGGATTTACCTCGCGTCCCGGAATCGCCTGCAGCAGGCCTTCGGTGATGACCCAATCCTCTGGTTGAAGGCCGCTTTCGATCACCATCATGTTGCCGACCTGGAAGCTGGTCTTGACGGTCTTGCGCTCGACCATGTTCTTGTCGTCGACAACCAGAACGTATTCGCCCTGCTGATCGAAGTTGAGCGCGTCGCCCGGCACCAGCATAGCGTTGCGCTTTTGCAGCGCGTTCAGACGCACCCGCACGAACAGTCCGGGCAGGATGCTGCGGCTGGGATTGGGAAAGATGCCGCGCAATTGCAGGGTGCCGGTGGTCGGAGCGACGCTGATGGAGGCGAAGTCCAGGCGTCCCGCATGTGGAAATCCATCCTCATTGGACAGGCCGAAATAGATCGGGATAACCCGTGTCCGCGCCTCGATCTCACCCGGCCCCACCTTAGCGCGCTGGATGATCTGCAGCAGGTCGCGCTCGTTGATCGTGAAATAGACGTAGATCGGATCGATCCGGGTGATCTCGGCCAGCGCTGTCTGCTTGCCCATCGTACCGACCAAGTTGCCGGGATTGACCAGATGGCGGCCGATGCGGCCGTCAAACGGCGCCGTGATCGTCGTGTAACCGAGGTTGAGCTGGGCGATTACCACCTGCGCCTGCGCGGACAGCAGATCGGCCTGCGCGGCGTCGCGCTTGTAGTGCCATTGGTCGACCTCGGTCTGTGTCGCCGCGTCCTGAGTCAGCAGGTGCGAATAGCGCGCGAACTCGACCTTGGCATGCCACAGCGCGGCCTTCTGGGCGGCTACGCTGGATTCCGCCTGTTGCAATTGAGCCTTGTACTGTTCCTGCTGAATGGTGAACAGCAACTGGCCCTTTTTGACGAAGGCGCCGTCGGTGAAATGAACCTTTTCCAGGTAGCCTTCCACGCGCGCCACCAACGTGACCGAATCAATGGCAGCGGTGTTGCCGGTAAAGTCGATATAGTCGGCGACCGCGCGAGCCACGGGATGCGCCACCGTAACGGCCGGTGGCGCAGGCGCCTGCACATTGTCCCCGCTCCGGCATCCGCCGGCGATCGCCGCCGCAAGCGAGACCAACGCCGCCGCCACGATCGCGCTGCGGAACCGCGGCGGCGTCAAAATACTTTGCCGATATCCCAACATTATCGATCCCTAACCTCAGAATTCCGGCGGCCGGACCAGCGGTCCCTGGTCCTTGGGCGAAGGCAGGTCCGGCGCCTTGGGCTGCAATAAGTCGGGCGTCAACAGCCTGCCCCAGTTGGTCCGCTCTTCCATCTCCGCGCGGGTCGCGGCCGGCACCAAATCCTGTCCCTCGCGCAGCTGCCATCCGCCGCCCAACGCGCGGTAGGCCTCGATCAGCCCCAGCGGCACGCTGCCCTGGGCGACGGCCAGGTTGTTTTGCGCCTGGTAGAGGTTCTGCTCCGCAGTCAGGACGGTGGTGAAGTCGCGCGTCCCCTCGCGGTACTGAATCACCGCGATACGCACTGCTCCGGCGGCGGCCTTGACGCTCTCTTCCAGGTACACGACGGCGTCGCGCGAATTGAGGAAAACCGCCAGTCCGTCCTCCACTTCCTGCTGCGCCTTGAGTACCGCATTCTGATAGCCAATCAGCAGTTCCTGAAATTTGGCGTCCTGCACGCGCACGTTGTTGGTTATCTGCCCGTAATTCAGGATGTTCCACTGCACCGACGGCCCGACGCCGTAAAACAGGCTGGCGCTGGTGAACACGCTGTCCAGTCCGCGAGTCACGTTGCTGCCCAGGGTCCCGACATCGCCAGTGAGGCTGAAGACTGGAAACAGGTCGGCTTTGGCAAAGCCGATTTGCGCGCATTGGGCGGCGGCCTGGAGTTCCGCCCTGCGCACATCGGGCCGGCGCCGGAGCAGATCGGCCGGGATACCCACCGCCACTGTTTGCGGCGCAGTCGGGATCTCGGCGGGACCGGTCAGGAGCTGGTCGATCTGTCCCGGCGGCAGGCCCAGCAACACGCTGAGCGTGTTCTTTGATTGTTCAAGCGTAATGGTCTGTTGCGGGATCACCGCCTCGGTGGAACCCAGCACATTTTCGGCCTGGTAAACGTCAAGCTTGGTGGCGGTGCCACCCTCGAATTTTGCCTCCGCGATCTTGAGCGCCTGACGCTGGCGCTCGACATTGTCCCGGGCAATGTCAATTTGCTTTTCCGCGGTGCGGACTTGCACGTAGTTGCTGGCCACGTCGCCCACCAGCGAGACCAGCACGTCGTCATAATCCGCGACCGAGGCCAGAAAGGCGTCGTCAGCCGACTCAATGGCGCGCCGCAGCTTGCCCCAGACGTCGATTTCCCAGGCGGCTTGCGCCAGGAATATATCCGACCAGTAGGTGTTGCTGACCAGATTGTAAGGCAGCGAGATGGGCAGCCGGTTGTAGGTGAGCGATGCGCCTACCGTCTGCTGCTGCGGATACAGTTCGCCGATCGCAATTCCCAA
The DNA here is from genome assembly GCA_035939115.1 of Binataceae bacterium (SeqCode). Taxonomy (GTDB): domain Bacteria; phylum Desulfobacterota; class Binatia; order Binatales; family Binataceae; genus JAJPJA01. The sequence goes on from DASZGF010000206.1 coordinate 138,111, forward strand.
TTGTGCGCGCGTCTCCAGCACGCGTACACCTGCCGAGCGCAGGGTGAGATTCTGCCGATAGGCAAGTTCCACCAGCCGGGTCAAAACCGGATCGTTGAAGACCGTCCACCAGTTCCGATACTCCTGACGCTTGACATCGACGGCGGAGTCAGCCGCCTCGGCCCAATTGCGCGCCACCGGCGCAGCGGGACGTCTGAAATCCGGCCCCAGCATGCATCCGCTGGCCAGCAGAACCACGGCAAGGACTAATTGAACTCTGCGCCAGTGCAACACCACCACGTACTTCTCCGCCAGGCCTCGGTCGATCGAAGGAAGCGGATGCAAAACAACTATCGCATTCCTCCCATGCCAGGCCCCATGCCCATACCGCCACCGCCCGACTGCTGCTTGGCGGCACGCAGATTTTGCAGGTCCTGCTTGATCCGCTGCTGGTCCTGGGGCTGGAACGCCCCGCTGTCCAGCAGCCGGTGGAAATCCATCATGGCTCCCATCGCGCTGCGGCGGTCACCGCTCTGATGGGCCTGGCGCAGCGTTTCAAGGTCGTTGCGGACCTGCTCCTTTTGTTGGGGTGTCAGACTGCTTCGTTGCACGCCTTCGTGGAGGTCGAAGACGAACGTCATCATCGCATCCTTGGCGCTGTCCTGAGCCGGGGCGGGGGCCGGATAAGAGGCGATCAGCCCCACCAGCGCCAAACCGGCAACAATCGTAACCTTACTCGGTGTTCTCATCCACGCACCCTCAGTAGGACTGGTCCATTCAGTCTCAAAATCCTCATCCCGTCGCATCGCGGTCTTAACCGCGGTGGGCGGCAGGGCAGCAATCGCCAAGGCAGTCAGCCGGTGGGCAAATTGCTACAAAACGGCAGTATTGTGCTTTCGATAGTCGTTGAAAACAAGAACCACTAACAATTTTATCCACCATGCCCACCCCTTCCCGCCCGGCAGCCATGGTCTGGCGAAACGGCTGAGCTGGCATGGTTTCGCCATAGGCTGAAATTTTTACAACTCGATCTTTCGGTTCCTGCAATCCACGAAGCCGAAAAACCAGTCTGTTTAAAGAACAATGTCCCGATGCGCTGCACAAGTACGCGTGGAACGTTTCTTGCGGCATGGTACGTTTACAATTGTCACCCACGGACGAAGTTGCCGACGCCGCCTTCGAGAGACTTCGTTAAAGGGTAACCGCGGAGGATTCCTGGTGAAAGCTCTCGTAATACTGGGCGCGATCCTGCTTGTGCTGGGAGTTATTGGCTTGGCGATGCCGGTTTTCACGACCACCCAAAACAAGGAGGTGGCGAAACTCGGCGACCTCAAGATCCAGGCCAAGGAGACCGACACTCACGTCATTCCGCCCGTCGCCGCCGCAGGAATTTTAGCGGTCGGGGCGATTGTGCTGGGCGTCGGTGCTTTGAGCAGGCATTAGGCCGAAAAATTCCCTCTTCTCTAATCGGTACGTCACGGGCCTTTCGGGTCGGCAAACGGTTGCGGCCTGTGACGCCCGTTTTTCCTTGACCATTCAGTCGATGGCAACGTGCGGCGCTACGAAGGTCGCGTCGGGCGAAGCTATCACTATTTGGTAAAAACTACTTCCTCAACAGCTGAGATCAACGCCGGATATTCAATGATTTTGCTGGAACGGGCTTTGCGTACTTAATAGGTCTCGGCCTTTTCTGGCCGGGACAATATGCATAAGGAGTCCAGCGATGGACAAAGACAGAATGAAAGGCAAGTGGAACCAGATCAAGGGCGACATCAAGCGCAAGTGGGGACAGATCACCGACGACGATCTGCTTCAGGCGGAAGGTGACATGGACAAGGTGATTGGTAAAATCCAGGAGCGCACCGGCGAGCAGCGCGATGCGATCCGCCAGTGGATTAACGACCGCAATTACTAGTCCGTTCCGAATTCGCACGAAAAGCGCCCGGCTGCTCAGCGGCCGGGCGCTCAAGTGAGTTTAAAGAGACTACGATGAAATCGAATAAAATATCCATTCTCGCGTTCGCCGGCTTACTGGGCGCGGCGCTGGACTTCTCCCGCGCTCACCTATGCCCAAGACAACGCCGGCCAAAATATGCAGCACAATGGCACCAGCGAGGATATGCAGCAGAATAGCACATCTAATAAAGGCGTTGTTCAAAAGGCCGATGATTGGTTGAAACATGTATATCATGCGACCAAGAACGAGCTGGGCGATGCCGCGCTGACGACTAAGGTCAAAACCGCGCTGCTCAAGGACCAGGCAACACGGAAGTTCACTATCCATGTTAAATCTGACCGCGGCACTGTAACGCTGGCCGGAGCGGTGGACTCGCCCGCAGTAGCCGCTCGTGCCCAGAGCGTGGCTTCCGACGTCAAGAGTGTGCAGTCGGTCAATAACCACCTGACCTGGCATACAGCAGCGCAAGATAGCGCGGGCGACCCGGCATGGAAGGCTCGAGGTAAAGTCGATGACGAAAACAGCCGCTAACAGAAGTGGGCGAAAAGCCGGCGCGTCGGCCGCAGTAGCACTGAGTTTTGCTATGGCGCTCTCAATGACCGCGACCGGCTGGGCCCAAAACACCGTCAGCAATGAAAGTGTGCACGAACAGGATCTGTCCGCGCAAAGCGCGGCCAAGCACCATTACAATTCCCCCGCCGAACGGGCCGAGGACGACCTTTTAATTGTCAAGGTCAAGGCCGCGATCGCTGACGAGGGGCTGGCTGACGACTCTCCGATGACCGTCGACGCCGACCATGGCCGGGTCACACTAACAGGCGTGCTCGCGTCGCGCGAAGACGTACAGAGGGCAGTGGGCCTGGTGGCCGGAATTGACGGAGTCAAAGGTGTCAATAATCGACTGAGTTGGGAAAAGAATCCCGAATGATCGGCCGAATGGGATGAATTCGAATTCAGCACAAATTTGTAAACCAACAGGTAGAGAAGGAAATCATAATGAAACTAATTCCAGTCACAGTAACAGCCACTGCATTTTTGGCCGCCGCGCTGACGGTCGGATGCGCCAGCCGCGAGGTCAAGGACACAACCACATACGTACCTGAGGCTCCCAAGATAGTAGTGCAGCAGCCACCGCCGGTAGTGGTAACGTCGCCGCCGCCGGCCACGACTATGGTGGAGCCGAGCACCACTTCGACCAGCCAGACCACCAGTAGCTACAACGCCAGCAGTTCGGAGAGCGCGGCGGAGCCTGACAGCGATTCGAGCGTAACCAGCTATCGCAAACGCAGCGAGTCGAGCACCGTGACCACTGTGCCTGCGCCGCCGCCCCCACCAACCACGACCACGTATCAGAGCACGACGACCACCACCAATCCGTAACCGGCGCGCGACTCTGGGCGCTTCTGCGCCCCGATCAAACGTCAAACGGACCCGCGCGCCAGCGCGGGTCCGTTTGCGCGGATCCCGTCGGTGCTCACTAACAGGAGGCATCCGGACGAGCGCCACCTGGGGCCGTTCGAAGGGGCGGTTCGCGAACCGCCCCTTCCGGGCTCGTGGCCCTGGTGCCTTTTTCCTGCTCGGATGGCCATGTCTGCGGGCTGAAATAAAATGTACCGTTGAACGCACCGACCACCCGCCAAATGTTTATTTTCTTGTCTCGACCATTCGGCGGGCGGTTCGCGAACCGCTCCTACGCAATCGGCGGCAGGTCCGTATCTGTTCGTCAGCTCTACAACTTGTCGCCACCGGGTTCGACTACGCTTCGGATTACTCCAGCCAGTTCCGCGGGATCCACTGGTTTGATGACGTGGCTGTCGAAACCGGCCGAAAAAATACTGACCTTGTCTTCCACGCGTCCGTACGCGGTCAACGCTACCAGGGGCAGATGACCGGAATGGGCCTGGTTTTCCCTTTCCCGGATCTCCCTGGCCAGGGATAGTCCGTCGCGTCCGGGCATCGCGATGTCCGACACCATCGCGTCGGGCGGATGCTCTGCCAGCAACTGCAAAGCACGCTCCGCACCGTCGGCCACGATCGGCTCGGCGCCCAGTGATTTCAACAGTCCCCGCAAAGCCTCAGTCGCTTCCTGATCGTCGTCCACGACGATAATTCGCAGCCCGTTGAGGCGCGGAATGTGCGCGAGGTCGGGAGTGGTCACAATGGTCGGATTTGGGCGGCGTTGAGACCGGACGCCTTCGGTGGCGATCGGCAACCGCACGCTGAAAGTAGTGCCCTTGCCGAGCCCATCGCTTTGCACACTGATCGTCCCGCCATGCATTGTGACGATATACTTGACGATGGTCAGGCCCAGGCCCACACCCTTTTTTTCTGCATGTGCCGGCGCGTCGGCCTGCCACAACCGGTCGAAAACGTGGGGCAGAAAAGATGGCGCGATGCCTTGGCCGGTATCACTGACCGCCAGTTCCACCTGCGAATTTATGCGCGCGAGCTGAACCTGAACCCTGCCGCCCGTGGGGGTAAATTTGACCGCGTTCGACAACAGGTTCCATAACGCCTGCTGCAGCCGTTGGGGATCGCCCTGAATCGTGGCGGCCCGTGGATCGATAATCACCCGCAGATCGATCGATCTGGCTTCCGCCGCCGCCGCCATGGTGTCAACCGCGGCATTGACCACCGCCGGCAGATCGGTGGGGCGCAGTTCAAGGAGCAGGCGGCCGCTTTCGATCTTGGCGAAGTCCAGCAGGTCCTCGATCAGTTGAGCCTGGACTTGCGCGGCGCGGTCGATCGAATTCAGACCACGCTTCAAGCTGTCCGCGTCGCGCTCGCCCGATAACAACAGGCGCGACCACAACATGATCAGATTCAGTTGGTTGCGCAGCTCGTGCGAAATGGTGTCCAAAAAATTGTTGGTTCTGAGGTTCGCCTGTTCGGAATCATCCAAAATCCGTTTGTATTCGCGCACAATCGCGCCGATGTCCGTCCAGGAAATAAGCATCAGGACCAGGGCAACAGCAACCGCCAGGATCGGCACCAACCAGGAGACCAGCGTTTGCTCGTCGTGCCGACGCCCAAGTCCCGCGCGCACCATCTCAGCGTGGGTGTCGATGAAGTCGTCCAATGAGGCCAACAGCGACCGCGTAAGCGGCGTTATCTGTGTGAGCGCAGCGGTGCCTCGTGTCGACTCATCGGGTCCATTGTCCATTACCCCCTGGATAGCGGCTGCCCAGCGACCTTCGCGGACGCCGATTTCGGTCAGGCGATTTTCGTCAGCAGAGTTGTTCGAACTCGAAGCCAGGAGCCTCTTGAACGTGTCGCCGGCCGCATCAAGCGCCCGCTGCACCGCGATCGAGCCCGCCGGGTCTGCGGAAGCCAGGTATTTTCCAAGCGCATCCTGCGCATTCAAAATGCGGTTCCCCGCCGATTGGGCCGCGCTCAAAACCTCTCCGCTACCTTCGAGCCAGTTGACATAGAGTCTTTCAACCCGCAAATGCCAAAGCAGTATTCCAGCGAGAAGCGCCAACGCCACTGGCGCGCTGATCACGCTGGTTAGTAATCGCCTTTTGACTAAGTCAGGCTGCATAACGCTAGCCTATAATACCAACCCTCACGGCATTGACCACGAAATCCGTTCTTCGCTGCCCCACTGAGAGGACCGCGTCCGGTCCGTAGGGTTTCTTAGCGGGTGGGCGGGTGGCGGAATTGAACGGCTGGGGCGCAAGCCGCACAAGGCCGGTACCCGCGACGTACGGGGTTCTTGTTCCTTTGACTACCGTGAACAACAGCCTATTTGGAGTAGCGCGCCAGCTTGTTGTACAGCGTCTTGGGGCTGAATTTCAGAATCTTCGCTGCCAGAGTCTTGTTTCCGCCCGCGAACTCCAGCGTTTTGAGCACCAGTTCGCGCTCCACCTCCTCCGCCGAGGAACCGAGCCTTACGTGCAGATGTGCGGCGCCGTTGGCGGCGGTGGGAACGTTCTGGAAATCGGGTGGAAGGTCGGCCAGCGTTATATAGGGTCCTTTAGCGTAGATCACCGCCCGCTCGATAACATTCCTTAACTGGCGGATGTTTCCGGGCCACGGATGTGACAGTAAAGCAGCCAGGCAGGTGTCATCCACCCCCGCGATGCGCTTGGCGCCGTCCTCGGTGAATTGCTGCACGAAGGAATTTATCAGCAAGGAGATGTCCTCGGTGCGGTCACGCAACGGCGGCATCCAGATCGACAATACGTTGAGGCGGTAGAACAGGTCTTCGCGAAACTTGCCCTCGCGCATGGCTTGGCCCAAATCCCGATTCGAGGCGGCGATAATGCGCACGTCGATCGGGATTTCGCCGTTCCCCCCTACCCGTCTGAGCTTGCGCTCTTCGATCACGCGCAACAACTTGGCCTGGATCTCGGACTTGGTTTCAGAGATTTCGTCGAGCAACAGAGTGCCGCCATTGGCCTGCTCGAAGGACCCTTCGTGACGCCGGTCGGCCCCGGTGAAAGCGCCGCGCTCATGGCCGAACAACTCGCTTTCCAGCAGGTTTTCCGGAATGGCGGCACAATTGATGCCGATGTAGGGGCCCTCGCGGCGTGAGGAAAGGTCGTGGATGGTCCGCGCTGCCAGTTCCTTGCCCGTGCCGCTCTCGCCGCCGATCACGACTGATGCCGTGGAATCGGCAATTTTTCGGATCGAGTCCATCACCCGGCGCATCGGCTGCGAACGCGCGATAAACGCCCCGGTCTCGCGAAACGAACCGCTGCTGCGCCGCTCCTGGTAGGCTTCCTCCCAAAGCTGCGCCTGGCGAGCCAGATGATCGAGCAAGCGCTGCAAGTGCGCCCAGTCGATTGGCTTGCGCAGGTAATCCAGTGCGCCGAGCTTCATCGCTTGGACTGCGTCGGCAAAGTCGCCTTTTCCCGAAATCACGATCGTGGCCAGGCTGAGCCCCAGGGCATTGATGTTGTGGAGCAGACCCAACCCGTCGATCCGCGGCATCTTGATATCCGTCAGGAGAATATGGGGGTTAAGTCTGCGAATAAGGTCGAGGGCCACTTCGCCATCTTCCGCAATTGCCACATCGTAGCCCCACGAGTTCAACATCGTGCGCCAACCTTCATGGGCGCTGACGTCATCTTCGGCCACGAGAACGCGTGTTTCCAAGCTCACTGCTACCCTCCCAGCCTGGTGGTTTATCCAGACCTAAAAGCAATACCTTTTGCTTCGCCTAACCCCCTGAACGACAATCGTCATCGCCCAGCTCATCAATGCCGCGAAAATGATGCATTAAGCAATGTCCATACCGCAGTGGAAAGAGCTTGGATTCTCTAGGGATTCTCAGGATCACCCGCCACCGAACCTTATATCGTGTATTTTTTTCAGAGTTCGGGTCGTGCCGGGTGTTGATTTAGTACAGCCTAACGGCGTGCCCTGAGGCCAATGCCCCATGGCCGGGTGGTGGCCACCAGTGGGGTTCCTCTAGAGCCAGCGATGGACGGTGCTCGCGAGCCCAGTCGCCTTGCGTGCACCCGGCCGGAGCGGTTTCCCACGCTTGGCAGCTCAACTGCTGCGAATACTCGCGGTCGGCCGCAAAGGCTTGGTGTGCGACGTGCCAACCTCAGGGGGCGTCGTAACTGTTCTCGCCCTCAACGGCTCAATAGCAGGCTCAGCGCCAAAAGGATGGTGGCCGCGCCTGTAATCGCAAAAGCCAACCACAGCGCCACCCACACATGCAGCAAGAGAACTGCCGCGGCGATCAGCAACAAACAACCGATCAAAGCGAGCGCGGCAATGACTAATTGCAGGAGCCAGCGTTCCAGCACCGAGGTCAGGGTCGGTTCGATGCTGGCCCGCATCAGCCGCGCTTCGGCCTCGACGACTCCGGTGATATCCAGTATCAATCGGCCGACCAATGCGGGCCAGCTAGGGGTCTGGTGCTCTTCGACTTCCGCGACTATTCGCTGATTATCATTGGGTAGCATTTGTATGTTCGCTCGTCGGTTGCGCGATCAAAGCGCCGCCCACCGCCAACACCCCAAACACCATCGCTGGCATTCTCCAGCCACCTGCGGCAAATCCCAACGCCATCGCTCCACATAACGACGGAAGCGGATAGCGTCGAATCGGTTCCTCGGGCGCCCGCAACTCCTGCGCGGTCGCAGTCGCTTTGCGGTTAAACTCGTCCAGAGTGCGCACCAGGTTTTCGCGCGCGTGATCAACGCCGCGTTCCAATTCCACGATATCGCTCATGACTGCTTCAACGCCTCCGATAATGCCGTCGTCGCCGCCTGCCGCACGGCCAACCGCGCGGCGAATCCAATCAGTCCCTGACCAACCCGGCTCATATGTCCGCCTCCAACCACGAAGCCGGTCAGGAAACCGATTCCGAGGGCTTGCAACGGATAGGACCGGATGCTTTCTCCGAGACTGGTTAGATATGGCACGGGCCGAGTCCGTTCCACGGCTTCCATCAGGATGAGGCCGATGAGGCCCTGCGCAACATGCGCGCTGCGATGTAACCGATAAGGAACGCGCAGCCAACGGCAACGAGCGGTTGATTAGAGACAAAGTCACTCAGCGACGCGGTTAAGGACTTGACCATGTCAAGGCCATCGCCAACGTGATCCTGGGCGTACTCGATTCCCTGCTGGGCCGCCTTCACGCCCTGCCGCGCGGCTTTGACTCCCTGATTTAACGCAGCCTTGCCCTGCCTGGCCGCCGCATCGACGTCCACGCCGGTACTGCTAAGAATTGAATTGTTCAGATTCTCCGACATCACATTAACCTCCAAACACATTTCGCGATGCAGGCGCTTTAGGTGCAATTCCTTTGCCATCCACGATTTCTTCGAGCCCTGACCGGCGCGCAAAGCCTTTCCTTATATACGCTCAAGTTATTTCGGCCTGCGCTGCGCTCCGAACAGCGCGCCAGTTTTGCCCGCTAGGAAGCAAAAATTACAGAGGAGCTTGGCCTTTGCCAGTTTTCCGGCGCATCAAAACAGTCTTTGGGGGTCCAACCGGTCGGCATGAGGGTTGCTGTACTCATCCGAAACCGCCGTGTGCGGGAAACTGCACATTGAGCACACGAGGAGAGAGAAAAATGTTGGGAACCGTACTTCTGATAATCCTGATTCTGGCCCTGCTCGGTTCGGTACCAGTTTACCCCTACAGTGCCAACTGGGGTTATTTCCCCAGCGGAATTATCGGCACCATCCTGATCGTCTGGCTGATACTGGTGTTGGTTGGAAGGGTCTAGGTGCTGCGAGCCAGGTTTGACGGCCGCACCGCTTTGGTGCGGCCGTTTCCTTTTGAAAGGAG
>DASZGF010000207.1:0-6827 GCA_035939115.1 Binataceae bacterium (SeqCode)
CTGTGAGGTAGCGCGCTCGGTGATATTCACGATGCGCTTTTCGATCTCTGGCGCGGACATCCCCGGGTAGTACCAGACCAGATTGACCTCGGGGATGTTGACCGCAGGAAAGATGTCCTTGGACATCGAGAAGAACGAGTATAGGCCAAACAACATCATCAACGCGGCCATCGCGATGATGGTGACGGGACGCCTGAGAGCAAGGGCGACTATCCACATACATTGATCGCAAACGCAAAAATGTCGCGGTCAATCCGCCTGGTGCGCTAAGAAAATCGGGGCGCGGTCCCGTGAGTCGAATTTTGCGATCGCAAGCTCGTGATATTTCAGCGTAGCGCCCGCTCCAGCGCAATGTCCTCGCCCGCATTTTTATTAAGTGATCTTAGGCCGGGATTTCCATTGTGACTCTCCGATTCCAATTCCGCTTGTAGACCAGACGGCCATCTCGGCAAGGTTTAGCCCGGGATTGGTCCACGGTGTTTCGGCGGCGCCGGAAGGGGCCGGTTTCGCGTCTGGCGGGCACGCAACGTCCGGAAATGCCTCTTTTTCTACGCGGTTCCGCACACACTTCTCCCTGCGCCCAAGCGTTATAATCAAAATCTGCTCCGCTTTATACTCGGCTTATCCCGGCGGCGACGGGAGCGCCGCGATCCTGCGCAGCATACTCCCGAAGAGCCGCCGCGTTAGATGCCCTCGGTCAAAAGCAACCAGTAGTAGCGCGCATGTTTGATGAGCCGTCCGCCGCTCTTTACCACCTGTTGCTGCAAGCTGGTAAGCGACCAGGTGGCGACCCGCGTCGGCAGCGCCAGCCACCGCCATTGCAAACGGATTTGCAAACAAATCCTTGTGACGGCGTGCTCCAGCGCAGTACGCGAAAGGATTGGTGTCGCTGAAAAGCCCAACAAAATGGACCCCTTTGGCAGGCGAAAAGAACTGGAAGGATGGCGACGTCAGCATTTGTCCGCCCGTAGGATTTTTGCAAGGCAACGGATTGACTCAGCCACATTGACGCGGTTTATCTGAATCCTTTGACCGTACGTGGATCGATCGCTGAAGGTGGCGGAAAGCTCGCCCAGCCTAATGGACTCCGTTCGGCCGAGGAGCGTTCGGCGGAGATGAAGCGGCGCGGCCAAGTCTCGCGCGAGCGCGCAAACAGGCGCAGGAACCCCCCAACGAAAAGCGGGGCTTTCGAGAAGAAGGCGCGAGAACTGCGGCGCAAATCCAGTCTCGAAAATGGCGAGGGTTAGACGATGGCCGATGAAACAAACAGCAACCTGACTCCGGAGCAAATGGCGGCACGGATCGCAGAACTGGAAGGGCGCCTGGCCAAGGGCGGCAGCATTAGCTTCAAAGTCTCGGAAAAAGGGGCTGTCTCGGTGTATGGTCTCGGTCGATTCCTGGTCACCCTCTACTTGGAGCAATGGGACGCGTTGCTGTCAGACGCTGCTGAGCTTCGCGTGTTTATCGAGGCCAATAAGTCGAGACTGAAGACCAAGGGACAGACCAAACGATAAGAGGAGAAGCCAGGGTGCCCGGCGCCACAACGTGAGCTGGGGTCCTGAGGTCCGGTGAGCCATAGCAAGAGAAAGAAAGGCAATGGGCGCACCCGCTCGCCGAAGCCAAAAACAGAACTGGAGATAGGTCGGGACCGCGAGCTGATGACGGTGCGCGAGGTCGCCAGCTACCTGAATTGCCATTACATGACGGTCTACAAATTGGTCAGAACTGGTGATCTCCCCGCGTTTCGCCTGGGCAGCGACTGGCGGTTTCGTCGCTCCGACCTGGAGAAGTGGATCGCGGAGAAACAGGTTCGGCCGGCCAGAAGTGGGCCCAAGGCTCGTAAACAAAAGCCGGCCGCGAAGAAGCCGGCGCCGCGCAAGGAGCGGTCCTGGGAATGAACGACGCCGACGAACAACCCGATCGCGGGCCGGCAATCCCGCGCGGCGCGAGAAATTCGACGGGCGGGGGGATTTTAGTCGGAATGCTTACCCTCAATTGAGTTTTCCAGTACCTCGCCGGTCTTCGCATCGAAGCCAACGCGGGAAGGCAAAACCATCTACACCATCGAGCCGGCGACTCGCCGATTGCCTGGCGCGCTCGCCCTGGCCGGACCGCACGTCTACCGCGGCGCTCCGCTTGCCACGCGCTGCCAGTCCTGCCGCTGCCGTGGAAGGGGGAAACGTTTACCTCGCGGCCGCCTACGACCTGGTGACAGGCGCTGAGTAAGGAGTCCGGTGCCCTGGAGCTGCGTATCAGCAAGCCCGAGGATGACCTGTGGATTCCGATCCCTGACGCGCGCCACCTTGCAGGAGTGCGTCGAGGCGGCCGCGGCCGAGGCGCGGGTGCATGGCGGCTTCGATGAGACCGCCGAACTATGGCGCAACACGATGGCCGGGCTGGCGTTAACCATGCTGCTGTACTTCGGGGGCGAGCCTGACGTCGTGCCATCGTGCATCCGGGTGAGCGCCCGGCCGTCAAGTCCAAGCTTGAGCGGCGCGACCCGCAGCGCTTTCGGGACTTGCGCGAGCCGACTCACTACGCGGTTGTCAAGGAAGTTAGCCGCGCGATGAGCGACGGGAAATCGAGCACGGCCGAGACGCCGGCGTGGAGACAGGGCGAACAGTGCGGCCGCACATGCGCAACGCGCATTCCCACCTGTACTGGACCGGACCAGGCCGCACGCAACCGCGCGTGCGCTTCCTGCTTCCAATCTCCGTCAAGGGCGGTCGCGTGGTCGAAGAGCGGGAATCCGCGGCCGAAACCACGATGAGGTGAACATGGCACGGCAGGGAGCCCGAGGTGCGGCTGGACCAGCCCGCAGACCGTGAGCCCGGCTGAGCGACTATGGCGCTGGCTGGCGTTCCGGGCCCGGGGCGGGGATTGCAGCGTCCGGAGGATCGACGCGGCAGAGGGGCGTTTGGCGGCTGGGAAATTCGGCGTTGGAGAGAAGAAAACAGCGCGTCCGTTGGGCCAGTTAGAGGGGCCAGTCTGTCGGACACGCTGAGGCGTGGACGCTAAAGAGACGTTGTCACGCCTTCACCTCTTACGTCAAACGAAAACGAAGCGGCGCCGTGGGGAAAGGCGGGACCGGACTGCACAAATCCCGGCCCTCGTCAGCGCGAGAAAGGGGCAACTCGCGGCTGGCTGTCCGTCTACTCCGCTCCGCCGGCGGATTTCAACCGGTCCCGCCCTTGGATGAAGTTACGCAGCTTCGACCGTGGGGGGGTTAATGGATCCAGCCCTTGCTCGTATGGAGCGCGCCGCCGGCAGTAAATCCAAAACATCGCCGGCGGCGCGCTCGCTTTTTTCGGCAGGGGTGACGATGTCATGAAGGAACAGGGCCGCACGCTCTCCCTGTCCGCGCGTCCACGCCTTTCGGTGCCATCGAAAACACTGCGCGCGACCTTAGGCGGTAAGTACCCGTATGCTAGGCGCAGTGACATTCCGTGGGCAAGGAGAGGCGTGTTCTCCGCGGAACACAATTGGCGTAAGCCCGGGTGCTCCGGCGCCGGCTTTCAACAGTTCACAACTGTGCAGAATTCCGCACGCACCGGGCCCCGGCTAATGCCCGCTGGCGTTTTAGTGCTCCAGACGCGTGATGCAGCGTCCCGGAGGACCGACGCGCCAGAGAGGGCGTTTAACGCGGTCCACGGCGCTGAAGGGGCAATGCTGGCATTTTGTTGGCATTCTGTGGTTCTAGATGGAACGTAGTGGTACGCTATGGGCATCGGTGGACACATGGAGACCTTAGAACTGGAACTGGACCGCGAAGATGATGGACGCTGGCTCGCCGAGATTCGCGCACTGCCATGTTCCCCAGTAATGGAAGTCATGCGACCGGACCCGGTGGACATTTCTCAATTCAGCGTCGGCGAGGATCGGACGCGTATTACCCAAGTCCTCGGTGCTCCACAAGCAACCGTCAAGGAAGGGAAGCTGAACTGCGATAGCTTATAAGCTCTATACACGTGGACCCGGAACCGGTGGCAAGGTCGCCATTGCTACCACAGAAGTCGTGGCCGACGTTTTCACGCTCGGCTTGACCGAGCTTGCAACAACGCCAGCAGAATATGCGACCTGTAACAGTCTTCACACCGTGCTCATGTGTTACGACTCCGAGGGGAACCTGGTGTCGCAAACCGACTCTCAGTGATGAGTTTCGCCCGCTCCCGCTCAGCCGCGATCGTCCTGGCGGTCGTGGTCACGGCGTTGATGTTGACAGGCTGTGCTGGAATGAACGCCGCGATGCAGTATGAGGGCACGCCGCTGAAAGGCTTAGCTACAGCGGAGACGATTGGCGCATTTTCGATAAGCCGAAGGAAGGGAGGCTGATGATCACGCCGAGCATTGGTCGCTCAGCGGGCATGGGCGCGCTGAGCGGCCTGACCTTCGGGGCAGCCGACACCGACATACCTAAGGCGGAATACCAGGCGGCTGTTGAAGCCTGGCTTGTGGAGTCCGGGAGAAAATGTGCTGTCACTGACGGATACAAGCTCATAAGACCCCAGAGGGAGTTTCGGTATAGATGCCAGTGAACCCTCTGCCAAATTGGCACCAAACCGGCGCGGCGGCGTGGGTCCGGAGCGTCCTGATCGCCGAAGCGCGCAAAGTCCTGCGGCGGGCGAGGGAACAATGAAGAAAGGACCCAGCCGCCCTCTCGGATCCAAGAAGCCTGTCTCGCCCCCGCCCGCCCGACTCGACGCGGCCGAGATGATGACGCTCAAGGTGGTCGCTAAGTATTTAAACTGCTCTCACTCCACGGTTAACCGATTGATCAAAGAAGGTGAGCTACCCGGTTTTCGCTTGGGCGGTGATTGGCGGGTTCGGCGATCGGAACTGGATAAGTGGTTCGCTGCCGGCGGTGGCAAGCCATATGGAAGCGGCGCAGCAATGGCCGATGGCCGCGGGCGCCATTGAGCACAAACTCAAACCCGACAACGAATGAACGCCAGCGACGACGAGCAGCGCACCGCCAGCCCATCCCGCGCGCCAGGCGGGAGGAGTTCGACGGACTCAAGCCCTACAAGCCGATCGCGCCCAAGAAGCTGGCGGCGACGAAACCGCTGGCGCTGAAAGAAGCGCGCCGGCTGGGGGTGAAGTGAAGTATCTACCCACGGCAAACCAGATTGCGGCAATAACAGCATCGCTGGCCGCCCTGGCCGCTTTCATCAGTTCTGCCATATAGCGGAGTGGGAGATCACAGGCATGCTCTCGCCGCTAGATTCTGTCGTACCTAGCCAATTCGCCCTTCAAAAATCCGAGTTAGAAGTGAGTCGACAAGCATGATGGCGCAGCCTCGTCGAGTCGCGACCCGGGTGCCGCGGTCGGAAGCCGAGGGAGAGACCATGACTTACTGTTCGAAATGCGGGCAGCTTCTGCCCAAGCCAAAGTTCCGGATAGTAAATGGCCCCGCCAGGGTACTCTTCGCTCTCCCGGCGTTCAGCATCCTCAGTTTAGCGGTGCAATTCGGCCTGAAGCTTCCCCCGCCGCAGCCTACCGGCGCGACGCTTGCGATAGCCACCGTGTTGACGGCCGCCCTTTACGCCTGGATCGGATTGTCCGGAAGGTGAAATTGGGCTGCCGCTTCTACCGTCGCGTCCGCATCCTGCCCGGCCTGTCGGTCAACTTCTCGCGCTCCGGCCCGAGCCTGACCTTGGCCGCGCGCGGCGTCCACGTCACGTTCGGGCCGCGCGGCGTCACGCGCACGGTCGGGATACCGGCGCGCATTATCGGCTGGACGAAGCCGGCGGCACAGGAGGCTTTTACCCGCTGATGGCGTTGGCGCTGGCCGGCCTGATCGCCTGGGCGCTGGCTGCGCATTAGCTGGTTGTCGCGAACGGGCAAGCTTTGTATGATGAAGATCGGTGCGGAAATGAACTTAGAAGTCCGTAATGAACTGGCCGATGAGTTCGGTGGCGTGCGCACCTTAATCGAGCTTGCCCCCGAGCTTAGCCCCAAGGTAATTTTCGAGAAGCTCGGGGCTAAGGTGCGGCATATAGTTGGTTTGGCTAAGGAGGCCCGGGATGACTTCGACGCGTTTCTCAGGCTCCCCGACGACGATCATACCGACGCGGACTTAAGCACCGGCTTGGTAGCGCTTGGATTCATCGCTGCGCGCTTGGAGAATCTCACCGGCTTCTTTGACACCGCCCCGACGTTTTCCGGGCCGCTGTCGGTCGAAATTGAGGAGCTGACCGAATTGGCCGACGACTTCAGGGACTTGGAAGAGACCTTCGCGCTAAGCCTCAGTCCCGCCTTCAACGAGGAAATAAAGAAGGCCAGGGAAGAAGCGCTGAGGTCCTGACCCTCCAGGCCGCGCGATGGCAATCGTGATCCGCCACGGCCCCACCTATGAGCGTGACCTTCAGAGGGTTGCTGTAGGACCAAAGACCAAACAGGTCTTGGATGACATCTGGAAGGGTATCTCGGCCGCAGCCGGCGAGAATCCAGCGTACCCGGACCAAAGCCGCGCTGGCCGGCGTTTGAAGAAGAACACATCCGAAGTCTACAAGGTCCGCGTGCCCGACCTGGATCGAAATACCGGCAAAAGGGGCGGATATCGCCTTGTGTACCCTTGGCTGAGGACCGAGAATAGGCTGGCGGGTCTCTTCTTCTACCACAAGTCGGAAAAAGAAGACGTCACGCAGCATGAAATAGACGCGGCACGCAAACGTTTGGCGTCGATGCTTCCCTAATTGATTTCGTCAATCCGGCCTGGCCCCTTTTGATATCCTGATTTGGCCCCACCCCCTGCGTGTTTGATAGCTCCCAGTTGCGCGTTCTAAAGATAATCCATCTTCGAGAGATCCTTACTTTCTCCCGCCGGC
>DASZGF010000208.1:0-2203 GCA_035939115.1 Binataceae bacterium (SeqCode)
AATTAGACAGGACATGAGAAGTTTCTGTTTGTGCGGTGCTGGTTTGAACATATTGCCTCTTTCTTTTTGCCAATCGCGGTAAAAGCCGACTTATCGGTACCAGTTTGAACCGGGATTCGATGACTCCCAAACTGGCGTGAATATTCGCGCTTTTCCAGCCTTGCTGCTAGACTGGCGAGGCGTGGATAGCTACCAGCAACTTGCGCAGCCCGAACGATGGTCGAGCGGCTGACTTGGGCGGAAACTGAGCGGTCAATCGCCTGGCGCCACGTGACAGCTGAGGATCTCCGGCTGCGCTTCTTTGGACCAATGCGCGAGGTGAGCCACGAGCTCCTCGACAAGCTCATCCACTACGATCCGGCCTGTGCCATGGCCTTCATTGCCGTCGACGAGCAAAGCCAAAAGATGCTCGGCGTGGTGCGCCTGCACGATGACACAAGCGGAGAGACCGCCGAATTTGCCATTCTGGTGCGTTCGCGGCTTAAGGAGCACGGCATCGGTTGGCTGTTGATGAAGCACATGATCGAATTTTCAAAGCATGAGGACCTCAAGATCGTGCGAGGCCAAGTGCTGTCGGAAAATACCACCATGCTTGCCATGTGCGCCGAACTCGGCTTTTCACATAGCCGACGACCCGGACGATCGCGGCGTAAAGACGGTGACACTGCCGGTGCGTACCGCACATCTTGATGCTAACTTTGGCTGATATAATTCGCCGTTCCTCAGGTGGGGATCTCGGGATCCGCGCCGGCTTCGAACAGGGCCACAAACGGTTTTTCAGTCGGATTGGGAGCTAAGCCATTGCCGCCATTGAGACCGAATTGGCGCGGCCTGGCGCCAGACGTGCGTGTCTTCATCAACCGGCGATAAGTACTAATATAATCCTGGGCCATTCTTGTGGCGGTGAATCTCTCCTCAAAACCTTGCCGCACCGCGCGGCGATTGTAAGCCAAGATTGCCGGGAGCGCCGCGACTGCTTCTTCCTCGCTGCCGACCGCTTTGCCGGTGACGCCGTAATCGATGACCTCGGGGACCGACCCGCAGCGGAACGCGAGCACCGGCGTGCCACACGCCATGGCTTCGATCATCACGAGTCCAAACGGCTCCGGCCAGTCCACCGGGAACAATAGGGCGGCTGCCTCGCCGAGGAATTGTGTTTTCTCACGCTCATTGATCTCCCCGATGAATTCTACGCCTGGGCCATCGATGAGCGGCAAAATATCGTTGCGGAAGTAGTCTTCATCGACCTTGTCGACGTTGGCGGCGATCTTCAGCGGGATGCCAGCGGCGCGCTCTCTGGCCATCGCGGCGCCACGAAAAACAAGAACGTCCCCGGTAACCGCTTTAGCGTCCTTTCGATAGGAATCGCAGGCTTTCTTAGCGACCATTGGATCGTCGTCGCCGAAATACGCAGGCAGCTTTTTGACCGCGATCCCCAATTTATGACGCTGTCTGGGATCGAGTTTGCGCAGCTTCCCCGCTTTTTTCTTTGCCTTCTTGGTTCGGCGCGCAAGAACTTTCGCGGCAAACCTTTCGATCGGGCCGCCCTGACGGCGCCGATGCTTGGCCCAATCGCCGTTCTCAAGCCATTGCAACGTGTCGAGGAGAAGCGAACGATAACGCGGCGAATCGACCGCGGCCATCGCCCGATTGAAGGCGGCGGCGCGTCGCGAGGCGAGCGTGTCGGCCAATTCCTTCATCCCCGTTTTGCCCGGCAGGACGCTGCGCAGGGTTCGATCTTGCTTCTTTCGTAGACGTCGAGGTCACGCGCAGGGGCGAGTTCTCCTGTCAGCCATTTGAGCTCGGACTTGATCCGCTCGCTCTGCTTGTCGCCCAAAGGCCTTTTGAACAGCGCCATGGCGCCGCGCAGTCGGCGCAGGCCGACGCGCATCTGATGCATCGGTCACTGAGAAGCGGGCTGACTCAAGAGCGTTGATCGCCGCCGGACCGCCAACAGCCCACGGTCAACTGAATGTCCACCGTTTAGCAGACGTGCAGAAGCAAAAATGCGTCCTGATCACTCGTTAAGAAACTGGTACGGTCGTTACCGACCGCCCCCCGTACAGAACCGCGCGAGCGGAATTCCCGCACGCGGCTCCCACCTTGGGTGTGTGACGGCAAAGCGCATCTGCGGCCACGGATGAAGGGTTGTTGGCTGCGGGAGATAGTCGGATGCGATCTTCGCGATCCGCTGCCACGTCGT
>DASZGF010000209.1:0-49951 GCA_035939115.1 Binataceae bacterium (SeqCode)
TGGTCGGTCCGTATTGATCGGTCGCAAATCACCTTCACCCTGTCAGGGATTGGAGAATGAAAATGTGCGGGCGTTTTTCTCACCTGCGGATTAGCCCGCAGCCGGACGGGCGGTTCACGAACCGCCCCTACGCCAAAAACCGGCAGCGGCGCGTCTTTGTAGGGGCGCGTCTTTGTAGGGGCGCTTCGTGAAGCGCCCGTGCAGGGTGATGCGGCGACAAACTCTGGAGCAATCACCTTCGCGTCTTCCAACTGCTGTTCTTGGGTTCAATTCAGATATGGAAAGCGCGCGCGGCGTTCTCGCCGAGGATCTTCCGGATGCGACGCACATTTTTGGGAACCCGACAGTATCTGGCCCAGGTACCCAAATTGTCGGCGCATAACAGTTAACATCGAGCGAGGCTTAATCAGTGGGACAGGCAGGGACGCCTGTCCCACTATTTATGCTGCTGAGGTGTTGGATCACAACGGTCACCAGATCATGGCCAATGCGGATGATAGCGCGGCATTTTGCGCCAGCGTTCTGCGCGGTCCTATGACCGACGCGAAGAGAACCGGCATGGAGGCCGGCGCTACGAAGAAAAAGTGATCAGCGCATGATGATTAACATCGAGCGCGTCGGAAACACCTCGGACCGGCTGGGCGAGGGACCTCTGTGGTCACCCACCGAGGGGGCGCTGTACTGGGTGGACGGCAGCGACGGTGAAATCTGGCGCTGGGAGGCGGCGACGAATTCCAATCGATGCTGGATCGTCCGGGGCCGGATCGGATCGATTGCGCTGCGCAGGAATGGCGGCGCCCTGGTCGCGGTAGAGACCGGGCTTCAGTTCTTCGACTTCACAACCAGCGCTCGCAGTCCAGTTGCACTTGACCAACCGCCGATGAGCGGACGGCGGCCTGTTCGCAATCCACGGACTGGGCGTCAGGGGTAGATCGGAGCTGCGGTGCCGTCGCCAGCCAGCTTTCCAACCTGTCAAAGGGCGCGCAGTTACTCGGCCGCCGGTGCTTCCTGCAGGAGCTTGACGATTCTCTGCGGGGTTGCAAGCCTGATGAACACGCCCAGGCGCGGGCCCTGTTTCTGGCCCAGCAGGACCTTGTACAGCAGGGGGAAGATTTTGCCCGGCTTGTCGTAGTGCCGCCGGCCCACTTCGTAGATTTGCTTTTCGATCTCCTCCGCTGACGCGTCCGAATGATCGGACAGGAACTGCACGATCTCGTCAACTTGTGTGCGTTCCTCAGCGGTGGGCGCATGGCGATGCTTGCCCGGTTCGACGAAGTCGCGGTAAAAATTCAGCGCGCAATCCACCAGCCTGGCGGCCAGGGTCCTGGTCTCCTCGTCGGCCGTGATTGCCGCGTCGTAGCGCGTCAGATAGTTCCAGATCAGGTCGGGATCGGAGCTGCCCAGCGCCGAGACCAGGTTCATTATCAGCCCAAAGGTCAATTCCGACCTGAAGCTGCGCACGCTGTCGGGTTGGAGAACGAATTCCAGCCCGGATTGACGGCGGTGCTCGGCATCGGCCTGCGCCCATTTGCGCAGTTCATCGAGGTATTCATCCACGTATTGGGGAATCGCTTCGAGGAAAAGTTTACGAGCGCGGCGCGGATTCAGAATCAAAAAATACTTCAGGACCTCGATCGGGGCGTAACGCAGCCATTGGTCGACAGTTACGCCGCGGCCGATAGACTTTGAAACCTTGCGTCCTTCCTCGTCCAGGAACATCTCAAAGACGAAGCCCAGCGGCGGATTGCCACCCAAAAGACGCACGATTTGGCCCGACAGCGGCGCCGAATCGGTAAGGTCCTTGCCGTACAACTCGTAGTCCACCCGCAAGGCGAACCAGCGCAGCGCCCAATCCACCTTCCATTGGACTTTGGCCTGGCCGCCCAACACGCTCTGCTCGCTCTTAAAACCGCATCCGTGCGAGCCGCCGAAGCTGCGTTCACAGGAAAACTCCACGCTGTGGCGCTCGGGATGATAGGCTGTAACCAGGGTCGAATTGACCTGCCCGCAGGCGGGGCAGATGGGCATGAAGGGCGACCACTGAACGCGGTTTTCGTTCCTCAGGGTCGGGGCGACGATGTCGATGATCTCCTGGTGGTGGTCCAGGATGAGCTGCAACGCGTGGTCGAAACGCCCGCTGGCGTAAGCCTCGCTCGAGCGCATCAACTCGTAATCAACCGCCGTCGGCTTGAGGAACTCAATCAGCAGGCCGATCATGTGCTCGGAGAAGCTTTGGCAGCAGCCAAAGGGGTCAGGAATCCGGGATACCGGCTGACCCACGTAAGCCGCCATCTTTTCCCGGTTCGGGATGCTTTCGGGGACCTTGCGCAGCCCGTCCATATCGTCGATGAAGACGATGAGCCGGGTGGCACGGGCCGGATCCAGCAATTCGTAAGCGTGACGTACATAGGAGGGTCTGAGCACTTCGGCCATCGTGCCCAGATGGGGCAAACCCGAGGGACCGAAGCCGCTTTCGAAGACTGCGGGGCGGCCCGCCTCGTATCCGCTGACACGCTGCGCCAGTTTGCGCGCCTCTTCGTGGGGCCACAGTTCGTCCTGGATCTGGCTTTGGTCGGTGGAGCTCACCGGTCGCGGCCTCTTAAGATATTCGCCACGGCTTCGTGTATCCAGGGATCTATCTGCAAATCACGCGTCTTTTCGGAAGCCAATCGCAGCTTGACGCCGCAATTGGCGCAGATTAATGCTGTTTCGTTCAGGCCGGAGTGGTCCTCGACCGTCAGCTTGAGGAACCATTCCTTGACTGGCCGGTTGCAAATCTGGCAATGCTCGTTGTCCACGGCTTTGGAAACCTGTACACGATCGAAACTTCTGAATAAAGTAAACCGCCACGCAGTGATACAATTAACGGAGGCAACTCCTGCGGGCTCTCAGGTGCGGCCACGCTCACCAGGTTCTAAGCCCTGGTTTTCCATGGATCAATCTTACACTAGGGAACGGCTCAAGGAACTTCGCGCATTGGTGCGCGACAGCGAGCGGGTCGCGATCCTGCTCCAGGACGACCCCGACCCCGACGCTATCGCCAGCGGTATCGCGTTGCGGACCCTGCTGGGCCGCAACAAGCAGACCACCCCGCTATTCAGCTTCTCCGACATCACCCGGCCCGAGAATCGCGCGATGGTGCAGTTGCTGGAGATCGAGGTGGACCGGGCGACCCCGGAATTGCTGGACACCTACGACAAAGTTGCGATGGTTGACGTGCAGCCGCCGTATTTCAACGGCCGGCTGCATCGCGCCGATATCGTAATCGACCATCATCCAGGGTATAGCAGCGGAAACGCCGCTTTCGAAGATGTCCGCATACGCTACGGCGCCAGCTCCACAATTCTGACCGAGTATTTGATCAGCGCCGGCGAGCGAATCAGCGAACGCCTGGCCACCGCGCTGCTGTATGGGATCAAGAGCGACACCCTGATGCTGTCGCGGCGGGTCACTGAGGACGACTTGCAGGCCTTCACCTATCTTTATCCGCTGGCCAATTACAATCTGCTGCGGCGCATCGAAAGACCTGAACTGCCGCTGTCTTTCGCCCGTATCCTGGCACGCGCGATGGGACGTATGACGGTGCGCGACGAGCTGGCCGTGGTCCATCTGGGGCCGGTCAAGCGCGACGACCTGATCGTGCAGATGGCGGATTTCTGCCTGCAATTCGAAGGCGCGGAATGGGTGGCGGTTTCGGGCAAGCTGGGTGGCAACCTGGTAATCGCGGTACGCAATCACGGCGCCGGACGCAGCGCCGGCGACGTGGTGCGCAAGTTGTTCAGCGATATCGGCAGCGCCGGCGGACATCGCAACATGTCCAAGGCGGTGATCCCGCTGAGCGCGTGGCGGCGGCGCGAAGGCAGCAGCGCTGACCGGTTCATCGAGACCCGTCTGCGCGAGTTATTCGCGCTCGAAATCATCCCGCTCGAGGAAGACGGCGACGCCCGCGGGTGAGCAAGGCGCGCCCATTGCGCTGGAATCGGCGGCCAAAATCCGCGCAGCCTCTGTTTTTACGTCCTCGCCAATGGTTCAATGTCCATCGATGGCAGTGTCCGCGTCCATGGGGCCGCGGTGGTTGGGAGGTTGCGATGGGAGTTCGAGCAGTGGCAGTCCGAGGAGCGGGTGGCGCCGGCAATGCGCGCCGCCATTGTATCGTTGAGCGTCAAGACGTGAACGTCGCGGAGGAAACCGTACAGATTAAGAATCGCCTGGGCCTGCATCTACGCGCCGCATCCACGCTTGCCCAGGCGGCGGCCAAGTTTAAATCCGCCGTAACCGTCATACGGGGCAAGGATCAGGCCAGTGCGCGCAGCGTTACGGCGCTGATCATGCTCGGTGCGGGAAAGGGCACCCGGCTGCGTCTGCGGGCCGAGGGCGACGACGCACAGGCGGCGGTGGCGGAGTTGAGCGGCCTGTTTAACGACGGCTTTGGCGAAGAGTAAGGGATGCTGCTTTAATCCGCCTAAGTGTGACATTGTTGACCCGATGGTCAGGTTTCGTTATAGGAGAACTGGCCTGCGCATATGATCCACTCTTCCGGTTCAGGGGTCTGTTATGGTCTGCTGTCGCCGCGAGTGCAGCAATAAAAGCGACGCGCGCGGGACCTGCGCATCCGCATTTTTTAGATGCGTAATTATTTAGGAGAAACATGGCGCTAAAAGATTTTCTTTTCACATCCGAGTCGGTCTCCGAAGGTCATCCCGACAAGATGTGCGATCAGATTTCCGACGCGGTGCTCGACGCCTTGCTGGCGCAGGATCCGAATTCGCGCGTCGCCCTGGAAAGCCTGGCCAAGACCGGGATGGTGGTGTTGGCGGGCGAGATCACCAGCACGGCTAAAATCGAGTATGCGGAAGTCGCCCGCAAGACCGTTCTGGATATCGGCTATAATGATTCCTCGATCGGTTTTGACGGCAACACCTGCGCGATCCTGACCGCGATCGAGCGCCAATCGCCCGACATTTCACAGGGCGTTACCGAGGGCGAGGGGCTGTTCAAGGAACAGGGCGCCGGTGACCAGGGGCTGATGTTCGGGTTTGCCTGCGATGAAACCATCGAACTGATGCCGCTGCCGATTCTGTTGGCGCACAAGTTGATGGAACACCTGACCAAGGTCCGCAAGGAGAACAAGTTCGACTTCCTGCGCCCCGACGCCAAAAGCCAGGTGACGGTGCGCTACGCCGACGACCGCCCGGTGGGCGTCGAAACCGTGGTCATCTCGACCCAGCATAGCGCCGACGTAAAGCACGAGACGCTGCGCGAGGCGATGATCGAAGAAGTCATCAAGAAGGTGATCCCGCCCCAGTACCTGGACAAATCGACCAAGTATTTCGTCAATCCCACCGGCCGCTTCGTGGTCGGCGGGCCGCTGGGCGATTGCGGTCTGACCGGGCGCAAGATCATTGTCGATACCTATGGCGGCTACGGCCGGCACGGCGGCGGGGCATTTTCCGGCAAGGACCCGAGCAAGGTTGACCGCTCCGCCTGCTACATGGCGCGCCACGTGGCCAAGAATGTGGTGGCGGCGGGTTTGGCGCGCAAGTGCGAGATCCAGGTCGCTTACGCAATCGGAGTGGCGGAACCGGTGTCGCTGCTGGTCGATACCTTCGGCACCGGCATCGTGCCCGACACTAAATTGTCCTCCACCTTGCGTGAACTGTTCGACTTTCGTCCCGCTGGAATAATCCGCAAGCTCGACCTCAAGCGTCCGATCTACCGGCCCACCGCGGCCTACGGCCATTTTGGCCGCACTCCCCATGAGGGGTTCTTTACCTGGGAAAAAATCGACATGTCGGCGGCGCTGCAGAGCACCTTCGGCGTCAACGGCCGCTGAACCGGCCGCATTTTCCAGCGCTGGCAAATTTTAATCGGAGTTATCAAGTGGCTTCAATCAAGAGCCGCCGCAAGGCGGTTTCCACCCTGCGCGTCAAGCGCGGACCGAAAAACTACGACGTTGCGGACATGGGGCTGGCGGACCAGGGACGCCGGCGCATCATGTGGGCCGACCAGCAAATGCCGGTCCTGCGCGGAATCCGCGAGCAGTTCGCCAAAACCAAGCCATTGCGCGGATATCGCCTGGGCGGCTGCCTGCATATCACCACTGAAACCGCCAATCTGCTGCGCGCCCTGAAAGCCGGAGGAGCCGAGGTGCTGTGCTGCGCCTCCAACCCGCTTTCAACCCAGGACGACGTTGCCGCCGCGCTGGTCAAGCATGAGGGAATTTCCTGCTTCGCGATTCACGGCGAGGATCGCGATACCTATTACAGCCATCTGCGCGCCGTGCTCGACAGCCATCCCAACATCACGATGGACGACGGCGCCGACCTCGTCAGTCTGCTGCATACCCAGTACGCCGGCCAGGCGCAGGAAGTAATCGCCAGCATGGAGGAAACCACCACCGGCGTAATCCGGCTGCGCGCAATGGAACATGATGGCGCGCTCAAGATCCCGGTAGTGGCCGTCAATGACGCCGAAACCAAGCATCTGTTCGACAACCGCTACGGCACCGGCCAATCGACGGTCGAGGCGATCATGCGCGCCACCGGAATCCTGCTCGGCGGCTCGGTGGTCGTGGTGGCCGGTTACGGATGGTGCGGACGGGGCGTGGCTTCACGCGCGCACGGCATGGGCGCCAATGTGATCGTGACCGAAGTGGATGCGATTCGCGCCCTGCAGGCGGCGATGGAAGGGTTCGGAGTCATGCCGATGAAGGAAGCGGCCAAAATCGCCGATGTGTTCGTCACCGTGACTGGCGACAAGCAGGTAATCGGCGCCGAGCACTTCAACCTCATGAAGGACGGCGCGATCCTGTCCAACTCCGGCCACTTCGATGTGGAAATCGACCTTGCAGCGCTGCGCAAGCTCACCCGCAAGGTCGAAAAAGACGTCGCCCGCAACGTCGACGCCTACCATCTGAAAAACGGCAAGAAGGTTTATCTGCTGGGCCAGGGGCGGCTGGTCAATCTCACCTGCGCCGAGGGGCATCCCGCGCAGGTGATGGACATGAGCTTCGCCACCCAGGCGCTATGCGCGCGCTGGGTAGCCAGCGCAAAGAGCCACGAGGTCAAGGTCCACGACGTGCCGCGCGAGATTGAAGATGAAGTAGCAACGCTGAAGCTGGCCGCGATGGGAATCAAAATCGACTCGCTGTCGGCCGAGCAAAAGCATTACCTGACTTCGTGGGAGACCGGCACCTGATCGGCGCGCCGGCACCCTCACCCTAACCCTCTCCTTGGTCAGACTCTGGTCAGGGAGAGGGCATCTAATTTAATAATTTGCGTCGAGTTTTTCTTACCTCGGCCGCGGTCTTGCTTTTCTCAACGTCTCCCGATTGACGGGAGAGGTTGCGCGGCTGCAGTCGCAGACAAGGCCGCGCGGGAGAAGGACCTTCTGAAAAAAATTCTCCCCGCTTGGGTTCATTGTCTTCCGTAGCGCCGGCCTCCGTGCCGGCTCTTTTTCTCTCAAAGTTTGTTGAGTCTCGATCCCGCGGCGAGCCATCGCCGGCGCGGAGCCGTCAGCGTCAGCGTGCGGTGCTCGCGGCGGCGGTGTTGCCCTGTAACAGCGGTTCAAGCCGTGGCGCGATATAGTCATACACGGCGCGGTTGCCTGCCGCGTTCCAATGGATCTCGTCGGGGGCGAACATCGCCGGTCCCAGCGGATTCTGATCGTCAAGGGAAAAGAATGTAGCCCCGGCGCGCGCGGCGGCGTCGCGCACTACGGCGGCCCATCGCCGGCCCTCTGGCGTGCGCGCGTTGCGGCCCGAAGTGTACAGCACGATGAAACGCGCGTGCCGCGCGCGCACCACCGCTGCCATCTGCTCCAGCAGCGCGGCGTATAGCCTGGCCGCATAAGCATCATCACCATAGATGCGCGGTTGCAGCCCGAAAGCGAGGCTGGTCAGGTAGGCACTTACGGAAAATATGTGCGCCGACCACAGCAGTCGGTTGAACCATGAGTCCGGCCGCTCGAGTACCAGCCCATCGCCATCCATAGTGAACCACGGCTTCTCACGCACTTCTTCCCAGCGGTCGCGGATATCATCGAAATCGTTGGTATAGGTGAGCAGCACGACAGCGCCTGCGGGCTTGAGCATCGGGGCATAGCGCTGCAGTGCCAGCAATTCCTGATCGGTGCCATAGCCGGGGACGGCGGTGTTGGCGATGCGCAGCGCCGGATGATTCAGCTTGAGCAGTCCGGCCAGCGTCTGTTCGGCGCTATACCAACTGCCGAAGCAAAAGCTGTCGCCCACCAGCATTACGTCGAAGGTCCTGACGTCACGCGGTTCATTGGGCAGTATGCGGAAACCATGAATGTCAGTGTAAGTAATATACGGCGTGCGCGCGGCCTCGAGGTTGGGCAGCACCCGCCACCCCAGCAGCGCGTCGAACATGTACATCCGCTGATGGCCGGTAAAATAGCCGCCGGCCAGAAATGCGTAGTTAAGAATGACCAGCATGATCACCGTGCCGGCCAACGCCGCGCCCAGTTTGGCCAACCAGCCACGCGATCCTGAAAGCATCGGCCGTCGGTCGTTGGTCAGGTCGCGTCCGTGGCGGCGCAGCGGGCGCTATGACAGGTGGTTTGAAGCATTAACGTGGGCATACCCAACCAATCGCATCACCTCGTGGGTCGAGGATCGCACGCGCGCTGAGGCCTCGCGGAATTGTCGGCAAAGTTCCTCTCGAGCAACGCATTCCTCCAGCAGGCGGAGCGAGCGGCGGATAACCTCAGTGTTGGACCGGGCTTTGAGTAACCGCCGCAATAGCCGCACTTGCGCATACTCAGCTGGCGCAAGGGTAAACGGCGATTTTCCTGAGGTATTGGATTTCATGTTTTTCATACGTCTGGCGCTTGCAAAGGCGTCAGCCCAGCGACGGAACCCTTGTGCTGCCATTGTCGCCGGCGTGTTTTTTATCCAATCAATTGTGCGACCCTGGACATCCGCCAAGAGCAACAACGCCAAGCGCTCCGCTTGCCGCAAAAAAAATGGTGGAGCAGAAGGGATTTGAACCCTCGACCCCTACGTTGCGAACGTAGTGCTCTCCCAGCTGAGCTACTGCCCCGACCGGTTTGACTTTGAGGAAATAACGGAAGTTAGGTAACTGCGCAAGCTATCAGCCAGTTGCGGATGGCGCAAGCCGTAGGCGATTTGGGCGGTCAGGAAGCCCAGGCGATCGCCCATGTCGTGGCGCGTCCCCTCGAATTCGTAACCGTAAAGGCTGCGCCGGCGGCCCAACTCCAGCAGCCCGTCGGTAAGCTGGATTTCGCCTCCTACACCAGGCTTGGAGCCCCCCAGGATGCCGAAAATCTCCGGCGGCAGCAGGTAGCGTCCGATGATCGCCATTTCGCTGGGAGCATTTTCCGCCGGCGGCTTCTCGACCATCCCGGTCAGCCGAAACAGCCGCGGCCCCAGTTGCTCTCCCTCGACGATTCCATACTTGGAGACATCGGCGCGCGCCACCCGTAGCAGCGCCACTACCGGATCATCGCGTTGCTCGGCCACGTCCATCAGCTGGCGCAGGCAGGGCGGCGTGCAGTCGCAAATGTCGTCGGGCAGGAGCACGGCGAACGGCTCGTTTCCCACCGCGTTCCTGGCCTGAAGCACGGCATGACCGATACCCAATGGCTCGTTCTGCTCCACCGATGTAATGTGCGCCATCGTCGAGGTCTTGCGCACGATCTCCAGTAGCTCATGTTTGCCGCGCTGCTCGAGGAAGCGCTCCAGCTCAGGCGCGGGCGCAAAATGGTCGAGCAGGGCGCCCTTGCCGCGGCTGATCACCATCACGATTTCGCGAATTCCCGACGCGACGATCTCCTCGACCACGAGTTGGATGGCGGGAGTATCCAACACGGGCAGCAGTTCCTTGGGCACCACCTTGGATGCCGGCAGCATCCGGGTACCGTAACCAGCGGCCAGAATAACAGCTTTTTTTATCTTCACGGAATTCCAGCGATTTAAGTGTTTGTTATGGGAAACAGCCCACTGGGGCGGGCGTCCCGGCCCGCTATTGCCAGGCGAAAGACACGACGGTCTAGCGCCCTTTTTCTCGTTCTTCCTGCGACGCTTTGCAATCGATGCACAAGGTCGTTACCGGGCGCGCCTTAAGCCGTTCGATTGCGATCTGTCCGCCGCATTCCTCGCAGCGGCCGTAACTGCCGTCCTCGATGCGCGCGAACGCCTCATCGATCTTGCCCAACAACTTGCGATCGCGATCGCGTAAGCGCAAAAGAAAGTTGCGATCCGATTCCAGCGCCGCCCGATCGGCCGGGTCGGCGTAGTTGATGCGCTCATTTCCATTCATCGTACCGACCACCCGGTCCGTTTCGGCGAGAATTTCCTGCCTGCGTGTCTGGAGCAGGCTACGGAAGAAAGCAAGGTCGCGTTGCTTCATGTTCCTGGCTGCGTTAAGGGGCGGATAACCTTTTGATCATAGTAACGGCTTCCTGTTAAGTAAAGCTATGGTTTGTGCCTACCTCGACGCGTTTTCGGGACTGAGCGGCGACATGTTGGTTGGCGCGCTGCTCGACCTTGGACTGGACTTTGCAAAATTCAAACAGGAGATGGATTCGCTACAACTGCGTGGCTGCGAATTGCATTTGGCACGGCGTGAACTCTCCGGAATATCGGCGGCCAAGTTCGACGTTGAAGTATCGCAGTGGCAGCCCGAACGCCATCTGAGCGATATCCGGGCCATCATCGAACGCAGCAGCCTCGGCGAGGACGTTAAAGCCAAGGCGGTCGCCATCTTCAGCGCTCTGGCCAGCGCCGAGGCCAAGGTCCATAACTCCACCCCCGAAGAGGTCCATTTCCACGAAGTCGGCGCGGTCGATTCGATCATCGATATCGTCGGCACGGCGTGGTGCCTGTCAACGCTCGGCATTGATGAGTTGCTGGTCTCGCCGCTGCCGATGGGCAAAGGCTTTGTTCGCACCCGCCACGGACTCATCCCGATTCCGCCGCCGGCCACGCTTGAGTTGTTAAGCGGCTTTGCGCTGAGGCTTGGGGACGGCGAGTCGGAGATGGTGACGCCGACCGGAGCGGCGGTGTTGAACGCGCTCGCGGCTCCCGCGCCGATCCCGCTTGCCTTTGAAGCCGATCGGGTTGGTTACGGTGCCGGCACCAAGACCTTTACCGATCGGCCCAACGTGCTGCGGATTCTGCTGGGCAAACGCGCGGCGGCGCTGAATACGGACGAGTTGCTCGAGATCCAGACCAACATCGACGACCTCAATCCGCAGATCTACGACCATCTTTGCGAGCGGCTGTTCGCCGCCGGCGCGCGCGACGTGACCCTGACCCCCACGATTATGAAGAAGGGACGCCCCGCGATTACGGTGTCGGTGCTGGCCGAGGCGGCATTGCGCGAGGCGGTTGCGGCGGTACTATTTGAAGAGACCACGACTATCGGAATCCGCTTCCATCCGGTATCGCGGCTTAAGCTTGAGCGCGAAATCAAGGAAATTGCGACTCGCTGGGGCGCCATCCGGGTCAAAGTCTCGCGCCGCGGCACGGGCGCGGCGACGATCACGCCGGAATACGATGACTGCCAGCGCGCCGCGATCGAGCATCGCGTGGCGCTCAAAATTGTGATGCAGGACGCGCTGGCGGCGGCGCGGTCGCAGTTGGAATAAAGATGCCGGTCAGCGGCGATCACCTGGTCGTAAACGAGATCTTCTACAGCGTGCAGGGCGAATCGACTCATGCGGGGCGTCCGTGCGCTTTTGTGCGGCTGACTGCTTGCAACCTGCGATGCAATTACTGCGACACCGAGTACGCCTTTTACGAAGGCCGCCGCATGACGGTGGCGGAAGTGGTGGAGCAGGTCGAGGGTTACCACTGTCCGCTGGTCGAAATCACCGGCGGCGAACCGCTGCTGCAAGAAGGCGTGTATCAGTTGTGCGCAGCGCTGCTTGAAGCAGACCTGCAGGTGATGATCGAAACGTCGGGCGCGGCCGACGTCAGCCGGCTTGATCCGCGCGTCATCAAGATCATGGACCTCAAATGTCCGGGCAGCGGCGAGGCGGGGCGCAACCTGTGGAGCAATCTGCGCCATCTGACGGCGCGCGACGAGGTGAAGTTCGTGATCAGTGACCGCGCGGACTACGAATGGACGAGCGCGGTAATTGCCGAGCACGCACTGGAGCAGCGGGTTAACGCGCTGCTGCTCAGTCCCGCCTTCGGCCGTATCGACAGCGCCAGCCTGGCGGCCTGGATGCTGGAGGATCGGCTGCCGGCGCGCCTTCAACTTCAGATGCACAAGTACATCTGGCCGCCCAACGCCCGCGGCGTCTGAATCCCCACACCAGGGTCCCGAAAAGAGGACGAAGGTTGGAAAACCTGTCCCACGCAGCCAGTTAGGATCCCCCCCAATGCTTTGACATTTCCGCCTGAAGCTGCGAAAAAACCATTAGGGCGACGTCACACCAAGAAGGACATACGCTTATGCCGGAATTCGATTTGGTAGTCAAAAACGGAATGATCGTGGACGGGACTCGTGCACCGCGTTTTCGCGGCGATCTCGGGATCAAAGACGGCCGCATCGCCCGCATCGGGCGGATCAGCCCCAACCAGGGCGCCAAGGTTGTCGACGCCGACGGCCTCATCGTCGCGCCCGGCTTTATCGACCTGCATACCCATTACGACGCACAGATTTTCTGGGACCCGTACCTGACCATCTCGAGCTGGCACGGTATCACCTCGGTGGTGATCGGCAACTGCGGCTTCGGCTTCGCGCCGGTCAAGCCGCAGGATCGCGAGCGCGCGATGCTCACGATGGTCCGCACCGAGGCGATCCCGTTGCGCTCGATGCAGGCGGCGATGACCTGGGATTGGGAGACCTATCCCCAGTTTCTGGACACGCTCGATCGACTGCCCAAGGGCGTCAACATCCTGCCCTACGTGCCGATGAACCCGCTGCTCAACTACGTGATGGGCATCGAGGATGCCAAAAGCGGCCGCATGCCGACCGAGGCGGAGCACGCACAGATGCGCCGCATCCTGAACGAGGCGATGGATGCCGGCGCGCACGGATGGTCGGCGCAGCGGCTTTTGCCCGACGGACCGTCCTCGGTGCAGCGCGATTATGACGGCTCGCCGATGAACACCGACATCATGCACGACGAGACCTGCCTGGAGATGGCGAAGGTGCTGGGCGCGCGGGGCGAGGGCTTCCAGGAAATGACGCTGGTCGGCAAAGACCCCAAAATCGATGCCTTGCACTATGAGAAGATTGCCGAAATCAGCGGCCGTCCGATCATGTTCGAAGCGGTCGCCAGCCAGGATCGTTTTCCGCATCGCCATCGCAACCAGATCCGGTGGCTGGAGAGCTGCCGCCAGCGCGGATTGCCGGTCTTCGGTCAGGCCATCACCACCGACGCGGGTCTGAGCTATACCTTCGAGGATTGGAATCTGTTCGACGATTCCGACGCGTGGCGCGAAGCAACCTTGGGCACTATTGCGGAGCGCAAAGAGAAGCTGGGCGACCCGCGCCGGCGCCAGGCGCTGAAGGACCAGATGCCGCGCGAAAGCCTGATCAGCTACTTCGACCAGATCATCATCACTGACTGCGTCCGCCCCGAGAACAAACACCTGGAAGGGCTGACGATGGGCGAGGCGTCCAGGCGCACGGGCAAGCACATGGTTGACGTGATGCTGGACCTCGCCGTATCCGAAGACCTCAAGACCGAATTTTTCGCCCCCGCAATCAATCGCGACATGTCACTGATGAAGGAAGTGATCGATTATCCCTATCTCACCTTCGGCGTCAGCGACGGCGGCGCACACACCAAGTTCCTGACTGCGGGCCGCTACCCAACCGAGGCGATCTCCAAGTACTGCCGCGACTTCGGATGGCTCTCGCTGGAGGACATTCACTGGCGGCTGTCCGCGTTTCCCGCCTTCTGCGCGGGGTTCAGGAACCGCGGCATGCTGCGCGAGGGCGCGCCCGCCGACGTCGTGATTTACGATCTGGACAAGCTGGCGGTGGCGCCGATCGAGATTCTACACGATCTGCCGGGCAACGAATGGCGCCGCGTCCAGCGCTCGGAAGGCTACAAGTGGATGATTGTCAACGGCGAGGTAACCTTTGATGGCGATCGCTGCACCGGCGCGACCCCCGGCAAGCTACTGCGCCACGGTCTGTAATGGATGGCAGTGACACCTCTCCTGACCTTTTGACGCCCTCTCCCTGACCAGGGAGAGGGTTGGGGTGAGGGTGGCGCTTCAAGTGACGAGCCACGCGGGGTGTTCTGGCGGCTTCCGCGTAACGGTGGAAGCCTTGGAGTACAGGCCAATCGCATAGAATCTTCAGACTGGAATTTCTAGAATGAAGCAGGCGTCCGGACTTTGGTTTGGACGCCTGCTTCACAATTCAAACAGGAAGGATGCATACCGATGCCTGAGTTCGACCTGGTAATCCGCAACGGACTGATCGTGGACGGCACGCGCGCCCCGCGTTTTCGCGGCGATATCGCAGTCAAAAACGGGCGCATCGCCCGCATCGGCCGCATCAATCCAAATCAGGCGGCCAAGGTGCTCGACGCCGACGGGCTGGTCGTCGCCCCCGGCTTTGTCGACCTGCATACGCATTACGACGCCCAGATCTTCTGGGATCCGTATCTGACCATGTCGGGATGGCACGGTATTACCTCGGTCGTGATCGGCAACTGCGGCTTCGGCTTCGCGCCGGTCAAGCCGGCCGACCGCGATCGCGCGATGCTGACGATGGTCCGCACCGAAGCGATCCCGCTGCGCTCCATGCAGTCGGCGATGACTTGGGATTGGGAGACCTTCCCGCAGTTCATGGACACGCTCGACCGGCTGCCCAAGGGGCTCAACATCCTGCCCTGCGTGCCGATGAACCCGGTGCTCAACTACGTGATGGGCATCGAGGACGCAAAGAGCGGCCGCATGCCGACCGAAGCGGAACACGCCCAGATGCGGCGCATCATGAACGAGGCGATGGACGCCGGCGCCTGTGGATGGTCGGCGCAGCGGCTCAAGCCGGAGGGATTCGCGTCGGTGCAGCGTGACTATGACGGCACGCCGATGAACACCGACGTGATGCATGATGAGACCTGCCTGGAGATGGCGCGGGCGCTGGGCGTGCGCGGCGAGGGCTTCCAGGAGCTGACCCTGGTCAGCGGCGACGTGAAGGCCGACGCGAAATATTACGAGATGATCGCCGAGGCCAGCGGACGCCCGATCATGTTCGAAACCGTCTCCAGCGTTGACCGGTATCCGCGCCGCCATCTCGGCCAGTTGAAGTGGCTGGAGAAATGCCGCATGCGCGGACTGCCGGTCTATGGCCAGGGCGTAACCACCGACGCGGGGCTTACCTTCACCTTCGAGGACTGGAACCTGTTTGACGACTCCGACTCGTGGCGCGAAGCGACGGTCGGCAGCGTTGCCGAGCGCAAGGAGAAACTGGGCGACCCGCGCCGGCGCGACGCGCTCAAGGGTCAGATGCCGATGGACGGCCTGATCACCTGTTTCGATGAGATCATAATCGCGGAATGCGCACGGCCCGAAAACAGGCATCTGGAAGGGCTGACGATGACGCAGGCGGCGCAGCGCACCGGCAAGCATCAGGTGGACGTGATGCTGGACCTGGCGGTGTCGGAAGACCTCAAGACCGAGTTCTTCGCCCCCGCGACCAACCGCAACCTCGAGCTGATGAAGGCAGTCATCGACTATCCCTACATCGTGTTCGGCGTCAGCGACGGCGGCGCGCACACCAAGTTCCTGACCGCGGGCCGCTACCCGACCGAATCGATCATCAAGTTCTGCCGCGAAAAGCAGTGGCTCACGCTGGAGGAAATCCACTGGCGGCTATCGGCGCTGCCGGCGTTCTGCGTAGGCCTGCACGACCGCGGCTTCCTGCGCGAAGGCGCCCCCGCCGACATCGTAGCGTACGACCTCGACGCGTTGCGCGTACTGCCGGTCGAAGTCCTGCACGACCTGCCGGGCAACGAATGGCGTCGCGTCCAGCGCTCCGAAGGCTACAGGTGGACCATCGTCAACGGCGAAGTCATCTTCGAGGAAGGCGCCTGCACGGGCGCAACCCCCGGCAAGCTCCTGCGCCACGGCGTTTAATCGCGCTTCAAGTTCTGACCAAAAAGGCGAGGCCGCAGCGAATCGCTCCGGCCTCGCCTTCGCGTACGCACGCGGGGTCGATCGATCGCCCTCCACTCCCGGCTGACGTTAGATCAGATCAAGGGCTGTGCCCGTCAAAGCTACCGCATCGGATCGAACAGCACGCCGGGATTCAGGATTGCGTTGGGGTCGAGTGCGCGCTTGGCTGCTTGCAACGCGCGCCTGAAGCCTTCGGGGGTTTCGCGTTCGTACCATGGGCGATGGTCGCGGCCGACCGCGTGATGATGGGTGATGGTCGCGCCGAGTCTGATCAGGGCGTCCGATACCGCCTGCTTGATCTCGTCCCATTGCTCGAGTTCGCTGCCCACTCGCCCCGGCACCGTCACCGTATAATAGGGGGCGGGACCGTCGGGATAGACGTGCGTGATGCGGCACGTAATGGAACC
Organism: Binataceae bacterium (SeqCode); assembly: GCA_035939115.1. GTDB lineage: Bacteria > Desulfobacterota > Binatia > Binatales > Binataceae > JAJPJA01. The sequence continues at coordinate 16,540 of DASZGF010000209.1, forward strand.
GTCGTGCCCGCATACCCTTGATACCGCTTCGCGCGCTGTGGCCATCACCTGCTGATGGAACGATTCAAAGCGCTCCCATGTTATTGCCGTCTCGAAAGTCTCGGCGATGATTCCCATCCTGACCAGGACTTCTCTTAGATACGGCGCGTTGAGAAAAGTGCGGCGCCATTCGCCTGCGGCGCCCTCGCGCGCGCCGCTTGAATCGGTCCGGGTCTGGCCCGCGTCCGGGGCGAAGCGGCCCCGGTGATCGGTGCAGCATTGCAGCGCCCGGCTCATCGAGGCGGCGGGATCGTGATCGGCCGACTCGAACGCCAGTACCATCACGGCCTCGTTGCCGTCGCCCGCACCGGAAGTTAGCGCTTCGCCCGGATCGAGCACGCGGCAATTGGCCGGGTAAAGTCCAGCCTGGGAAATCCGGCGCAGTGCGCGCATCGCACCCAGGAAATCGTCGAACGCGACCGACGCTCCGGCGCGAAAGCGCGGGCGGTCCTGCAATCGCATCCAGGCCTCGGTGATGATGCCCAAAGTTCCTTCCGAGCCGATGAACATCCGGTCGGGGCTGGGACCCGCCCCCGATCCCGGTAGGCGCCGGGTTTCGATGGTGCCGGTGGGTGTGACCACGCGCAGCGACTCAACGAAATCATCGATATGAGTGTAAAGCGTCGCGAAATGGCCGCCGGAACGGGTGGCGATCCATCCGCCCAGCGATGAAAACTCGAAGGACTGCGGAAAATGGCGCAAGGTGAAGTTGGTGGCGCGGAGCTGATCTTCCAGCGCCGGACCATAGATCCCGCCCTGAATGCGGGCGGCGCGGGATACCGAATCGACCTCCACAACGCGGTCCAGATGGCGCAGATCGATCGAGACCGCGCCGTTGCACGAATCGGCGGGCGGCGCCTCGATGCCCCCCACTACGCTGGAGCCGCCGCCATAGGGAATAGCGGCGAGCTTCGCGCTGTCGCACCATTCCAAGACCGCCACCACCTCCCGCTCGCTGCGTGGATAGGCCACCACGTCGGGTGGGTTGGGATACTGCCGACGGAATCCGCGCACCAGGTCGCGGAACGATTTGCCATAGTGATGGGCGGCGCGGTCGTACGCGTCGACGGCGCAGATCGCCTCCAGTGCGGCTGGCGGTTTGACACGCGGGGCGCGCAGCGCGATTTCGTCCAGCCGCGGCGCCGAAGCCAACGCCAGCGCGCGGCCAAAGCGCTGTGCTGTGCGTTCACACAGGCGGCGCTGCGCGTCTTCGTTGGGACCGTCGCCCTCGTAGCCCCATCCCCAGAATTTCAGCCGGCGCTCAGCCAATCCTGATCACCTCAAGCTCTGTCCTGTGATAATTTACGCCTGAACTCTTCGCTTCCATCAAACCAATATCGTAAGTCGATTGAAGAGTTAAAGGATTTGGCGATGAAATACGTCAGGCTGGGCAAAACCGGACTCACTGTTTCCAGAATCTGCCTGGGATGCATGAGCTATGGCAGCCGGGAAATGCGCGACTGGGTACTGACCGAAGACGAGGCCCGCGAGCATTTCGCGCGCGCGATCGAGGCGGGAATCAACTTCTACGATACCGCCAACGTCTATTGTCTGGGCATGAGCGAGCAGATCACCGGGCGATGGCTGGGCGAGATGGGCCGCCGCGACGAACTGGTGATCGCGACCAAGGTGCACGGGCGGATGGCCAAGGGGCCGAACTGCGTCGGACTCAGCCGCAAGCACATCATCGCGGCGTGCGAGGCGTCCTTGCGCCGGCTTAAGACCGATTACATCGACCTCTACCAGATCCATCGATGGGACTACACGACGCCAATTGAGGAGACGCTGGACGCGCTGGATTCCCTGGTCCGCGCCGGCAAGGTCCGCTACCTGGGCGCCAGCAGCATGGCCGCGTGGCAGTTCTCCAGGGCGCTTTATACCGCGCGCGAGCACGGATGGCATCGCTTCGACTCGATGCAGAACCATTACAACCTGGTTTATCGCGAGGAAGAGCGCGAGATGATTCCGCTGTGCGTGGATCAGGGCGTCGGCGTAATTCCATGGAGCCCGCTGGCGCGAGGTTTTCTGTGCGGCAATCGCACGCGGGAGGGCAAGGCGAACACCACCCGCGCGGCCAGTGATTCATTCGCCAGACCATATTACACGGAAGACGGTTTCGCGGTGGTCGATGCGGTTACCAAAGTGGCGGCGTCGCGCGGTGTCACGCCCGGCGAAATCGCCCTGGCGTGGATACTTCAGGCGCCGGGCGTCACCGCACCGATAGTCGGCACCACCAGGCTCAAGCATCTGGAAGAGGCGATCAAGGCGGTGGAGCTGGAACTGACCGCCGAAGAAATCGCGACCGTAGAGGCGCCCTATAAGCCCCAACCGATCACCGGGCACGAACAGCCCAAGGCCGCGCTGATGCTGAAGCAGCGCTGATAATGCTCAAAATTGATGATAGGATGGGCGAGTACGTGGGGAACCTTTCGCGCTTTCCCGCGGTTTGACGACCAAAGGGGTTATCATGGAATTCGATCTCACTGATCCACAATGCTTTGCCCAACAGGATCCCCATCCGGTGTTCAAACGCATGCGCGCCGAGGATCCGATCCAGTGGACCACCGGCCGTATAAAACGGGGCTTCTGGTCGATTACGCGATACGAAGACGCCCTGACTGTCTACCGCGATCCGGTCACCTTCAGCTCGCAGCGTTATTCCGTGGGGCTGCCCTCCAATCCGGAGGCGGAGATGGCGCTGAGCCCGGAGATGAGGGGCTGCGGCCAGATGCTGATCGGCACCGATCCGCCCCGCCACAATGCAATGCGCAAGCGGTTCAATGACGCGTTTTTGCCGCGCGCCGTGATGCAATTGGAATCCTCCGGGCGCCGGATCGTCAGCGAAGTGATCGATGCGGTGGCGCAGCGCGGCGAATGCGATTTCGTGGTCGATGTGGCGGCGCGCCTCCCGATGGCGATCATCTGCGAGATGATGGCCATTCCGCGCTCGGACTGGGACTCGATGTTCAAGTGGGCCAACATGGTGATCGGCGGCGAGGACCCCGAATACCAGGTCGGCGGCTCGGCGATGCAGACCTCGATGGAAGGCGGGATGCAGCTTTTCATGTACTGCCTGAACCTCGCCAAGAATCGCCGCGACGATAATCCGGGCCGCGATTTGCTCAGCGTGATCGGCACCGCCAAACTCGACGACGTTTTGCTCAACGACATGGAAATCGGCCACAACGCCGTGATGTTCGTCCTTGGCGGACTGGAGACCACGCGCAACGCGATTTCGGGTGGTGCGCTGGAACTGATGCGCAATCCCGATCAGTGGAAGCGCCTGGCGCAAAATCCCGCCCTGATGCCGACCGCGATCGAAGAGATTTTGCGCTGGACCAGCCCGATCACTCACATCATGCGCACGGCGACGCGTGACTTCGAATGGCGCGGCAGAAAAATCCGCGACGACGACTGGATTGCGATCTGGAATCCTTCCGCCAATCGTGACGAGGAGATTTTCTCCGATCCGGACCGCTTCGATATCGCGCGCAATCCCAACAACCATCTGGCCTTCGGCATGGGTGAACATTTTTGCATCGGGGCGCATCTGGCGCGCCTGGAGTTGCGGCTGATGCTGGAAGAGGTGATGCGGCGGATGCCCGACCTGAGGCTGGCGGGCGAAATCGAGCGCCTGACCTCGATCCAGGTATCCGGCATCAAGCACATGCCGGTCAAGTTCACGCCCGGCAAAGCCGCCGCGGCGTAAGCCGAGCAGGGTTTGTTGCATATCGCCGTGCATGAGATCCGGGGGAAAGGAGCCGCCAACGAAATGGCTCGTTTGCAAATGCTGCGCGATCCTGAAGATCCCGAGCTCAAGCAACTTTATCAGGAAATGACCACGGCTTTTGGCGCGGTGCCCAACGTGCTGGCCACGATGGCCAACCACAAGGAGATCTTCATCGGGCTGTGGGGGTTCATCACCGCGATGAATCGTAATGCGACGCTCGATCGCAAGTTGCTGGAGCTGGGGTACCTCAAGACCTCGATCATAAATCAGTGCCATTATTGAGTGCCGACCCATATGGCTCTCGGTGCGAGAGTCGGAATCAGCGCAGAAAAGCTGGCCAACATGGATTGGCGCACCAACTCCGCCTTTGAGCCGGTGGAGCGGGTGATCCTGGAATACGCTGAAGTGATGGGGGACAACGGCAAGGTCAGCGATGACCTCTATGGCCGCCTGCGCGAGCACTTAAGCGAGCGCGAGCTAATCGAGTTGATGATGATGGTCGGGATGAGTCACCTGGTAAACCGTTTTCATGCCACCTTCCAGACCGAACTCGAACGCGCGCCCGGAGGCTTCAACTCACCGAAAGCCTCCGGCGCCGCCGAGTGAAAGTGACTTGACCCGACGCATACGAGTTAAGAATAGCGCGGCGCTACTTTTTCAACCTCTCCCGCAACTATGAGAGGGAGAGAGAGATAGCAGGTGGCCGTCAGGCGTCGGGACTCACGATTATTTTCGCTTCAGCTCAGGGCTCCGGTTCTGAATCGGGATTCTGGTTCCAGTCGAAAAACAGTGACGGCCATTGCTCAATGGGATCCCGGAAAAACGTTTCGAGATGCCCACCCCGATCATGAATCTCAAGAATTTCGGCTCCCTCCGGCCCGGCAATCCAGGCGTAGTCCTGGGCGGGAGTGAAAAACCCCATCCCTTCGCTGGTGACTCTCTTTCCGCCGTAATACAAGGATCCCTTCAGAATAAAAGTGAGCTGATTCGCCCCGTGATTGTGATACGGGAGACGAAGGCCAGGCTCAAACCTGTAGTAAACGACTCGGAGCGAGGGAATATTGAGGATTTGCTTTACCACTCCCCCGACATTGGCAAAATGGCGCGCGATCTCACCGGAGAACGGCGTACCGGCGTTGCTGACATCCCGAAGGTCGGCAAGGTTGTAGAAAAAAGGCTTTAATTTCCGCGTCGCAGGCTTTTCCGGGGACGCAGGTTCCGCCCGCTTTTCATCAGTATCGGTCGCCATGTTACCTCCTTTTGAAAAAATGGGAGAAAAGAGAAAATAGAAAAGAGAAATGAGAGCAAACAGAAACCACGCGCTGCGAGTACCATATCATTCTGGTCTCTCTTTTCTCTTTTCTCGTTTTAGCGCCGGTAGCAGAGATCTTCGCGCGAACGATGGCTGTTGATTGGCACATCGTAGCGTTCGGCCACCGGATCAATCCGATTCCAGTCCTGCAGCACGTTGCGTTTGAGGATCTTCCAGTCCCCCTCGCGCCGCTCCAGGCGGTCGATATAGCGGCCGCCGAAGATCATGTCATATTCCTTGCCGTCGCGGTCGAACCGATGGTAGGCGACAAAATATGATTCGCAGTAGGCTGTATTGCCGTTTACCTCGACCAGTTCGTTGCAGATGCAGTGATTGGTCGACTTGTACAGTTTGCGCATTTCGGGGATTACCCACTTGATGAAGTCTTCCGCCCCTCCGCGAAATCCACCGTGATTGTCGTATCCGTCGGAATGATAAACCGTGCGGAGCAATTCCTCGTCCAGGCGGTCAACCGCCCGGCAATAGCGCATTATCGTTTCATGGATCTGCTGCTTGGCCAGCACATCGTCCAGGGCGGCTTCCTTTTCGGGATTCATGGTTGGTTCTCCTTGTTCGAGTTTTCGGCGGCGGCCGGGGTTGATGATCGAGCGGTGCGCGGGAAATTAATAGGGGATATACGCCGGGGTCATCCAGCGCGCGCTGTGGAAGGTGCGGTAGAAAAGCGCGCGGCGCATCCATTCGGCTACCTCGGGGTCCTTGCCGCGCTCTTCCACGAAGCGGCCCCAGTGCGCCCAGTCCTCGATGACGCAAATCTGGGTGCAGTTGAAAGCCTCCGTTTGATCGGGTCCGCCGCCAATCCAGTAGCCCAGGGTATGCAGTCCGTGCTTTTCTTCCAAACGCATCCCATTTTTGGGGAACAGCTTCAGATATTCCTGGAGCCGGTCGGGAACGATTGGGATCGTCGCCAGCATGTATAGACCGCCCTTGATCCGGTCGCGCTTGATTTTAGCCAGGTCGGGGCAGAACGCAGTCGGGTGCAGCAGCTTGACGCTCCAATTCGCGCGCTGCGGGTAGTCCTGCTCCTGGTAGGCCAGCAATTCCGCATCTTCCTTCATGGCCTGGCTGAGCCGGTCGAGGTCGGCGTATTGCGGAACCTCCCACAGGTCGATGAAGTCGTTTGACGCCAGCGCCTGCCACAGACCGACCAGTTCGATTCCGTAGCGCTTCATCGCTGGGGTGAGAACGCTTTTGAACCGCTCCACGTATGCTTTCATCGCGGCCGGCTGGACGCGGACAATTTGATTCAGGTACAGCATGACGACTCCCTTTCCGGACGCTTCGTGTTGGACGTGACTATGCGCCTGAAACCGCCCAAAATGACAGAGTTGCTGAAATCTCAATTGGCGCGAGGCCAGATGTCAAGCGTCAATCCAGTGGGCGAAGAGCGAGGTGTGGGGCAACGTGATAGGTCTGCGCTCACGCCAGGACCTGGTTTACCGGCTTTGAGATGGAGGCCCGAATGATGAAACTGGCCCTTAACCTGCCGCAGTTCATGGACTACCGATCGGTTCTTGAGCGCACCCTGCTGGCCGAGCGTCTGGGCTATCACTCGGTCTGGCTGCAGGACCATATGTGGCAACTCCGAACCCCCGAGCTGGACCATCCCGAAGCTATCGCCACGATGGCGGCACTGGCGGCGCGCACCAGCCGCATCCTGTTAGCCACTAAAAAAGACACCGGCACGGAGGCCGGCGCTACGGAAGACGCAGAAGGAGGCGATAGTTTGAAGCCGGAAATCATTTTACAAAGCTCTGTTATCCCGTAGCGCCGGCCTCCGTGCCGGTGTCTTTTTTCGGCGTACTAAGCAACCAAATTCAGTGGTAACGTGGCGATTGGACATGAGGTCACACTGATGAGCGCAACGGACAGAGTCGCCCTGATCACGGGGGCGGGAAGCGGTATCGGCAGGGCGGCAGCACTGGCGCTGGCGGCCGATGGCTGGAAGCTGGCGCTGGCCGGGCGGCGCTCTGAGCCGCTGGAAGCCACGGCACAAAAGGCGCAGGAGCTTGGCGCGCGGGCCATCGCGGTCGTCACGGACGTGGGCGATCCGGCCTCGGTTAAGAATCTCTTCGACCGGGTTCGCGAGGTTTTCGGGCGGCTGGATTTGCTCTTCAACAACGCGGGCACGGGCGGACCGCCCAAGCTGCTGGAAGATCTGACCTACGAGCAGTGGAAACGGGTGGTGGATACCAACCTGACCGGCGCCTTTTTGTGCACGCAGGAGGCCTTCAAAATCATGAAGGACCAGAACCCGCGCGGCGGCAGGATCATCAACAACGGATCCGTGTCCGCTCATGCGCCGCGCCCCAACTCGGCGGCTTACACCTCCACCAAGCACGCGCTGACCGGACTTACCAAATCGATCTCGCTCGACGGCCGCAAGTACGATATCGCCTGCGGCCAGATCGATATCGGCAACGCCACCACTGAGATGACCGCGCGGATGAGCAAAGGGGTGCCGCAGGCCAATGGTACAATCGCGGCCGAGCCAACCATGGACATGGATCACGTCGCCGCGGCGATACGCTACATGGCCAGCCTTCCGCTTGACGCCAATGTTCAGTTCATGACCGTGATGGCCACCAAGATGCCGCTGGTCGGGCGCGGCTGACAGGACTGGAAATCGCGCCGTGAGAATCTGTATCATCTCCGATCTGCATGCGAACATCGAAGCGCTTTCCACCCTGCCCGGCGATTACGACGAGTTGTGGGTGCTGGGCGATTTGGTGAACTACGGTCCCGACCCGGGGGCCGTCATCGACTTCGTGCGATCGCGTGCGTCGGTAGTGATTCGCGGCAACCACGACCATAGCGTGGGATACAGCGCGGACTGCGGATGTTCTCCGCGCTTCCGCCCGATGGCGGAGGCTACGCGGGACTACACCGCGTCGGTCCTTGCGCAAGCGGACAAACAATATCTGCGCGACCTGCCGACCAGCGCGCGCCGGCAGGTCGGTGGCACAACCTTCTTTCTCTGCCACGCCACGCCATCCGATCTGCTCTATGAGTATCGCGCGCCCGATTCGCCCTTGTGGGAGCGGGCGGAAGAGGCAACTTCAGGAGCGGATGTCATCCTCGCGGGCCATACGCATCTACAGTTTTCGCGCGCGGCAGGCACGCGACCATCGTCAATCCAGGAAGCCTGGGCCAGTCCAAGGCGGGCGACCCGCGCGCCAGATATGCCCTGTGGGAGAATGGGCGCTTTACGTTGAACGCTTTCAATTACCCGTCCGAGAGGACCATTGAGAAGGTCTTGGCGATGGCAATCGCGGCCGATCTCAAGCCTGACCTCGTTCACGTGCTCGCAACCGGAACGGTCCCGTGACCGAGGAGTTCTTTTCACCAACGCGACGCGGCCAGGCCGATCAACCCAGCCGCTAAAATCAGCCATGCCGAATTGATCCGCGAGTAGAGCAGCAGCAGCGCACTGATCGCTCCGATCACCACGGTCGGAATGTCCACCAGCGCCGCCCGGCTCAGTTGCAACGTGACTGCCGCCATCAGGGCGAGCGCGCCTACGTTCACTCCGTCCAGGAACGCGCCTGCAACCGGCGATCGCCGGATGCGCGGAATCAACGGGCGGCTGGCGGCGACGAAAACAAAAGACGGAAGGAATATCCCCACCGTTGCAACCACGGACCCGATCGTGCCGCCCAGCAGGTAACCGATGAAAGTGGCGGTGGTGAACACCGGACCGGGGGTCACCTGGCCTACCGCAATGGCGTCGAGCAATTGCGACTGCGTCAGCCAATGCAGCCGATCGACGAGATCCGCCTGAAGGAAAGCCAGCAGCACGTAGCCGCTGCCGTAAAGCACCGCGCCCACTTTGAGGAAGAACAGAAACAGGCCCATCAGGCTGAACGCAACAGCGGGTGCGGCGGCGCCCGCGGCCTTCAGCACCGCCATGATGCCCGGGATCGCCGCGAGCGGTCGGTCCGATCGGGATCGATTAACCCGCGACGTGAGCGCCGTGATCACACCCGCCCCGAACAGAACAATCAGCACGTTAAGGCCGAGCAGCGCGGCTACAGTGGCAAGCAATCCGATCACTCCAAGAAAGAGATTTTTAATGGCGCTTGGAAAAAGCCGCCACAGCGCCTGCAACACTATCGCGATGATAACCGGCTTGATCCCGTACATTATGCCCTGGACCGGCGGCAGCGATCCGAAGTGGACGTATGCCCACGCCGCCGCCATCACGATTGCCATCGCGGGCACGATGAAGCATACGCCGCCCGTCACCAGTCCCTTCCAGCCGGCTCGCTGATGGCCGATATGAATCGCCATCTCCGTGGAGTTCGGTCCCGGGATTAGATTGGTGGCGCCGAGCATATCGAGAAACTGTTCGCGCGAAAGCCATCGGCGGCGCCGCACGAATTCGTCCTCCATCATGGCGATATGCGCCGCCGGCCCGCCAAACGCGGTAGTGCCCAGCCGCAGGAAGGACAATGCTATTTCCTTGAGCGTCGACGGCCCTGTCGCGCTGTCAGGAATAATTTTCCCAGCTTCAGGCGCTTCCACCTTTTTCTCGCTTGTCCCTCAGCCTTACTCGAAATGGGGTGTCGCGAAAGACTCGAAGCTGGTGTTCATGGTAATACTTTGCCAACTCATTTATTTCCTGGAGGCGCCAGGCCGCATACCACCATGCGTCAGATAAAGTTCGGTGCCCTTACGCCGGTCGCGGATTTTGCCAAAGCCAGGGCGCTGGCAGAAAAGGCCGAAGCCCTGGGCTTCTATTCGGTGTCAGTGCCCGACCACCTGATCAACACCCACGGCAAGCGCTTGCCGGAGCTGGAATGCTACGCGGCGCTTACCGGCCTGGCGCTGGTGACCAGGCGCGTGCGCCTGTTGCCGCTGGTGACCGCGATGTCTTATCGCAATCCCGCGCTGCTCGGGAAGATCACCTCGGCGGTTGATAACATCAGCGGGGGCAGGCTTATCGCCGGATTGGGCTCGGGATGGCTCAAGCGGGAATACGACGCGTACGGCTACCCGTATCCCTCCAACGCCGAGCGGATCGAGCAGCTCGCCGAGGGGATCGAGGTGCTCAAAGCGATGTGGACGCAGGAGGAGCCGGCTTTCCACGGGCGCCATTTCTCGATCGATAAAGCCTACAACGTGCCCAAGCCCGTGCAGAAGCCGCATCCGCCGATCCTGGTGGGAGGCGCGGGCAGCGCGGTCCTCAAGGTCGCTGCGCGTTACGCGGACATCCTCAATCTGATCGCGCCGGTCACGCGCGGCTTCGTCGACTACAAGGAATCGGCGCGCTTCGACAAACCCGATCTCAAGCGAAGGCTGGGACTGCTGCACAAATACGCGGGCGAGTGCGGACGGGATCCCGGCTCGATCGAGATTTCCTCGCTGTCCACCACGTTCCTCTCCACTGACAAGAGCCAGAGCGACACGATGGCCCGCCGCGCGGCGGAGAACATGGGTTTGCCCGACGCGGAAGGGGCGCGCAACTTTCCGATGCTTCTGGTCGGCACTCCGGACGAAGTCCGGCGCGAGATCCGTTCGCGTATCGAAGACTTCAATATCACCTATTTCATTTTGTCGTTCATGTCCGACGAGGCGCTCGGTCTGTTCGCCAAAGAGGTGATGCCCGAGTTTGCGGGCTAATCATTCGCGCGCGCCATCCTTGTCAGCATGCCCGCGCAGTGCGATGTTCTGACCACCACGAGAAACGGAGCAACACAGCCATGGCCGACTACCAAACGATCATCTATGAGCGGGTCGAGGATAAGATCTTCCGCATCACGCTCAATCGTCCGGAGAAAATCAACGCGCTGTCACCGCAATTGCTGGCGGAATTCGAACAGGCGACCCAGGCTTTCGACAACGACCCCGAAGCCAGTGTGTTGATAATCCGCGGCGCGGGACGCGGCTTTTGCGCCGGCTACGATTTGGCCTCGGATTACGGCAACGCCGGCTCGGGCCATCGCTACAGCGTCAGCCAGGACTTCATCGACTGCCTGCGCGTGACCCAGCGATGGCAGCGGCTGTGGTCGATCACCAAGCCGACTATCGCCCAGGTTCACGGCTATTGCCTGGCGGGCGGCAACGAACTGGTGGGCCATTGCGACATCGTGTTTGCCAGCGAGGACGCGACCTTCGGCCACCCCGCGGGCCGCCAACTGGGAGTCCTGCCCACGATGGCGCTGTGGCCGGCGCTGATGGGTCCGCGCAAGGCCAAGGAGTATTTCTTCACGGGAGATTCGATGACCGCCCAGGAAGCGTTGGACTGGCATCTGGTCAACCGTATTTTTCCGCGCGCGAAGCTGGATGAGGAGACGCTGGCCTACGCGCGGCGCGTGGCGCTGGTATCACCGGAGCTGCTGGTGCTGCACAAAGCGGCAGTGAACCGCTACCTGGAAGTGACGGGGTTCCGCGCCGCCCAGCAATCCGGCGGCGACATCGATGTGATCTTTCACAACACCGAAGCGGTAAAGGCGTGGGTCAAGAATCAGCGCAAGATGGGTCTGAAGGGCGCTCTGGCCGAACGCGACCGCGCGTTCAAGAAAGCGTAACCATCCGGTCGAGGAGCAGCTTCACGCTGCGGAACCGTCTTGCGAGGTGGCGAGATAGTCAAGCACACCGGCGACCGCGATTCGCGTTGATGCACGGCTTGCCGCCGCTGCAATCGCGCGACGGTGCCGCGGGTCTGCAGGCAGGTTCGCAATCTCCAAAAATTATTTATGGAACAAGCCCGACAGGCCAGCCAGCAGGGCCGTGGTGAAAAACCATCCGGCGATGATGTGAATCCACAAGTAGCCGCGCAGCATCCGGGATGCCCACTGTGGCTTGCGCTGCGGATTAGGCAGCCAATTTTTTGCCTGGAACAAATCGACGAGTGGCAGAAACGTCTCCAGGGAGAAAAAGAAGCTGTTGAAGAGCTGGTAGTGATCGGGTGTATGGCGCCCACTCTTGGAATCATCGCCTGTTACGTAGTCCTTAAACGCGTCCTTATCGGTTGGAACGATCAACCCATAATAGGATCCCAGCCAGAATGCCGCCCAACCGAACAGCACAAAAAATACGATGAACCTGACCGTATGAAGAGGGTCGTAACCGAAGCATGCGACCTTGCCCCACAACCACAAAACCAACGTTTTGGGATTCCTCGGACTCGTTGCTTGTTCTGCGTCGAGATCTTCCTGCGCTTTATCGATTAACAACTCGGTGGCGTCATCCGCCTTGCCGCTGTTCTGAAGAACCTTCGCGAGCTGCCCGAAGGGTTGCGAGTCGGGGTGCGATACCCGCGGAGCGGCGGGATCGCCGGATTGATAGGTGTCACACCAGTCGTGCGGATTTTTGGACGATTGCACGTCATGGGCTCGATCGGGCTGCCGGTCAAGCCACTTTTTCAGCGTGGGCTCATCGGTCGGGCTTTCGGCGGCGATCCTCGAAAACTCGAACCCGTGTAGAAACAGACAATTCTTGACCGGCCAGCTAGGATTTTGGTCATCACTGTTGTGGAAGGTACCCACTGAGGCGCCGATCAGATCAAGCTCGGTGCGTTTGCCGATCCGTGCCGGCGTCCACCAGAAGTTGCCCTTGACGATCGCATAGCCAGCCTTCAGACCGTTGCGGCCATCGCTGAAAATGGCGTTGCCAAAGTTCAAGTCCTGTTTAATCGTCGCCCGCGTGATCCGAATGACGCCGTTGGAGTAAGTCCCGCCAAAGTTTGCACTCTCACCGATCCTCGCCGAGGCTAAAATCAGCGAATCGCCAGGGTTCCGCAGTTGGGCATCGCCCGCGTGCAGCGTACCGTTGATGGTCGAATCCGTGAGGTCGACGGAGCCCGGCGTAGAGATCGTTTCCAGGTTCAAATCGCCATCTACTGTGAGGCGCGTGCCGTTAAACGACGCGATCCTGCTGCCACTTAGATCGATTGTTCGGGAAACCGCATTGCCGAGCTTTACCTCCTTCAGTATGCAATTTCTCAAATGAAGAACTGAGAGAATGTCCGCGTATTGCAAATCCAGCGATCCATCGATCGCCGCACCGCCGATATCAATTCCTTTGCGGGTAAGATGCTTGCTGACCGCGGCGTCGGTCAGCAGCCAGGCCAGCACGCTCGCCCGGATTGTTCGAGCCTGCTGGTCCGGCCATTGATTTGCGGGATTGTTGTCGCAGTAGCGACGATCGGAGCTTGCGCCCAGCCAGACCGACTTGCCGGTGGCGGCGGCGATCGCCAGGCATTGTTCGCCGCGCGCCACCTTTCCGAGTCCCATGTCATGGACGTACTTTTGCAGGTCACCATCTATCGCATTGGCCCCGGGCATCGTTAACGCCGAGTCGCAGGTCATCCGGCCAGAATTGACCGCGTCCGCATCCACGGAACGCTTTGCAACCACTATTTGAAGCATTATCGGCAGCGTTTGCCGCCGCGGCCAGGGAAAGCGCCAATAGCAGACCGGGGGCCCAGGTCTTCCCTTTCATGGTCTCGCTCCTCAATCGCGCCTTTAAGTAGGATTGAGCAGATTTTGACCGAGATTTCTATTTTGAATTGCGAATCATACTGCGTCATCATTGGGTAGCCAGTAAACGCAAAGCATTTAGTTCGGTCTTTGAGTCGGCGATTTTCACCGGCGCCCGCCGGACAATGTCTGCCAATCATTAGCATTAAACATCAAAGTTGCGCTTTCGACCAGCTCTCGGATACTTTTTCCTACAATCGGAAACCCTCGGCGCTGCCTTTTTAGCTCCTGGGCCGCGCGAGGCGGTCGCGCTGCGACTCGTGCGGCAGCTCCCGGAAAAGCGGCCGCGTAAGATGGCGCTTGCGCCGGCCCGCCGTTGCGCCGTTTGCGCAATCTCCCGCGAGGCTCGTGCCCTTGCCGAAAGGGTCCCAAGCTGCTTGAAATAAGAATTGGCTCAGGCTCGTTCCGCGAGATCGGGGCGAGGTCAGACCCGCGAATTTTCAGTTTCCGCATTATTGCGCCAAACGGCCCCCGGATCGGGGAGGAAAGCCATGTACCATATGTTTTATTTCTTTGCGCGCAAGCCCTCGTTGAGCGCGGCCGGTTTTCATCATCATTATCTGGCGCTCCACACCCAATCCGGAATGCGGCAGGCCGAACTTGGCACCAAGGGCGGCGAGACCAGGCCCCGTCACATGCGGCGCTACATCCAGAACCATCGCGTTCATTCGCTGGGAGGAAACTCGCCCTTCGACGCCGCAAGTGAGGTTTGGACTGACGAGCCGGATAACCAGATGTTGGGCCAGCTCTCGGTGCAGGAGCATCCCAATTCACCCTTTAAGCGCGACGAGTTCAACTTCATCGACCTTTCACGCATCGGCTGGATGCTGACGCAGGACAAGGCGATGATGGAAACGGGACCGCTTCATTCCGGCATGATTCAGGGGATCTTCCAGCTTCAGCACAAAATGGGCATGACGCTTGAGGACTTCCGCGCCTACTGGGCCGAGGTCCATGCGCCGATCGTCAACGCCCTGCCCGGTCTGCGCTGCTACCAGCAATGCACGGTGCTGGATGAGGCCTACCATTGGGGCGATCCGCGTTGGGACGGGACCGAGGAGATTTGGTTCGACAACTATGAGGCGGCCCGGCGCGCGATCGACTCGACCGAGTTTCAGCGCAGCTTCCTGCCCGACTTTGCCAATTTCAGCGAGACACCATTGCACTTTTTTTCCGAGGCCCGCCTGGTGATGTGGCCGGGGAAGAACAAGGCCCAGACGATGGAAGAGATCGCTCTTCGGGTCAAACAGCCCTGGCTGGAATAGAGATCGCGCCCCTTTGGGCATTTGGCCGGCAGGCGATCGCTAAATGTAATAGAATCGATTTCGCTTGGCGACATTGCAATTAGAGGAGATCTTCTGATGGTCGAAAGCGACAAGGTGGATCAGGCGCTGCGCCCATCCAAGGGCGGTTTCGTGTTGATTGGGATCGCGGCTGAAGCCGACCGGCTCAAGGGCAAACTGGAGACCTCGGGCGGCGACCGTGAAGCCATAAGCCTGGTGAAGGATTATGGTCTTAACGTGATGCTGATGCGGCTTAAGCGGGGCGCCCGCCTGCATGAGCATCATACCAAGGGCCCGCTCACCGTGCAGGTCATATCCGGCCGGGTAAAGCTGGTCGCGGCGGGCACGCCCAACGAGGTCGCCGCCGGCGCGATGCTGGCGCTTGACCGCGACATTCCTCATAGCGTGGAAGCGCTGGAGGACAGCGCCTTGTTACTGACCACCGCGCTTGGCTAACCGCAGGTTGATCCGGGAGCGCTTCCATGAGCAGCCAGATAAAGCCGCCGTTCACCCTCGAAACCGCGCTCGCCAAGGTCAAGGCGGCGCAGGACGCGTGGAACACGTGCGACCCTGAAATCGTGGCGCAGGCTTACACGGTGGACTCGCAGTGGCGCAACCGCACGGAATTTTTCAAGGGGCGCGAGGCGATCAAGGATTTCCTGCGGCGCAAATGGGCCAGGGAACTCGACTATCGCCTGATGAAGGAGCTGTGGTGCTTTACCGGCAATCGCATCTCCGTCCGCTTCGAATACGAATGGCATGATGCGCAAGGGCAATGGTTCCGCACACACGGAAACGAGCATTGGGAGTTCGATGACGAAGGACTGATGCGCCGGCGCGACATGAGCGCCAACGACTATCCGATTGCGGAGTCCGGCCGCAGGTACCGGCCTGAGGCGAGTTCGATCCGTTAATCCCTACTTCCGTCTTTCGGGATGCGGTTATGATCCGCGGGCGCGTTGAGAGCGCCTGCCAGGGCAGACTCCAGTTGCTTGATCGTAAAGGGTTTTTTGATAACGGCTTCACCGCTAAGCTGGTCGCGGAAGCCGGGGACATCGGCGTAACCGGTGACGAACAGAATCTTCAAGGCGGGCCAGCCGCCACGCACCTTAGCCGACAGTTCGATGCCCGACATGTCGGGCATCGAGAAGTCCACCATCAGGAGATCAGGGGCCGTGCCGGTTTCCAGTAGACTCAATGCCTCAGCACCGCTTTCAGCTCCAATGACATCATAACCAAGCTTGGACAGGAGCATGGCGGTAACCTCGCGAACGTCGTCGTTGTCGTCGACCAGAACAATGGTCGCACCGCCCTTGCCGGGTGGGTCCGTTTCGCTTCGGTTTTTGGCTGACATATTTTCTTGAGAAGGCCCTTGAAAGCGGCGACGCTAATTCATACGAGATCGCACGAATTGTTCGGCTGATTGCCTGGTGATGTAACAACCGCTTGAATTAAAAGTGCTGACTGATCAGTACCAAGAAATCTGTCTTCCCGCAATTCGCCCGGGAGTTTTCGAGACCGGAAGCAGAAGTTCGCTGCGATATCGCGGCTACCCGCTGGAATTCTCATGGTTCGCCTTTTGCCGATATACAGCCTATAACCTGTGCTTCAACAATTTTAATTCTGGGCCGCCGCCAATGCCATTGTTCAACTATACCGATGTCTCCATGCTCTGCCACAAGTAGTGGCGCGCCGATGCTATCGTGATCGTTTTCAAGCACCGGTCGTGGCTGGTTGATTGCCACCGGCGGGTGTTCAGGTAAGAACAAGGAATCTGCTTGAGACTCGGCTGCACCCAATCTGATGGGCAACCGGAACGCCGTTCCGCACTATGGTTGCAGCTACGCAATTCTGTCCGCGACCATCGCGCGGCGATGCTGCTTTTGCTGTGCCTCGCGCTTTATCTGCCCGGACTGTCCACCATTCCGCCGGTCGATCGCGACGAGGCCTATTTCGCTCAGGCGACACGCCAGATGTTGGCCAGCGGCGACTTCATTCGCCCGCGATACCTGGACCAGAATCGCTACCGCAAGCCAATCGGCATTTACTGGCTGCAAGCCGCTGCCGTGAAGGCGGTCGGCGGTGGGGATGCGGGTGTAATCTGGCCCTACCGGTTGCCGTCAGCCGCCGGCATGACGATGGCCGTGTTGTTGACGTATTGGATCGGCGCGTTGATTTTCGACCGCGCCATCGGGACACTCGCGGGTGCGTTGCTTGCCGCATCCGTTTTGGCCGTCGTGCAGGCCAATCTGGCTCGCGCGGACGCGGCGTTGCTGGCCTGCATCGTCGCCGCCCAGGCTTGTCTGGCGGCCCTTTACACCGGCGTCCTGCCGCGCCGCCGCAAAGCTTTCCTCGCCGCCGGGTTCTGGGCCGCGCTCGGTGCCGGGATCCTTATCAAAGGACCGGTTGCGCCCTTCGTCAGCGGCAGCACGATCCTGATGCTCGCGCTGACGGATCGCTATGGCGCGCCGAGTGCGGCGGATGGCGGGCAGAAAAGCAGGTGGCTGGCTGACTTGCGCTGGTTGCCTGGAATGCTCCTGGTGATCGCGATAATCGCGCCCTGGGGACTGAGCGTCGGACGGGCTACGGGATGGGATTTTTATTCCGCCGCATCCCGGGACTTTTTGCCCAAGCTGCGCGCCGGCGTGGAGTCCCATTGGGGGCTGCCGGGATACTATCTGATACTGGCGCTGGTGACCTTCTACCCCGGTTCGTTGGTGCTGTTGACGGCGGCGCATTCGGCGTGGCGGCGATGGACCTCCTCACCCGCTCAGCGTTTTTGTCTGGCGTGGCTGCTTCCCACCTGGATCGCATGCGAATTCATTCCGACCAAGCTTCCGCATTATGTGCTCCCGTCTATCCGGCCTTGGCACTGCTCATCGCACAGGCGTTGTGCGCCCGCAAAGGAGTGACGACCGGATGGCGGGAATACTTGCAAGCGGTAGTTTGGATGATTATCACCGTCGCCTTGGTATTGGCTGTACCGGTGGGAGCGATCGTGCTGGGGGAGAGAATCGGGCCTGCCGTCGTCCTTTGGACTATAATGGCGTTGGCAACCGCGGCCGCCTGCACCACCCTGGCATGGAAAGGCCGGCTGACGCAGGCGCCGTGGTTAAGCGTCCTCGCGGTGGTCTTGAGTTTCGCTTCGCTAAAACTTTGGATTCTCCCTGGGTTCCACAACCTTTATCTAAGCCGTGAAGCTTCTACCGCGATCGCCAGCCGCGGTATTGGAGAGGTTGCAGCCGTGGGCTACGAAGAGCCGAGCCTGGTTTTCGATCTCTGGCCGCATATAATTTTGACCGATCCAGCCTCCGCGGTGCGCTTCCTCGACGCTCCCCCCCGCGCGGTGTTGATCAGCGACGACGCCCAGCCGGAGTTTATCGCCAGGAGCGAAGCTCGCGCGCGTCTCCATCGGCTATGGATAGGGCGCGGTTTCAACTACACCAAAGGACGCTGGACCACGCTCACTTTATACGAGAAGTTTGATGTCGCCTCCGGCCATTGATTGATTGGATTTCCGGTTGCGCGGGATTTTGTGCGATCATGCCCGCCGACGCGCGATCAGGATTGATGACGGCATAGAGGATAATCGAATGGCCAAGCCTCTGGATGGAATTACGGTGATCGAGTTCGCGGGTCACCTCGGCTCCGCTTACGCCGCGATGTTGCTGGCCGAGTATGGTGCCAGGACCATCCGGATCGAACCGCCCCACGGCGATCCTGCCCGCGGCACTCCCCATTTTCACGTACTCAATCGCAGCAAGCAGGCGTTGTTCCTGGACCTCGATTCGCCGGCCGATTTGGGCAAAGCCCACGAACTGCTGAAACTCGCCGACGTGGTGGTGAGCGGATTTACGCCCGCTCGCGCGCGTGCCCTCGGCCTTGATCAGGACTCTATTCGCCGCATCAAACCCGGCGCGGTGGCGCTCCGGATGCCGCCCCTGGGTAGCCGCGGCCCGTATGCCGAACTGCCCTTAAAGGACGACCTGGTGCGGGCCTGGAGCGGAATCTTTGGCACTCAGATTTCGCGCAGCGGCGACCCGGTCGTGACCGCGTTCCCGGCGCCCAGCTATGAGGCGGGATTGTTGGGTGCGGCCGCCGCCACCGCCGGACTGATTGCGCGGGATAACGGCGCGGGATGCGAGCCTACGGAAGTATCGCTGCTGTCCGCTGCGATGGCGCTGCAAAGCGGCGATTTCATACGCAACCCGCAGCTCGTTAGCATCTCGCAGCCGGGACCTACCGATCCGCTGGGTCCGTATGCGGTCATCTATTTGTATAAAGGTTCGGACGGACAGTATCTGATGGTGGATTGCACCAGCGTGCGCTTTTGCCAGCGGCTGGCGGCCGCGATCGGGCTCCCTGCGCTGTTCGATGACCCCCGCTTCAACAAAGCTCCCTGGCAGGTTCCCAGAGCGCACACCCAGGAGCTCAAGGATGTTCTCCAGAAGGCTTTCCTCGCGCGCACGCGCGACGAATGGGTGCGAATCCTGCAAAGCCAGGTGCCGGTCGCGCCGGTGCTGACCCGCGATCGATTCCTCGAAGATCCCCAGGTGCTCCATCTGGGGATGCGTCGCGAAGTCGTCGATCCTACCTTGGGTCCGACCCTCCAGATGGGCCTGCCGATAAACCTCAGCGCAACGCCGGGCGAAATCGCGGGTCCGGCGCCCGCCGTGAACGCCGCCAATCCGACCCTCCCGGCGCTGCTTGCTGAAGCTCGCGAGCGCAAGAACATTACGCGCGCCGCCGCGCGGCCAGAGTCGGGGGGTGGCGGCGAGGGACCATTGGCGGGCGTGACGGTGATCGATTTTTCCAGTTACATCGCCGGTTCGTTCGGTCCGATGCTGCTGGCGCACTTGGGCGCCGACGTTATCAAGATCGAGGGGCCCGACGGCGACTCGCTACGTCATGTGACCGGGTTCCGGGCATGGAACCAGAACAAGCGTGGACTCGGCCTGGACCTCAAGTCGCCCAAGGGTCTTGAAATCGTGTACGACCTGGTGCGCAAGGCCGACGTCTTCGTCGAAAATTTCCGGCCCGGACGCACCCAGGCTCTCGGTATCGATTACGAGCGGCTGCGCGCAGTCAATCCGCGTCTGATCTATATGTCGGTGACGGGTTTCGGCAGCAGCGGCCCCGACTACGACCGCCCCGGCCTCGACCCGCTGGCCCAGGCGGTTTCCGGTACCATGGCGGCCCATAGCGGCACCGGCTACCAGGGCAACGGAGATTCACCCAAGCATCCCATCTATATGACCCTTGCGGTCGCCGATTATGGCGCCGCCACGTTGTCGGCGCTCGGATGTATCCTGGCGCTGCGGGCGCGCCAGGCAACAGGTCAGGGGCAGTATTGCGCGACCACGCTGATCCAGGCGGTGATGGCGCTGCAGGCGGGCGAGTTCGTGTTTTACCCCGAACGTCCCAACCTGGATAATGGCGCGCCGGAATCCCGCGGCCCCGCCGCGCTCCATCGCGTGTATCAATGTCATGACGGCAAGTGGCTATACATCTCGGTGTCCGATGCTGCTTCGTGGGAAGCGCTGCGCTCGCGCCTCCCGCGCCACTCCGCGATGGATTTCGAGCAGGCGGGCGATGAAGGACCCGACGGCGATTTGGCCAAAGCGCTGGCGGCCTACTTTGCGAGCCATCCCTCCGAAGCGCTGTTTCAATCACTTTTGACCAGCGGCGTTCCGGTCTCAGCGGTTCCGCATATGAGGCACATGTTCGACAACCCCCAGGTGCTCGCCAATGATTTCCTGGTCGTCGTGGACGATCCGGAAATCGGCGCGGTCGAACAGGCCGCCCCGTTCATCAAATTCAACGGCGCGACCCCAACCATAACGCCCGCCCCGCGGCTGGGAGAACATTCGGATGATGTTCTCACGCGCCTACTGGGCTACGACGCAAAGCGCATCGCAAGCCTGCGCGAGTCCGGTGTGATCTTCGGCGGGAAATAGACCCAGATCCTTATTGGGAACAACAGCGACAAATGGTCGAGTTGCGAAAGTGCGGCCCTAGCTTGGGGCACTCTAATCCGCGTTGTTAGATTTGGGGTCGCGACACAGTCTTGGCAGCGGAAGGGGTACATTGTTGGGCGTGATGTTTGTCGCTTCCTTTAGTTTATACTCCCTGCAAACAATGGTTTCGAATCCCCCATGCCGCACTTCTTCTCCGTATTGCACTTTGGTGGCGAAATAGATGAACCCGACTCCCTGTCGAACAGAGTCAACGTCTGCGGCGCTCAGTGGTTGGCTAAGCGCGTAGGACTTAGCATCGATTGGCACGGGCCAAACGGTAATATGGTCTGGTGGCTCGGGAAATGACTCCGCACGTTCACGGAATGTGGTTGAATAGGTAACAACCGACCAAACCTTCGCATCCGCTGGTAATCTGCCAAAATTCTTTAGCGTGACACCCATCCGAAGCGGCATCCGTTCCTTGTACCAGAGATTGGCATCCTTCGTACCGAACATATCGCTATGGCAAAGAGGGACAACATAAGGTCTGGTGCTAGCGACGAATAGGCCTTGGTTAATTCGGGTGTAGCAGATTACCACTATCAGCGTGAGAGAAAGTACTACCAGTGTTACGATTTCTGCCCAAGTAGCTTTTGGACGGGGCACAGGGACTTCGCGAGACTCTGCCATAGGTTTGAGAATTACCGGTTCACGGGGACGCTCTAGCGCTTGGGCTCCGGGCTATTAGCCGGCGCCTTTTGCCGGTACATATCCTTCGTGTAGTACTCCGACTGATAGGTGGCGGGACGGCCGCCCCAGCCGTACTCGAACGCCCATCCCGACGGATTCTTGAAGTAGAACGAATACATCTGGTCGTTGGAATGCTTGCCCGGTGCCATGATGAGCGGGATCTTGCGCTCGGTGACGATTTCATAGGCCAGACCGATGTCGTCGAAGTTCTCCACCTCCAGCATGATGTGGTTGAGACGCGGTCCATTGCCGCCGCCCAGGTCGAAAAACGCCACCGTATGGTCCCGGTCGTTGCAATGCATGAACACCGGCTGCGCCATATGCTTGCCCATCTGCATCTTGTATTCGACTCCGCCGCGCATCCCCAGCAAGGCGTAGAATCGATACGCGGCGTTGGCATCGTCCTGGCGAATGATGCAGTGCCCCAGTCCGCCGGCCCCGGTCTTGAACCGCCCATGCATCCGGCGCCCCGGATGGAACGGCTTGTTGGCCTGGAGTTCGGGGCCGTGGAAGATCTCGACCGGATTACCGCCGGGATCGGTCAGCTTCATCACTTCGAGCACGCGGCGTTCGGCGGCTTCTTCGTTCGAACCGACTCGAAACTCCACCCCGGCGTCGGCCAGTTGCCGCTGCATCTCGCGGAATTCCTCGCCGCCCGCGACACGAAACCCCAGGTACGCCAGATCATCGCCCGGCCCCGCGTGCATCACGATCCGATGGTGCCAGTAGTCCATCCGCAGGTAGCAGCGGTCGGGCTCGTCGTCGACCGCCATTTCGAGGCCCAGCACTTCGGTGGCGAAGGTCTTCCATTCCTCGGGGTTGCTTACTTCGATTCCGATGTAACCCAGTTCTGTGACCTGAACCATTTTCGCCTCCTCGGTGCCGTTACTCTCAGTGACGCGGGCCTCGGTGCCCGTGATTTCCGATTCGCCCCCCGTGGCGGGCAGGGACGCCCGCCCTACTTCAGAAACTAAATCGAGCGGATTGATCCCCCGTCCAGGCGAATCATGGAACCTGTAATATATCCCGCCAGCGGGCTGGCTAAAAACGCCGCGGCCGCGCCAAACTCCGACGGTTGGCCCATCCGGCCCACCGGGATGGCGCGAACGGAACGCCGCTGGGACTCCTCGGGAGTGATTCCCTCGCGCTCCGAGGCCATTTTCTGGAATTGAACCACCCGGTCGGTCTGGAACGCGCCCGGCAGCATTGTGTTGACCGTGATCCCGTCGGCCGCGACTTCGCCGGCCAGCGTCTTGGCCCATCCGACCACGGCGCCGCGCAGCGTGTTGGAAAGCGCCAGGTTCGGTATCGGTTGGATGACGCTTTCCGAGGCGACGTTGATGATCCGGCCCCACTTGCGTTGGCGCATGTCAGGCAGGAGCAAATCCGTGAGCCGGATAAACACCAGCACCATCGCGTGAAAGTGCTCCTCCCATGCCTCCGGCGCGATACCGGCCGCGCGCGACGGCATGGGACCGCCGCAATTGTTGACCAGGATATCGATCGGTCCGAGCTGCTCACGCGCCGCCTTGGCCGCGCTTTCGACGGACGGCCATTGGCCGAGGTCCGCGGACAGACCAATCGCGCGGCCGCCGCGCGCCGCGATCTCGCCCGCCGCCTTGTCCAGCGCTTCCTTGCCGCGCGACAGCATCGCCACCGCAACCCCCTCGCCGGCCAACGCGTCCGCGATGCCTCGGCCCAGCCCCTTGCTGCCGCCAAGGACCAATGCGGTCTTGCCCTTTAATTGTAGATCCATGTCATACGTCTCCGGTTATCAATCGTATCCAGCAGATAAACAAAGAATGCTCCCTCGGCAGGCATTTTGTCCAACACGATAGCTTCATGCTTGCCGATACATTGGGCAACGGACCATATTTGATGGGCGAATGGGGCGATGCTCCGCCTTAATCCGGGGTGCTGATGTCAAGCGAAGCCAAGTATTCGATCGTGGTCGAAAAGAACCTGGCGATGCGCGCGCGCGACGGCGTGACTCTGTATGCCGACGTTCATCGCCCGGCGGCGGACGGCCGCTTTCCGGTGCTGGTCATCCGCACGCCCTATGACAAGGGCTCCGACAATGCGCTGACCGAAAAGGCGTATTTCCCGCCGCGCGGATATGTCGTGGTGGTGCAGGATACGCGCGGACGCTTCGCTTCCGAAGGCGAGTTCTATCCCTTCGTGCGCGAGGCCGCCGACGGCTACGACACTATAAAATGGGCCGCGCAACTACCGTGGTCCGACGGACGCGTGGGGATGGTCGGGCAGTCCTACATGGCGGTGGTGCAGTACGGGATGGCGGCCACCCGCCCGCCCCATCTGATGGCGCTATGCCCCGTATCGGGATCGACCAGCTACTTCGAGAACTCGATCTGGCGCCGCGGCGTCTTCGAACTGGCTTACCGGCTCAAGTATTTCATCATGATGGCGCGCGAGACGCTGATGCGTCAGGGACGCTTCGATGAACGATGGCCGGCAATCGCGCAGTATCTGACCGATCCCTCCGACATCCGCTCGCCGCTGACGCCCGCGGCCATCACCCATTTGCCGCTTAGCGACTGGGGTGAGCGGCTGCGCGAGAGCGCGCCCTATTGCGCCGACATGATGGCGAATTCGCGTTACGGCCCCTATTGGCAGGCCGCCGATTTGGGCCGGCATTCCCATGGCATAGCGACGCCGGTGCTGCACGTCGGCTCGTGGTACGACATGTTTGCCTACGACACGGTCAAGATGTTCACCCTGCTGCGCCAGGGCGCCATGAGCGAAGCGGCGCGTAGCGGCCAGCGCCTGCTGATGGGTCCGTGGTCGCATCTGGTGCCCTACTCGGCGCCGACCTCGCGCGGCACCGGCGAGATCGATTTCGGCCCCGCCGCACTGATCGATCTGCATGCGATCCAGTTGCGCTGGTTCGATTATCATCTGAAAGGAATCCGCAATGGTGTGGACGAGGAGCCGCCCGTGCGGATTTTCGTGATGGGCGACAACGCCTGGCGTGACGAAAACGAATGGCCGCTGGCCCGCACCCGCTTCACGCCCGTCTATCTGTCCAGCGGAGGCCAGGCCAACAGCCTGCGTGGCGACGGCCGGCTTTCGATGACCGCGGCGGAAACGGAGCCCACAGACAAATACATCTATGATCCATTAAATCCGGTGCCGACTTGCGGCGGCACCTATATCGGCCCCGGCGCCGGCGTGCGCAATCAGGCTGCGGTCGAGCAGCGCGAGGATGTGCTGGTTTACACCGGCGAGGCGCTGGAGAAGGACCTCGAAGTGACCGGGCCGGTAGTTCTCAAGCTGTTCGCTGCCAGCTCCGCCCCCGATACCGATTTCACCGCCAAGTTGATCGATGTGCGGCCCGACGGTTACGCGCAGAACATCGCGGAGGGCGTGGTGCGCGCGCGTTTCCGCGACTCGCTGGAGCTTCCCACCCTGATTAAGCCTGGCGCAGTTTACGAGTACACCATCGACATGTGGTCAACCAGCCACGTGTTCAAAGCGGGCCATCGCCTGCGCCTGGAAGTCTCTTCCAGCAACTTCCCGCGCTACGACCGCAACCAGAACACCGGCCACGAGCTGGGCGCCGACGCCGAAACACGTCCCGCCATCCAGACCGTGTTCCACGACAGCCGCTACCCCTCGCGCCTGATCCTGCCGCTTATCCCGCGTTAATGCCGAATAATTCCGATCCCTCTCTGCTTACCTTAGTCGAAACGAAAATAATTGTTCTCCGAGCGTAGGTACGCATTGGCGCAGAGGCTCTTTTCTGTTCCCTCTCCTTATCTTGGGAGAGGGAACAGAAAGCGATTGCGCGCCAATGTTGTAGGCACTTTGCAACCTGGGATCTTGGGGTACACGCCGGATGCGAGACGCACGCCAAGTATCCGGGCCCTGCTCGCTGTCGCTTCAGTCAGTCTCCTCGCACATCCAGTCCGCGATGCGCTCGCCGATCATTATGCAGGTCAGGTTGGTCGGCGCGCTAACGATATTGGGCATGATCGAGGCGTCGGCGATGCGCAATTGGCTGGCGCCGCGAATCCTGCCGTGCTGATCGACGACTGCATCGCGATCGTGCTCAGGCCCCATTTTGCAGGTCGCCACGGGATGGTAGCCGGTATAGCAATTGGCCCGAATGTAATCCGCAATCCCTTGCGTTGAGCTGAAGGTTTGCTCGTCGGGCGTCACGATCCGATCGATGTAAGCGGACAGTTCGGGGCGCAGCAGCAGGGAGCGCGCTATATGCATCCCCTCCGACACGATGCGCATGTCGTCGGGATGACTGAACATGTTGAGATTGATTTGGGGCGCCTGCCGCGGGTCGGCGCTGGCCAGGGTAATTGTGCCGCGTGAGCGTGGTTGCTGCAGCGCCGGGCACAGCGCGACCACCGGATGGCCCGGCGCGCCAAAGTAGTCGCTCAGAATTTTATCGCTGTATGCGCTAAGCAGTGGGAACATCATTTCGTGTGGTCGCGCCGAACCGCCCGCGTTACCGCGCAAAGTGACTTCCCAAAACACCGCCGGGTCGTGCTCGACGGCAGTCTTTGCGCGCGCGACCACCATGATCACGGGATGATCGATCAGGTTCGCCCCGACACGGGGCGAATCAACCACAACCGGGATCGCCAAACGATCAAGTTCGGCGCGAGGCCCGATTCCAGAACGCATCAGGATGGCTGGGGTGCCAATCGCACCCGCGCAGATCGTCACCCGGCGGCCAAAAAATTGTTCGGCGCCGGCACCCGCGTCCGCCTCGATTCCGACGGCCCTGTTCTGCTCGATGAGCACCCGATTGATCAGGCATCGGCTGCGCACTGTGAGGTTGGGACGCGAGCGCGCCTCAAGCAGGTAGGCCAACGCGGTCGAGACCCGGATACCGTGGCGAATATTGTGCGGCACCGGGCCCGCCCCGATCGCCGCCGGATCGTTCAGGTCCGTAACCTCAGAGCATCCAATCGCCCCGGCGGCGTCGATGAACGCGCGGCTCACAGGCTGCAGATGTTTCGGGCGCTCGATCCAAATGGGGCCGCCGCGGCCATGAAAGTCGCCATCCCGGTCCGCGTCGTGCTCGAGCTTTCGATAGTAGGGAAGAACCTGCCCGAAACTCCATTCCGGGTTGCCCAGCTCAACCCATCGATCGAAGTCCGGCGGCAGTCCTCGCATCGCCGCCGCGTTGTTGACCGCCGATGAGCCGCCGGTAACCTTGCCGCGCGGATATGGAAACTCGCGCCCCGCCGTTCCGGTAGCGTTAAAACCCCAATCATGAGCGACCAGTGAAATCCACGGATCGCGGAGATCTTCGGGCGTTTCTTCAACGCTGGGATAATCCGGCCCAGCTTCCAGCAACAGCACCTGGCGCTCCGGCGTCTGGCTCAGCCGCGCGGCAATCACGGCGCCCGCCGATCCCGCGCCCACAATGATCTCGTCGTAATGCTCCACCTGACCTCCACGTCTCGTTGAATTTGCAGCCGGCATCCGCCAAAACACTGCCTGATAGGGAAAGAAGTTGGGAGCGTAATCGGTCAGAATATTCTGGTCAACGCAATCACTAGGGTCGTGACCGCACATGGCCGGCTCGCGCGGTTGCGCTCTTTTTTCAAATGGCGCACGATTGGCCCACCATGCGGACGGCCATCTTCGATGTTCGATGGCGCCGTCCGCAATGACCTCAGTGGCGCAGGTTTCAAGCGAGCCTTCTGGAAGGAGAAACGATGATGAAATTTGGTGCTTTTTTGTGGCAACGCCGGGGCGAGGACTTGGCGGCTAACGCCCGCCTGGCGGAAGAACTGGGCTTCGAGTCGGCCTGGATGGGCGAACATATCGGTTTCCCGACTGAGTTCAAATCGACCTATCCCTACGATCCGAAAGGGCTACCGCCGGTTCGCGCCGATTCCGCGATTCACGAACCGCTGATGGTCTTTGCGTACCTTGCGGCGGTGACCAGGAAGATCAAATTCGGCACTGGCGTTTACATTCTGCCGCTGCGAAATCCGTTTGTTGTCGCCAAGCTGGTCGCCTCGCTCGACCAGCTCTCCAACGGGCGTTTCCTGTTGGGAATCGGCGTCGGATGGTGCAAGGAGGAGTTCGAGTGGGTGGGCGAGGAGTGGGACAACCGCGCGCGGCGCAACAATGAGGCGCTCAAGCTAATGGAGGCGCTGTTCACCCAGGAAGTGCCCGCCTATGAGGGCAAGACGGTCAAGACAAAGGATTTTTATTTCTCGCCCAAAACGATCCAGCAGCCCCATCCGCCCTACATCATCGGCGGCAATACCGAGCCCGCGATGAAACGCGCCGCCCGTCTGGGCGACGGATGGTACGGACTGTCCAAGAACCTCAACGACGCGCTGGCGCTGATCAAAAAGCTGCGGCAAATCGAAAAGGGCTACCAGCGGGTCAAACCGCTGGAGATTACCTTCGGCGCCCAATGGCAGGGGATGACGGCTGATGACATCAGCCGTTTGGAAGAGGCGGGCGTGGAGCGCGTGCTGCCCTCCACCGACCTGGTCGCGCGCGATTCGCTGGGCGCATTGCGCAAGGTCCACGAGAAGCTGGTGTCGAAGTTTCAGTAGACCGGATTTACCAAGCACGCGCTGCTCGCAGTTAAAAGCGCGCACATCATCAAGGAGCAAATCGTGGAACCGATGAAATACGAAGCGGTGGCAACCGGTTTCGGGTTGCTGGAAGCACCTCGGGTGGACGACCACGGAGTCGTCTACTTCTCCGACATCACCGGCGGTGGTGTCTTTCGCGTCGCTCCGGGCGGGAAGCCTGAAACCGTGATCTCCAAAGAGCGCAAGAGCGTGGGCGGGATGGCGTTTACAGAAGACGGAGGTCTGATTGTCTCAGGGCCGAGCGTCGCCTACTGGGATTCCAAAAGCGGCAAGCTCACCGACATCCTCAAGAAGTATCCGGGCAAGATTACCCATGGCTTCAATGACCTGACAGTCGACAGCCACGGCAGCGTCTTCGTCGGCAGCACCAATCCCCGCTCCGGAAAAAGACCCGACGGCCTGAGCGAAACCGATCCCGGCGATGTTTATCGGATTGATCCCGACGGCAAGGTGACGCTGGCTTGGGAAGGCGGTCTGGAATTAAGCAACGGGATGGGATTCAGCCCCGACGCCAAAACTCTCTACCACGTTGACGCTTTCGCCAGAGTCATCTTCGCCTACGACGTCACGGCAGATCGCCTTCTGAAAAATCAGCGGATTTTTGCCCGCTTCGAGGAAGCATGGGGATGGCCCGACGGGATGGCGGTGGACGCGGAGGGCGCGGTATGGGCGCCCGCGCTGTTCGGCGGGATGATCATCCGTTTCAAGAGTAACGGCGCGCTGGATCGACAGTTCGAAGCGCCAACCAAAAAACCGGTCACGCTGGTCTTCGGCGGGCGCGACCTGCGCGATCTTTACGTCGTCTGCGCCAAAGGCGGAGGTCAGGCCGGCACCGTGTACAAGACTCGAACTGATGTTGCGGGCCTGCCGGTTCCCAAGAGCAAAATCTCCCGTCCGTCGTGAGTGTGTATCGCTGAGCACTTTGCGCAGCAGGCTGCGGAATGCAGATTGCCGAAGCCTGCTATATCTGTCTGATCTCTCTCACAGGGAGATCAGGACTTTTATGCAATTTTTCAGTTTTCTGCTTGTAATTCTCTCCCACTTTCAGGCGGAGAGAATTAGGCAGAGAACGAGATTTGGAAGCAGGCGCGGAGGAGGTGCACCGGCCCGGGGTCTGGTCCGGGCCGGTGCTTGGGTCGGAGGCCGCCGAAGGAACGCGCTGGATTATCAGGTGTTTGCGTCCGTCGGTCGCGAATTGAGGCTCAGGTGTTCGAGTGCAGGATTCGCGGCTTCCGAAGGGCATCGTTACGGGTAAGTAGTGACCGACGTGTGCTGCCTTTGCAGATCGCCGTTATCGGTCGTAGTGGTGGTCGTGGTGGAACTGGTGGCCGTCGGCGGTTCAACCGGCACTTCCACCGCCGGCGTTGCCGTGTGGCTGGTTTCCTTGGTGTAGGAAAAGCAGCCTGTCAGTGTCAGACAAACGCTCGCGCCCACAAGCGCTAAAGCGATCGGTTTTGGAGTTTTCATCGGTTCATCTCCCGCCGCCGCGGTTGCGACGGCCATCGTTTTACTTCACGCTCTCGATCTTCGGTTACCCTTGATCGTTAGTCAGCGTCCTCGGTTTTTTCCTTCTTCTCGGTATGCGACACACCAAGCGGCCCGAAGGTGGTGTTGCTCTCTTTCTTTTCTTGAACGCTCGGAGCGGGACGATCCGGCACCATGTTCTCCGTCCTGGTAGTGGTGGTATCGGTCTCGAACGGCGGATTGACCACGACAGGCGGCGGATTTACAACCTTGCGCGTCACCGTTTCGCTGCTAACGCTGGGCGCCACGGGTGCAGTGGTAGTGGTAGTTGTGTCCGACTCCGACACTGACTGGGGCCATGCGTTGGCGGCGGCTCCGAAAGCCACCGCAAAAGCCGCCGCTGAAATCCATACGCGGGTAAGCTTCATAGGTATTCACCTCTTTAGTTGAGCTATCGGCTGATATCGCACATGCCGTGCCAGTTCCGGGTCTCGTAAAACACTCGAAAAACGGCCAATTCTCCTTCCAGCGACGTTGTGTGCCCCTGTAATTGTTACGGAGATCGACTGGCCGCGTCCTCGGTAAATTCTCGACACGGCGCGTGAGGGCGACCAGAGCGCTCATTCGTCAAAGGCGCGATATGCGTCAGGCTATTCACATTGTTCAAGCCCGCGTCCGAGTCTTGACGCGGGGCCGATAGGATAGCGGTATGGGCTCGGCGCCAGCATGCCTCCGGCAATACAAAGCAGCATATTCGTTGCCTCGTGGTGCCGCCTGGCCTGAATCTTTGGAGCCGGGTTCTCAGGGTCATCTTGCGCCTGGACCTGAGGTTTGATCTGGGCGGTTGCTTGCCGCGCGAGCCGGCACTGTTGCGGAATTCTAAAGAGGGTCTCGCCCAGGCGGTCAAAATATTGCGCCCTACTAGTCACCTTATCGATCGGAGCGTTTTCCGGAGGATTGGCTCTCATCCGCACCCCGAGGCCGATTAGCAATGGACCCACCCTGGCAGAGGCTTGCATCGGTTCGGGTTCGCACATGCTAAATACAGCCGTGGTGAATTCCTGATCGTTGTGGCTATCGGCGATCGCATCCAGATTGCTACTGAGTTGGGCTATATCCCGCGTCAATGCATAGGCTACCTGCGGATTTGACTGTGGCAATTGCACAATCAGCCCTTTCAAGACACCCGCCGCTTTACGAGCTTCATCGCGAACCTCCGGCCGGTCGCCTAAAGATGCGGTGGCCTGAGCCGCCTGCTGCTGAAGTCTGCTTTCGTACGTGTCCGCAGTTTGTGGGTGTAACCGGCGTTGACCGTCTGCCGTGTAATCATGGCGCGCGGCGCAACCGATGGCCCCGGTCAGAAGCAGCCACAGGCCGGCAAAGTATATGGATAGTGACATTGGCGTCCCCCCGCCGTGCAGGCACGGCTATCACGAAGAGGAGCGACGCGCAAACGCCTGGAGACAGCTATGTTAACTTTAAACGTTTCGTAGAAAGGAAAACCAAGCTTGCGTTCCCGGAAGCTACTTTTTCAGCACCTGCTAGGGAATGCGCGCCGCCATCGCCAGCATCGCGGCCAGTTCCGCGATCGCGCCGGCGGCGCCGATCAGGTCGCCGGTCACGCCCCCCAGCCATCGCCGATAAAACCATCGCGCCGCCAACGCCACTACAATCGCCGCCGCCGCGGCCGCCCGCGCATGCGATGAGAAAACCGGGATCAGCGCGATGATCGCGACTGCGCTGGCAATCCGCAGATTGAACCGGCTCCATTGCGGCTTGAGAAAGGAACCGGCGCCCGCTGCTCGCAGATAGTCGATCCCCGCCGCCACCGCGACCATCGCCCAGCGGCCCAGGCCCGGCGCCAGGTAGATGGCGGCAGTGCGCGTGCGGCCTTGCAGCGTGGCCAGCGCGGTCCATTGCAGGCCCAGCCAGAACAAAACCGCGATCATGCCGAACACGCCAACGCTGGAATCACGCAGGATACGCAGGGCGCGCTCGCGATCGGTCCCCGCTCCCAGCGCGTCGGCGGTATCGGCGAGCGCGTCGAGATGGAGCCCGCCGGTCACGATTACCAGGGTCATGACGATCAAGCCCGACCTGATCGCGATGCCGAACAGCGTCGCCAGCATGAAGTCTTCCAGCGCCAGCGCCGCACCGATAATAAACCCGACCAGTGGGAACAGGCCGAAGGACCCGGCCAAATCATCTTCGGACGCCGCGTTGCGCGGACCAAGCGGCATAATGGTCAGAAAGCTCGTCGCCAGCAGCAGGCGGGTGACATAGCCGGCCAGCAACCGGCGTCCACCAGCGTCACGATCGGGGCCATCGGCGCTCATATGCCTAGAGTTTTTCCGCCACTGCGGCGCCCGCAAACGTCGCCATCTCATGGAACATTGCCAACGCCGCCTGGATTATCGAAATGGCAATCGCGGCGCCCGTGCCTTCGCCCAGCCGCAGGTCAAGGTCGAGCAGCGGCCGCGCCCGCAAATGTTCGAGCGCAATTCCGTGCCCGCCTTCGGCCGAGCGATGAGAGAAGAACATCCGCGCGGCCAGGCCGGGAACGATCCGGTCGGCCGCGGCGGCGGCGGCGGTGGCGATAAAACCGTCAACCACGATCGGCACGCGCTGGGCTGCCGCACCCAGGCATACGCCCGCCATCGCCGCGATTTCAAATCCGCCCAGCGCCGCGAGCAATTGTTGCCCGTCGGACAGACTGGCGCGATGGCGCTCCTGCGCCGCCCGTATAACTTCCACTTTGCG
Organism: Binataceae bacterium (SeqCode); assembly: GCA_035939115.1. Lineage (GTDB taxonomy): Bacteria > Desulfobacterota > Binatia > Binatales > Binataceae > JAJPJA01. The sequence continues at coordinate 48,938 of DASZGF010000209.1, forward strand.
CCGCAGTCCGCCCTCATCCAGACCCGTTCCGCGTCCCGCTATTAGGGCCGCGTCGACTCCGATGATCGCACTTAACAAAGCGGCCGCCGACGTGCTGTTCGCAATTCCCATTTCGCCGATTCCAATCAGCGTGCTGCCTTCGGCCGCCGCTTCCTTCACGGTCTCGATCCCCGCCTCCAGGGCGGCTTCCGCATGGGCCGCGCTCATCGCCGGCTCGCGCATGAGATTGCGCGTGCCGGGACCGATACGCCGATAAATCACGCCGAGCAAACCCTCGGCGCGAGTATCGGTGGCGACGCCGACGTCAATCACTTTGAGTCGGTACCCGTAATGCCGCGCCAGAACGCTGATCGCCGCGCCGCCGCGCGCGATGTTGCGCAGCATCTGCGCAGTGACCTCCTTCGGATAGGCGCTCACGCCTTCGTCCGCAACGCCATGGTCGGCGACGAATACGAGGATCGACGCGCGGCCGGACCGCGCCTCGGGATCGTGGCGTATCGCGGCGTAGCGGCGCACCACTTGTTCGAGATAGCCGAGGCTCCCCGGCGGCTTGGTAAGGGAATCGAGCCGGCGCGCGGCCGCCAGGCCCGCGATTTCATCCAACGGCTCGATGGCCGCGATTGTGTCGCTCAACAAACTCATCAATTGGCTCCGCCGCTTGCGTTACGCCATCCGCGCGGCCGACGCAAGGCCGACGCGACCGCAGGCACTGCCCGAATTCGGACACCCTTACCTTGAAATTGAAATTAGGACACCATGCGATAAGCGGAACTGAGCCAACCCCATGGAAGCCAGCCGCCTTTACGATGCCATCGGATAGGGTTAAAGCTACCTTCATGAAGCCGCGCCACGCCGCCGCGCTCGCGTTATGATGCAGGATTGGTTCAGATTCCCGAAAAGGGTTCGACCCGGTTGGCAATACCGCATCGCGTTTCTAATTGTTGGAATCTGGTTCGTGGCATACCTCCTCAACGGTCCAGAGATTTTCGGTATTGGCGGCCTTGTGGGCTTTGG
>DASZGF010000210.1:0-8530 GCA_035939115.1 Binataceae bacterium (SeqCode)
GTTGGGCAGCAGGCCCTGGGCAGCCAGCGGCCGCACGATTTCCAACGTCCCCCCGTCCACACCAAATACTATTAGTCTATGCATGCGGCTTTTGCGCGCAGTCGTCCCGGGACCAACACTCCTTACCGATCGAAAGTGTTAGAACTGTGGCCCGACTTGGGACGCGGGTCAAGACTATAAGCGCCACGCGCCCGGCGCGCTGCCGCGGGGTATCCACACTTACTGCCGCAGAGGATCGGCCCGCGCTATTGGGCCGCGGACGCCTTTGATGGCACCCGCAGCCGTCAGCGCCGCGATCAAAACCACCGGCCCAGCCGTAGCGCTAAACGGCCGATGGTCAGGAAAAAGGCAGTTGCGAGGATGCCTCTATGAGGATGAACTGGGATTTAGCCCGGCATCATCAGAGCGCATCAAAAAGATGCGCGACGGGCTGATCGACAAGGACCCTGAAAGGGCCGTGGCCATGCATCCACCAGGGATGCCAGCAACGGCGGCATAGCATTGTGGCGAGTTGCCAGGCGAGGCTATCGAAATCGTCCAGACCGCCGTCCGCCACGTGCTCGTGCAGGGTTGGAATTAAAATATCCTCGGGCATGAAACTAAGCTCTCCCTATCGCCTTGAATCTGAACTCGCCAATTCGCACGATCGGTGCCAGATGCTGAAGTCAAGGATTTTGTTGAACGTTGAGCTTTTTCGTGACTCGTTTGGAAACATTCGGTATGATCTGTCTCCAAATGCATCATGTTCCGGTCACCGGGAGCATTGAAAAGGTGACACCCCCGCCCAAAATTCGGAGCACCACTGCCAATCTTTCGAGGCACTCGGACTTCAATTTTATCAAATCGGATTGAGCACTTTTCAGTTGGCAGGTCTGGCTCGATGGGCAGATTCGCGCTCGAAGCCCGGAAAAACATTTGGCTAGCTTCATCCTCCGAATTCAAGCCAGTGCACCTTAATTGAAAATTCCCCCCTTTGTCTACACCCGGTTAGCTCTGATTCTTATTTCTTTTTGAGTATAATTGTTGTCATCCTATATCTACCATATACTGGTGTGTGTTATGTATTGCACCATCGGAACAAAAGACTCCTGCACGGTACCACGCCTGCTTTACTGGGCTACGTGAAATCGTCCGTTTCAGAAGGAAAGAAGGTTAGAGCAGCCGGCTTTTAGAACGAAGCGGACGTCACCGGGCCGGCGATTTACTTTTTCAAAACCAGGTCAGAGCGCGCGAGCTCGGGTCACACTATTCGCCGTGCAGCGGCGTGAAAGCGTTTTTGAACACGTAGTCAGCCACTTTTCGTCCTTGCGCGATGGCCTGCGTCTTGTCGAACTTCCAATGAATACCCAGATAGATGCGGCTCTGACCGTTTTCGTCTTCGGCTTGAGAGAGCGACTGGAAGCTGCGCGGGATCAGCGGCCGTACATGCCCGGTGTTGTCGCGCGTCACACCGTTGAGTTCGTCGGACACAAAGGTGAAGGCAATCCGGTCCGTCCCGTAGAATTTGCGCAAAGTCTCAAACGTCGCGCCGCCGAAGCCACCATGGCCCGAGGGGTAGGCGGGGAAGGGTGGGGTGAAGTTTGGTCCCGTAAGGTTGCTGGCCGGCGCGCCCAGCGGCGTGAAGGTCGGGTCGCCGACCGTCGCGGGATTGCCGTCGCCCTTGCCTGTGGGTCCTGTGCCGATGTCGGATTCGCGGATGCCGGTGATCGGACGCCAGAACTGATAGAAGTATTTTGACTCCCATACGGCGATGGCGGAGTCGGCCAGCGATACATTGACCAGCGCTAACAGCCGAGCAAGTTCAGGGATGTCCGAACTCGTGCCCATCTGATCGGCGATGTGCAGGGATATCTGGTTGTATAGCCGGGGCGGCGCGCAGAGACTTGGCGTTCCGTCGTATGCCCAGTAAGTGCCGATTTCCGTCTGCTCCTGGGTTCGCACCGTCGGTGTTGTGATACCGTCGCCGCCCAGCGCTTTCACCTCGTTGTAAGCGGCGGTGTATTCGGGACTGTCCATGGGCGGGGGCGGCGGCGCCCGGAACTGTTCTGATGCTTCCATGACGAACGGTTTGACTTCGCCCCAGAAAGCGCCCAGCGCAAGCGGACCTTTGCCGATCGGGTCCTGGCGCCAGTACCCGGGCTGTTCACTGGGAATGAACTCGACCCCCATGTGGGGCTCGGCGCGCTGCGAGCCATCGTCGTTGCGCAGCGCCAAAATCAAGGCGGCAGCGCGCTTTCCCAATTCGATGCCGTTGGCCTTGGCGTGTTTGTTGTGATCGTCAATCTGCTCCAAATCTTCGGCGAGCAGACTATCGAAGCTCGGCTTTTGCGAAGGATAGAGCGCGCAGAGCGTGTCGTGCGCCGCCTGCGCTACGGCGGCGTCAATCGAAGTATCCCCTTTGGCGCGGCCAATATTGGTGTAGCTGTGGTACCGGCCGGCGATTGCGTTAACCGCGTCGAACATTGCGATGTGAATGATCGCCATTGCGCGGCTCGCTCGTGCGGGCCCCAATTGCTCGCCAAAAATCCGGTGCTCCCCGGGCGCTACCGGCGTATGATCCAGTCCGGTGGCGTTGATCGCTATCTCGTTCCAGCGGGTGATGGCGTTATCCGGATGGTTGCGGGGGCGCAGAGGATTATTCGCCGCCGCCTTGAAGCCCGGCCCAAGCGCTTCTTTGACGCCGCCCGGGAACCCGCTCGCGGCGGCGGCCGATCCGGCCCAGGCAAGGCCGAGAATGGCGAAAATTAGAAAGGTGGATTTATATTTTCGTTTCACAATCAGGTCCCCCTCCCAGGCGCCATTTGGATGGCTGCCGTGGGACAGGCTTTCCAGCCTGTGATCTGATCTTCTGCAAACCAAAAGAACGACCGGCTGGAAAACGGGTCCCAGGCAGCCATTTCTTCGGAGTTGTGCGCGACTAGCGCTGGGCCGTGTTGCAGAACAAAACAAGCACGAAGTTAAAATTCCGTCATCAACCTAAGCTGAGTCGCAAAATTAACTATTTTTCGCGCCAGTATCAAGTGCAAGTGCGGCGCCGCTCACCATTGCGCGGCGACCGCGGCGGGGGGCGGCGTTTTGTCGAACAAAACCTCATGGATCACGCGCTGCCAGCGATTGCTCAGCTCGGAATAGCCGACGACGGCGGGGCGGGCGCGCACATGCTCTCTCATCGCGGAAAACCCGGCGTATAGCCGCGCCTCCTCGCTGCCGGGCGGCGGCGGGATCGAGCCATACCAACCGAGCTCCTGGCTAAGACGTGCCTGCGCCGCCGCAGTCAGCAGATATTGGATAAACTCGCGGGCTGCCCGCGGATGGGGCGCCGAACGGGGAATCGCAAGGTAGCCGCCACCCAGCACGGTGAATGTCCCGTCGGGTCCGGCTGGAATCGGCGCGCTCAGGTCGATCTGCGGCGCCAGTCCTTTGCCGGCCAGGTAGCTCATCGCAAAGGGCCAGTTGAAGTGCAGCCAGACCTGACCGCGCGCCTGCGCTTCCAGCACCGACATCTCACGAAACACCGCGGACAGCGGATTCAGTCTGGGAGCAAGCGAGCTCAGAAAGCCCAACGCCGCCATCGAACCGGGCGCGCCAGGGTCTTGTTCGCTTCCGCCCGCAGCCCAAATCAAGGGCATCACGTCGCAGACCGCGCCCTCGTACAGAGCGCCCTTGAGCGCCAGCTTGTCCGGATGGGCCTTCACAAAGGCCGACAGCTCTTCCCACGTGGCCGGTGGGGTGGGCACTTCGACCCGGTTGTAAATCATGGCCTGCCACATCAAACGATTCGGTATGAAGAAGACGCGGTTGTTGCTGGTGGCAGCCCGCCATGCGGCCTGGGGAAACAGGCTTCGTGCGGGCGGAGTGACAAGGTCATCGACGTCGATCACGTGCGGCCGCGCCTCGCCCAACATTGCAAGATCCAACTCGACCAGGTCGAGTTGTCCGTGACCGGCGCTGGCTTCAGCCTCAAGCGCGCGCAGGATATCGATATAGCTCTGGGCGATGAGATTGAGATGCTGTCCGGAACGACGCTCGAAGCCGGCGGCAAAATTCTGGTAACGGCGCGCCTCTTCGGGAAACAGTGCCAGCGCAACATTGAGTGATGGACCTTGCGCTGCCGGCTTGTGGCATGCGGTGCCGAAGCCGGGCAGGCAGCATAGCGCCATCACGACCGCGAGTACCCGGCCGATGCGTCGGGCGCGCGGCGCTGACGAAGGAGACGTGGAGGACCTTCCTGCGTAGCTCAGGTGCTTTAGCGACGACCGCCGAATCCGCCGCTGCGAAAGCCGCCACCGCCGAACCCTCCACCGAACCCACCATGGGCGGCAAAACCTGGTCTGGCGAATCCACCGAATCCGGGATTGATCGTGGTGACAAATGGCGGCGCGCCGCCAGTAGCCGGAAACATCGGAGCGGGGCCAGCCGGGAAAGGTGAAATGCCAGGGCCAAAAGCGGGCGGGAAGCCCCTGAACGGTGGCGGGGCGAAGGGGGAACGCCTTACGAAAATCGGCGGTGCGGAAACCACCACCGGAGGAGAACCAAAGGGTGATGGTAGCCTGTTGTAGTAAATCGGGTACGGCATGACAGGGGGAAAGATCGAGCCCGACCCCAGGATCACCAGGGCCAGCGGTAATCCGCCGATCAGGGCTCCATTGCCCGTCAGCAATGCATCGTTTTGCTCTTGATTGGCATAAGCTTCCCGATCTCCGATCACATCAGGAAAATCTTCCGTCTGCGTGGCGGTCTGGTCCGCGTTGTCCTCCGGATAGCCTTGCGTAGTATCCGCAGCGGGCTGCTCCCCAGCTTGGGCGTTCGAGTTGTCTGTGGCCGTTCCCAGGGTCAGCAACTCCGGCTTGACTTTTATGCGGTTGACGATGGCGACGTCCGGGTCGTCGAGGAAGTCGCGGGCCTGATCTTCGGCGTCACGCTTGCCGTATGGGGTGGCCACGAAACCATAGAGCAGAAGGCTTCGCTCCCCGCGCCCGTCGGTGATCATCCGTGCTTCCACCAGCGGCATCTGGCGCCCATGGAGATAGGCGGACAAGGTGTCCATCGATCCGTCGCCGGCGTCGGCCGCCGACGCATTGCCAAGGCCCATCGTGCTCAGGACGAGGGCCACAATCAGGATCAGGCTGGCTCGATACATTTGATGCTCCACTATTTATACAATGCCTGCCTTCACTCTGCGTCAAGAGGACGAAAGTACCGCCTTCCCTAAACCGCCAAAAGATGGTCGAGAGGGCAGAGACAAAGGACCTGCGGCATGGTATGGTTTCGATCGTTACAGTGGAGCGTAACAATTGATGAAGATGCAAAAGATATTGATAAGATTTGTGTCCGTGTCGATCGTGGCGGCTGGCTTTACGCTGGGTGTGGCGCGTGTCGGCAATGCCACGGCAAATGATTCCAGCGACGCGGTGCTGGCTACCGTCGGCTCGATGAAGATTACCGAGGCCCAGGTCGATGAGAAGGCTCGCCCACAGCTCAGTGCGATTCAGAGCCAGGTGTACACGGCCAAAAAAAGGGCCTTGGACGATATCATCGACGACTACCTGATCGAACAGGCAGCCAAGAAGGCAGGCATCAGTAAAGACGCCTACATAAAGCGCGAAGTCGAGGACAAGGCGCCGGCGCCGACCGAAACGGAGATGAAGGCCTTCTACGATCAAAACCAGGGGCGCATCCGTCAGCCCTACGACAAGATCAAGGCGCCGCTTGAGCAGTACATGAAGCGGCAGAAAATCAGCGCGGCCCGCACCGAGTTAATCGCCAAACTGCGCCAGGACGCCGGCGTCAAGGTGATGCTCAAAGCGCCGCGGGTCGACGTATCGATGGAAGACAGCGCCGGTTCGGTCGGTCCCAGCAACGCCCCGATAACTATCGTCGAGTTTTCCGATTATCAGTGCCCCTTCTGCCAGCGCGCCGAGGGCTCAGTCAAGGAAGTGCAGAAAAAGTACGGCGACAAGGTCCGCCTGGTGTACATGGATTTCCCCCTGCCGATGCATAACAACGCACTCAAGGCGGCACAGGCGGCGCGATGCGCCGGAGACCAGGGCAAATATTGGGAATACCACGACGCGCTGTTTGCGGATCAATCCAAGCTTGACAAGGCGGGCCTCAAGGCGACGGCCGACAAGCTGAAGCTGGATGGCAAGAAGTTCGATGAGTGCACCGCCGGCGACCTCCATTTGGATCAAATAAAGAAGAGCCAGCAGGAGGGCAGCGCAGCCGGTATCGATGGTACGCCCACGTTTGTCATCAATGGCCGACTGATGAGCGGCGCCCAGCCCGCCAGCGAGATGGAGTCGGTGATCAACGAAGAGCTGGCCTCGCAGAACGTAAAAGAAGCCCAGGCGCATTAGGTTTCGAGGGCTGTTTTGAGTCGCTCCGGAAGCGGTCTGTGAGCCGCTTCCGGCGCGAAGCCTGTGACTGACTGGCCTCCGAATCAGTGGGACAGGCGTCTCGTCTGTCTGTGCCGTGCGAGCGTCTTGCTCGCGCCACCTAATTTGAATTCATATCACTAGCTGCCCTACCCTGGGCCGCTGTTAAACCCTCTGGCGATATATTCGGTAGCGCGAGCAAAAAAGACTCGCGCGTCATCGACAGGCGAGACGCCTGTCCCACTGATTTAGTGATTTAGGGCCACCACTCCGGCCCTACGCTTACGCGCGGATCTCTTGTCGGAGCGCAACGCGAGTGTTATCGGTCGTTGTCGCCGCGCTGGGTCGGTTCGCCATCGCAGCGCTGGCGCAATCGTCTCCATTCGTCGCGAGGTCAAAATGGATCTGACTCTGACCGATGAGCAGCGCCTGCTGGGCGAATCGGCGCGCCGCTTTGCCGAACAGGTATGTCCCAGCGCCATGGTGCGAGAGGTAGAAGCGAGCGAAAGCGGCTTCTCCGCCGATTTGTGGTCCAGGCTGTGCGAACTCGGCTATCCGGGACTGGCACTGCCCGAGAAATACGGCGGCAGCGGCGGAAAAATCCTGGACCTGGCCATCGTCGCCGAAGATTTGGGACGCGTGGCTTTCCCCTCGCCGCTGCTGACCTCCGTGGCCCTGGGCGCGTTGCCGCTGTTGTGGTTCGGCAGCGACTGGCAGCGTCAACAATGGCTGCCCGGCCTGGTCAAGGGTGACCTGATCGCCACGATAGCGTTGATCGAGCCGGGCGGCGGCGACGAATGGAGCGAGACCAAAGTGACGGCGCGGCGCTTTACTACAAACTGGCGGATCTCCGGCGAGAAGATCCTGGTGCCGTATGCGGCCAACGCCCACACGATAACTGTCGCGGCGACGCTGGAAGGTGCCGGACTCTCGTTGATTGCGCTGGACCGCACGGCCGCCGGGATCAAGTGCGAACGCCATCGTGCAATCGGCGGCGAACCGCTCTACCATGTCAGCTTCGATAAGGTGACGTTCACTCCAGCCTCCGTGCTCGAAACCGGGGGCGATGCCCGCGCCGCGCTCAACCGGGCGCTGGATCATGCGGCGGTCCTCCAGGCGTCCTACGCGGTGGGGCTGGCGGAGCGGGCCCTGTCCCTTTCGGTGGCCCATGCCAGCACGCGGGAGCAGTTTGGCCGGCCCATCGGATCGTTCCAGGCGGTGGCTCATCGATGCTCCGACATGCGGATCGATATCGACGCGTGCCGTTTTCTGGCGCTGCAAGCGGCGTGGCGTCTGGACCAGGGTGGCCCCGCCGATCTGGATGTGGCGGCGGCCAAGGCCTATATCAACGACGCGGTCCGGCGCGTGTTTGTCAATGCCCACCAGGTCCATGGCGCCATCGGGTATTCCAGCGAGTATGACCTGCAACTCTTCACGCGTCGCGCCAAGGCTTTCGAACTCAGCCTGGGAACCACGGCCGTGCATCACGAACGCGTCGCCAAGGGAATCGGGCTATAACCAGTCGCCGCCCACCATCGACTCATCACAAGGAGACAAAAATGAGCGTAATCGTAATCGTCCAGGGCACACCCAATCCGGAGCGCGCCGAGCAGATGAAGCAGTATCAGACCGGCGCCGGCCCGATCGTCGCCAAGCATGGCGGTCAGTTGGTAGCGCGCGGCAGCGGCCTTGAGGGACTTGCCGGCCATCATAAGTGGACGGTCGGCGCCGTCCTGCGCTTTCCCGATCTGGCCGCCGTCCACGCATGGCACAACGACCCCGACTACCAGAAAATCATCCCGCTAAGGACCCAAGGCTACGCGGACCTGGAGATCACGGTCTTCCAGGAATAAATCAGGCACGTTTTGCGCCGCGAGCGCGGGGCTAGCCCTGAATTAAGTTTGGGGAAGGCAAAAACCGCCGGGCTTGGATTGTTTTCCGTGGCGGCGGCCTCCGTGCCGGCTCTTTTCAATGTCCGCAGACGATACACATCGTGGGCGACATTGGCCAGCGCTGGCCGGATATCGAGGGCTCTGCCGGGTAGGGTTTGCCGGACCTGAGTCCGAACAAAAGGAACCGGCACGGAGGCCGGCGCTACGGACAGAGACGGCGTCAATCATGCCTACGGAATATCGTATACGCCAACCACCAATGGG
>DASZGF010000211.1:0-1512 GCA_035939115.1 Binataceae bacterium (SeqCode)
ATTGGGATTCGGAACTCTCCTGATGTGTAGCTTCCGCGGGCGGTTCGGGGAGTGCTTCAGGGAATGGTAGAGGAAGGGCCACAGGCTCAAGCGAACGAGAGGCCGCGCTTTTACCCTTAAGCGCCGCCAAAAAACAGGCCAAGCCGATCTCCATCAGTTTCCACCGCGAAACGGGTATGGTGATCTTTGCCTCGCGATCCATCGCGCAAAGGATGCCATCGATATAAACAATCACCTTATCGGGACCCCCGCGCATTTCTCGCGTGGACGCATCGTAAAACCGATCATCAGACCGGTTCCGATAGATAAATCTAGCTTCCATGACTGATCTCCGTGCGACACTTCGGAGGATGGAACAGGGATTGCGCTACGGCGCGCCCACTAGCCTGCTGATCGTGGAATGGCTGACGTTGTAGCTGCGACCGATGTCCACCAGCGGCTCCCCGGCTTCCCGTCGCGCAATGGCTTCCTGACGCTGGTGGTGGGTCAGTTTCGGTTTGCGCCCCATGACTACCCCGCGCGCTTTGGCGCGATCCCTGCCTTCGCCGGTGCGGCTGCGGATCAATTCCCGCTCGAACTCGGCGAGGCCGCCCAGGACTGTCAGCATCAACCGGCCGTGCGGTGTAGTGGTGTCGGCCCAGGTATCACGCAGTGATTTGAATCCAGCGCCCTTGTCGGCAACGGCGCCCAGCAGATTGAGCAGATCCCTGGTCGACCGCGCCAGGCGATCGAGCCGGGTCACGACCAGCACGTCTGTGTCACCAAGGCGCGCGATCAGGCGAGCCAACTGCTTGCGGTCTGACTTCGCGCCGCTGATCTTTTCCTGGAAGATCTCGGTGCAGCCGGCCCCCTTGAGCTCGGCAACTTGCGCCGTCAGCGACTGGCCGTCCGTCGATACTCTCCCGTAGCCCAAGAGCGCCATTTTCCGCCTCCATTTCGCACGTCATTTATGCACAGAATAACCCATGCAAAATCAACGTCAATCATTTTGTGCAGAATTCATGATTTTTGCACGAAATCCATCAACGTCGGTTATGCGGGGTACTGCGGACTCGTTGCGAACGGCTAACCACTTCCGAGTCTGGACCCGACTAGGACATCGAGCGGTTGCCGTCAGCGCAGGTAGTCCGGGATTGGCAGTGGACCCCAGAGATTGGGTCCCAGGTCTTTGGTCGCCGCGAAATCACCTTAACAGAGAGGATGGAAATGAGAGTTCAGCTCTTTCGTCTACTCGAAGCGTAATGCCACAATCGGATCAAGCCGCGCGGCCCGATGGGCCGGATAGAGGCCAAACGCAATTCCGATGAACCCCGCGAATCCACAAGCCAAGATGATTGCCCATGGGCTGATCAGGATGGGCCAGCCAGCTTTCCATGCGATTGCGACTGCCGCGGCGGCTCCCAACACCGCACCCACAAGCCCTCCCATCAACGCCAAGATCAAGGCTTCGATCAGGAATTGCCATCGGATATCGCGGCGGCTGGCCCCGACGGCCATGCGCAAACCGATTTC
>DASZGF010000212.1:0-1950 GCA_035939115.1 Binataceae bacterium (SeqCode)
GAGACGGAGGTGCGGTTTCAGCATCCGTCGTGGATGTTCCCTCCACTTCGAGAAAGACCGCATGCGCGGCCCCAGCGGCGATGAGACTCGAATGCTGGTGGAGAAGAGCACCGAATCGTGCGGCTCCGCGCGCTACCGCCAGGTCCGGCTCCTCATTCTCTAGAACCAGCGGCACAAAGCCGTCTTGCCAGACTCCGATCTGCTCGCGGAGTCTTTGGCGTAGGAGCGGTGGTCGGATCGATCCGCCGTTGAACAGGACCGCATCAACGCGTGGGCGATCAATCAGGAATTCGGCGAGATGTCGCGTCACCGCGCCGTCGGAGGGATAGGGAAGCCCCCACTCCTTCAGCGCGCCCTGTGTTCGGTACGGCCGCGCCCCCGCGTTACAGAAGGGAAAGAATCCATCCAGCAATACGCCCTCAATTTCCGCTCGCCTCACCGTTACTGCCTGCGACCCCGCGACCATCCCTGACCCGCGACCGGCCAGTCCAACGACAAACCGCTCGTCCGGCGGCCCTGTTGCGGCGAACGCATGCTCCTTCAGGTTACGGCAGGAGGCCACGAGCTGGTCCCATTGCGAGCCGGAAATCTGGCCGCCTGGTCCGGCAAGCCGCGGTTCCACCATGTGTGCGATGGCAAGATCGATATTGTCGCCGCCGAGCAAGATATGCTCGCTCACCGCCACGCGCTTGATGTCTGGCATCGAGCTTTGCTCGTTCAGGCGCAGTTCGAAAAGGCTGAAATCTGAAGTACCACCGCCGATATCGATGACCAACACGTGCCGCAGATCGGTATCGACACTGTCGGCCCGCTGCCATAAGTCATGTGCCGGGTCGTGTTTCTCCAGCCAGCAATAGAACGCAGCTTGCGGCTCCTCGAGTAGTCGCACGTCTTGTGGAAAGCCGGCTTCCTCGGCGGCGGCAATCGTAAGCCGCTGTGCCGCCGCATCAAAAGAAGCGGGGACGGTAACCGTGATCTCCTGATCATCAAACGCAAACCCGGCCTGGGCAAACCTGCTGTTCCAGGTCCCCCGCACATAATTCAGAATCAGTGCAGAGGCGCGTACCGGTGAGATTTTCTGGTCCCGCGCCAGATCTGTCGATCCCCAAGGCAGAAACCGCTCCGACCGGTCGGCGGCGTGATGGCAAAGCCAGGACTTCGCTGAATGGACGACCCGCCCGGGCGTTTCGCTTGCCTTGGTACGCGCAAATCGGCCGACGACCCACTGCCCATCCCCAGCCTCTCTGCCGCGAAAGTGTGCCGCGGCCGCTTCCTCCGGAAAGTAGAGGAAGGAAGGCAGCGTTGGCTGCTCCGTCAGGCCGGCTAAGCTTTCCCATTGCGGGACGAAAAGGATCTCCGGGGTCCCCTCGCCGACCAATGGTGCGAATGCGACGGCGGAGTTGGTTGTGCCAAGATCAATACCGATGGAGAACCGGGCGTGGGCCTTCGTCAAGACTTACCTCCGAGATCGGGCCCTATTCAGTGCGGACTTGGAACTCCACCTTCCATCGGCGATCGGAGTTCGTATGCTTCATCCAAAGCTCAAGGATGCCGAGCTCTGTGATGACGGGGTTCATGCGGACCGGCACAACTTGCCCCACCGGGACATCGCGAAGCGCTGGAATCTCGATTTCGAGCAGGCCAGTGTCCTCAAGATCGCGTTCGGCGTTCGGCAGGATCTGTCCCGGTGTGTCGCCGCTTCGCACCGAGGAGGAGAAGAACCGGAATTCCGCCGCGCGGCCGGTGACAAGACCGAACTCGCGTTCCTCGATCAGCAGTTCTGTGCCTTCCTCCATGCCCTGTGGGACAACGCACAGCGCCTTCAGCGGCGGTTTGTAACCAGGAACTGCGGGCATGGAGGTCTCCAGGCCAATGTAATAGGACCGCGCCGCGCCGGCCTTGATGCGCACGCCCTTGCCCGTGACGCGGTGACGCCCGTAGATCGCAGCG
>DASZGF010000213.1:0-1569 GCA_035939115.1 Binataceae bacterium (SeqCode)
GACCTGGTTGCACGAGGACTACTTCATCTTCCATGTGCGCGAGACCGCGGCGAAGCCGAGCGCCAGTGAACTGCTGAAGGGGCATGGCGATCAGATCGCGCAAATCGTCCGCGGCGAGACCCAGCAGCTTTCCGATAGCGAACGGCAGGAGATTTTGCAAGGGCGGGTTTCGTATTATCCGAACGATCTGACGGTAATCGGCTGGAATGCGGCATTTCTTTATGACACCGCGGCCGGTGCCGAAACGGCGATTCAGCTCCTGGAATATGCGAATTCTCAGCTGCTGGAGTTCCGTCATTATGACGAGCTGCTGACTCGCGAGCTGGAGGGTGTGTACGACTTCCTGGAAAACGGAGGCACCAGCCTATGGTCCCGCTGGCGCACGGCCCGCGCCGCCACCAAGCTGCACACGGTGCTGCTCGACGTCGACGAATTGACCGAGCATGCCGACAACGCGATTAAGTTCTTGAGCGACATGTTCTCGGCCCGCCTCTACAAGCTGGCCGCCTCGAAGATTGGCGTACCCGACTACAAGGACCTCGTGCAACAGAAGCTGAAGACCGCCGAGGAGCTGTATCACTTCATGGTTGACCAGTTCAATCAGAGCCGGGCATTTGTGCTGGAGTTGATGGTCGTGGTGATCCTGGTGATCGAGCTGGTCATGCTGTTCCGTGGCAAGCCCGGGTTCTAAGAGCTTCCCTGTCCCTTTCTAAAATTGTCATCCTGAGCGGGGGAAAGCCCGGATTCCAAGACCTTCCCTGCCTCTTTTTAAATTGTCATCCTGAGCGCAGTGAGGCGTCCGCCGAACGCAGTCGAAGGACCGCGTACCGGCTTGCGATGCCGACAGCCTCAACAGGCATTTCCACCACGACAAGACCGTAACGAAAAAAGTCCTCACCTCAGCGGGTTAACCTATCGCGTTACCCCGCTCGGGATGACAGGAGCGAGGGCGCATAGGAGAATTTGAAGCACTCACCTTCCTCCACCAACCTCCAAAATCGACCCCGTTACATACGACGACGCCGGCGACAGCAGCCACACCACGGCCTCAGCGATCTCTTCCGGCTTGCCGGGGCGTCCCATCGGGATGGTGCCCTTCAAGCGCTCCAGCCGACCGGGCTCTCCGTTGGCGGCGTGAATTCCCGTCTCGACCAGGCCAGGCGCCACCGCATTGACGCGGATGCCCTCGGTAGCAACTTCGCGAGCCAGGCCGATGGTGAACGTATCGATAGCACCCTTGCTCGCGGCGTAGTGAACCCACTCGCCGGCAGAGCCGGTGCGGGCGGCCAGCGAAGAAATGTTGACGATTGCGCCGCCGCGGCCGCCGTGGCGCGTCGACATCCGCTTGACAGCTTCGCGGGCGCAGAGAATCGCTCCGGTGACGTTGACGGCGAACATGCGCGCGAGAGCTTCGGCAGAGACGGCCTCAACGCGCGCGAAACCTCCGGTAACGCCGGCGTTGTTGACGAGCCCGTGCAGAGGCCCGAGCTGCCGTTCAGCTTCCACGAAGAGGCGAAGCACGTCGGATTCGCGGGCGATGTCAGCTTGAATGGCAGCCGCTTTGCCTCC
>DASZGF010000214.1:0-35406 GCA_035939115.1 Binataceae bacterium (SeqCode)
CTCAACAACAAAATCCGTGTCCTTCAACGCCGTGCCTATGGTCTGCGCGATGAGCAATACCTGCGCCTTAAGATCCTTACCTGCATGCTCCCGGAGATCTAAAAACGGCCAAAAACCTTCCACACGATTTGCAGAAGACCCAATATTCGGATGGAAACGGAGATCGGGCCCAACGTGACCACGCCGCTTTTGGACCGCGCCAGGCTCAAGCAGGTGCTGTTCAACTATCTCTCCAATGCGATGAAGTTCACCGGCAAAGGCGGACGCGTTGCGGCGCGGGTACGCCAGGAAGGCGAGGAGCTGGTGATCGAAGTCCAGGACAGCGGCATCGGAATTCGCGCCGAGGACATACCGCGCCTTTTTGTACAATTTCAGCAACTGGACGCCAGCGCGGCCAAGAAGTACCAAGGCACCGGCCTGGGCCTGGCGATCACCAAAACCATGGTGGAGGCACAAGGCGGAACGGTGGGAGTCAGGAGCAAACCCGGTCGGGGCAGTACGTTTTATGCGCGCCTGCCCTTAGGTGGCCAACCGGCTCGGTCCGATGGCGTCTCCAATGGGCGCCCGCGGCCGGCCGCAGAATCAGAGGCCATCAATTCAATCGGGGCTCAGCTGGCCGGCGTGTCCCGCAATCGGGTCGGGGCGGCGCGCAAGTACCTCAACGGCGAATCCGGCGCGGATGCCAGGCGCGGCAAACGGCGCCAACCGGCTGTCTGATGTCGAGGGCTCTTAATGAGTTGAGGCAATGCGGAACATGGCAGACGGTACTCCGAAAATTCTGATTGTGGACGATACGCGGGAAAACCTGCGTCTGATGCAGGCTATCTTCGAGAACGAAGGCTTCGACCCCGTGCTGGCTGACAGTGGAGAGGTTGCACTTTCCCACGTTTCCAGCGATCCGCCCGCAATCGTGCTGTTGGACTGTAGAATGCCCGGCATGAGCGGGTTCGAGACCCTGATAAAGCTCAAGGAAATCGCGCCGGATCTGCAGGTCATCATGATTACAGCTTATGGAGATGTTGCCTCTGCCGTTGACGCGATGAAACGGGGCGCGGAGGACTTCCTGATTCGCCCAATTCAAAGCGATCGCCTGGTATTAACCGTCGCGCGCGCGCTGGAGCGGCGTGATCTAAAGATCGAGGTCGAGAATATCAGGCGCCGCAAGCGCCAGGAACAGGAGCTGACCGCGGCCCGCAACGCGGCCATTGAAATGGCGCGGCTTAAGTCTGAATTCCTCGCCCGGATGAGTCACGAGCTGCGCACGCCGCTACATGGAATAATCGGCTGTAGCGAATTGTTGCTGATGTCATCGGATCTAGGCGCCACGGCGCGCGAGCAGGTGGAGATCATTTCCTCCAGCAGTCAACTGCTGATCACTATCGTCGATGACATTCTGGATTTTTCAAAGCTCGAGGCGGGGAAGGTGGTTTTCAACAAAATCCCATTTGGGCTGGCCGAAATCCTTACGCAAACGGTTGCGGCATTGGCTCCCATCGCCGCCGAAAAGGGTCTCAGTTTGAAATCGCGAATCGATTGCGGCGTTCCGCAGCGCCTGCGCGGCGATCCTCAACGCCTGCGCCAGGTTCTCAACAATCTCATTTCCAACGCAATCAAGTTTACGCCGCAGGGACACGTCTCGGTGACCGTAACCAAACTGGAGGACGTAAGCGAGCAAGCCCTGATCTCTTTCGAGGTGGAGGACACGGGGATTGGGATTCCCAAGCATCTCCATCAAAGCCTCTTTCAGCCTTTCGTCCAGGCTGATTCCGGGAGTTCGCTGGGCGGAACCGGCCTGGGACTCGCAATTGCGGCCCGGCTCGTGGATCAGATGGGTGGAACAATCACCTTCCGCAGCGCGCCCGGCAGCGGTTCGACGTTTTGCTTTACCGCACGTTTCGAAAGGGAGGCCGCTCCCGCCGACAGTCCTCCGGCGCCGCAAGCGGCGTCCCGAAACACTCCCGGTCTACAGGCGTTGAGTGCGGATGAACGAAAGTTGCGCCTCAAGATAAGAGTTCTGGTCGTCGAGGACAATAAAACCAATCGGTCCCTGTGCGCATTGCAACTGGACCTCCTGGGTTATGCCGCCGATACTGTTGAGGATGGCTTTCAGGCGCTCGAGGCGCTTTCGCGCCGTGACTATCAGATCGTGTTGATGGATTGTGAGATGCCCCACATGGACGGCTATGAAGCTACGGCCGAAATCCGCCGGCGCGAAGGTCAGCTCAAGCACACGATAATAATTGCGTTGACGGCGCATGCGTTCGTCGCGGTGCGCAAGCGTTGCCTGGCCGCGGGCATGGACGACTTCCTGGCCAAACCGGTAACGATCAAACCTCTTTCCACCGCTTTAGACCAATGGGCGCGCAGGATCGTTTCAGGTGAAGTGGTTTTCGCCGCAGCCGGCCGGGCGGATGAGGCCGCACATGCCGTCCACAGCGATCTCAACCAGGCATACCTGGCGGAAATGCGCTCGCTCTCAGCCATGGCCGGAACGGACGTTGTTCAGGATCTGGTCGATAGCTTCCTTTCCGAGCTGCCCGATCTGTTGGCGGCGGTGACGTCTGCGGTCGGCGCCGGTCGTCTTGAGGAGCTGCGCAAGGCGGCACATGCGCTCAAGGGTGCGGCGAGCACCGTAGGCGCCAGTGGATTCGCCGCAAAATGCAAACACTTGCAGGACAGTGCTGAAGGTTCCAAATTCGACTTGGCCCTGAGAGACGCTCAAGATTTGCTCGCGGCGGCAGAAGCTCTGCCGGACCTGCTCAGGACCGCGGCGAAAATGCAACCGGATAGCGTGCGCGCATCAGAGTGAGCGGTTCGAAGTCATGATAGCGCGGGTGCTGCGCCGGCTGTTTGAGGAATTTCGATGATGCCATGTTTTATGCAACCGCGCCCGGGCCGCCATGGCAGGGCACGCTTTCATAATTTCGGCATCTTCAGGATTGCGAATTCGTAAAATATGACAGACAGCGTTCCCAGAATTCTGGTCGTCGATGACACGCCGGCCAATCTAAAGCTCCTGCAGACAATCTTTGAGTTCGAGCGGTTTAGCGTAGCTCTTGTGGAGAGCGGAGAAGCAGCACTTGCGCAGGCCGCCGTCCGCCTGCCGGACATCGTGCTGTTGGATTTGCGGATGCCGGGAATGGACGGCATTGAAGTCCTTGGCAGGTTGAAGGCGATGGCGCCAAATCTTCCGGTGATCATATTAACCTCTCACCTGGAGGTTGCCGCCGCGGTTGAGGCCATCAAGCTGGGGGCGGAAGACTTCCTGGTTCGGCCGATCCAGTCCGACCATCTGGTGCATACCGTGCGGCAGACGCTGGAACGGCGCGAACTCAAAGCCGAGGTCGAGAATCTGCGCCACCTGGTCGATCATCGGGGCTACCTCGCGCGGTTAATCACGCCGAATCCGCGCATGCGCGAACTAGCAGAATCAATCCGTACCGTTGCCAGTTCCAATTTCACCGTCCTGATCCAGGGCGAAACGGGCACCGGAAAAGAACTGGTGGCGCGCGCCATTCATCAGGAAAGCGCGCGGGCGGACAATCCGTTCATCGCGATCGACGCGGGGGCGCTCCCTGATACCCTGGTCGAATCCGAATTGTTCGGCTACGAGAAGGGCGCTTTCAGCGGGGCCGATCGGCGCAAGGAAGGGCATTTCCAGACGGCCAATGCCGGAACCTTGTTTCTCGACGAGGTTTCCAACCTGCCGCTCTCCTCACAACCCAAGCTACTGCGCGCAATTCAGGAGCGTCAAGTAAGGCCGGTAGGAGCATCGCGCGCGGCGCCGGTTGACGTGCGCATCATTGCTGCGACCAACGAGGCCCTGGATGACCGCATAAGCAAGGGGCTGTTTCGTGAGGATCTTTATTATCGCCTGGCCGAGTTCGTAATTTCACTGCCGCCCCTGCGCGAGCGCCGCGAAGACATCCTGCCACTGGCGCGTGCTTTTCTGGGCGAAGCGACCGTTGAACTCAAACGGCCCGCTTCAGTAATAACGGAAGGCGCCGCTGATCTGCTGCGAGATTGCCCCTGGCCGGGCAATGTCCGTCAATTGCGCAATGTGATGCGGCGTGCGGCGCTGCAGACCACGGGCGTGGCGATCGACGCCAAGGACCTCCAATCCCTGTTGCAAGCGGCTTCCGATTCCAACCACGAGCCGGTTGCGACCGTTCACGCCGCGCCTTCTTCCGCCGCTTGGGACGCGGCCCCGGCCGCGGTTTCAAATGGCGGCAGATCGCTCAAGGACATCGCCAAGGTCGCCTTCGAAGCGGCGGAAAAGCAGGCGATCATGGAGGCCTTGCGCACCACCGGCGGTCACAAGCAAAAGGCCGCGCTGCTTTTGCAGACCGATTACAAGACCCTGTTCGTCAAGCTCAAACGCTACGGACTGGGCAATGCGCATTTCAAAATGGAGTAATCCAGCCCCCGTAGGGGCGGTTCGCGAACCGCCTGTGGCCGGCCTCGTGGACCCTCCGCGCCCATGGGATTTTCGGATCAGATGACCAGGCCTGCGGGTTGAGATAAATGTATTTGCCTATCCGTTCCGGCTCGCCCAATGGATTTATTTTCCTCTCTCGACATCCGCGGCGGTTCACGAACCGCCAACCGCCCCTACGACACGCCGTTTGGCACGCAAATTCTCTCCCCCTGACTGGGTCCCGGTCCGGGGGAGAGAAAATTACAGACAAATATAGAAATCTAATTCGGGGCCGCCGCGGCCAGGATCTCACGGGCGCGCTTCAGGTCCTGGGCGATTTGCTTGCCCAGTTCTTCGCCCGATTCGAACTTGCGCTCGGGGCGGACGCGCTCGATGATTTCCAGCTTGATGGTGCGATCGTAGATGTCGCGATCGAAATCGAAAATGTGCGCCTCGATCGATCGTGCGCTCTCATGGAAGGTTGGACGCATTCCGATGTTGGTGATGGACGGATAGGCACCATCGGGAAGCACGACGCGGGTGGCATAGACGCCATCGGGCGCGACGCACTCGGTTTGCGAATCGAGGTTGGCGGTGGGAAATCCGATGGTACGACCGCGCTCACGCCCATGGATCACTTTGCCGATTAAGAAATGGGAACGGCCCAGCAGCCGCGCGGCGCCCGGCAGGTCGCCGGCCCCGATCAACTCGCGGATTTTGCTGGAGCTAACTTCGATCCCTTCCACCTTCACCGGGCCGACCACAATAGTCTCGAAGCCGAATTCGCGCCCCAACTCCACCATCACGGCGGCGTTGCCGGCCCGTTTGTGGCCGAAGCTGACGCTATGGCCAACCACCACTGCCTCCACTCGCAGCTTGGCCAGCAGATAATCGTGAACGAAATCGCGCGGCGTCAAGCGGCTGAGCGCGAGGTCAAAATGCAGCACCAGCACGCCGTCGAGGCCCGAGTCGCGCAGAAACTCAAGCTTGTCCTCCGGCGTCATCAGCATCTGCGGCGCGCGCTGCGGGGTCAGCACCTTGGCCGGCAGCGGTTCGAAGGTCAGGGCATAGGCCTTGCCGCCCAGGCTGTGGGCGCGGTCGATGGCGGCTTTCAGGATAGCGCGATGGCCCAGGTGAACGCCGTCAAAGTTGCCCAGCGCGACGACCGGATGCGCGAGCACGGGCAGCACGTTCAGTTCGCGGATAACTTCCATGGTGATTGCCGGCGCGCCAGCGCTAATCGGACTCCAGGTTCTTCATCATCGCGCCGGCGGTACCGGCCTGCGGAGTGCCGGCGTGTTCGTTAACCAGTTTCTGCAGGGTCAGGCGCGCGTCGACCTTGTCGTTAATCTTAACGAAGGCCTGCGCCTCTCGAAGCAGCGCTTCGCTCGCATATTTGCCATTGGGATAACGCATCACCAGGTCATTGTACTGCAATATGGCCTGATCGTATTTGCCCATCTCGTTGAGCGCGCTGGCGGAAAAATACGCGGCCGGCTCGGTCAGGTCGGAGTGGGGATATTTCTTCTGGAGGATTCCGAAGCGATCGACCGCGGCTGAATAGTCGCGGCTTTTCATGGCGTCCAGCCCGCTGTGAAAAAGCTTGCCGGCTCCACCCTTGGAACTGCTGGGGGATTGCGCCTCACGCGCCAGGTCCTCCGGCCATCGCGCTGATGGCACCGCGGCAGGCGCGTTCTCGGGCGGAGCGGACGGTGGCGGCGCGGATGCAACCTCTTCACCGGCCGGAGGCGCACCTTCTTCGCCCGCCGCAGGGACTGGCGCGGCGGCGGGTGCGGATGCACCCGGGGGCGGTTGTGCCTCGGGATTGCCGTTTTCGGTTCCGCCCTCCTCGGATGCGCCCTCATCGTTGGCGGGAGCTTCCGTTGCGGGTGCTTCGGCCGCCGCGCCCGGCGCGCTGCCGGCTTCGGCGGGGCTCCCTTCTCCGGGCGGGGCTGCGGCACCCGCATCCGGTCCCGGAGCGCTAGCTATAATGGTTTTCTCCGAGCTGCCGGGCTCGGCTGTCGCCGGAGGCGCCGCTGCTTCCGACGGCGCACCTGGAGCTACCGGTGCTGCTTCCGGCGGCGGACCTGTAGGCGCCGCGCTCGCGCCTGGTGGAACGGCCTCGCCACCATCAGGTGCCATCGGGGCGCCCAGCGCGGGTGGGGCGCCGGGGGGAGCGGATTGCACGGCAGGAGCCTCGGCCGGAGGGGGAGCCGGCTGCGCGGCGGGGGCGGCGTTTCCTTCGGAGCCGGCTGAAGGCGGGCTATGGCCGAGGTCCTGGATTTGACTCTCCATTCGGCGCAACCGCTCATCTATCGCCTGCATCTGCTGGCGGTCGGCGGCGATCATCGCCCGAACCTCGAAATCATCGCTGGGTCTGCCGCCGGCAGAGGACGAGTCGGCGCATCCGGCAGCGAACGCCATTATCAAGGTCGCAAACAAGGTCAGTGCAAGTGCGGCCGGCGGTGTTTGCCTGGTCATTGGGCCCCTTCATTGACCACAAAGTGGTCTCTGCGATTCCTGGCCCAGCAGTCATCATCATGCTCGGTGCACACGGGCAACTCCTTGCCATAACTGATAGTGGATATGCGATCCGAGGACACCCCGAGAGTGGTGAGATAATCCTTGGCGGCCTGGGCGCGCTTCGCCCCCAGGGCCAGGTTGTATTCCTCGGACCCGCGCTCGTCTGTATGTCCCTCAACCTGCACCCGGGTCCTGCCATGATCGGTCAGCCATCTGGCGTTGCTGCGCAGGACTTCTCCTTCCTGGGGCCGGATGGTGAAGTCGTCGTAATCAAAATGGATGTCGGTCAGCGGTCCACCGCTTCCCGGCGCTCCTAGAGTGCCTTTTTGAAACTGGTTGAGCGAATTAGCACCGGCACCGCCCAGATTGCCCTCGCCCATCCCGGCCGCGCCGCCTTCCGGACCACCTTGGGTGGCTGGTTTGGAAGAGCTGCAGGCCGCAAGCGCGGCGGCAACTGCCAGCACTCCAATCCAGCGCACTAGGCTGAGAGCGTACTCCTTATTCGCCCAACCACGAAGACCAGGCTGGATCTGTCGCATTTCCATCCTCCTGTGTTGTCAAATTTCCCACAACTTTGCCACCCGCGCCCTGTATCAAATACAGACCCAGGCCGCTGCCGCGGCCGATGCTGAAAGCGATGTAGCGCCCGTCGGGCGACCACGCCGGATGCTCACCACCAGTGAGGAAGACCGGCGACCCGCCCCCGATGCTAACTCGATAGATCTCAAAACTGCTGCCGCTACGGCTCTGATAGGCGATTTGTTCGCCGTCGGGAGAAAAGGCCGGATTGGCGTTGTAGCTTCCTTTGTAGGTAATCCGCCGCGCCTCGCCGCCGCTGGCGCCCATCACGTAAACTTGCGGAGTTCCGCCGCGGTCGGAGGTGAATGCAATCTCGGAGCCGTCGGCGCTGACTGCGGGACTTACGTTAATCGAAGGGCCGTGTGTGAGTTGGCGGATTACGCCGCCGTCCAGACGGAGCAGAAAGAGGTTGGTGGCGCCGCCCGCCTCGACCGCCGCCACGACCGCGTCGCCGGCGGGCATAAAGGTGCCGCCGATCAAGTTGCCGCGCGGACTGGGGATATGAGCTTCGGTCCGGCTGCCAAGATCATAAACGTAAAGCCCCGGTTCCCCGCTCTTGTACGACGTGTAGAGCACCCGGCGCACCCCGCGGTCAAAGCAGGGAAAAAGATTGATGGTGTGATTGTTGGTGACCCGGAACAGGTCCTCGCCATCGGTCGACATCGTATAGATGTCCTTAAAGCGCCCGCCGCGCGTGGACACCATCGCAATGCGGGAGTCGAAGGGGCCACGCTTGTTCGTCACCGACTTCATGATCGCGTCGGCAAAACGATTCGCCATCCGCACCACGTCCTCGCCGCTGCCGCTAAACTGCTTGCCCAGTAACTGGCGCTGTCCCGCCACGTCGAACAGAAAGGCCTGCAGAGTGATCTGCTGATCGCTGGCGGTCACCGAGCCTTTGACCAGGAACTCGGCGTTGATCGAACTCCAGTCGGCGAAGTTGAATTGGCCCAGGCTATAGCCGGAATCCTGGGACTTTTCGATATAGGCGTGGGGATCGATGACATGGAAATAACCCGACAGTTGGAGATCGCGGGAGAGCGTGTGGATGAACTGGCCCGATACCGTTCCGTCATCGTCGCCGCCCAGGTTCTTGAGCTGCGAAATCGCTATTGCCGACACCTTCGAACCCGGTCCGACGATCTCAAACTTGATCGATTGAGCCGCGGCATTGGCGGCGGCCAGCGCCATGGTCACCAACGCCAGCGCCCATCCCCACCGCATCAACACCTGGCCCCTGCCATTTGACATTCGAGTCACGATCTCAGTTCTCCCAGTTTAAATATCGCCTGCACCCCTTGGGCGAATTGATCGCGGTAGCGCTCGGGCGGGGGCGGAAACGGCGCCGCGCGCCGAATCGCCCGCTCCACCGATTGATCGAAGGAAGCATTATTGGATGAATAGGTGATCTCAAGGCCAGTCAGCCTGCCGTCAGGCGCGATCGCGAAGTTGACCGTAGTGGTCAGCTCCGGGCTCGCGCTGGCGAAGCTCCACGCATCCTTAATCCGCTCCTGCACTTTTTGATAATACAGAAGAAATTCCGGATCCCTAAGAATTCCCAAACTGCCGCCGCCAGAGCCCACGCCATAGCCGTGCCCATTGGTCACGGAATTCGCGGCCACTGGTCCGCCACCGCCACGGTGTTCGCCATGCTCGGGGGCCGTGGTTTCATCGCCTTCGGTGTCATCGCCGGTATCGTCACCGGTCTCGGGTTCCGCCGGCGGTCTGGCTTTCGCGACTCTAGCCAGCTCCTTCAGATGCTCTTCCATCAAGCGCCGATGCAATACGAACAGCCGTTCCCTGACGCTTGGAGTATGCACCGCCCTGGGTAATGGCGCTGCACGCGCGATCATAATCTTCGGCCTCATTTTGGGCGCGGGCGGCTTGATCCTGCGCGCCTCGCCGTGCCGCGGCCGTGGTGTCGGGCGCATAGTCGGCCGCAGGCGCATCGTTGGACGCATAGTGGGACGCGGCCGGTGCGTCGGCCTTGCGGTGGGCGGAGGCGTGGGCGCTTGCGAGGGTGCGGCGGTTGGCTCCGGAGTTTCGACCGGCTGAGGCGTCGGTGTGGCGGTGGGCTCCGGAGTCGGGACGTCAGTTGGACGAACGTTGTTCAAGGCGATTGCGTTGCGATCATTATCGGGAGCCTCGATTTTCGTACCCGATTTAGGCGGCGGCTTTTCCTCGGGGCCTTGAGGCGGCTCTTCTTCCGGAGGTGGCGCCGCCTCGTGGTGATGATGCCCACCCGACAGCGGGGGTAGATGAGTGCCAAGGTCGCCGGCGGGCAGATTATCCACAATTGCGACCGTGTAAGCCGGGGGCGGGGTCTGGTCGGCTTTGAGCCATCGCGGCAGAGTGAATAGCATCAGGTACAGAAGCACGGCATGCGCGAGCGCCGACACGCCGATCGCAGCCGCGTAGTTCAGGTTGGTGCGGTCTTTATCGCGCGAAGCCACGTGAACGCCTGCGTTTGGCCGGCGCTGTCGCTGCGCCCCCCGTATCAGGCATCGCCGTAACCATCCCGACGTTCTGAATGCCCGCTGCCTTGATGGCAGCCATCGTCCGGATTATTTCGCCATACGGCACGTCCTCATCGGCCCGCACAAAAATCTGCCGGTCGGGACGCTCGGCCGAAATCGCCGTCAGCTTTTGGGTCAGTTCATCGGCGCCAAGCCGCGTGTCGTTCAAATAGATCTGCTGGTCGCGCGTGATCGATACGATGAACTGCTGCTCTTCGCCCGGCAGCGGCGCGGCCCTGACCTTGGGTACATTGACCTCCACGCCCTGTTGGATGATCGGCGCCGTCACCATGAAGATGATCAGCAACACCAGCATCACGTCCACCAGCGGGGTGACGTTTATCTGCGAAACCAGCGACCCGCGCTGCCCCACCTCAAATGCCATCTACCCCCACCTCATCCCGCCAGTCCGCGACTCGGTCTCGATGTACGTTGCGCGCGGAAATCATGCCTTGTTCAACACCACCCTTACGTCAGGAAATGACGTTCGGCGATGTTGACGAATTCAGAAGTGAAGTTCTCCATCTCGGTCGCCAACACACGCACTCGCGCCGTGAAGAAATTATAGAACACCTGCGCGGGGATCGCTGCTACCAAGCCCACCGCGGTCGTAATCAAGGCCTCGGCGATACCGGGGGCCACGGCCTGGATATTCGAGGAATGGGCGGCCGACAGACCCAAAAATGCGGTCATGATTCCCCATACCGTGCCGAACAGGCCGATAAACGGGGAGGTTGAGCCGGTGGTAGCCAGGAAAGTGAGGCCGGATTCCATCTTGGTCAGTTCCACGTTGGCCGCACGCTTCATCGCCCGCAATACGTTTTCAACTCCGCCCAATTCAGTCGAGAAACTGCTTTCGGGTGCGTTTACCACCTGACGCTTGGCGCGGGTCAGACGCAGCAATTCCTGGTAGCCGGCGCGAAAGACCTGCGCTACCGGGCTGCTTTTCAAGTTGACGCTGGCGCTGTGGATCGCGGCCAGGTTCTTGGATTCCCAAAACAATGTTATAAATCGCTCCGATTGCTTGCGCGCCTGTGCTATCTGACGGAATTTAAAGATGATTATTCCCCAACTGACGACGGAGAAAACTACCAGGACCCACAGTACGGCCTGTACCACCGGTCCCGTGCCCATCAGGAGTTCGGCAACCCCCGGGGCACTCAGCGCGCCCGAAGCTTCTGGCATATGATGGATTCAACCTATTATACGGGTTTTCGGCAAGTCAACGTCGTGCTAAAACTGGGCGGTGCGATCACGAAAATCGATGGAGCCAGGCGCGCCACGGTTGGACGGCTACCTGGCTCGCATATGGGCGAGTTCGTGGCTAAGTTCGAGGCAAGACGTCGCGAAGATGGGAGAAGGCGATCGGCATGGCCGATAACGCAAGCAATCGCGGCCGCTGCAAGGTTTGACTAAGTGGAACCACGCATTCTCGAGCGCGCCGCGCATCCGATCTCGCGTCGCAATATCGACCCCAACGTACTGAAGGTTCTTTATCGCCTGATTAACGCGGGCCATGTGGCCTACCTGGTGGGCGGCGGCGTGCGGGACCTGATGCTTGACCGCCGGCCCAAGGACTTCGACCTCGGCACCTCGGCCCATCCGCAGCAGGTGCGCGATCTGTTCCGCAATTCGCGCTTGATTGGTAGGCGCTTCCGTCTGGCGCACGTCTTTTTCGGCGGCCAGAATATCGAGGTCGCGACCTTCCGCCGGCGCAGCGAGATCGAGCCGCACGACGACGATCCGCTAATCCGCCAGGACAATACTTTCGGCACTCCGGAGGAAGATGCGCTGCGGCGCGATTTCACGATCAATTCGCTGTTCTACGATCCCCGGACCTTTCAGGTGATCGACTATGTTGGCGGGCTGGCCGACCTTGAAGCCCGCGTGATTCGCACCGTCAGCGATCCGGAGGTCAGGATGCGCGAGGATCCGGTGCGGATGATCCGGGCGGTGCGATTTGCCGCCAAGCTCGGCTTCGCAATCGAACCCGCGACCCGGTCGGCGATCCACACCTATCGCGAAGACCTGCTCAAATCCTCCACGCCGCGCCTGGTCGAAGAGATCTTTCGCACTTTCAGCGCGGCGCCGCCCGCCCGCGCGCTGGTTCTGTTGAAGGAATTGGGCCTGCTCGACGTGGCGCTGCCGTTTTTGTCCGAGCATCTGCGCGCCGGCGATCTACCGCTGGCGCAAAGCGCCACGGTACGCAATTTGGCTATCCTGGAGCGGGCGATGAGCGGCGGATTGGACCCCTCGCGGGCCTTTACTCTGGCCTGCCTGTTCACCGATCTGCACCTCAGCCTGCAAAAGCACCCGCCGCAATCCCCCCGCATCGAACTGCACGAGGAATTGCGCACGCGCGGTTTCCCGCGCGGCGAAACCGAGCGCATGCGGCTTCTGCTCAATGCCTTGAGCCGGCTGATGAATCCGGCCGGGCGCCTGCGCGGGATGCAGCGCCGGCCATACTTCGTGGAAGCCAAGGCGCTGCATGATCTGCTGGCGGCCGGATATCCGGCTGCGGAAACGGCCAGCGTTGCCGAACCGCACAAAAAACGGCGCCGCCGGTCATCTCGTCGGCGCCGTCGGCGCTCCCCCATCAATGGGCATCCAATCAATGGGCATCCGCTGGATGGGCATCCAATGGATGGGCATCCGCCGGCAATCCAGGAGGCCGCCGTGGCGGCGTCGGGCAGCGAGCCGGAACCCCGAATTGAGAGAGAATTGAAATAGCGGACCGCTCAACTTTGCCTTGCTCCGTCGCCGCGGTGCAAAACCAACCCGAGCGCACGATTGCGGCCGCGTCGCCTTGTTCAAAGATTTGGCATTTACTAGCTTAGATTCCGCCACTGGGGATGGCCGTCCGTGTCTTGGCCGTTGCAGCCGCAAGCGCGTGTTACGGTGAGCAGGTGAGGCGGATTCCAACCCGCATGGCCAAGGGAGTTATAGGTGGCAGAGGCAGAAAAAGGTGCGAGTAGGGTCCGATCGGACAAGATCTGGCTTGACGGTCAGCTTGTCCCCTTCGACGAGGCGCGGGTCCATGTTCTGACCCACAGCCTGCATTACGGCTTCGGCGTGTTCGAGGGGATGCGCTGTTACCAGGGCGAGGATGGCCGCTCCGCGATCTTTCGCGCACGCGAACACATCCGCCGGCTGTTCGAATCCGCGCATATCCTGGAGATTGCCATTCCCTTCGCCGTCGAAGAGATCCTCAAGGCGTGTGCCGATACGGTCAGAGTCAACAATTTCAAGGAATGCTACATCCGCCCGCTGGTCTTCCTGGGCGAAGGTGAGATGGGAGTGGCTGCGCGTCACAACAAGGTGCGGGTGTCGATCGCGGTCTGGCCGTGGGGCGCCTACCTGGGCGAAGAAGGAATCAAGCGCGGCGTACGGCTGAAGACTTCGTCGTTCGTGCGTTTCCATCATAATTCCCTGATGCCTCATGCCAAGGCGACGGGCCATTACATCAACTCCGTGCTTGCCGTTCACGAGGCGCAGCGCAGCGGTTACGATGAGGCGATGCTGCTGGACGTCGACGGTTTCGTCGCGGAGGGCAGCGGCGAGAATCTTTTTGTGATTCGCGACGGCCTCGTGACCACGCCGCCTTCGACCAGTTCGCTGACCGGCATCACGCGCGATTCGGTGATGGCGATCCTGCGCGACCAGGGTGTCAACGTAATCGAGCAGCGTTTTCCCCGCGACCTGGTCTATATCGCGGACGAAGTCTTCATGACCGGCACCGCCGCCGAAGTGACGCCGGTGCGCGAGGTTGACGACCGCCGCGTGGGCGACGGCACCCCCGGGCCGGTCACGCGCAAGGTCCAGGAAATTTTCGCCGCCGCGTTGCACGGGCGCGATCCGCGTTACAAACAATGGCTTTATTACATCTAGGGTTCATCTCAGTCTGTGATGGACGCGCAGGAAATTGCCTGCTGCAATCTTTTTCTCCTCTCTGACCAGGGAGAGGGTTAGGATGAGGGTGAAGTGGCAACCGAGACATCGTCGGAGCGGCCGCGGCTGAAACTCTACCAGTTCGCCGCGTCGGGCAACTCGCGCATCGTGCGCCTGGTGCTGGAAGAAAAGGGCCTGCCTTTCGAGCGCGTCAACATCAACGTCACCAAGGGCGAAAACCGCACGCCGGAATTCCTCAAGCTCAACCCGCGCGGCAAGGTGCCGGTGCTGATCCATAGTGCGCCTCCGGGCGACGTATTGATCTCGGAGTCTTCCGTGATCAACGAATACCTCGAAGAGGTCTTCCCACATCCGCCGCTGATGCCCACCACAGCGGCCAAACGCGCCCATGTGCGTTCCCTGGTATATCTGTTCGACACCGAACTGAGCCCGACCACCGGCCTGTTGATTATCGAGAAGCTGCTCAAAAAGCCCGAGGAGCAGCGCGCCGACTTTGTGGCCGAGCGCCTGAAGGCGACGCGCGATATCCTGGCGCGGGTGTCAGAAATGATGGGCGACGGTCCCTATATGGTGGGCGATTTCAGTCTGGCCGACGCCAGCTATATACCGGTGCTCGCCGTGATGGCGCCGGTCGGAATCATCCTGGAGCGCGAGTTTCCCAAACTGGCGAACTGGATGGCCGAAGTGAAGAAGCGGCCCAGCTTCACCGCCTCGGCGCACTAGCAGGGTGTTGAGAAGGCATTGCCAGCCAAGGCGCGATGATATCCGCACTCAACGCCCTGCATAAAAACTGGCTGCTTTCCTTAATCCTCTCTCCCTCTGGGAGAGATAAGAGAGAGGGTACAGGCCGCCGCATGCGTTGGATCATATTGATAGCGGCCGCGATTGTGGCCGTTGCTTTCGTGGCCCTTAGACCGCGCCGGGGCGAGGCCGCGATGCCGCAGGAGGGCCAGGCGGCGCCCGACTTCCACGGGCAAATGATCTATGGAGGCCAGCTAAGGCCGATCAAACTTTCCGACTACAAGGGCTACAAGCTGGTATTGTACTTTTACCCCAAGGACAACACTCCCGGATGCACCAAAGAGGCCTGCGCCTTTCGCGACGGCTTCAAGCAATTCAAGACCGCGGGCGTGTTCATCCTGGGATGCAGCGTGGACAGCGCGCAATCCCATACCGCCTTCATCCAGAAATACAATCTGCCTTTTCCGCTGCTGCTCGACCCCGACAAGAAAGTCGCCACCGCTTACGGCGCCGCCAACGGCATCCCGATCCTGGGTCTCAATCGGCGCATCACCTTCGTGATCGACGAGCACGGCAAGATCCTCAAGGTCTATCCCGAAGTGGATCCCTCCAGGAACCCCGGCGAGATTATCAAAGCCTACGCGGCCGAACCGCGCGCCACGCCGTCGCCAATACCCACCGCCGCTCCGACCGCCAAGCCAATCAAACACCACCGCGCAACAGACGAAGATTCAGATTCAGACAACGAATAGTCGGGCTACGGTCGGGACAGCAAAGGGGTTAGATACTGGATTTTAAGTCTGAGCTACTAGCTTCCGAATTAGTTGCGCGGCGCAAAGATTTTGCGTGCGGAAGGTACTTCGCTTGCGCTACGTGCATCCGGGCATCTTTCCTACTCCCTCGCCCATTTATCTATGGGAGAGGGCTGGGGAGAGGGTGCCTTCAGCGCTTACATGATGCACTCAAAACATTCTCGATCTTGGTAGCGAATGCGACCGCAGCATGCGGTGGCAAAACGGGCCGGCAATTGTGTGACCCTCTTTTTCCAGACACCCTCTCCCCGCCCTCTCCCATAGATAAATGGGAGAGGGAGTCAGATGGGTCAGGCATCGCGTTTGGGTTGCGGGCGTCAGCCCGTGTTAGGAACATTCGCCTCAGATCTGTTTGTGTTTCGCGTCCGCATGTAGGCGTGCAATTTTTTTTGGGTGCCGAGCTCTTGTGCCTCTGTCCCAGACGCCGAAAAGAAAGAAAAAATCAGAGCCGCGACCGTCAGGGAGCGGTCAGGCGGGCAAAACCCGGTACAGACCGCTCGCTCACGCGCGCGGCCCAGACAGTCAGCCATCGCTGTCAATAAAGCGAGAGACACATCCGCTCTTGAGAAATTTCAAAATATGTTTGGGTATACTTGGGGTGACTGTGCCGCCAGCGCGGGTAGGACTTCCAGCACCCCATTCACATCGGCGCGACGGAATCGTACACCGGGCCCATCATCAGGCGCAGTAGCCGTTCTCCCGCCCATAGACGTTCGCCGGCTAGCCTGGTTTTGCCGAAAAGCAGGATGCCGATGATCGCGTGATCTTCCCGCCTGCCGTCGGGCAGGCGGAGGTGGATCATGTACTCCTGGCCCACGCCCTCGCCGGTGACCCATTCCCCCCGTAGATCATACGATTCCACCAAGGGCTGGAACTGGCCGAAGAAGTGCTCGTAGTAGCGCCGCACCGCGTCCATCCCGCGCAGCACGCGGCCTTCCGGCTGCAATTCGTACACCGGGTCGGGCTCGAGCGTCGCAAGCGTCGTGTCGAGGTCGCCGCTACCCTCCGCGGCCGCATGCGCATGGGCTATCTCTATCATCTCTTCCCGCATTGAAGTCGCCTGCGCCTCCAGGCCGCCATCCTCACAAAGCTCGTATCACGCCCAACTGCGCGGGCAAGCCATTGACTTCTACTGCCCCGCCGGAGGTGAAAGTGGCCGTGACTGCGGTGGCTGTCTGGCTGGAAGCGAAGATCGTGGCGCCATTACTGCCGCCACCGCAGCCCAACTGTGTGGCTGCCAGAACGATTACCAGGAAGGCGCCAAATACGATTCGACGTCGCCGTGGAGCCGGCATTGCCGTCAGCGCCAGGCCGATAAGCAGCAATCCCGCCGACAACGGCCATTGCGCCCCGTCAGTCCAGCCTGAGGCGACGCCGATCGTAATCCCGGCATATTTGATTCCGGTTTCCAGTATCACCGGATGAGCCGCGATGACGCCATTGAGCGAGAAGGTGAGCGAAGCGCCCGCCGCCAGTCCAATCGGGGCAAGGACGAAGTGAGTAGTGGCGCTGGCGGGTGAAACAGTGACGCTCTGTCCGCCGCCGCTTAACGTGAGCGAGGCAAACACTCCCGGATCGCTCACCGTGATATCCACCGCGCTGACCGTCTCGGCCGCGCCGGTGGTGTTGGTAATAGTCAGCGAGCCAGCCGCGACGGAGGCACTGGGGAACCCGGAATTGGTTACCGATGAGCTTGTCACGCTGGCGCCGGGCGTGGCCGTCGCGGTGGGGCCGGGCGTCGGCGTTGGCGACGTCACCGGTGTGGGGGTGGGCGACACCGGCGCGCTCAACTGGTAGGCGCCGCGGCCGTGAGTCCCCGTGAAGATCAGACCATTTTGGTTTTGTTCGAGGTCGAATACCGGTACCGCCGGGATGACGCCCAGGTTGAAGGCGGCCCAGGCGGCGCCGGCGTCGGAACTGCGAAAAACGCCGATATCAGTGCCGGCCAGCAATGTATTGCCGCTGCTATCGGTTTCGTCGACCAATATGCGCAGGGTTGGAACGTCGGGCAGGGGCGATGCTCCGCCGGCGCCGTCCACCCGGGTCCAGTTCTTGCCGAAGTTAGCGGTGCGAAAGATATGCCCAATTCCTGTGGCAGCGGTGAATCCTGAAATAGACAGATAAGCCACGCTGCTGTGGCCCGGCGTCGGATCGGCAGCGATTCCGGTCGCCTGGGTTTGAGCGGAGTTAAAACGGCAGGTCGGCGGTGACGTCACTCCACGTGACCCCCGTATTGACGTTGGCCTGAGTGGTGTTCGATACCGCGAACCCGACGCTGCCGGACTGTTGGGATAGCGCCCACGCCATCGTCGTGCTGGGCACGAATTCGATGTCCTGCAGCGCGCAGCCGCCATGCGTGACGTCACAGCTCCCGGTCAGATTGTCGCTCTGGATCTGCCAGGTCAGCATCCCGTCGGTGGAAACATAGATGAAATGACCGCCGATCATGATTCGGTTGCCACTGGCGGGATCGGCCGCCAGCGGCGGGTAGAAGTTGAAACGATCGGTGCCGATCACGGCCACCAGACTGTTGAAGGGATCGTTAAAATCCCAATGAAGACCGCCGTCGGTCGAGCGCGATGGTGCGGGACCGCTGCTTGTGGTGGCGAAGGTGTGATAGGCGAAGTTGGGATCGGCGGCATCAAACAGCGCGAATCCGCCGTCGCCCGTCTCCACCGTGTTCCATCCGAGGCTGCCGGTAAAAAGCTGCGTGCCGTTGTCCTGGAAACCGGCCAGCATCTTGGTGTTGTCGGTGGGGTGGGGTCCGATTCCTTGAATCTGACCGCTGCTTATCGTGGCGTTTTGATTATTGTTGAAGAACGCCGTCCAGTTGCCCTTGGAGAGGTCGTAAACGTAAAAGCCGCCGTCATTACCTAGATACAGCTTGTTCGGATGGAACGGGTCAATCGCTGAGCATTGCTGGTCGGAATGAGTTTCCTGCACGGTGGTGTTGGTGCCTGATCCGGCTATGAAGGTCCATTTCGCACCCGCGTCGGTTGACACGTAGGGACCAACACCGCCGAAATAAACGGTGCTCGGGCTGCCCGGCACCACCGAGATGTTCTGGTCATAGCCAGACTGACCATAGGGGTTCACTCCCTTTCCGTCACCGTCCAAGGTGACGGTGAAGCCATTCATCGTCAGCACTACAGAGGGAATCGTTCTCGCTTGCCAGGTGATCCCGGAATCGGTGGAGAGGAAAAAGCCGCGGAAGAAATCGCCTCCAACGCGGCCGGCGCTGGCATAAACGGTAGCCGGAGCTCCCGGACCGGCGCTGGTCACGGCCAGATCGGCCCGCCCGATTTGATTAGTGATGCCGGTCGTGATTCCGGGAAGTTGCGCTTCGGACCAGGTGGAGCCGCTGTCGCTGGAAGTGAAGACGTTGACGAAATCGATTGCGGCGTAAACGCGGTTGCTGTTGTTGGGATCGACGACTACGTCGGTGGCCGGGCACGGGTCCGTGGTGGTGAAATTGGTGCAACTATTGAAGGTGGCGCGTCCGCCGCTGGCCGTGCTGTTGCCGACCTGCAGCCAGGTGGTGCCGCCATCAGTGGAGCGCCACAACCATCGTTATCGACATCGCTCTCTATAAAGATCGCATCGGCTCTGCTCAGGCTGGCGGCGTAGGTCGCGGCGGCAAAGATGTGCGGGGGAGTGTTGCCGTCAACCGCGATCCGGCGAAACGACGTATGAATGAACGGACTACCGGCTCCGCCGGTGATTTGCGTCCAGGTGTCGCCGTGGTCGGAGGACTCGAAAATCCCCTGACCATAATAAGAATCGCTGTGAACGCCCTCGCCGGTGCCGACCCAGACGTTGCCCTTGCGATCAACCGTGATCGCGCCAATCGCCTGCACCGGTTCATTGTTGAAGACCGGCGTGAAGGTCGCGCCGCCGTCGCTGCTGCGCCATACTCCGCCGCCAGCGGCGCCAACGTACACCAGGTTGACGGTGGTGGGATCGACCGCGACGGCAGCCACTCGTCCCGCCGAGGTAGTCATT
Source organism: Binataceae bacterium (SeqCode) (assembly GCA_035939115.1). Classification (GTDB taxonomy): domain Bacteria; phylum Desulfobacterota; class Binatia; order Binatales; family Binataceae; genus JAJPJA01. Next base: position 19,500 of record DASZGF010000214.1, read on the forward strand.
GGAGGTCCAGTGAAGAGCCCGCCGAAGTTGGGAAAATTGTTCAGCATAGGCTGCGGTCCGATGGCGCTCCAGGCAAAGATCCCGCCTGACAGGGCCGGGGCGGCCATCGACAGGGCTTTTGCATCGCTCAAGGCGCGTTCATAAGCATTCTCGGGAACGCCGAATTGCAGCCCTCGTTTGCTGGCCCAGTACGCGGCGCGGGCGTTGCGCTGCTCGACGGTAAGCGGCGCATGGGGCTGTGGTCGGCGCGTCTGCCCGCCGATACTAAAGCCTTGGCTCGCACCGAGCATCGCCAGTCCGGCCACCGCGGTTAGGACTGTCAGGAATCTCTTGCAAAAGGACTGACTCATGCCCGAGCACTCCCTGTTTTTTCATCGCCGTCGCGCCAACAATGAATACGACGGTGTCGAACGCACCGTTTAACAGAGCGCGCTCCGGGAGGTCAAGCGATTTGTCTGACTGATGTTTTTTTGAACTATCTGTTAGGAATGACGAAATCGTTTGCTTAAGTTATTTCTAAATTACCGTTTACTCATACGAGAAAGTTAACCGTGGCTGGCGATTTCCAATTCAGTCGCCGGACTGGATGCGCGATAGCGCTTTCAGGCGCAGGGCGGCCAGGCGGATGAAGCCGGTGGCGTCGGACTGCTGATAGCCGCCGGCCTGCTCGAAGCTTGCCAGCGAAGGATCATAGAGCGAGCGCGAGGAGCGGCGGCCCGCGATCCATACTCCGCCCTTGTAGAGCTTGAGGCGCGCTACACCGCTGACGTCTTGCTGCGCGCGGTCCATCAGCGCCTGCAGCGCCTCGCGTTCGGGCGCGAACCAGAAGCCGTTGTACACCATCTCGGCGTAGCGCGAGATCAGCGAGTCGCGCAGATGCAACACTTCGCGATCCAGGGTGAGCTGTTCCACCGCCCGATGCGCATACATCAGCATCGTCACGCCGGGGCTTTCGTACACGCCGCGCGACTTGATCCCGACGAAGCGGTTCTCGACCATGTCCACGCGGCCGATTCCGTGGCGCCCGCCAATCGCGTTGGCGAGATCGATCAGCGAGGACGGCGCCAGCCGCTCGCCGTTGATTCCCACCGGATCGCCGCGCAGGTATTCGATCTCGACGTATTCAGGCTCATCGGGAGCCTTTTGCGGCGCGACCGTCAGCCGGAACATATCGTCGTACGGTTCGCGCCAGGGATCCTCCAGGATGCCGCCCTCATAGCTGATGTGGACCAGGTTGCGGTCCATCGAATAGGGCTTTTCAGCGGTGACCGGAACCGGGATCCGGTTCGCTTCGGCATACGCGACCATTTCGGCGCGGCCGCTGAAAGGCCATTCCGGATGGCGCCACGGAGCGACCACCGTCAGCTCCGGCGCCAGGCGCGCGAAAGTCAGCTCGAAACGTACCTGGTCGTTGCCTTTGCCGGTGGCGCCGTGAGCCACCGCGTCGGCGCCCTCGGCGCGGGCGATTTCAACCTGGCGTTTGGCGATCACCGGGCGGGCGATCGAAGTGCCAAGCAAATAGTAGCCTTCGTAAATAGCGTTGGCGCGCAGGATCGGAAAGACGAAATCATGCGCGAACTCCTCGCGCAGGTCGGCGACGCAAAGTTTGCTCGCCCCGGTGCCCAGCGCCCGATCCTCGAGGCCGGAAATTTCCTCCGCCTGCCCCACGTCGGCGCAATAGGCGATCACTTCGCAGTCGTAATAGTCCTTGAGCCAGCGCAGAATCACAGAGGTATCCAGTCCCCCGGAATACGCCAGCACCAGTTTTTTGATTTCTTTATTCGCTGCCATTGATAACGCTTTGTTTGAAGGTTTCGGTCGCAGAAGGTAGCTGAATCCTACTTGCGCGCCGAGGCGCTGGTTGCCCAATGCTCCAGCACTTCGGGTTTGAGCAGCCAGAGCATGATGGCCTTCTGCACGTGCAGCCGGTTTTCGGCCTCGTCCAGCACCACCGACGCGGGCCCGTCGAGCACCTCATCGGTGATTTCCTCGCCGCGATGAGCGGGCAGGCAATGCATCACCATGGCGCCGGGCTTGGCGTGCTTGAGCAACTCGCGATTCACCTGGAAGGCTTTGAAGTCGCGCCGGCGGCGGACCGCCTCGCGCTCCTGGCCCATCGAAGTCCAGGTGTCGGTGTAAACCGCGTCGGCCCCGCTGACCGCTTCTTTTGGATCATTGGTGATCAGAACTTTGGCGCGCTTGATGCGCGGAGCGAAGCTCTTATCGGGCTCGTAACCGGAGGGGCATCCCAGGCGCAATTCCAGTCCGAACAGTTCGGACGCTTCGATCCAGCTATTGGCCAGGTTGAATCCGTCCCCGACGAAGGCGATGCGCAGGCGGGTGAAATCGCCGCGATGCTCCTTCAGGGTCAGCAGGTCGGCCATAAGCTGGCAAGGATGGAGCATGTCGGTCAGACCGTTGATGACGGGCACGCTCGCCTCGCGCGCCAGCTCGATGCAGGTGTCGTGGGCGAAGGTGCGGATCATGACCAGGTCGACCCATCGCGACAGGTTGCGCGCGACGTCCTTGACCGACTCGCGCTCGCCAATCCCGATTTCGGCGGGCCCTAGGTAAATCGCATGGCCACCCAATTGCGCCATTCCGGCCTCGAAGGTCAGCCGCGTGCGCAGCGAGGGCTTCTGAAACAGCATCGCCAGCGTTTTGCCGCGCAGGTAGGGATGATCGAGTTCGTTCTTGAGGTCGCTTTTTAGCCAGCTCGCGAGGTTCAGCAGCGCGTGTCCTTCCGCTGCGGAAATTGAAGAGAGATCGATGAAGTCCCGTTTCATTGCTTGAAGTGTATCAGGCACCCTCACCCTGGCCCTCTCCCACGACTGGATGTGGGAGAGGGAACCGGTCAGGCAGTAAGCGCGCGGCGGATTATTGCCATTCCTTCCTGCGCCTGATCCAGGGTCAGATTCAGCGGGGGCAGGAGACGCAGTACGTTGGTGGCCGTGGCGTTGAGGATCAGCCGCTCCTTCAGGCAGGCGTCGACTACCGGCCGCGCCTCGCCCTTGAGCACCGCGCCGATAATCATCCCCTGGCCTCTGACCTCGACGATGCGCGATGACGTTTTGGCGATCGTGCGCAGTTCTTCCATCAGGTAATTGCCGATCGCGGTGGCGTTTTCCAGCACGCGCTCCTTCTCCAGCGTGTCGAGCACCGCAAGCGCCGCGGCGCAGGCGACTGGATTGCCGCCGAAGGTGGTGCCGTGGGTGCCCGGAGTCAGAGTAGCGGCGACCTCGGGCCGCGCCAGCATCGCGCCGATTGGGAGGCCTCCGCCCAGCGCCTTGGCCAGCGTCATCACGTCGGGCCGCACGCTGAAATGCTCATGGGCGAAAAGCTTGCCGGTACGGCCGATCCCGACCTGCACCTCGTCGAATATCAGCAGCATTTTGTGGCGGTCGCACAGCTTGCGCAGGCGCTCAATGTAGTTGGCGGTTTTGGGTATCACGACGCCGCCTTCGCCCTGGATCGGTTCCACGAACACGGCGGCGGTCTTGTCGTTGATCGCGGCGCTGACCGCTTCGATGTCATCGAAGTTCACCAGGGTTATCCCCGGCAGCATCGGCTGGAAGCCCTGATGGTACTTCTCCTGGCCGGTGGCGCTCAGCGTCGCCATCGTGCGGCCATGAAAGGAGTTCTGCATCGCGATGATCTCGAAGCGGCCGCCGTTTTCCGCCCCCCAATGCCGCGCCAGCTTGATCGCCGCCTCGTTGACCTCGGCGCCCGAGTTGGCCAGGAACACCTTGGCGCCGTGGAAAAGATTCGACAGTCGCTCGGCCAGCCGCGCGGTGGGCTCGGTATGAAATACGTTGGAGACGTGAATCAGCTTCTCCGCCTGGGACTTGATCGCGTTTACGACCGCGGGATGGCAATGGCCCAGCGAGGTTACCGCCAGGCCGCAAAAGAAATCCAGGTAGCGGTTGCCGTCCGCGTCGATCAGATAGGGGCCGCGCCCCTCCACGAAGGCAATCGGCAGGCAGCCATAGATATTAACCAGGTGTTTGTGGGTCAGCTCGACGATTTCAGCGTTGGTCATCTCTTCTCCCGAGGCAAAAGCGATTTCACCGGGCGCGGCCGTTTGCCGGCCGTGTTGCGATCGTTTTCATGCGCGCGTAGCGCCGGTTATTTGCGCACGCCCGAGCGCCCTTTGCGCGTCGGACGCTTGAGCTCCCGCACGCTGCCCGGACCTTGTACCACTTCGGTGCCGATACCCGAACGGGTGAAGGTTTCGAGCAGCAGGCAATGGAGCACGCGGCCATCGATGATATGGGTCTTGGCCACGCCTTCGCTGAGCGCGTCGATACAGCATTCGGTCTTCGGGATCATCCCCTCGGAGATCGTGCCGCGCCCGATCATGCGCTTGGCGCGCGCCACGTCCAGGGTCGATACCAGCTTTCCGGCCTGATCGCGAATTCCGGAAACGTCGGTCATCAGGATCAGCTTTTCGGCCTTGACCGCGGCGGCGATCTTGCCCGCCGCCAGGTCGGCGTTGATGTTGTAGGTCAGCCCCTCGTGATCGTAGCCGACCGGCGCGATGACAGGGATATAGTTGGCTTCATCCAGCGCCTTGAGCACGCCGGGATTGATTTCCACCACCTCGCCGACCAGGCCGATATCGACTTCGCTGGGATGGCCTTCGCTGTCGGGCATCACCATCCGCATCTTGCGCGACAGCATCAGGCCGCCGTCCTTGCCCGAAAGGCCGACGGCGCGGCCGCCGTGGCGCGCAATCAGCATCACGATCTCCTTGTTGACCCGCTGCAGCGCCATCTCGACCAGTTCCATGGTCGCTTCGTCGGTCACGCGCATCCCGCGCACGAAGGTCGATTTGAGGCCGACCCTTTCGATCAGTTCGGAAATCTGCGGGCCGCCGCCATGCACCACCACCGGATTGATGCCGACCAGATCCATCAGCACGATATCCTGGGCAAAGCTCTGCTTAAGCTCCTCGGAGAGCATCGCATGCCCGCCGTATTTGATAACGAAGGTCTTGCCGCGAAAACGCTGGATGAAGGGCAGCGCCTCGACGAGGATCTGTGCTCTGTGAATGAGTTGTTCCACCTGGTTACCCGAGGCTCCGAATTCGATTCCTGAATTTAGCGTCAATAGGCCGCAACCTGTGCCATAATTCGTGAAATTTTACAGAATATAGCGCGACAAGTCTTCATCCTTGACGATTGAATCAAGGCGCTGATGGACGTAGGCGGCGTCGATCGATACTCCGCGCTCAGTCAGCTCCGGCGCGGTGAACGACAACTCGTCGAGCACCCGCTCCAGCACCGTATGCAGCCGGCGCGCGCCGATATTTTCCGAGCGCGCGTTGACCGTCGCGGCAATCTCGGCCAGCGCCAGGATCGCGTCACTGGTAAAGTCCAACTCCACCTGCTCGGTCTTGAGCAGGGCCACGTACTGCTTGATTAGCGCGTTTTCGGGCTCGGTCAGGATGCGCACGAAGTCGTCGCGGGTCAATGCTTTGAGTTCCACGCGGATAGGAAAGCGGCCCTGGAATTCGGGAATCAGGTCGGAGGGCTTGGAGATATGGAACGCGCCGGAAGCGACGAACAGTATGTGGTCGGTGCGCACCGATCCGTACTTGGTGTTGACGGTGGTGCCTTCAACGATCGGCAGCAGGTCGCGCTGCACGCCTTCGCGGGAGACGTCGGGGCCGCCGCGTCCGGCTTCGCGCCCGGCAATCTTGTCGATCTCGTCGATAAATACGATTCCGGACTGCTCGGCGCGCTGAATCGCTTCGTGCGCCACCTGGTCCATATCGACCAGGCGCGCCGCCTCTTCCTGGACCAGGATCTCCATCGCCTCGGGGATTTTGACCGAGCGCCGCTTGGTCTTTTTGGGCATGATCTGGCTGAACAGATCCTTCATGTTCACGCCCATTTCCTCCATGCCCTGGGGCGTGAAGACCTCAACCATCGGGGTGGACTGGGCGCTCACTTCCAATTCGACTTCGCGGTCGTCCAGATGGCCGCCGCGCAGGAGCTTGCGCAGCTTCTCACGGGTATCCCGATGGGAGTCGTCGGCGCCTGAGGCCTGGAGATTGCCCTCGGGCGTGATTCCGACCGGGCGGCGTACCTTGGTGGGCGGAGGAAAGAGAATGTCGAGCAGGCGTTCCTCGGCCGCCTCTCGCGCCATGACTGCGACGCGCTGGCGCTCCTCGTCGCGTACCATCTTGACCGTCACCTCGACCAGGTCGCGGATGATCGACTCGACGTCGCGCCCGACATAACCGACCTCGGTGTACTTGGAGGCCTCGACCTTCAGGAACGGCGCCTGGGCCAGACGCGCCAAACGGCGCGAGATCTCCGTTTTGCCCACTCCTGTAGGCCCGATCATTAGGATGTTCTTGGGCGCGATTTCGTCGCGCAGTTCGGGCGGCACATTTTGCCTGCGCCAGCGATTGCGCAGGGCGATCGCCACCGCGCGCTTGGCGTCGTTCTGGCCCACGATGTAGCGATCGAGCTCGGAGACGATTTCACGCGGAGTCATTACCTGCGCCGATATCATCGCTCAACTCCCGGCTTCACAGCTCTTCAAATACGAATTGTTCATTGGTGTAAACGCAAATCTCCGCCGCCACTTTCATCGCGCCCTCGGCAATCTGGCGCGCGCTCAGCTCGGGCGCATTGCGGATAAGGGCGCGCGCGGCGGCCAAGGCGTAATTGCCGCCCGAACCGATCGCCAGCACTCCGTCATCAGGCTCGATCACGTCGCCGGAGCCCGAAATGAGCAGCGAGCTTTCCTTGTCGGCCACCACCAGCATCGCTTCCAGCCGGCGCAGCATCCGGTCCGTGCGCCAGTCCTTGGCCAGTTCGACCGCGGCCCGCCGCAGGCTGCCGTTGAATTCCTGGAGCTTGGCTTCAAACTTGTCAAACAGCGTCAGCGCATCGGCCGTGGATCCGGCGAAACCTGACAGCACGCGCTCATTATATAAGCGCCGCACCTTGCGCGCGCCGCGTTTGATCACCGTCTGACCCAGGCTGACCTGTCCGTCCCCCGCCATTACGACGCCCTCTTTGTGGCGGACGGTCAGGATCGTGGTGCTTCTGATTCGGGGTTCAGGCTCGTGGGTGGGCACGGGAATAGACCTCTTTAAGCCGGTTGACGCTGACATGCGTGTAGCGCTGCGTGGTGGTCAAATTGGAGTGACCGAGCATCTCCTGGATCGAGCGCAGGTCGGCGCCGTGGTCCAGCAGATGGGTCGCAAAGGAATGGCGCAGACCGTGCGGCGTGATGCGGTTTTGCACGCCGGACCGCGCCAGCAGACGGGCCACGATCGTCTCGACGCTGCGAGTGGTGATGCGGCCGCCGCGCAAATTGGTGAAGATCGGTCCGCCGGAATCGCTTGCGACCGGCATGTTTTGCTGCCAGGCGTGCAAGGCCTCGATCGCCGGCTCTCCGATCGGCACGATGCGCTCCTTGTCGCCCTTGCCGTGGCGCACCCGCAGCATACTCATCTCCAGGTCAAGGTCGGCCCAGTTAAGCGCTACCAGCTCGCCGATACGCAGGCCCGTGGAGTACAGCGTTTCAGCCATCGCACGGTCGCGGAATCCCGCACGGTCGCCCTCGGCCGACCGCTCCCCGATCAGTTCGGCCACCTCGTTTTCACGCAAAATCGACGGCAGATGCTTTTCGCGCCGCGGCGAGCGCAGTCCGCGCGCGGGATTGGAGGCGCCGCCCGTGACCTCGCGATGGCGGAAAAAGGACTTGATCGCTGCCAGATGGCGCTGGGCGGTCGCCCGGGTCGCGCGCTTCATCAGGTGGGTCAGATAGCTGCGGATATGGTCGGCGTCAATCGCCGCCACGCATACTTCGGCGCCGTCAGGATTAGCCGCCGCCCCGCGTTCCATAAGGAAGGCGCGAAAGCTCACCAAATCCCTGCGATAGGATTTCACCGTGTTCGCGGATGCACGCAATACCTTACTCAAGCTGCCAACGAATGACTCGATTTCCTCCAACATACTCGCCCCCGCCGCTCCCGAGAGTTATGCTATCAAGGGGCTTAAGGCGGCAAAAGCTCGGCGGATCATGAAGTGCTGGCATTGCGGGACGGAGATCGATACGCGCGAACGGGTTGAGTTTCGCGCCCCGTGTCCATCATGCGACCGGGCGCTGCACGTATGCCGAAATTGCAAACATTACGACCCCGGATATTACAACCAATGCCGGGAAACGGCCGCCGAACGCGTAGTAGATAAGGAAAGAGCCAATTTTTGTGAACTTTTTGCAGTGGGCAGCGGCGCCGCTCCCTCCAAAAGCGCACCTTCCGACACGCGCTCCGAGCTCGAAGCGCTCTTCAAAAAGAAGCCGCATTAAGGCGGAGGACCAGCTTCCTTGAATCGGAACGCGATTTGGCGCCAAACAGGGCAATTCCAGCCAGCCGCAGGCGTAACGTCGGCGAAACTGCTGCTTTTCGTTGCGATTGTTCTGCTCGCCGGATGCAAACCGGCCAATACACCGCGCGCGGTCGTCGATAGATTCATCGAGGCCCACTATATCGCGATTAATCTCAAAAGCAGCGAGCGATGGTGCACGGGTCTTGCATTGGAAAAGCTCCATCAGGAGGAAGCCCTGACTGCCGGGCAGGCAATCGACGATGAGACCCGTAAACCCACGGTCCATTACAAGCTTCAACAGCAGCGCGATGGCCAGGATCGAGTCATGTATCTGTTTTTGGCGACCATCGATGTACCCGATGGGGGCACGTTCGACAAGAAATGGATGATTACGGCGCGCAAGGAAGGCGAGATTTGGAAGGTATCGAATTTCAATGAGTACGACTGAGCTGGCCGGCGCGCGCCACGAATCGGTGCGGGTCGCGGCTATTACCTTGGCCGCCGGCTTGGGCACCCGGATGCGCTCGGCGCGCGCCAAGGTGCTGCACGAATTGGCGGGCGAGCCCATGATTATTCCATCGCTGCGTCCGCTGGCGACATTGGGCGCTGATCCGATGATCGTGGTGGTGGGCCATCAGGCAGAGCAGGTAGAAGCAGTTGTGCGCGACGCCTTCGAGGGCGTCAGCAGCCTCAAATTTGCGCGCCAGCAAGTTCAGCGCGGCACCGGACACGCCGCGCTTTGCGCGATGGACTGCTTGCCCGAGACCTTCAGCGGCGAGGTCCTTATCACTTATGGCGACATGCCGCGGCTGCAAGCGGACACTGTCGCAAACCTCATTCGGGCGCATCGGCAAAGCCACGCCGCGCTTTCGTTTATTTCGGTAGAACTGGAGGATGCCGCCGCTTATGGGCGAGTGGTCCGCAACCGCGCGGGCAACGTCATCGCGATCGTGGAGGCGAAGGACGCAAGCCCAAGCCAGCGGCAGATTCGCGAGATCAACACCGGGGTGTACGCGGCGTCCGCCGCGTTTTTGCGCACCGCGTTGAGCGGGATCGGATCCGATAACGCGCAGGGGGAGTATTACCTGACCGACCTGGTAGCGATCGCGCGTGCCCGGGGGCTGACGGTCCAAGCCTTCAAGGCCGCGCAAATCCCGGAGTTCGCCGGGATAAATTCACGGGAGGAATTGGCAGCAGTGAACGCGGAAGTGCACATGGCGATCAACCGCAGGCTGATGGCTTCGGGAGTGACGCTGATCGACCCGGCCACAGCCTATATCGGCGAGCAGGTCGAGATCGGGATGGACACGATCATCGGACCCAACGTGCAAATTCTCGGACGCAGCAGAATCGGTTCGGGCGTCCGTATCGACGGAACAGCATGGCTGAGCGACGTGGTGATTGGCGACCGCAGCCATTTGAAGATCGGCATCCGCGCCGAGCAATGCCGTATCGGTGAGGATTGCGAGCTGGGGCCGTTCGCCCATCTGCGCGAGGGCACCGAGCTTGAGGGTCACAACCGCATCGGCAATTTCGTGGAGACCAAAAAAGCCCGCCTCGGGCAGGGCACCAAAGCCAGTCACCTGAGTTACCTGGGCGACGCGAGCATCGGCCGCGAAACCAACGTCGGATGCGGCGTCATCACGGTCAATTACGACGGCTACGAAAAGCATCGCACCGAGATTGGCGACCGCTGCATGATCGGCTGCGACACCCAGCTCATCGCGCCGGTCAAAGTCGGCAGCGACGTCTATATCGCGTCGGGAACCACGGTGCTGCGCGAAATTCCCGACGGATCGCTCGCGATGTCGCACCATCCGCAGCGCGAAAAATCCGGCTGGACCGCCAATTGGCACAAACGTCATCAATCGGGGGGCAAAGGGGACGGCGGCACCTCGGAACCCTGAGTCATGGAGTTAAGATAGATGTGTGGAATCGTCGGTTACGTAGGACATCAGGATGCAGTTCCGATCCTGATTGGCGGACTGAAGCGGCTGGAGTATCGCGGCTACGACTCGGCGGGCGTGGCCGCCGTTGGCAATGATGGAAAGATCGACATGCGCCGGGCGGTGGGCAAGCTGGCCAATCTCGAGCAGCTGCTCGAGACCAGGCCGTTGGCGGGCCATACCGGTATCGGGCACACGCGATGGGCCACTCACGGACGGCCGTCGGAAGAAAACGCGCATCCGCACAAAGCCGGGCCGGTCGCGGTCATCCACAACGGAATCGTCGAGAACTATGTCGAACTGCGCGACGCGCTGGTCAGCCGCGGCCATCGGATGGCTTCTCAGACCGATACCGAGGTGATCGCGCATCTGATCGAGGAAAAGGTCAAGGCCGGTCTGCCGCTGACCAAGGCGGTGCTCAACACGGTGCGCGAGCTGCGCGGCTCGTTTTCGATCGTGGTGCTGTCGGAAACCGCCCCGGGGCAACTGGTCGCGGCGAAAACCGCCACACCGCTGGTGGTTGGGCTCGGTAAGGGCGAGAACTTCGTCGCTTCTGATATTCCCGCGCTGCTCGAACATACGCGCCAAACCATTATCCTGGAGGATGGCGAACTGGCGGAGCTCAGCGCCGATGAAGTTCGCCTGATGACCTTCGAAGGCGTGCCGGTGGAGCGCAAGCCGCGCTACATCGAATGGGACGCCGTGGCCGCTACCAAGGGCGGCTTCCGCCATTACCTGCGCAAGGAAATCGCCGAGCAGCCGCAGGCGTGGATCGACACCTTGCGGGGACGGGCCAACGCCGACTCGCGCAGCGTGGGTTTCGAGCACGAGCTTTTTCCCGGCGGCGACCCGCATGCGATCAACCGCTTCGTGATGGTCAGCGCCGGGGCGTCGTGGATCTCCTCGCTGATCGGCAAGTTCATAATCGAGGAGCTGTGCGGGATTCCGGCCGAAGTGGATTACTCCGCCGAATTCCGCTACCGCAGCCCCGCGATCGATGAGCGGACGATGGTGGTCGCGGTGTCGCAGTCGGGCGAGACCGCCGACACCCTGGCGGCGATCGAGGAGGCGCGCAATCGCGGCTCCCACATCCTGGCGCTGACCAACACCGTCGATTCGTCGATCGCGCGCAAAGCCGACGCGCAGCTTTACACGCGCTGCGGTCCGGAAATCAGCGTCACCACCACCAAATGCTTCCTGACCCAAATCGAGGCCTTTTATCTGCTGGCGATCCACATGGCGCAGCGGTTGGGCCGGCTCAGCGAAGCCCAGGTACAGGAGCTGATCGCGCCGGCGCTGGCGATCCCGGCGCAGATCGAAGCGGTGATCGGCAAGGAGCGGCAGATCGAAAAGATCGCGCGCAAATACGGCAAAGCCCACGACTTCCTCTACCTCGGCCGCGGGGTCAACTATCCGGTCGCGCTGGAGGGCGCGCTCAAGCTCAAGGAAATTTCCTACATCCACGCCGAGGGCTACTCGGCGGGCGAGATGAAGCACGGCCCGATCGCGCTCATCGACGAGAACATGCCGGTCGTGGTGCTGATCCCCAATGACAACGTCTTCGAAAAAACGCTGTCCAACCTCAAAGAGGTCGAATCGCGCAACGGCCGCATCATCGCCGTCACCGACCATCCCAATGCCGAACTAGAAGAGGTGGCGTGGGAAATAATCACGGTACCCCCGACCCATCGCCTGCTGGCGCCCGTGCTGCTGACCGTGCCCTTGCAGTTGCTCGCCTATCATATCGCGGTCTACCGCGGCACCGACGTCGACCAGCCGCGCAATCTGGCCAAGTCCGTCACAGTGGAGTAAACGCCTCGCGCAGGCTATGTTTCACGTCACCGTGCCCACACTTAAGATCAGCCTTGACGCCCAGACGGCGAGTTTCGTGGAGCGAGTCGCGCGCCAGACCGGTCGCACCAAATCCGAAATAGTGCGCGACGCTTTGGAAGCCTGCGCAATCAGAGCGCAGCGTCAGCTCCGGAAGGGCCTTCGGAGGCCATCGCGCACCTGATCGGCTGAGTATGCCCGTAGGCGAGCATTTATCTTCAGCCCCAGGCCGTTGCAGGGGCTTTTGATTTTGGGGTAATGCGCGGCGGCGATTGGCAAACTTGAAAAAGAACGCCGGCACGGAGGCCGGCTGCTACGGAAAACGGAATCCGCTGCTACGTAGCAGCCGGCCTCCGTGCCGGCGTTCTTTTGTTCTTTTGATAGCCAGACTACCGCCCATAAGACGTGCTCATCGTGGCGCGTCTATTCACTGTGCAATCGTGCGGGTATAGGATAAAGAACGAGCACCGGGGTCGTGTGGGGCCCTGAGCGAGTTATGTTTAACGAGTTGATTTTACGCGAGTCGCAGGCCGAAGCGCCCTTCGTCAACGTCGAGGAAGGCCTCGAAGAGATCCGCCGCGGGCGGATGATCATCCTGATGGATGACGAACAGCGGGAAAACGAGGGCGACCTGTGCATGGCGGCGGAAAAGGTCACCCCTGAGGCGATCAATTTCATGGCCACCTATGGCCGCGGTCTGATTTGCCTGCCGATGGCCTCGGAGCGGATCGAGCGGCTGGGGCTGGGCATGATGGTGGGCGACAACCAGGCCCCGCTGGGAACCGCGTTTACCGTTTCAATCAACGCGCGCCGCGTTTCGGGCCCCGGCGTTTCCGCCCACGACCGCGCCACTACTATCCTGCAAGCCGTGCGCGAGGACGCGGTAGGCTCGGAGTTCGTTACTCCCGGACATATCTATCCGCTGCGTGCGCGCGAAGGCGGAGTGCTGGTACGAACCGGCCAGACCGAAGGCGGAGTTGACCTTTCGCGCCTGGCGGGACTCAAGCCGGCCAGCGTGATCTGCGAAATACTGAAGAATGACGGCACCATGGCGCGGCGCGATGACCTGGTCGATTTCGCCCGCGAGCAGAATCTCAAGATTCTCACGGTCGCTGACATTATCGAGTATCGGCTGCGCAACGAGACCCTGGTGCAGCGCGTGGCCGAGGCGCGCCTGCCCACCGATTTCGGCGAGTTCCGCGCTTTCGTCTATCGCGACCAGGTGGACCTGACAGAACACCTGGTCTTGATCATGGGCGAGGTGGACCCCGCGATTCCGATCATGGTTCGGGCCCATCGCGAATACCTGCCCGGCGACGTGTTCGGATACCTGGACCGCAACACCCGCAACCTGCTGACCTCCTCGATGTCGCATATCGCGGCGGCGGGCAATGGCGTGATCCTCTACCTCAAGCGCAATTTCAACGCGATTGCTTCCGAACTCAACGGCGGCTTGCAGGATCTGCGGCGCGTGAGCACCCATACCAACGCGCTGGGCGGTGACTTCCGCGAATACGGCATCGGTGCGCAGATTTTGCGCGACATCGGCGTGCGCAAGATTATCGTGGTTTCGGACCGGGTGCCGCGCCTGGCGAATCTTCCCGGCTACGGGTTGGAGATCGTGGACAGCATCCCGCTTTCCATGACCGAAACGCCGCTGATCACGCTGCGCGCCAACGGCCATCAGTGACTTTCGGCCCCTCCGCTCCGCGGTAAAGCAGGCGCGGCGATCGTGTTTAAACCGTCGGCGCGTTTATTCGGCCGTGTTTGAGGCGACCCATTCCGCAACCTTCCGCATCTCCGTGCGCCTGTACGCCGGAGCGCTTACCGCCGTCATAATCGCGCTGATGGCGCTGCACGCGCCGGCATGGGCCACGCTGCCAAAGCCGGAGCAGATCGTGCGGATAACCGGGGTCGAGCTTGCCGAGGCTCCCGGAAACAAAACTGTTTTGCGCGTGGACGCAAGCATTCTGCCCGGATGGCACATCAACTCCGACCAGCCTTCCAGTTCCGACTACATCCCGACCAAACTTTCGATAACGCCTCCGCAATCGCTCAGTGCGGACAAGGTTAAATATCCGCCCGCGGAACTAATCACACCCGAGTTCTCGATGGGCGAGAAGCTGTCGGTTTTCACCGGCGCGGTTACATTCAGGGCTGAGCTGGCGGAAAAGGAACGTGTCAACCCGGGTCAGACGCTGGCCCTTGACCTGGCGCTTGATTACCAGGCCTGCAACGACCGGCAATGCCTGCGCCCGGTGACAATCACCAAACAGGCTGCCCTCCAATGGCCGGGCGAGCCGGCAGCCGGCGGACAAAAGCTCAAAGCCTACACTGGCGCGCTCAAGCCGGCCGCGCCCGCCGCCGACCTGTTCATTCGTCACGGCCTCGTGCTTGGCTTCCTGATTGTTTTTCTGGGCGGGCTGGCCCTTAATCTGACGCCCTGCGTCTATCCCCTGGTCGGCGTCACCCTGGCCTACTTCGGCAACCAGGGGGGCGGCGGCACGCGCCGGGTGCTGATCCTGGCTTCACTCTATGTCGCCGGCATCGCCCTGATGTTCTCCGCGGTCGGCACCGCCGCCGCGCTCTCGGGCGGACTATTCGGTGCGGCGCTGGAAAGTCCATACGTGCTGGCCGCCATCGCGGCTGTGATGCTGCTGCTGGCGGCGTCCAGCTTCGGCTGGTTCACACTCCAGGCGCCCCGCTGGATGCTGCAGCGGGCGGGCGCCGCGCGCCCCGGCTACATGGGCTCGCTGGCGATGGGCCTGGGCATGGGCGTGGTCGCGGCGCCCTGCATCGGGCCGTTCGTCCTCGGCCTGCTGATAGTGGTCGAGCACAGCGGCGACGCCCTGCTGGGGTTCGCGGCGTTCTTTGTCCTGGCCCTCGGCATGGGTCTGCCTTACATCGTCCTGGCGCTGGCCGTGGGAAACATTCGCAGCCTGCCGCGTTCGGGCGAATGGCTGGCGTGGATCGAGCACCTGTTCGGCTTCGTCCTGATAGGCCTGGCGCTATACTTCATCGATCCACTGCTTCCCGGCCGCCTGGCCACGCGGCTGTTGCCCTACTATAGCGCCGCCGCCGGCATTTACCTGGGCTTTATTTCACCTCATGGGCGCCAGCCGCGTCCCTTCGCGCTGTTCAAGGGAGCGGTCGGAATCGTATCCGCCCTCGCGCTGGTCTATCTGGTAACGTCGAACGGCAAGGCGCCTTCGCTCAGTTTCCAGCCTTACAACACCGCACGTCTTTCAGCAGCAGCCGCAGAGCATAAGCCAGTGCTGATCGATTTCGGCGCCGACTGGTGCATTCCGTGCCGCGAGATGGAGCACACCACCTTCGTGGATCCAGCGGTAGTGGCCGAGGCGCGCCGGTTCGTCGCACTGCACGCCGACCTGACGCGGCTTGACAAGGGCAACGACGAAATCGTCAGCGAGTACCGGATTCAGGGCGTTCCCACGTTGGTGCTGCTCGACGGCACCGGCAGCGTCCGCAAGCGGATGGTCGGCTACATCGGCCCGCAGGAAATGCTGGAATCGCTCAAGGCGGTGAATTAGCGCTGGCACCACATAGCGCGGAGGAAAATCGTGTCGCGATGCAAACCTTCGGTTAGTTTGAAGCGACGCCTGAACCGGATAGGTGGCGCATCAAAGCGTGTAAGAAATGCTCCCTTCTTTTGTAATAGTTGCACGGCAATGCACATCCCGTAAATTCTAGTTCAGATATAAAAAGCCTGGAAATTACGGTTCCTTGCGCGTTCAGCAGCTGGCGCGGGTTTTGCTGTAA
>DASZGF010000215.1:0-4200 GCA_035939115.1 Binataceae bacterium (SeqCode)
CATCAATCCAACCCTCACCCCCTCCACCGCATCCCACCGCTTCCACTGTCTGCTGCTCATCTTGTCCATCCCTCTCTTTTCCTCAGAGGGCAGACATTTTCACTGACCTGTTAGGCGGACATTTTCACTGACCTCTAACACCAGGAAGAGGGTTAGGGTGAGGGTGTTTATCCTTCTGCACCAACGAGTTCGTGTATCGCTAGAACGGATAATTGATCCCTGAGAAGAACGCCGGGCCCTCCCCGCCCCAGCCCACATCGACATATCCCACTACGAATGGCTCCGCGATGGCGCGGAATCCGAGACCTCCCACGGGATGGAGCGGAGCGATCGGATTTTGGTTGGCGTAGGCGAACACTTTGCCCGCATCGACAAACGGGGCCAGTTCCAGGGTTCCGTGGGTGCCCATTACGGTCTTCTCATAGACCCGGGTCCTGATTTCGAGGTTGAAGTCGGTAAGGTTATTTTCCACAAACCTGCCGGCACCGTATCCGCGCAGGGTTTGCTGACCGAATAAAACGCTCTCGTCGCCGCCCAGCCGGGCCATCGCCCAAAATGGCGTCTCGATTCCCGCCGGCGTGTACTCAGAGTAGATCCGCGCGGCGACAGTGACGCGTGACATCACAGGAAAGTAGTGGCGCACTTCAAAGCCAAACTGATTATAGGAGAAGGAGCTCAGGAACGCGCGGTCGGCAACACCGTAAAAGATGCGGTACAGGCCGCCGTGACGGGGGATATCCACCGAGTCGCGGGTATCATAGCTGGCGACCAACTGGGTAAGTACCTCGGTGCCGCCGTCGAGCCCTTTGAGGCCGGGAAATGTCTTGCCGATAAACGGCAGATTGTCCAGCGCGCCCTGCTGAATCCGCACGTACCAGGGCTCCTCGGTTATTGCCAGCTGGATTTGATGGGTGAAATTAATTCCCAGCGTGCCCCTGAAATAGAGCTGCTGGGTCGTATAATTGGTCTCTTCGCCCTGGGCGGAATCATTACCCAGGCCGAAAAACCGTTCGGTCGGATCCTTTTCAAAAAAAAAGCGGCCCTCGAACGACCACCACTTGTCGCGATCACGCCCGGTCGAATAGTACAAATCCACCCGCCGCGCGATGTTCTGCGAGCCCCCGCCGGTCAAGTAATACTGGGTATTGCTGGAAGGGTAAGCCAGGTAGCGGAAATTTCCGCTCGCGCCCAGGATCGTATTAATGGCGATGTCCGGCGCGACGATCTGCTTTATCTGCTGATGCTCGTCGGTGAACAGAAAGACCGGCAGGATGCCTATGGTCGTTCCGGAATTGGGATCGGTGGCAATTTCAGGAACAGGAAAGACGCTGAACGGCCATTGGGTCGGATGGAAAATCGGCGAAGTCCAGGATTGGGGTAGACCCCAGTTCTGCGGGTCAAAACCCCAATTGCCGGCGCGTGCATTTCCCGCTCCCAGAGAAATCGCAACAACACAAGCCAGTGTTAGAAGCCACTTGCGCATCAACGTCTTGTTTAAGGCTCTGCTGATTTCGGAGCTTCAGCGCCCCCAGTTCGGGCAACACAATCAAGTGGCCATCTTTGGGTCAAGACCCGTCCTATCGCCCCGATTTCATTATTCGCATCCGGGCCAAACCCCCCACCCGGATTGCGCAGGCGCCACCCCGCCCATCCTCCTATTCGGCCCGGAAAGGTCTGGCCGTTGGCGCGACCTCACCGGACTTAATCGGTTTCGCAGCACGATTCTACACGCGCCCGCTTTGCATCGAAAGCAAGTCAATGAGACTTCGCACGGCCCCGGGCAGCCGGCTTGGTGCCAAGCCAGATTCGCGACGACTACCGCGTTCCGCTTGGAGCTTGGATCGAAAAATGGCAGGATGGCGCAAACGGCAAGGCACCGTCTTACACCCAGACGCTCGGGAAGCTGTGCACTCCAGGCGCCAGGGATGGCAAATCAGGAGGATTGAAATGGCCAAACTCGATGGCGGCGCGCTGATCGGACGGGTATTGCGCGAGAACAGGGTCAAGTATTGCTTCGCGATCAATGGTGGACACCTGTTCCCGATACTCGCCAATCTGCGCAACAACGAAGTCAAGCTCATTCACATGCGGCACGAGCAGGCGACCGCGTACGCCGCCGATGCCTATGCGCGCACCAGCGGCGAAGTGGGCGTATGCATGGTCACCGCGGGCTGTGGCCTGACCAACGCGGTCACGGGCCTGTGCGTGGCCGGGTTGACCGGCAGCGCCGTGGTTTGCATCTCCGGACAGCATCCGAATACCGAGGATCGCCTGGGCTCCTTCCAGGAGGCCTACGGCTCGGACGTGGTCAGCAGCTTCGCCAAGTACACCAAACGCGTGACGGACTGGTCGACTATCGAATTCGACCTGCGCTCGGCCTTTCGCGACGCGATCGCGCCACCGCAAGGTGTGTCGCTGTTCGAGATTCCTCAAAACATCCTCTATCACGGCGACGATGAGGCCAAGCAGCAAAAGGGCGCCAGCGGGTTCGGTCCCGATGAAGTCCGCTCGGCCGGCGATCCGGCCAAGATTGACCGCGCGCTGGAAATGCTGGTGGCCGCCGAACGGCCCCTGGTGGTGGGCGGCGATGGCCTGTTCTGGTCGCACGCAGCCGCTGAGCTCAAGGAGTTTGTCGAACTCACCAGTATTCCGGTCTATGCCCGGCGCGCCGGACAGGGGGCGGTTTCCGAGGAGCATCCGCTGGCCATTCGCGGTGCGTTCAAGAAGCCCTTTACCGGCAGCGCCGACGTGATTCTGACCCTTGGCTTCCGCTTCTGGAGCGGTGAGCATTTCGGCCAGATGCCGACCTGGAGCGACAAGGCCAAGTATATCCAGGTCGACCCCACTCCCAGCCGTATCGGATGGCAGGTCGGGGCCGATCTGCCGATCGTCGGCGATCCTAAGCTGGTTTTGCGCCAACTGATCGACCGCGCCAAGGAGCTCAAACTCGACTTCTCCAAAAACCGCACCTCGCAATGGGTCAAGAACGTCGCCGAGGCCAAGGCCAACATGGCGCGCCAGCTTCAGGAACTGACCAAGAAGTCGGCGGATAACGTCCCGATCCATGCCTCGCGCCTGACCAACGATCTGGTCACAGTGCTGGACAAGAACGCCACCGTGGTCGTCGACAGCTTCACGCTCTCGGGTTACCTGAGCCTGTGGCTCACCTGCCGCTTCATGGGCCAGGTGGTCGACGCAGGTCCGCTGGCGCCGGTAGGTCATGGCGTCGGGATGGGCATCGGCGTGCAGTTGGCCCGGCCCGGTGCTCAGGTGGTGGTCGTAAGCGGTGACGGCGGACTGGGAATCGGCGGCTGGGATATGGAGACGGCGGCCCGTTACAACCTGCCGGTCTGCTGCGTGCTGTGGAACAACAGCTCGTGGGGCCCCGGGTTTGATTCGATGCCGTTGCTAAAGGGCCGCAGCGACCCGTTCAACATGCTCGAGAACATCCGCTACGACAAGATCTTCACCGAGCTCGGATGCCATGGTGAGCATGTCGAAAAGCCGGATCAAATCGTACCGGCACTGGAGCGGGCGCTTAAGTCGGGCAAGCCGTCGTTCATCAACGTGATCGGCGACAAGAAGGTTGGCCATCCCACACTGGGCGGCAACCTGCTCGGCTCAACCTCAGCGCGCGGCTGAGATCGCCCCCACGTAGTTTCCGCATAGGCAAGGGGCGCGCCGCCAGGCGCGCCCCTTTTTTTCCACATTTAGATCGGCAACGAATAACTACGTGGCCTTGTCGACGATGGAAGAAGCAATTCTGTCCCGTCAAAACCAAAATAATTTCGGCGGAAAAATTAATGTCATCCTGAACCAACGGCGAAGGATGACCTTTCTTTAAGGTCGTATTGGGAAGATATCGTCGCCCTGGCGCGCTGCTATTCGAACATCTGCGGTTCGCGCGAGTTTAGCAGCACCAGGCCGCGATACATGTACTGCAGGCCCGATAGCCCGGTCAGCAGAGCGGTCATCAGCAGCAACCCCGTCCATAGATGGTGTACATGGTCCAGTTGCGACCATCCGAGCAGCGCCCCCACAATGCAGACGATTTGCAGGACGGTGCCGGTTTTGCCCACATAGGTCGGGCGCACCGGGATGCGTTCGCCGATAAAGAAGGTCAGCATCAGGTAGCCGAACACCACCACCACGTCGCGCACCACAATAACGCTCAGCACCCAGCCGGGGATTACATCTTCG
>DASZGF010000216.1:0-86348 GCA_035939115.1 Binataceae bacterium (SeqCode)
GCAGGATTGGTTCAGATTCCCGAAAAGGGTTCGACCCGGTTGGCAATACCGCATCGCGTTTCTAATTGTTGGAATCTGGTTCGTGGCATACCTCCTCAACGGTCCAGAGATTTTCGGTATTGGCGGCCTTGTGGGCTTTGGCGCTGTAGTTCTTTTTGGGATTGGGGGTTTTGCGCTTTGGTATTGTGATCCAAGAACGCGCAAGCGACGGGCCAAACGAATTAGGACACCCCCGACGTCAACTTAGGACACTCAGCCCCGAATTAGGACAGTGCCCGCCGTTCCGGCACAGTCAAAAGTCTGCTGGGAACCGCCTTAAATCGCCTTGGCTCCGTTAGAACCGCCTTTCATCCGCAGGCGCCGGGCGTTTCTATTGAACCTCGCGGATGTTCCTGCGACAACAGCATTGCCGCGCCGCGGTGGCGGTGGTGCTATTGGCACCGCTGGCCAGCGGTCGCAGGGCGGCGAAATACGATCAACGGAAATCGCCGGCACGGAGGCCGGCGCTACGGGAGGCCACAATGAAAGCCGCTGTTTACCATGGTCCCAACCAGCCGCTTACTATCGAGCAGATTGAAATCGACGATCCACAGGATCGCGAGGTCCTGGTGCGCACGGCCGCCTCGGGGGTCTGTCACAGCGATCTGCACTTCGTCGACGGCCTGTGGCAATGGCCGACACCGGCAGTGCTGGGCCACGAGGGAGCGGGCGTGGTCGAAAAGGTTGGCCCCGGAGTCAGCCAGTTCAAGGCCGGCGACCATGTGATCTCGTGCCCCTCAGTATTTTGCGGCTACTGCGAGGAATGCATGTCGGGCCATCCCAACCGCTGCTCCAACCAGGCGGCGACGCGGCGGGAGAAGGGCGCGCGGCCGCGGCTGTCCAAGGGCGGCAAGCCGGTGGAGCAATTTGCCGACCTCTCGACCTACGCCGAAAAGATGCTGGTGCATGAGAACGCGCTGGTGAAGATCGCCGACGAGATTCCATTGGACCGCGCCGCGCTGATCGGATGCGGCGTCACCACCGGCATGGGCGCCGTGCTCAACACCGCCAGGATCGAGCCGGGTACGACGGTCGCGGTGTTCGGATGCGGCGGCGTCGGCATCTCGGCCATTCAAGGCGCGCGGATTGCCGGCGCGCGCCAGATCATCGCCGTGGACCACTTCGAATCCAAGCTGGCGATGGCCAAGCGGTTCGGCGCCAGCGACACGGTTGACGCCTCGCAGGGCGACGCGGTTGCGGCCATTCAAAAACTGACCGGCGGACGCGGGGTGGACTACTCGTTTGAAGCGGTCGGGGTCAAGCGACTGGCCGAGCAATGCTTCGAATGCCTCAAGCCCGGCGGTACGGCGACGATTATCGGGATGATTCCGATCGGCCAAAAGATCGAACTCGACGGCGCCGCGATGCTCACCGAGCGCAAAATCCAGGGCTCCCTGATGGGCTCCAACCGCTTCCGTATCGACATGCCACGCTACCTGGACTTCTACCGCCAGGGCCGCCTGGACCTCGACGGCATGATCAGCCGGCGCGGCAAGCTGGAGGACGTCAACGAGGCTTTCCGCGCGATGAAGGCGGGCGAGGTTGCGCGCACCGTCCTGATGTTCGATTAGGGCGAGTCAGCGAGCTACACCTCCCGGTACCGGAAGCAGCTCACGAGGTGATCGTTGACCATCCCGACCGCCTGCATGAACGCGTAGCAGATGGTCGATCCGACGAAATTGAAGCCGCGCTTGCGCAGATCCTTGCTGATCGCGTCCGACAGCGGGGTTTGCGCCGGCATCTCCTTCATCGTCTGCCGGGCGTTGACGATTGGCCTGCCGTCCACAAAGCCCCAGATGTAGGCGTCGAAGCTGCCCAATTCCGCCTGCAGCTTAAGCAAAGCCGCGGCATTGGCGACCGCCGACGCAATCTTCAGCCGGTTGCGAATCAGCCCCGGGTCCTTCAGCAGCGACTCAACCTTGCGCCGGTTGAAAGCCGCCACCGCGGCGGGATCGAAATTGGCAAAAGCCGCCCGGTAGTTGGCGCGCTTGCGCAGCACCGTTTCCCAACTAAGTCCCGCCTGCGCCCCTTCCAGGCAGAGGAACTCAAACAGGGTGCGGTCCTCGTGCACCGGCACACCCCATTCCTCGTCATGGTAGCGGATCATGAGCTCGCTTCCGGCCCATCCGCATCGTGTCAGCGTCCGCTCTGCCATCGGTCTTGCGTCTGTATTTTCAGCTCCGCTATCGGTCTGGTAAGCTTAGATCAAACGTGCCCCGTCTCGCATCAGGCCTGTAAATCGCGAATGCCGGCACGTAAACTAAATAATTCCACCGATGGCGCTGCTTAAAATACGTACCTATCCGGATCCGCTCCTGAAAGAGCCGGCCAAGGAGGTCGGTGACATTGACGGCCGCATCAACGCCCTGGTCGACAGCATGGTTCAAACCATGTACGCGGCCCCCGGTATTGGTCTGGCCGCCCCCCAAATTGGTGAGTCGCGCCGCCTGGTAGTGATCGATATCGACCATCAAAACCCCGGCAAACGCCTCCTGAAGCTGGTCAATCCGCAAATTGTCGAGCGCGAAGGTTCGATCACCTGGGAGGAGGGCTGCCTTTCAGTGGTCGATTACAACGCGGAGGTCAAGCGGTCTGCCAAGGTGCTGGTGCGTGCCTATACGCCCGAACAGGGAGAGATCGACGTCGAAGCCGACGGCCTGCTGGCGGTTGTGCTCCAGCATGAGATCGATCACCTCGACGGCAAACTGTTTATCGATCGCATCAGCCGCATCAAACGCGAACTCTACCGGCGCAAGCTCCAGAAGGCGCTCAAGGAGGGCAAGACCGATGGAGAGCGGCCCTCCAGCTCCCGCCTCTAGCAGGCATCTTTCAATAATTTTTATGGGTACGCCCGCTCTGGCGGCCCATATTCTAAAGCGCCTGCTCGACGCCACGGATGCGCCCGCCCGGATCGTGGCGGTGGTGACGCGCCCCGACCAGCCGCGCGGCCGCGGGCTTAAGCTCCATCCTTCTGAAGTGGCGCAGGTTGCGGCCGAGTACGGCTTGCCGGTGCTGAAGCCATCCAAAATCCGCACGGCCGAATTTCTGGACGAACTTAAATCCTATCAGCCCGACCTCCTGGTGGTCGCCGCCTATGGTCGAATTCTGCCGGCGGCGATGCTGGCGGCGCCCACTCTGATGCCGATCAACATGCACGCTTCGCTGCTGCCGCGCCATCGGGGGGCGGCCCCAATCCAGGGCGCGCTGATAGCCGGCGATGACGTTGGCGGGGTCACAATCATGCGGATGGTCGAACAGATGGACGCGGGACCGATTCTGCTTCAGCGCGAAACGCCGATGGCGCCGGATGAAACGCAGGCGACGTTAACGGCAAAGCTGGCGGAACTCGGCGCGCAGGCGCTGCTGGAGGTACTCGACGAATTGGCGCGCGGCACGCTGCATGAAACGCCGCAGGACGAGAGCCGGGCAACCTACACCGCGATGGTCAAGAAAGAGGACGCGCGCATCGACTGGACCGTGACGGCGGAGCAGATCGAGCGGATGGTTCGTGCCTACGATCCATGGCCGGTGGCGTCCACGCTTTACAAGGGCGAGGAGCTACGGATTTACCGCGCCGCAGTGATGACAGACTCAAGCGGCGGTGCCGCCCCGGGAACGATCGTGGAAGTAAAAGGCTCGTTGTTGGTGCAATGCGGCACTGGAAGGCTGCGCCTGCTGGAGGTTCACGCCGCAGGCCGAAAGCGGATGAAGGCCGAGGACTTCGCGCGCGGCCGCCGCCTGAGCGTCGGCGATCGGCTAGGCGCGTAGCACGGGCGCTCAGAGCAGCAAGGCGCCGCCGTCAATCGTAAGGGTGATCCCCGTCACGAACTGGTTGCGCATCAGGAACAGCACCGCGTCCGCGATATCCTCTGAACGGCCCGCCCGTTTGAGCGGAAGCCGCGCCGCTATCTGCTCGATGCGCTTCGCCGCGCCTTCCTTTCCCCCTAGCGCTTCGTGCAGCGGAGTCGCGATCAGGCCAGGAGCGATCGTGTTGACGCGAATCGGTGCCAAATCGAGCGCCAGCCCGCGGGCAAAAGCCTCCACCGCGCCGCAGGAGGCGGTAACTACACTCCCGCTGCGTATCGGGTGGTGCGTTGCGGTGCCGGTGGTGAAGGTAATCGATCCATCCGGCGGCATTTTTGGCGACGCATACTTGGCGGTATAGAAACAGCCCCAAAAGCGGGTGTCCATCGCGTCCCGCAGCGCGGAGCTGTCAGGCTCCAGCTTGTTGCCGAACAGGAGCGCCGCGGCGGTGACATACACATGATCGATTTGCTTGAAGCCGTCGAAGAAGGTGCGCATCGCCGCTTCATCCCCGGCGTCCACTGCGGCGGTATGGATCCGTCCCGCCGACTCTTCCCGTGCCGTGTCCAATTTTTTCTGCGTGCGGCCGGTGACGGTCACATTAGCGCCCTCGGCGAGGGCCGCCTTGGCGGTGGCCAAACCCATCCCGGAACTTCCCCCGATGACTATGAAGGTCTTTTGCGCCAGAGACATTTTTTCACCTCGCCGGCCAAACGACGCTTGAAAACATAGGCTGCGTCAGGCGAAGCGTAGAGCAGATGCGCCCGCAAGCGCAACGGCTGTGAGCGTCTTGCTCTGGCACAAATGACGATTCCGCGAAGCGCGGGAACGCCGTTTAAGCCAGATGCTCGAGCGTGAACAGGATCGCCAGCACAATCAGGATGATCCCGGCGGCGCGCTCGGCGCCTTTTTCATAGCGCTGGCCCAGCCGCGCGCCGAATTCCAATCCCACAAAGGTGAAAATAGTGGTGCTGATTGAGAGCGTGATCAGCAACGGCACCAGCGGGATCGAGACTCCGGGGAGCGCGAAACCCACGCCCAGTGAATCCAGGCTGATCGAAAGCGAGGTTAGCAGCAGCCCCGCGCCGCGAGTCGCGTCGAACTTCGTTTCGACATCGTCGTGAACCGAACCGCGCAGCATCAAAACGCCGACCAGGGCGAGCAGCACGAAGCCGGTGTAGCTGGCGACTTCCCCAATCATCCTGCCCAAGCCGGTTCCCAGACCGTATCCCACCATCTGCATGATGATTTCCGAACTGGCGAAGGCCACCCCCACACGCAGGCTGGCGTCCCACGCCAGGCGCGCGACTCCGACCCCAACGGAGACGGCCAGTACGTCGAGGCCAACCGCGATCGCCACCGCGATCACCTTGGCCAGTCCCATCAGGTCTGAATGCAGATTCACGCGGTGATACCGTGCGACGAAGTGACAGCAATCTCAGGACGTTTTAGAAGCGGTTTTTGTCAACGAGATTTAGATCGCCAGCGCAGCGCTCCGAAGACGGTCATCGACAGTCCACTGTTATTCTACCACGACCATTGCCGGAAGGTGCGTTCCGCCGGGTGCCATTTGTCCTAATTTGAGGTTGCACGCTCGGTCAATTCGGTTCACAGCCGATCCACAATTCCTGCCGCCATCGCCGGCGCAACGGTGTAGTGATCTAATTTTGAAGGGAATCGAAGCGACGTGAGTAGTTGGTGCGTAGAGATGGATTCGAACCACCGTGGAGCTAAACGCTCTCCCGCTCTGCAGGCGGGCGCCTTCGACCACTCAGCCATCTACGCACGCGATAATAATAATCTGGCATTCGCGTCTTCCTTGTCGTGATGACTTTGTGTCCTCTCCATTGTATCGTCGCGGACACAAAATTTACGTGAGGCAGACATCCGGAGTCAAATTAGGGCGCTACCCGGACGGCCGGCGCGGTTGACTTGGCGGGCGTCAAATAATACGTGTGTTAGCCACTCGGTGATCGGGAAGCCGGTGCGAATCCGGCGCTGCCCCGCAACTGTCAGGGGGAACGAAGGCCCATCATGCCACCGTGAGATACGGGAAGGCGGGCCGGAGGATGAACCCCAAGCCAGGAAACCGGCCGAGTGAAAAGAGCCGCTTGGTCTTCCGTGGGGAAGATGGCTCCAGACCCAGATTTTAGCTCCATTTGCCTACATCGAGGGTCGGAGTCTCGCCCGTGGACCAGGCGGCATTAGCCCCAGCTCTACGAGGTGGAGATCGATGAGGCTGACCCTCGCATTTATTATGCTGCTTGGCGTCCTTGCTATCGCGCCGGCACTGGCGCGTTCGCAGACGCCTGCAAGTGCCGGTCAATCCACGGCCCCGGTTGCGCAAGCGACCGCCAGGGGGCCAGAAGAATCGCGCCAAAAAGCGGGCACTGTCACGCAAAGCGCGGCTCAAACCCATGCGGTCCCAAGGAGCCGCGCGCCGGCGGCCTCCAAGGGCAAGCCGGTAAAACTCAATGAAGTGGTGATCACCGCGACCCGTATCAGGCAGCCGCTCAGCGAAATCGGCACCAGTGTCAGCGTGATGCCGGGGAGCCAGATGCAGGACCAGAAGCTCGGCCTCGTCGCCCCTGCGATGCAGCAGCTTCCCGGCGTCGAGATTGACCAAGCGGGCTCGACGGGCACGCAGACGGACGTGACCATTCGCGGCAGCACGGCAGCGCAAACGCTGGTGCTTATCGACGGCGTTGACGTCAATACGGGCAGCACCGGCGGGTTCGATTTCTCCACTATCACCACCGACAATATTGAACAGGTCGAAGTGGTTCGCGGGTCGGGCGGAGCATTGTACGGCTCGCAAGCGATTGGCGGTGTGGTCAACGTTATCAGCAAGCAGGGTCAGGGCGCGCCGCGTTTCAGCCTGTTGTCGGAGGGCGGCAATCGCGGCACCGAGCGGCAGGTCTTCACCGCCAACGGCGCGCAGAGCAATCTCGCCTGGTCCGGATCGATTTCATATCAATCAACCGAGGGCTTTCGCCCGGTCAACGACAGCTCCGACAATCTCTCCGGCGCGCTGCGCCTGGACTACCAGTTAAACAGCGACACCACGGTGCGCGGCTTTGCCCGTTACATCCGATCCAACGTGGGCCTGGTCAATTTCTCCAATTCGGCGGGGGAACTGCTCGACCCCAACGCCCATCAGCGCGGCGAGTTCATGCTCTACAAGGGCGAGGTGGAGCACAAGTTCACCGATCGGCTGTGGGCGAAATGGAGCGCCTTTTTCGTGCGTAACGAGATTCGGCTCAACAATTATCCCGAACCCGCCAATCCTACTTTCGAAGTCGACGACATCCCCGAGGAAAATCGTTCCACCAACACGGAGCTGGTCTATAGCTGGGATTGGGGCAGAACCCTCGCCGGTTTTGATTTTCACGATCGATGGGCACGAATCCGCAACGAACAGGTCAATCCGCTGTTCAACGTCTCCAGTGATTTCCACCATGAACGCCAGGAGTATGCCGGCTACATCGAGCAGGAGGAGACGTTGCCCCGCGGCCTGGCGACGATCACGGGCGGATTCCGCGTGGACGGCAACAGCGATTTTGGCGAAGAGGTCAGTCCGGCGTGGGCGGTCGCGATCCCGGTCAAGCCGATTGGCGCGACCTTGCGCGGCAGCTATAGCGAAGGTTTCCGCGCGCCCAGCTTCGATGAGCTGTTTTTTCCCGGTTTCGGAAATCCCAACCTGGCTCCGGAGATCTCCAGCGAGTATGACGCTGGAATTACGAAGAATTTCGGCGAAGCGGCGACGCTGGGAGTGATTTACTTCAACCGGAGGATTCACAATCTAATCGTGCCGGTCCCGTGCACGGTGGGCCCCACTTGCCCGTTTGGCTCAGAGGCCGGAAACGCCGGCCGCGTCGATACGCAGGGGGTGGAATTCATTCCCGCCCTGTCGCCCTGGCACGGAATTGGGCTCAGCGGGAACTTCACTTACCTCGACGAGACCCATCGCTCGGAGAATTCGGGCGCGGTCCCGACCCGGGTGCCCAAATACTCGGCGTCGGCAACTTTGCACTACGCCCATAGCGAGTTGCTGCGCGCCGCCGACGCAGTCAGCGCCGACCTGGTCTACGTCTTCGTGGGCGATCGCGACGACCTGTCGCCGATGGGTACGATCCTGGACAACACCGCCTACCATCGGTTTGATTTCACGGTCAATTACTCACCTGGTTGGCAGTGGCAATGGATTGCCGGGGAACAGATCTACGTCCGCGTGCAAAACATGTTCGATCGCAGATACCAGCAGGTGCTGGGCTTCAAATCGCCCCCAGTCAATTTCGTCGCCGGAGTAACATTGGGCTTTTAGCCTTTTCTGTTCCCTCTTCCACATTCAGTCGTGGGAGAGGGTTAGGGTGAGGGTGACTGATAGACTTCAAGCAAGATGTTCCGCGCATTTCATGACAAAGTGAAAGCAAGGGATCTGACCGGCTTCAACGCGGAAAAATTGCGCCACAATTGGCCACCGGCTACGCTGGAAATCCTATGTCGGCGACTGAAATCAGCGAACTCAAGGCGCGCGAGATTCTGGATTCGCGCGGCAATCCCACAATCGAGGTCGACGTCCGGCTAAGCGGCGGAGCGATGGGCCGCGCGGCAGTTCCCTCCGGAGCATCGACGGGCGTTCACGAGGCGCTGGAACTGCGCGACGGCGACCCCAAGCGCTACCTCGGCAAGGGCGTGCTTAAGGCGGTCAGCAACGTGACGACGCTGATCGCGCCAAAGCTGCGCGGACTCGACGCCAACGATCAGGCCGCCGTGGACAAATGCCTGCTCGAGCTTGACGGCACCGAGAACAAGTCCCATCTGGGCGCCAATGCGATGCTGGGTGTGTCGCTGGCCACCGCGCATGCGGCGGCGGCCGCCAAAGGCGTGTCGCTGTATCGCTATCTGGCGGCCGATGCGCACGTGCTGCCGGTGCCGATGATGAACATCTTAAACGGCGGCAAGCATGCCGACTCCAGCGTCGATTTCCAGGAGTACATGGTGATGCCCCTGGGGGCGGGCTCGATTGCCGATGCGATCCGGATCGGCGCCGAGGTCTTCCATTCGCTGGCCGCGGTGCTCAAGGCGCGCGGGCAATCGGTAAACGTCGGCGACGAAGGCGGGTTCGCTCCCAACCTGCGCAACAACGAGGAGCCGATCGAGCTGATCCTGGAAGCTATCGTCAAGGCCGGCTACCAGCCCGGCAAGAACGTAAGCCTCGCGCTGGATCCCGCTTCCAGCGAATTTTACGAGGACGGCAAGTACGTCTTCGCCCGCTCCGACAAAAAGGCGCGCAGCGCCGAAGAGATGGTGCTCTACTACCGCGACTGGCTGGACCGCTATCCGATCGTTTCTATCGAGGACGGTCTGGCCGAAGACGACTGGGAGGGATGGCGTCTGCTGACCAAAGAATTGGGCGCACGTGTTCAACTGGTGGGCGACGATCTGCTGGTGACCAATCCCAAACGCCTGCGCCGCGCGATCGACGAGAAAGCGGCCAATTCCATTCTTATCAAGGTCAATCAGATCGGAACGCTGAGCGAGACCCTGACGGCGATTCAAATCGCGCGGGATGCGGGCTTCACCGCCGTGATCTCGCATCGCTCAGGTGAGACCGAGGACACCACCATCGCCGACCTGGCGGTGGCGACCGCGGTGGGTCAGATCAAAACCGGCTCGCTCAGCCGCAGCGAGCGGCTGGCCAAGTACAACCGCTTGATCAGAATCGATGAAGAGCTGGGGGCGCGGGCCGAATATCCCGGATGGCGTGCGTTCGCGCGCTGGCACAAGGGCGCGTGATGAGCAGACCACCGATTGCCGCTTTAATTATCTTCGACGGCTGGGGCTTGCGTGAGGGGGGCGAGGCGAACGCAATCCGGATGGCGCGCACGCCGGTGATGGATCGGCTCAATGCTACCTGCGCCCACACCGCGGTGGACGCTTCGGGTGCGGCCGTTGGGCTGCTGCCCGGTGTGATGGGCAACTCCGAGGTCGGCCATCTCACGATCGGCGCGGGCCGGGTTATCTACCAGGACGTGATGCGAATCAGCAAGGCGATCGAAACCGGGGCGTTTTTCGCCAATCCGGTGCTGCTCGACACGATGCGCCGCGCCGGTCGCGACCACGCCCTGCACGTCTGGGGACTGCTCTCCGACGGCAGCGTCCACAGCCATATCGACCATCTGCTGGCGCTGCTCGAAATGGCGGTCAAGCAGGACGTCGCGCGGATCGCCGTGCACGCGGTGCTCGACGGCCGCGACAAGCCGCCGCGCTCCGCCCTGCCATTCGTCGATCAACTCGAAACGGCGCTGCAAAAACTCGGGCGCGGCAAAATCGCGACGGTAACGGGACGTTACTTTGCGATGGACCGCGACAAGCGCTGGGACCGGACCGAGCGCGCCTATAATGCCTTGGTTGACGGCGAAGGACTGCATGCGCCCAGCGCGCGCGCGGCGGTCGAGCAGGCTTACGCGGCTGGCAAGGGCGACGAATTCGTGGAGCCGACGATTATTGGGCAGCCTCATCCGATGGCCGATGGCGATCAGGTGATCTGCTTCAATTTCCGCGCCGACCGCGCGCGGCAGTTAACGGCGGCGCTCGCCCTGCCTGATTTTAGCGGCTTCGCGCGCCGTCGCCATCCGCAGCTGGGCTACGTATGCATGACCGAATACGATCGCAGCTTTAAGCTTCCGCTCGCCTTCGGTCCCGAAGATATTCGCAATACGCTGGCCGAGGTGCTGGACCGGGCCGGCATTCGCAACCTGCGCCTGGCCGAAACGGAAAAGTACGCGCACGTGACTTACTTCCTCAATGGCGGCGTCGAGCAGCCCTTCAAGTTCGAGGAGCGGGCGTTGATCCCCTCGCCCAAGGTTGCCACTTACGACCTCAAGCCGGAGATGAGCGCCGCCGCCGTCGCGGAGCGCGCCGAGCAGGATATCGCGAGCGGGCGCTTCGGCGTGATTGTGATCAATTTCGCCAATCCCGACATGGTCGGCCATACCGGCGTGTTGCCGGCTACGGTCGCCGCCGTGCAAGCGTCGGATGCAGCACTGGGCCGCGTGCTCCATGCTGTCGAGCGCATGGGTGGCGTGGCGCTGATTACGTCCGATCATGGCAACGCGGAATTCATGGCCGATCCGGCCACCGGTCAGCCCCATACCGCCCATACCATCAACCTCGTGCCTCTGATCCTGGTCGATTCCAATTACCGCGGCGGCCTGGCGGAGGGTGGAACACTGGCCGACGTGGCGCCGACGTTTTTGGGTATGCTGGGCATCGCGCAGCCCCCCGATATGACCGGCCGCGACCTGCGCGTCCGCGCCGGTTGAACTCGGCTCAGATGCGGCGCATCGGGCAGCTCGGCGCCAGCTCCGCCAAAATGGCATCAACATCAGCTCGATGCTCGGGTGAGAACCACAATTTAAGATGATGGCGAACGGGGTCGGCCGTGCGTAAGGTGACCAGATTGTCGTAAGATTCGATGACGGCCTTGAGCATCGCGATATGCTCGGGCTGCACTTCAAGCACGATGCTGATGATCGCCGCCGAATCCGTTTTGATGAGACCCTTTTCCATGTGCGCCACCAACCTTGCTCGAGCAGGGTGCGGAAGGCCGAAATCTGCCTCTGCCCACGACAGTTCCTTTTTCCGCACCCTGCCAGGGTTATTTTAATCCGATGGCGTGGCCCCGGCTAACGTTCGTAATCGGTAAAGGAGGCGCGGGCAAAAGCACGGTCTCCACTGCCCTGGCGACGCATCTGGCGGGGATGCGGCCGACCATACTTGCCGACCTGGACCAGCGCGGCTCGGCGGCGCGTCTGTTGGGAGTCAGGGTGCCGGAGGAAGGGCCGGTTCGCGCCGGCGAGGGGCTGGAGCTTTGCTCGCTTAGCGCGCAACGCGAACTGGAGCATTTCATCCGGCGGATCGTGCCGGTACGCATGATCTCCAACCGGATGTTGAACAGCCGGACCTTCACCTATGTCACTGCCGCCCTGCCCGGCTTGCAGGCATTTCTGCTGCTCTCGCGGCTGTCCGCGATGGCGGGGGAAGCCGCGCGCGACGATCGCTATGTAGTCGTGGACGGGCTTTCCACCGGCGCGAGCCTGGAACTGCTCTCGGTCGCCACCGGGGTTCGCAACCTCGCCGCGGCTGGGACGCTGAATCGGCTGGCCGCGGACCTGGAGGGCTTTATGTCCGACCCCAACCGCTGCGGCGTTGCGATCGTGGTGGCGCCGCAGGAATTGGCTCTCAAGGAAGCGCTGGAAGCAGCCTCAAGCCTGCGGGATCAATTGAAAGTGAGCCGCGTGACCGCAATTCTCAACGGCGTCGCGGCGCCGTTATTCAACCGGGCGGAGGCGGAACAGGCGATGGCGGCGGATATGGAGCATGCCGGTTTGGTCACGCGCCGGATTGAACTCGGCGCCGCTGCGCAGCGGGTGCGCAAGGAGCTTGCGAGCGCGGGACTCGCGCCAATCGAGCTGCCGATGCTGTTCACGCCCACGGTCGGCAAAGCCGAGGTCGCGCTGCTCAGCCGTTCGCTGCGCAAGCGGGCAATCGCGTGAAGCACCCTTCCATCCACAGCGGGACTCATCGGTTTTTGCTTTGCCTCGGCCCCGGAGGGGTGGGCAAAACCACCACGGCGTCGGCGCTGGGCCTGCGCGCGGCGCTGGAAGGCAGGCCGGTCGACGTGATGACCATCGACCCCGCGCCCCGGCTGCTCGACGCGTTGCACCTTAACCCCGCTATCTCCGAGCCGCAGGAAGTGGTGTTGGAGCGCCTCTCGGTCAGCGGCGCGGGAAGGATGCGAGCGCTCAAGCTGGACCCCAAGCGTACGTTCGACGCCGTCGTGAACCGCTATGCGCCCTCGCGCGCGATGGCCGACGCGATTTTGAACAACCGGCTCTATCACGGCATTTCCGGCGCGCTGGCCGGAGTCGGCGACTACATGGCGATGGAGAAGCTGCTCGAGCTTTACGATAATCCCGCTACCAGTCTGATCGTGCTCGACACGCCGCCCGCCCGCGAAGCGCTCGATTTCCTGGGCGCGCCCGAGCGCCTGCTCGACCTGCTCAACTCGCGCGCCACCACGCTGCTCGGGGGCGGGCTCAAGCTGTCTGACTTCGCGGCGCGCGCGGTACTGAGCGCCTTTGACCGCGTGACCGGTCTGCATCTGCTGGGCGACGTACATGCTTTCGTGCGCAGTTTCGAGGGTATGTATCAGGGCTTCGCCGAGCGCGCCGCCCGTGCCAGGTCGATCCTTTCGGGTCCCGAATGCCTGGTGCTGGTGATCACGACTGCGGAACAGTTGCGCGTCGAGGAGACCGCCGGCTTCATCCGCTCTCTGGATCGAGCGGGCATCTCGATCGACGGCCTGGTGGTCAATCGGGTTTCGCCCCCGATGCCGGCCAAAGCGGGGCTGACGAAGATCAAACCGTCCAGCCTGCAAAAGAAGTTGGATCGCAACTGGCACGATTTCGCCGCGCTCAAGCAACGCGAGACCGCCGCATTGCGCGTTCTCAAGGAGATGCTGCCGGCGGGCGCCACGATGCTGGTCGCACCCGACCTGGGCCGCGAGCCGCGCTCCCTGCAGGATTTAGCGGACATCGCCGGCTCAATCGAAACCGCCGACCTGCGACGTCACTGATTCAGCCGACGCGGCGCGGAGGCTCTCCGATCTTGAGCCGGCGGGAAGCAAAGGTGCAGAATGGGGTGAGGCGTATCCACCCTTCATGATCGCGGATCGCATCGAGATTATCCTCGGGTGATGACGCGAATTGGAGCGAAAAATGACTCCGTCTGGCAAAGCTGACCCCGTTGGTGGCGGTCCGATAAGCGGGGGCCATCAACGCGAACATCGGGCCACAATGACTGTCGGCCACGAAATGGCCATTGGCCCACTTCCGCCGATACTGCCAGCTGGCGTCGACGCCGTAATAGTGTCGGGCACTTTCGCTGGTGTCGATGTCCCTGTTTATCCCGAGGGCACCACGGCTCTCATGAAAGAAATGCGAAGCCGTGGCTGCAAAATCGCTTACGCTGATGTCGAAATACCACGCCGTGAAATCGCGCTCTATTCAGATGCTCCGCGGCGATGGATAACTTGAGAATTAGTCTGGAGACCCGCTTTCCAAAAGCCGGAACCGGTAGCAGGGCTGTCTATTCGCGAGCTGACGGCTTCTTCATGGCGCGTTTGGGGCGGGGACGGGGGGCTTTGTCCGGTTCACTCATTACGCGATCGAGCTTGATGTTCAGATTGAGCAATTGACCGTTGAGATGGTCCAGGCGCGATTTGAGTTCGCGAATATCGCGCTTTGAGGGGATGTTGACGAAATCAAGCAGGGTCTCGACGCTGCGATCAAAACGTCCCTTGTTGTCAATGAAACGTTCGCCCGCGCGTCCCAACGCGCGCCGCAAGGCATCGTTGGACATCACTTCGCCAAAAAAGCTCGCCACGCCCTCTTCGCTCATCCGGCGAAGCATCGAAACTAATTTTTCCGCATCCCCGCGTGCCATGACAGGCAACTAATATACCCTTCGTCACAGCGCAACAACCGGCCCCGCGTCAGGCACGATGGAGACGGTTCCGGGCTACTTTTTCACGTCGCGGATAGCGGAAGCGTCGGACCGGGCACTTTCCATTCCCTAGTCTAGTTGCACAGTCTGCGGTCGTCAGGGACTCGAACTCCGGACCCGCTGAGAAGTGTCCACGGAATCGATCGAAAAAACGGATTTCTGCGCCTTGCGCGGCAGAGATACGCAGAGTAGTCCCCTCTCAGCACCGCTAGAAAGGCTAAGAATTAAAACTAGCATGGATTCTTGCAGAGACGAGCCACTTGGTTTATAGAAGCTGGAATCGGAGACTAAAACCGAAATCCGGTCTGATTCAAAAAAGGAGATAACCTGAGAATCGAAAAGAACAGGAACAGGCTAGCAGTCTTAACCGCCATACTTCTAATTGGCCTGAGCTGTTCACGTGCTGCGGCCGCACCAATCAACATTACCGCATGCGGAATCTTCAGTGCGGGCTCCTATGTCGTGGCCAACAATATTTCGTCCGCCAGCATCAACTGCCTGCAATTTACCGCCGGGCCGGTAACGCTCGACCTCAATGGCTTCACGGTTTCAGGCAGTGGCGCCACCAACGGTGTGGTGGCCAGCGGCGTTGCCAGCGTGACTGTGCGAAACGGCACCATCAAGGGGTTTGCGAGGAGCATCTATGCGACCGGAGCGGGTGCGGTCATTGATGGAGTGAGAGCGTTGACCGGCACGAACGCCAACGGCATTACGGTGGGCGCCCAAAGCACCGTTGAAAACTGCCTGGGTCAGCGGCCACACGGCGGGCGGCATCCAGGCTGGCAGCAGTGCCACGATCGTGCACAATACGCTCACCGGCAATACCGGAAACACGATCATTGTCGGGGACTCCAGCATCGTTAAGGGCAATAACTTGAGCCTTAACACAGGTGCTTCGACCGATGCGATCCGTATTTCGATAAACTGCAGTGTCGTGGATAACGTTATCTCGGGCAATTCCTTCGGAGTACATGCAACAGGAGTCAAAAACCTGATCAGTGGCAACACGATCACGAACTGTGTCGAAGGGATCGAAGCGAGCGATGACACCACGATTACAGGGAATAACATCAGCGAGAACTTCGACAACGGGATAGAGGCGGGCGCCCAATGCCTGATCAGCGGCAATAACACTAGTGACAATACCAACGTCGGTATTACAAGCGACGGCAGCACGCTATACCTGAACAATGTCGCCAACGGCAACGGTAATTTCGGGATTCATGTGAATTCGGGCGGCTCAGCAATAGGAAATGTCACCGACAACAACGGTGCCTCAGGTTTGGAGGTAGCATGCCCAAGCAAGGTTGATAACAACACTGCTTTAGGCAACGTGAGTCCCAACCTTTCCACATCCGGCGCCGGATGCCTGCTTTCGAACAACCTCGCCCCATAACTTATGCAGTTTGACAACGCCGGGGCCAAAGTGCCCCGGCGAATCTCCCCACCTTCCCGGGTGCACAACCGGCTGCCACCCTGGCGCAACACCGCACCGTAGTGGAAATGTTACCTGCCACATTCAGCCGCAAATCTCTCCAAACGAGGCAGGTCAACGAAAAAAGCGCTTAATTCGGTCACTTTTCCCGACCACGCGAGTAATATACCCTGAACCTCGATGCAAGGTATCGAGACCTGGGCTACGGCGGTCGGGCTGGCGTCGGGCTTCGGCCTGATGGGCTATAAGGAAAGCCCGCTCAACCTGCTGGTAACTTCGGCCGTGATCAACCTGGCCCTGGCGCCGCTGACCGCGGTGGTGGCGAGCCGGCGCGGTCGCACAGCCGCGATATGGGGCATTATCGGGCTGTGCTTTGGGATGTGGGCGCTGGCTGCGACGCTGCTGCTGCTGACGCCGCCCGAGACGCCGCCGCCCGACCGGATGCCTCATCCACCGCGTGCCGCCTGAGCCAGGCCAGGACCGGCGCATAGACCTGCGCCTGCGCATGCGTCCCGCACAGCACGTCGAGATGGCCCCATCCGGAGAGCACGACCACCATCGGCTCGCCGCCGGTTTGCGATGCCGCGCTTCTCACCTGCGCGGGCCATTGCGGGGCGATGTTGGTGCTGGCAAACGCCAGCACGGGGATCTTCGAGGCCGCAAGCCGCCGGCTGAGCGCCGGGGTTAGCGGATCTTCGCCATCCTGCACCGCGGGCCAATAGCGGTCATAAGTGATCAGGACACGCGCCAGCGTCACGGCGTCGGAATACCCGCCAAGGGGATTGGCAAGACCGCCATGGCCCCCGAATCCCTTGGATTCATAGAGCACGTGCTCCAGATTCTCCCGCGCCGTGTGGAATTTTGGGATCGGCGCTGGCGCATCGGGATCGCGAATAACCAACTCCAGCAGCGCTTTGCGCTTTTCGTAAGTAAGGCTGCGCCCGCCGATATCGGTGGCGTAGGCGCGAGAAGCCTGCCCTTCCAAACCGCCCATGTTGCCGGCCCGCAGAATGAAACCGTCCAGTATCACCAATCCGCTGACCTTCTCCGGATGCGCGGCCGCGTAGAGGTACGCAAACGTCGCGCCGCGGCTGAATCCGGCGATGAACAGCCGGCTGCGCCCGGTCGTTGCAAGAACGAAATCCACCGCCGCGCCGATATCGGATACGAACAGTCCGTCGGTCCATTCGCGCAGCTTGGAGAGATCGCTCTGCGGAGTTTGCGGGAGAATGAAGTGGGTGCGGTAATCCATCGACCAGACATCGGCGCCATTGACGGCCAGGTACAGGGGCAGCCAATGGCGCGGGTCGGAGAGCGGAAGGTCGCCGTTCATGTTGGTACCCGGCAGGTAGAGGACCAGCGGGACGCCGCCACTCGAAGCGGCGGCAAGCCGGTGCAGCCCGATGCGGTCGAAGGGCGATCGCCCCCTCACGCTCGTCCAGCTTGTTTGCGTGACCGTTGGAGTTGCGCCAATCGTCTGCGGACTGCCCGATGGCGCAAAGCCGGCGGGTGCGCCCAGGCTTGCGTCCGCCGCGAGCATCGTTGTGATTGCAATGATCAGTGAGCCGATGAGCCAAAAGCGATAAATTTGAGCGCGCATGAAATCCAATGGTTTAGCGATTCGTACCCGGCTTTCAAGCAGCGGCGCTGAAATGTATTGATCGCAACAGCATCTCCGTGCGAAACACTTGGCTTGAGGCTGGATGCGGCCTATCCGGAGGTCCCATGGCACACGACGGCAAAATCAGGTTTGGCATTTTCTCTCCGCAAAGCGGGCTGACGTTTGACTCGTTGCTGCAGCGCGCGAAATTGGCCGAACAGGTCGGATACCATTCCATCTGGCTCGACGACCACATGTGGACCCGGGCGATGCCCGAGCTCGACCATCTCGACGTTATCCCCACGCTGGCGGCGTTGGCGACGGGAACTCAGCGCTTGCGGCTGGGCACGCTGGTTATCTGTTACGCCTATCGCAACCCGGCGATGCTCGCCAAGGCGTTGTGCTCGGTCGATCAGATTAGTAAGGGTCGGCTGGACGTGGGGCTTGGAATCGGTTGGATGAGGGAGGAGTTCCAGGCGTACGGTTTTGAGTATCCCAAGGTCGGGGTGCGGCTTAAGCAGCTCGAGGAGACGATGCAGGTTCTAAAGGCGATGTTCACCGAGCCCAAGGCCACGTTCAAAGGGCGTTATGTAAGCGTGACCGACGCATACAACAATCCCAAGCCGGTTCAGAAGCCGCATCCACCAATCACAATCGGCGGGGCGGGCAAAAAGGTGATGCTGCGCCTCGTGGCCAAATACGCCGACCGCTGGAACATCCCGGGCGGCTACCCTGATATCGCCGACCTGACGGCGACCTTGAAGGGGCATTGCGAAGCGGTCGGCCGCGACTTCAACCAGATCGAAATTTCGGAGCAGTTGCTGGTCTGCATGGGTGCGAACGCCGAGGAAGTCGAGCGCAAATGCCAGTTCGCGAGCCGAATGAAACCCTTCGCCACGACCGCCATCAAGGGAACGCCGCCTGAGCTAATCGCGGCGCTGAAGGACCACATCGCCAGGGGCGTCACCACCTTTATCGTGTTTTTCAGCGACGGATCGCCCCCGCAAACCATCGAGACGTTCGCCAAAGAGGTGATGCCCGCGTTCGCGTGAGCTGAACCGACCTAAAGGACTGTCGATCTTCCTCACGCCAGTGCCCGGTTGGGCTTCGCCTCGAGGGGAGAGGCCATCACAGGCTGGAAGCCTATGATAGAGGTGCCGTGTCGGCCTGATCTGGTGGGGGTTTAGGCGTGGGCCAAAATCAGTGGGACAGGCGTCTCGCCTGTCGATGACGCGCGAGCTTTTTTTTTGCTCGCGCCACCGAATATTGGTTGGAGCAACAAGCGGGGCGATCGCCGGCGGCGCTATAAGAATGTTAAAGGTGGCGCGAGGAAAGATCTCGCGCATCGATGACAGGCGGGGACGCCTGTCCCACGAATTTTTCCAGCCCGCATCCACCCCACCCGCGCTTTCTTTCCGCCTTACTTTATCGACACTCCCGCTAAGGGCCCTTACCTGCGTACCGCTACGCGGTCCGCGATCCGGGAGAGGATATTCAAACTACCCGGTCTTGGCCTTGTCGATGCGCGGGAACAGCGGTTCGGCGGGCTTGACCTTGTGACCGGGTTTTAGGCCTTGGCCATAGGGTTGGGCTGCGGTGGTTTCGTCCACCTGAAGCAGGTCCAGAATACGGCTCGAGGTCACGGGCATGAATGGCTCCAACGCGGCCGCGACTACGCGCAGGCACTCCGTTAGGTTGGACAGGATCTGCGCCACTCGCGGCAGCTGGGCCTGTTCTTTGGCCAGCGTGAAGGGAGCGGTCTGCACGATGTATTTGTTGGCGACGTCCAACGCCTGCCAAATCGCTTCCAGGCCGCGGTTAAACGCCAGCGCCTCCACCTGCGCGTCCACCCGTTCCTCCAGCCCGCGCATGCTCTCGGCCAGGGCCGCGTCTTGCGGATCGCCGTCAAGGGACGGCGCGCAGGTTAATTCGCCGCCGAAGTAGCGCGCCGCCATCGACAGCACCCGGCTGGTGAAATTACCCAGATCGTTGGCGAGGTCAGCGTTGTAGCGTTCGATGAGACGCGGCTCGGAGAAGTCGCCGTCCAGACCGTAAACCACTTCGCGCAGCAGGAAATAGCGCAGCACGTCGGGCCCGAACGCCGCCTCGTAGCTGACCGGATCGGCCACATTGCCGGAGCTTTTCGACATCCGCTGGCCGCCAAAATTGACCCATCCGTGAACGTTGAGGTGGCGAAACAGCGGCAACCCCGCCGACAGCAGCATCGGCGGCCAGTAAACCGCGTGGGTCTTGAGGATGTCCTTGCCGATGAAATGCTCGGTTGAGGGGAAGACCTCGCCTATGAAGTTCGGATCGCGCGTGGCCGGCGCGCTCACGTAAGCCCAGAACGCGTCGTACCATACGTAGGTCACGTAGTTGGAATCGAAGGGTAGCTCGATTCCCCATTGCAACCGCGCTTTGGGCCGCGAGATGCACAGGTCGGCCAGCGGCTCGGCCAGCATGTTGAGCGCCTCATTGCGGTAGCGCTCGGGCCGGATGAAGTCGGGATTGCGCTGCATGTGATCGAGCACCTGCGCGCGATACTTGTCGATCCGCAGGAAGTAATTGCCTTCGCTGATGCGCTCCACGGGCGAGTTGTGGACCGGACAGATTGCGCCCGGCAGCAGTTCTTTTTCCGTGTAAAAGCGCTCGCAACCCACGCAGTACAGTCCCTCGTAGTCCTTGAAATAGATATCGCCGCGCGTGTGGCTACGGGTGAGCATCTGCTGAACGAATTTCTCGTGCTCGGGGTCGGTGGTGCGCACGAAGTAGTCGTAGGAGACGTTCAGTCCGTCCCATGCGCGCCGGAACACGGCGCTGGTGCGATCGGTAAAATCCTTGGGCGCCAAGCCTTCAGCTTCCGCCGCGCGCCGGATCTTATCGCCATGCTCGTCGGTGCCGGTCAGGAAGCTGACATTGGTGCGTCCCAGCCGCCGGCGGCGGGAGCGCGCGAAGGCGTCAGCCGCCAGAGCTTCGTAGGCGCTGCCCACGTGCGGTGGCGCGTTGCCGTAGAAAATCGCGGTAGTGATATGGAGCCGCTCTGCCATCTTGATAAGCGATCAGAGATCGCCAGGACATTATTTCGCGCGCTGCTCGACGATGTCTTCCAGCGTCACCTCGACCACTCCGCCGCCGTCCTCGTCGGCCTGGATCAGGACGGTCTGCTTGAGGATGTTCTGGCGCAGCACCTTCCCGTTGCCCTTGACCGACTCGACCCGCTTGCCGACCGCGGGCAGGCCGCGTTTGAGCTCGACGTAAGTGGCGTATTCGTAGCGCAGGCAGCATTTGAGGCGCCCGCACATCCCGGCCAGGCGCGATGGATTGAGCGCCAGCCCCTGCTCGCGCGCCATCTTGACCGTGACCGCCTCGAAATCGCGCAGCCACGAAGAGCAGCACAACTCCCGCCCGCAGGGACCGATTCCGCCGGTGACCTTGGTCTCGTCGCGCGCGCCAATCTGCTGCATTTCGACGCGTACGCGCAGGGCGTTGGCCAAGTCGCGCACCAGGTTGCGGAAATCGATACGCTTTTCGGCCACGAAGTAGAACACCGCCTTGCGTCCGTCGTAGGTCAGGCTGACATTGACCAGCTTCATCTCCAGGTCGCGCTGGCGGATTCCTTCCACGCACAGCCGCTTGGCCTGCTGCTCGCGGTAGCGGTTTTCTTCCTCCACGCGCAGATCGGATTCATTGGCCATGCGCAAGATGGGTTTTAGCAGCGACAGGTCCAGGGTGATGGAGGGCTGCCGCGGTTCGGTTTCGACGGTGGCGAAGCAGGCGCCCGCGTCGCTTTCCACGATCACCCGATCGCCGCGCTTCAAATCGAAACCGCCGCTCAGATAGTTGAAAATATGCCCGATCGCTTGCAGGCTTACGCCCACCACCATCGAGCCCTCTTCACTTTGCCCAAATATGCCGTCGAGTTCGCTCACTGATTCCCTGTCCTTACCGCTTCGCCGGCGGCTATCCACAGGCCTTCGGCCTGCAGGCGCGAATTAGCCATCGCGTCCACCGCGGTGGCGGCGCGTACAGCCATTTCCAGCATTATAAGAATACTCTCCACGCTTAAAGCATCCACCAGATCCGACAGGTGCCCGGCGAGTTCGCTCTGCGGGCCCTGTTCCGCCGCGGCACCCAGCTTAAGGCGGAGCACGTCCTCCAGCAGGCGCGCCATCAACTCAAAGTTTTCCGTCGCCTGTTCGCGGGTGGCAAAGAAGCGTTCGGCGAGGCGCCGGGCTTGTACGAAATCGATTTTTGCGGCCTGTTTGAGCGCATCCAGCAGTTCGCGGGCCGGTGGATCCTCCTGCGTTGCCAGCGCCAGCGCGCGCGACGCGCTGCCTCGCGCCAGGCGCGCCAGAGCGTCGGCGCGTTCGGGTTCCAGGCCCGCCTTGCGCACCAGCAGGCCGGTCAGATCGGCGGCCGACAGGGTCGGGAAATAGACCGGGCGCAGGCGCGAGCGCACGGTGTCGAGCAGGGAATTGGCATTATCCGCGATAAGGAAGATGATCGCGTGTCCCGGCGGTTCTTCAAGCGTCTTGAGCAGGGCGTTTTGCGCCGCCAGATTGAGCGTCTCGGCGTCGTCGATAATCGCGGTGCGCGCGGGGCTGCGCGACGGCTTGATTCCCAGATGGGCAATCAGCTCGCGGACCTGCTCGATCAGGACAAAGCTGCGTTTGGGCAACAGCGCGAGGTAGTCGAAGTCCGGATGCAGCCGCATGGCCACCTGCACGCACGCCGAGCAACAGTCGCATTGCGGGGGGCGCTTGGCGCCGCGCTTGCCGGCCCCATCCTCGCGGCGATTTGGACACTGGTCGGGCGTGCAGCAGAAGTCCGGTCCACGCTGGCGCTCGCACAACATACTTAGCACCAGGCCTTCGGCGACCAGTTCCTTGCCGACTCCTTTGGGTCCCCAGAACAGGAAGCCCTGGGAGCGGCCGCGCTCCAGTTCGCGAAAAAGCCGCGCGAGCAGTTCGCGATGGCCCAGCAGGTTCGTCAGCGGCATTGCAGGCCTATCAGCTCGTCCACCAGCCGGGTGATATCGGCGACCACTTCTTCTCTTGGCCGTTCGGAGTTCACCAGGCGGATGCGCCGCGGTTCGCTTTTGGCCAAGGTCAGGAAGCCGTCGCGCACGCGGCGGTGAAAGTCAAGGTCGGCGCCCTCGAAGCGGTCCGGTCCCCGGTTGCCGGTGGTGGTGCGCAGCCGGGTGCGCGCCAGACCGGT
This sequence comes from Binataceae bacterium (SeqCode), assembly GCA_035939115.1. Classification (GTDB taxonomy): domain Bacteria; phylum Desulfobacterota; class Binatia; order Binatales; family Binataceae; genus JAJPJA01. The sequence goes on from DASZGF010000216.1 coordinate 22,668, forward strand.
TTCAACCCGACAGTCGAGCAGGATGGTAAGGTCGGGCGCGACGCCGCTGGCGGCGAGCCGGTTAAGTTCGCCCAGCAGCTTTAGATCAAAGCCGCGCCCATAACCCTGATAAGCAGTGGTGGAGTCGAAGTAGCGATCGGAGATGACAATCTCGCCGCCGGCCAGCGCCGGTGCGAGCGTTTCCGTCACATGCTGGGCGCGGTCGGCAAGCACGAGCAGCAGTTCCGCCGCTACCTGCAGGGACACGGCCGGATCCAGGAAGATGGCGCGGATCGCCTCGCCCGCGCGGGTGCCTCCGGGTTCATGAGTGAGCAGCACGCCGCGCCCCGCAGCCCGCAGCCGCTCGGCCAGCGTCGCCGCATGGCTGGTTTTGCCCGATCCCTCGATCCCTTCCAGGGTAATGAACAGGCCCTTTGACATGATCAAGAAAAATACCAACGCACCAGCTGCGTTTGAAAGAGCGCGAAGAATCCCGCCGCCAGCGACAAGAACGGACCGAAGGGGACCGGGGTTTGAAGCAGCCCCTCTTTGGAGGCCGGCTCCTGGTCTTCCGCGGCGGGCTGCGGTGCTTCGCCGGCGACCGCGATGCCATTGTTCGCAAACCCGGACATGATTTCGGCACTGCCGGGCTGCCAGTCCAACAAACCCAGGATAATTCCGCCCACGGCGCCCAGGATTGAACCAAAGAATAGCGTAAAAACCATCCCCTCCCAGCCCAGGAACGAACCAATCATGGCCAGCAGCTTAACGTCTCCCATTCCCATCCCTTCCTTGCCGCGCAGCCATTGGTAAAGCTCGCCGACCACGAAAAGCAATCCGCCGCCCAGCGCGATACCGCACAGGGAATCCTTCCATCCGATTTCGGGCATCAGCAGGGAAGCGGCGGCGAATCCGACCAAAACACCCGGCAGACTGATGACGTCGGGAATGATGCGGCAGTCGAGGTCGACCCAGCTTGCGGCAAACATCGCCGCGCACAGTACCAAGCGGGCCAGCGCGTCGAGCGGGGTAAAGTTGGCGTACAGAATCAGAGCGATTACGCCGAGGGCGACTTCAGTGATGAAGTAGCGCGCGGGAATCCGGTCGCGGCATCGCAGGCAGCGTCCGCGCAGCATCAGGTAGCCCAGCACGGGCACATTGGACCAAAACGGTATCGGACGGCGGCAATGAGGGCAGAAAGAAGCGGGCCGCGCGATCGACATCCCGCGCGGTAGCCGGTAGGCAACCACATTGACGAAGCTGCCGATGGAGGCGCCGAAGAAGAACACCAGTATATTCAACAGTCCGCCGCCCTTTTCGATCATGCGCGCAATTGTAGCAGGCGCCCGCGCGCCGACGCATCGGGCGGAGAGAGAAGTGAGCTAAGAGAAGTGAGGAGTGAGGGCTGGAGCGGGAATCCAGCCAATCCAAGCTCATTCAAGCTTGCTTCGATGCGCGGCCGCTACCACATGTTGCACTTCCTCGAGCGATTTGCCGGCGGTCTCGACGCCCAGCGTCCAGGTTACGATAAGACCTGCCAGGCTGACTGCGGAGGCGATTGCGACCGTAGTGGCGATGCCCAGCCTGGCCTTGAGCACCGGCAGGAAGAAGATACCGATCGCGGCGCCCAGCTTGCCGCAAGCGGCTGCCAAACCGTGACCTGAGGCGCGTGGTTCGGTCGGGAACAGCTCGGCGGAAATCAGGTAGGTGGTGGCGTTTGGACCCGCATTAACCATCAGGTTGAAGATCGCGAAACCTGACATTACCAAAGCCACCCTCCCGGTTTCGGTCGGTTGCAAGCCTGAAAGCGAGAGCAAGGCGAGTCCAATCGCCATACCCATGAAGCCCAGCGCCTGCAACCGTATGCGGCCCCATCGCTCCACCAGCCAGATATTCAGGGCGAATCCCACCAGCAAGAAAATGTCGAGCAGCGCAGTGCCTTCGGTCGAGGCGATATCCATCGACATAAAAGTGCCGCGACCGACGAAGGAAAGCGCCGCCAGGATGGTCGGGGTAAACATTCCGACCCCGTAAAGCGTGACGTCCATCAGCGACCATGGGAGCGTGGCCAGCAGGGTCTGGCGCAGATAGCGGCTGGAAAACAGGGATCGGTATGACGCAGACGCCGCCCCGGTGGCGCTTTGCTGGACCTGCCGGGTCCAATGTTCGCTTTCCGGTATGCCGCGGCGCGCCACCACCAGCGCCAAAGTCGGAACCAGCGCCGCCGCGAGCATCCAGCGCCAGGCGCCGGATGACGGATGCAGCAGCAGGATTGCGATTCCGACGGCCGCCCCCGCCAGCATACCGAAGGCCTGAAAGCTGAACGCCGCAACCAGCATCCGGCCACGCAGACGCGCAGGCATAAATTCGGCCAGGTAGGCGGCCGCGATCGGATAGTCGGCGCCTACGCCGACGCCGGCCAGGAATCGGAACGCTATCAACGACGGCACGCTCCAGGAAAGCGCGGAGAACAGACTTGAGAGTGCAAATATCCCGAGGTCGGCGACGAACAACCTCCGGCGTCCGAAGACGTCGGCGAGCCGCCCCAGCATCAGCGCGCCGGCAATCGCGCCGATAACGGCGGCGGATGCTATCAGACCCATCGCCCAGCCATTGGCGTGCAGCTCGACGGCTATCAGGGGCAGGGCGACCGCGACGATAAACAGATCGAATCCGTCAAGGAAGATCCCCATCGCGGACAGCAGCCAAACCCGTTTCTGTATGCGGGTCAGGGCGGGGGTTGCGGGAGCCGTTTCCGCCGACGACTTGAGCGCAGACGATTTCATCGTCAATCAGACTGGCGCACCAGAGATTCGACGGAAAGCGACTTTCTTGTGCATTACTGAATGCGCATTGTGTCAAAACCCTTTCTTCGCGCGATCAGGGAGAGGTTTGCGGCGGTTAGCGTTTCGGACTATCGATCTATAGTCGGCAAACGTTAGCGAAGTCGGTTGCTTTGTAGGCGAACCAAAACGAGAGGAGCTTCGATGATGCGGAGGATGGTCCTGGTAATGGGTATGCTTTGTTTCTGTGCGGGCCCGGCGCGCGCTCAGAGCGCACCACCCACTGCGTGTCCCATCAACTACACTTGCTCCTATCAGAGTTCCAGCACCCAGGCGTTGGTGGGTGGCAGCACCGACGGTCAACCCCAGTCGCGAGTGGGATTCCTGAACTTCGACGCCGCCGGTAATTGGTCGGGAGTCTTGAGCGGCAGTCTCAATGGCACAGTGGCGGCGAACAAGCCGGTTAGCGGCACTAGCGTGTCCGGGTCCGACACCACCCTGGGTCAACTAAATTTCAAGGCGGGCCTTGGCGGGAATCCTGCCAGCCTTGCCTTTGTAACCACTCCCAACGGTACTCATACCGACCTCCTCCTCGCCGGTTCGATGCTGTCAAGCGACACGCGGGTGATACTCGCGGTATGCCACGGCAACTAGGATGGCCCGGCGACTGATTTTGTGGCTGTGGCTGGCGCTGGCGCCGTTGGCGATCGGCCTTGGCGGATGCGGCGGCGGTTCGCAACGTCCGATTGTGGTTGCGACTGCGACTCCAACGCCGAGTCCGGTTGCGACCGCAACTCCTTCCGCCGCTGTGAAGTCGGGTGGCGAAGCTCCGATCAGGGCCTTTCCGGTACTCTAGCCGGGTCCACGATAGCGGGTTAGATTGCCCAATGCATGTCCGCTGTCCAGCTCTCGCTGATCATTCCAGCCTATAACAGTGCGGGGTTCATCGCCGACACGCTGGCCGGTGCGATTGCGTTTTTGGAACGGCGTGGCGAAACCTGGGAGCTGATCGTGGTGGATGACGGCAGCGACGACGGTTCGGGTCCCCTGCTTTCCGGTCTGGCCGCCGGCGACTGTCCGATCCGTCTGATACGCAGCGGCGCCAACCGCGGCAAAGGACACGCCGTGCGCACAGGGGTTTTGCAGTCCATCGGCGAGCGCGTGGTCTTCACTGACGCCGACCTCGCCTATCCGCTGAGCGAGATTGACAAGATCGTGCAAGCGCTGGACGCCGGCGCCGACCTCGCCATCGCCGACCGCACCTCGCCGCACTCGCTGTATCATATGAGTCCGGCATTCTTCAGCTACCTCTACACCCGCCATCTGCTAAGCCGCATGTTCAACCTTATGGTCAGGGGATGGCTGGGGATCGAGGTCCGCGACTGTCAGGCGGGGCTCAAGGGCTTTCGCCGCGCCGCAGCGGATATCGTCTTTACCAGGCAACAGCTTGAGGGCTTCGCCTTCGACGTTGAGCTGCTCTATATTGCCCGCCGCTTCAAGCTTGACGTGCGGCAGATTCCGGTCGAATTCCGGTACTTTTCCGAGCCGAGCACAGTCGATTTCCTGCGCGATTCAATGTGCGCGTTGCGCGACCTGGCGCGCGTGCGGTTTAACGGCGCCACGGGACGCTATGCCTGAAGCCGCAAGACAGCTCATCGTCAACGCCGACGATCTCGGGATGACGCGCGGTATCAATCGCGCCATCAGCGAGGCCCATCGCAGCGGAATAGTGACGTCGGCAAGCCTGCTCGCCAACGGCGCGGCGTTCCAGGACGCCCTCGCCCGGCTTCAGCAATGTCCGGACCTCAGCGTCGGACTGCACGTTAACCTCACCCAAGGTTGCCCGCTGCGGGCGGCCGCGAAGTCGTCGCTGGTTGACCGGCGCGGATGCTTTTATGCGCGCGGGGTGCTGGCGATGCGGCTTAGCGTCGGCGCCGTTGCGATGGACGACGTGGAAGCGGAAATCGCCGCCCAGGCGCAATGGGTTGCGCGCGCCGGAATCACGCTCACTCATTTTGACAGCCACGAGCACGTCCATCTGCATCCGCTCGTCGCTCCGGCATTGGCCAAGGTTGCCCGGCAGATGAACGTGGGATGGATCAGGTTCAGCAACCAGCGCCCTGTGCTTCCCGCGCTGCTCAGAGAGGCGGGATTGCTGCGGCTGAGCGACCATGCGCGTCACCTGGTGGTAATGCTCGGATGCCGCCTCTCCACCGCGGGCGACACTGCCGGGCAGGCTAAGCGATGGGTGGTGGGTGCGCCGCAACTGCTGCGCGCCTCCCCGCGCCATCTGTTTGGCGCGCTGGTGCGGTCGATCGAAGGCGGCGTCACCGAATGGGTATGTCATCCGGGTTACGCCGACGATGAGTTGCGCGCGATGATCCCGGCGGCGCAGGCGGATTGGCGTGAGGCTGAATTAAGAGTGCTGACCGATCCGGAATGCAGGAAGCTGCTCGAAGCCGCCGGGATCGGGCTGATAAATTACGCCAAACCGGCGGGTTGAACACTGCGCCGCAGCGCAGTGGTACCCACACCCCACAAGGCCAAGGCGGCGAAACCCTCCAGGCCCAGATCGCGCAGCACTTCCAGACCGGGTATGAGGGGGAGCACGCCGCAAGCGGCAACCGCGGCAAACAGCCAGATCCATTTTCGCCCTGGGTAAACCGCATCCCCGCGCCCGACCATCACCAGGCCCATCGCCAATGGTACCGCGAGATTGACGTAGTGCAGATGGGAGACCGGGCTGGAAAGCACCATTATGATGGCGAGGCTGCCCAGGAAGAGCTCCTCGTCAAGCGGCGATCCGCGTGGACGCCAGCGCGCCGCCAGCAGCGTCAGCGCGGTCAGGAAAATGGAGATCGCCCAATGGGCGGGCGTGGCCCAGGCCTCCAACGGCCGGGAACGAAGCGAGCGCGGGAGCCTGAGGGTCTCGTCAAGGTTATACCAGCGATGGACCAGGGCGACGAAAGATTGGCTGTCGGTGGCGTTGATGTCCAGCAATTCGCCCGCGCGCGAGCGATCAGTTCCATTGAGCAACGCCGGCTGGATCAGTACGTGGTTCCACTCGCGCGCATAGCTAATCGCCGTGGCCGGTCCAAAGAAGGCCGCCGGGATGACGACCAGGCCCAGGACGAGGCCCAACGCACACGACGCGATCAACCGCAAATCGCGCCGCCACAGCGGATAGATCAGCAGGTAAGCGGGAAAAAGCTTCAGGCAAATTGCCCCCGCCAGGCACCATCCGGCGGCGCCGCTGCGTCCGGCCATTATCGCACAGATCATTGCGCACAGCAGCGCCAGCAACAGCAAATCGGCCTGGCCGCGTTCCAGCGCGACACCCAATGGGCCGATACATATCAGCGCGGGCAGCAGACGCAGCGACCACCATGATCGGGACCCGGGTGGCGGAATTCCGCTGCGATGTTCGGCGGCCGCGCGCTCCAGTGCATTAGCCAAATGGTTCGCGGCGAAGGCTACAAACAGCAGGTTCAGCACATACCAAAGCACCACTGCCGTTGCGTAGGGCAGCATCCCTGAGCGGCTATAGCCGTGCGGCGCGTCGGCCAGCGGTATCAGCACGATCGCGAACAGGGGCGGGTAGTGATAATGCAAGCCCCGGTCGTCGGTAACCGTGTAAGGGTCATGCCCGGTGCGCACCGCCCACGCCGCCCGCAGATACACGTCGAGGTCGGTCATGCGGGCGTGCAGAAAGGCCGAACGCATCTCGACAATCGCGCCGAAGGCCAGGGCGCACAAGATGAACAGTCCGATACCCCACCGCTCGATTCCACGGGGGCGCGCCCAGGCGGCGCTTGTCTGCGCCGGTGCTCGGTCACTGCCGGTTGGTCCTTTTTCCGCGCTCTCGTACATTCTTGATTTGGTTCAGGCGAAATCACCTCGCCGGTGCAGTCTTCACCGCCGTTGCCGTGCATCACAGCCTGCAAGCCGGCGCGAGCATACCTTGCCAACTTAATTGGCTGCGTGGGACCGGCTTTCCAGCCTGTCATTTTGCCTTAACGTATTGTTGGGGGAGGGCGGGGGACGCGTCAAACATTCTCAGGCGGCGCAGCACCTTTTGAACTTGCGGCCGCTACCGCATGGACAGGGGGCGTTGCGGCCGGTCCTGGCGGCGCGCGGGCGAACGCCATTTCCGGCTTGTTCGCGCATGCGCCAGAATTCGCAGATGCGCAACACGCACGGCCCCAGCATTTCGACGTACAAATCGATTTTGGCCGCGTCCGGCGCCGCATCAGGCGCGTCGTCGCCCTCCGGCGTAGCCAGCGTTATCATCGGCGCAAGCAGTTCGGCATTGGACGGGTTTTCGAAAAACGGCAACCACTCGGCCGTTCCCGACTCGATCACCTGCATGAAGCCATTACACCAGGCGTCGGCGATCCAACGCGTTTCGCCTTCGACTTCCTCCGCGTAAAGAATCGGCTCGAACGCGGGCGGGTCCGCGGCTAACCTTAAGCCAATCGTGGTGGCCAGCCGCAAGATCTGCTCGGTAAACCACTCGACCTGCTCCTCCGAGTCGAAAACCGGTTCCTGCCCGCCGCATATGAGCGGCAGCCATGCGTCGGCTGGCAGCGGCGCCGGACCGATGACCATGGCGGTGAGAAAGCCGTCCAGCGCGACGATATCCATACCCTCATCCGGCATCGCGTCGGAGAGCAGGAAATCGCTCAGTTCATCGATTTCATCGGACGACAAGGGCTCTTCAAGGTTCACCGTCATCACTCCGAGTGTGGATGTTGTGCCTAATGCTTATGTCGCGCCACCGCGTCGTAGCAAGGATGCCGCCTCATAGGCCGATGCGGTTTTTCCACAATGGATCGAAGCAGGCTTATGCTTCCGAAAGATTGAAGCGCGCGAGGCTTCGGCGCTACGCTTTGCTTAAAGCGCGCACCGATGCGCCAGACAGGAGGTCCACATGGACGCCGTCAACCTTTCGATTTTCGGGGGCAATCCTTCAAAGCCTTGTGCAAGACTGACAGGAGCACCGCCGACGTATTCACCCTTCCCGCCGGCCACGATCCCGGCCATGAGGCCACCCACAAAGGCGATCAGATCATCTATGTGATCGAGGGCGGCGCGGTGGCGCGAGTTGCAGGCGAGGAGCGGGAAGTCAAAGCCGGCGACCTGGTGATGATTCCGGCAGGGACGCTGCACACGCTGCGCACCGAGAAGCAGTCGCTGTTCGCGCTGACAATTCTTGCTCCTCCGCAAAGGTGAGTCCAAAGCCTCAGCTTGCCCGCGGGCCTGGCGACGCCCACGAATTTGATTTGACGGGCGCCAATTTACCCACCACCTAACCCTCTCCCTGATCAGGTGAGAGGGCGTTAAGGTACGCGCAGCTAAATCGCGGACGGGAGCATTCCGCACGGCGTCGGGGCCGCCATGCTCGATGAGGGTGGACTCCTCTCGGGCGCGCCGCGTCAGTCGCGATCGGGCGCGCCGAGCGGGAAAAAGGGGCAGTAGGGCCGCGCCTCGTCGACCGCGCGGGCGAAGGAAGGTCGCGCGTTGAGCCGTTTGCGGTAGGCGCGAACATTCGGAAAACCTGCGCTGATCGGATGGGTCCAGTCCGCGTAGAACAACGCGGGTGCCGCCGCGCAGTCCGCCAGGCTGAAGCGGTCGCCGACGGCCCACCGGCGGTTCGCCATTCGTTGCTCCAGCCAGCCATAGGCCGTTTCGAGCATTGCGCGCGCGTCGGCCACACCCGCGGCATCGCGCTCTCTCGCATTGCGAAGAGTGTCGGTAACGATCTTCCCCTGCGGCGACTGAACATAGTTATCGAAGAAGCGATCGATGAAGCGCACTTCCAGCGCAGCCGCCGGATCGTCGGGGATCAGCCGCACGGGGCCGGGATAATGCAGGCCGAGGTACTCGATGATGATCGTCGTCTCAGCGATCGGCCGGCCTTCGTCCAACAACAGCGGGAAGCGTTTCAGTGGCCACAGCGCCTCGAACTCGGCAAACGTTGAGGGATCGGCACGATCGAGCATCCGAAACGTGAATGGCGTCGCGTTCTCGTAGAGCGCGATCAGCACCTTGTGGCAGTAGGTTGAGAATGGGTGGGCGAACAAAATCGGCGGCATCGTTAATCGTCTCCTAACTGTCCTGGAGCGCCGCGGCCAATCGCTCGAAATGCGCGGCGGTTCCAACTTTGCGGGATTCGGTTCCATCCTGACCGTCGAAATAAACCGCTTGCTATGTGAACGTCATTCTTGCGCGGCCCTCGTCCTGCGGGCCGGGCTGGCGAGCGCCTGGAAGCCCTTGGCCGACGCTGGATCATGGTAAGCCATAGACCTTAATATACCCAAGACCCCCTGAAGGCCTGCGCTCAGGGGCCACCTTTGGCCCGCCTTTGCAACCGTCGGTTCAACGAGTGCAAAAAAACTAGGCTGCGATGTCGATACCGGTTTAGGGCATTCGACTAATACACGAATGTTGCGACTGATCATAAGGAGTAAATGCAATGAAATACTTACTGGCGATTAAGGGCGGCGAAACTCTTTCCGAGCCGGATAGGAAACGATTTGTCGAAGAACATACCCGCCTGGGAGACGACCTTTTTAAGCAGGGAAAGCTGGTCGACTCGAATCCCTTGGGGCCGACAGCGCAAATGATCAGGATTCAGGCCGTGAAAGGTGGCGGCCGCCATGTTATCGACGGTCCGTTCACGGAGACCAAGGAATTGCTCGGCGGCTATTACGTGATCGAAACCGCATCCCGGGACGAGGCCGTTGAATGGGCGAAGAGGATTCCTCTGACAACGGGCAGCGTGGAAGTTTACCCGATAGCGAAAATGTAATCAGCGCAAGTCTATGACCGGGACACATGCTGGAAGTTTGTCCCTGGAGTTTCTACAGCATGTGTACCGGATCGATGTCGAACCACAGCGCCACTGCCGCAGCCTCCGCGCGGGGCGCCAACTCCGCGCGCATCGCCATCAGCGCTTCGCGCAGTTGCGACCAGGCCGGCGCCTTGACCATCAGTTGCCATCGGTAGCGCTGTGCGATGCGCTCGATCGGCGCCGGCGCGGGTCCCAGCACACGCAGCGCGCCGGTGCTGTCGGCGCGCTGGATTGCGGCGGCGGCGGCAGTCGCAATCCTTTCCACCGCGGCCACCTCGATACCTTCCAGCCGCACCATCGCCAGCCGCGTGAAGGGCGGATAACCCAGTTCGCGGCGCAAATCCAGTTCGCGCCGCATGAAGCGGGCGTAATCCTGATGCTGCGCGGCGCGGATACTGTAATGATGCGGCGCGTAGGTCTGAATCACCACCCGGCCCAGCTCTTCGCCCCGCCCCGCGCGTCCTGCCGCCTGGGTCAGGAGCTGGAAGGTCCGTTCGGCGGAGCGGAAGTCAGGCAGGTTGAGGCTCAAGTCGGCCATCACCACAGCCATCAGCGTCACCCCGGGGAAGTCGAAGCCCTTGGTAATCATCTGGGTGCCGACCAGGATATCGATCTCGCCGCGCGCCAGCGCCGACAGGATTGCGTTGCGCGCGCCCTTGCGCCGGCTGGTGTCGCTGTCCATGCGCTCGATGCGGGCCTCGGGCACCAAGGCGGCCAGCGCCGCCTGCAAGCGTTCGGTGCCGAAGCCCTGACCCTGCAAGCCGAAGCCGTGGCAGGCCGGACAGAGCTCGGGCGCGCTGCGATAACCTCCGCAGTAATGGCATCGCAGTGAGCGGTCGCGCAGATGGAAAGTCATGCTCACGCTGCAGTCCGGGCAGGAAATCACTTCTCCACAGAGCTGGCAGTTGAGGAAATTGTGATAACCGCGGCGGTTGATGAACACCAGGCTCTGGCCGCCCGCAGCCAGGGTGGCACGCAAGGCGTCGATCAGAACGACGGAGAGCGGCACCGGAGCGGGCTCGCTTTCCGGTGCTGATTGCTTTGGCGGCCGCGGTTCGCGGCGCAGGTCCACGACCTCGACCGCTGCCATCGGACGGTCATTGATACGCCGTTTGAGCTGGAGTATCCGGTAGCGCCCCGAGCGGGCGTTGGTGAAGGATTCCGCCGATGGGGTGGCGGAGCCCAGCACGATGGGGCATGAACTGTGGCGGGCGAGCACTACGGCGAGGTCGCGCGCATGGTAACGAATTGATTCTTCCTGCTTGTAGGAGGGGTCATGCTCTTCGTCGACCACGATCAGGCCGAGGTCATGGACGGGAGCAAACAGCGCCGATCGCGGCCCAAGCAGGATACGGGCCTGGCGGCTGAGCGACGCGCTCCACGCCGCCCAGCGCTCGGAAATGTTCTGCGCGCTGTGCGCCACCGCCACCATCGAGCCGAAGCGGGCCCGAAAGGACTGCACCAGGTAGTCGGTCAACGCGATTTCAGGCACCATAACCAGCGCCTGAAGGCCCTGGGCCAGACATTTGGCGGCCAGCTGCATGTAGACTTCAGTCTTGCCGCTGGCGGTCACGCCCCATAGCAGGAAGGTCTCGAAGCGCTTTTCCTCAACCGCGCGAGTAATCGTGTCGAACGCGGACTGCTGCTCGGCGCTGAGCTTCAGGGGATTGGTCTCCGCAACGGCTTCGGCCTGCCCCTGCGCATCGGTCATTTCAACCAACCCGCGCTGCGCGAGCGCCCGCACGATCGCTTTTGCTCCGGGTGCCGCGCGCTCGAGATCGCCCAGCATCATCTCGGAGCCCGGAGCCTGTGCGATGCTCATCAAGACTTCCTGCTGTCGCTTTCCCCGTAGCGCCGTTTCAACCTGGCCGGGCACAAGGCGGACGGCAACGTCGGTGGAATCGCGATGGCGCCCGCGGACGGCCTCGCGGCTTTTGACCAGGCCGTCGCCGATCAAGCGCCTGAGCGCCGCCCCGGCGCCTTCACCCGCTAGCCGCTGGAGTTGCCGCGCAGTCATCGGCCGCCGCCCAAGCGCGGCCACGACGGCGCGCTCGGCCTGGTTGAACGCCGCCTCTTCCAAGGCGCCGGGCGATGCGAAAAGGACGAATTCCTGACGGCTGTGGACCCGCACCGCCCCCGGCATCACGGCGCGGTACACCTCGGGCAGCGGGGCCATATAGTAGGACGACATAAATTCGAGCAGCTTAAGGTGGGCCTGGTCGAGCAGCGGGCGCGACTCGAGGATTTCGAGCAGCGGCTTGAGCATAGCGGGATCGCTCTGGGAGGACCGCTCGCGCACCCGCACGACCATCGCGGTCAGTTTGCGCGAGCGCAGCGGCACCAGCACGCGATGGCCGGGGAGCAGCCGGTTGACCATCGCCAGGGGCACCGCATAAGTCAGCTGGGCGACGTCTTTTGGCGTACCGAGTACGATGACGTCGGCCACCGTCAGATTGGCCGCCGGCGGATGGTTGCCGAGCGCGGACATGGCCAATCATAATACGGAAGCCGGCGCGGCAAAGGCAGTGTCACTCATGTGGCGGCAGACTTCCAAGGGTCGGTGCACTCTGATTGAATCTCATTACCCCGCCCCAGCAGCCGGAGCGGGGCCATTCATCTTATGATGCGTTTTCTTACCGCCGGTGAATCTCACGGTCCCCAACTGGTAACAGTCGTAGAGGGAATGCCGGCGGGCTTCGATATCGACCCCGCCAAAATCAATCACGAACTGGCCCGCCGTCAAAAGGGCTATGGACGGGGCGGACGGATGGCGATCGAGCGCGACGAAGTGCGGATCGTGTCCGGGGTGCGCTTCGGCCAGAGCATGGGCAGTCCGATCACCATGGCGATCGAAAATCTCGATTACAAGAACTGGCTCAAGCGCATGTCGATCGACCCGCGCGATCGGGACGAAGGACGCCCGGTTACCCGGCCGCGCCCTGGCCATGCCGACTTGGCGGGCGTGCTGAAATACAACCTGGAGGACATTCGCAACGTCCTGGAGCGGGCCTCGGCGCGGGAAACCACGGCGCGAGTGGCGGTCGGCGCGCTGGCGCGTCAGATCCTCGAACCCTTCGGGATCGACGTGCTGGGCTACGTAGTCAGCATCGGCTCGATCAAGGCCGCGACGCCGCCATCGATAGCGTTGGCCGAACTCAGACAGGCGACCGAGAACTCGCAGGTCAGGATGGCAGACGGGGAGGCCGAGCGGGCCATCATCGACGAGATCGATGCCTGCAAAAAGACCGGCGATACCCTGGGTGGGGTAGTCGAAGTGACCGCCAGCGGTCTGCCGGTGGGATTGGGCAGCTATGTCCAATGGGACCGCAAGCTCGACGCCCGGCTGGCCCACGCGCTGCTGAGCCTGCAAGCGGCCAAGGGCGTGGAGTTCGGGATGGGCTTCGAAGCGGCGGCGGTGCGCGGATCGCAACTGCATGACGAAATCGGCTACGACGCCGGCGCCCGGCACTTCACCCGGCTGTCCAACAATTCGGGCGGCACCGAGGGCGGCATGAGCACCGGCGAACCGCTGCGAGTGCGAGTCGCTTTCAAGCCGCTGTCCACCCTGATGCAGCCGCTGCGTTCGGTGGATATCAAAACCAAGGCGCCGTCGGTGGGCACGATCGAGCGCTCCGACGTATGCGCGATCCCGGCCGCCGCAGTGATCGCCGAGGCGGTGATGGCGTTTGAGCTGGCCAATAGTTTCCTGGAGAAGTTCGGCGGCGACTCGCTGACCGAGATCAAGCGCAATTACCAGGGCTATCTGGAGCAGGTGCGCGCCTTTTGAATGCCGCTCTCAAGTCAAAGTTGGTGCTGACGGGGTTCATGGCCAGCGGCAAAAGCGCGGTGGGACGGGCGCTGGCCGCGCGCTTGGGCCGCCGCTTTGTCGACAGCGACCATGAAATCGAGGTGCGCGCGGGCAAGCCGATCGCGCAAATCTTTGCCGAGGACGGCGAAGCCGTTTTCCGCCGCCTGGAGCGCGAGGTCATCGCCGGCCTTGCCGCAGCGCCCGAAGCGGCAGTGATTGCAACCGGCGGCGGTGCGCTGGTTGACGACGCCAACTACAGGGCGCTATCGCGCGTCGCCACCGTGGTGTGCCTGGTCGCGCGGCCCGAAGTCATCGCCAAACGCGTGTTAGCCTCCAACGTTGCGCGGCCCAAACTGGCGGAGGGCAATCTGCCCCTGGAGGAGCGAATCGTGCAGTTGATGGGAGAGCGCCAGGCCGCCTACGCTCGCGCCGCGATCACGGTCGACACCTCGGATTTGAGCGTCGGCGCCGCGGCCGAGCGGGTGCTCCGCGTCCTTGAAGGCAAAGAGTAATGGTATCCTTCCGCGTCGAACTTGGGCCGGCCTCGCACTCGGTAGATATCGGTAAGGGGCTGCTGGACCGGCTGGGCGAGTTAGCCGCGGCGGCGGGCTTGAAGGGCCGATGCGCGGTCATCACCGACACCAATGTCGCGCGGTTGTTTGCCAGCCGCGCCGAACGCTCCCTGTGCGCGGTCGGCTTCGACCCCCTGATGGTGGAGGTTGCGCCAGGAGAAAACAGCAAATCGATCGGCGCGCTGGAGCAAATATACGACCGGCTGATTGAAGCGGGACTTGACCGCACCGCGTCGATTTTCGCGTTGGGCGGCGGGGTCGTGGGCGATTTGGCCGGCTTTGCCGCGGCGACATTTCTGCGCGGGATCCCGCTGGTTCAGATTCCCACCACGTTGCTGGCACAGGTCGATTCGGCCCTGGGAGGAAAGACCGCGGTCAACCATCGCCTGGGTAAAAACCTCATTGGGGCAATCTATCAGCCGCGCCTCATCGTAGCCGACGTCGCCCTGCTGGAGACCCTGCCCGAGCGCGAATTCCGCGAGGGTATGGCCGAGGTGATCAAGTACGGCGCCATCATGGACGCCCCGTTCATCGGCGATTTAGAGCGCGACCGCGAGCCCATCCTCGCGCGCCGCCCGGACCTGCTCGAAGCGATGGTCCACCGTTGTCTGCGCCACAAGGCATACGTGGTGGAACGCGACGAGCGCGAAGCGGAGTTGCGATCGATCCTGAATTTCGGCCATACCGTGGGACACGCGCTGGAGAATTCCGCCGGCTATGGACGTTATCTGCACGGCGAGGCGATCGCGATTGGGATGGCCGCCGCCGCCCGCCTGTCATGCGCTTTGGCGGGGCTGACGCGGGAGGAGGCCCAGCACTTGTGCGCCCTTATCACGGCTTTCGGACTGCCCACCGAAATGCCGTCCGGATGGTGCAACGACGAATTCAAGGAGGCGCTCGGCCGCGACAAGAAGCGCGCCGGCGATGGAATCCGATTCGTGCTGCTGCCGGCACTCGGCAAGACCACGACGCGGATGCTCACGCTGCGCGAAATACTGCCGCTGCTGGCGCAACTTTAGAGTTTGCCGTCTTTTTTCCTAACCCCCGCTGCTTTTCGCTGAGTTTCCTGACATTGATAACCGGTGAATAAGCGCTAAACCTTAGCGCCGCCGTCCTGGTCTCAGTTTCGTCCGTTGGGACAGACCTCTTCCAGATCAATACTTTGACGTTGCCGCCAAAGGTCTATAGCCGCAAGGCTGAAACGCCAGTCGCTGCCCACTTTAACACCGGGCAGTTCGCCCTGTTTCAGCAAACGATAGAAGTCGAGGGATGCACCCGAAGATAAGTCGAGAGTTCTTTGACGGTTACCAGTCTGGTCGGAGAAGCCATGATCGAAATTGATCTCCGTCGGTTAGCCAAGGGAATAAATTTAGACCTTTGCCACCTTATGAAGGGTCAAGCACAAAACAAGTTGTTTGTACGCTAAATTTAATCAGGATGCAAACGCAATAACGGCGGATTAGAAGAACCGAGCCCAAACCGCCATGGCAAAGCTTGCCTGCCAAGTTTAGGACGGGCGGCCGGTCGTAGGCAGGATTGCTTGGTGAAGAATCCCCCGATCGGGCGATATTTCGATAACGCTGTGTTACGCCATTGCGATCTTGCGCAGGCTCGGCGTCAATGGCGCGGGGAGGTTTCGCTCGACAGCGAAGCGATCAGGATCAGCACCACCCCGATGGTGATGGCGGAGTCGGCCACGTTGAATACCGGCCAGTCGTGCGCGTAGTAATGCATCAGGATGAAGTCGAGGACCGGCCCCCGCCAGAGCCGATCGATAAGATTTCCGATCGCACCGGCCAGGATGAGCGCTAGCGCCGCCGAGGTCAGGTTAAGGCGCGGGTCTCTCACCAGCAGCACCAGCAGCACGATAATCGCTCCCGCCGCCAGCACGAGCAGGAACGAACTTCGGAACCAGGCCGGCATCCCCGCGAACAGGCTAAAAGCGGCCCCAGGATTGAGCGTATAGGTAAGATCGAGCCAGTTGGGAATCAGGACAATGTCCTGGTGCAGAAAAAAATGGCGCGCGATATAGGCCTTGCTGATCTGATCGGCGGCCAGAACCGGCAGCGTGATGCCGAATAGGAGGCGCAGGAACCCCGTCAGTCCGGATCCCGCGCCGGCGGGTTCGGCCATATCCGGTGTCGACGCCGCCGCCATCGCTTATGCCTCCAAAGCGGCGCGGCAACGGGCGTCGAGTTCAGAGCTTTCGTGATGATACATCCAGCAGCGCGGACACTTCTTGCCGTCGCTGCGCCGCCCCAAAAGCACCAGCGGCGGGGTGGAGCTGACGCGGCCGAAGGCGCCGTCATAGGAAAATGCTTCCCCGCTGTCCGCCATCTTCTTAAGCTCGGCGGCGCGGCCGGCCGGCAGCACCTCTACGCCTGAAACCAGGAACAGCTCCTTTAGCTGTTGGTGATATCGGTCCAGCGTGGCAGCCAGCGCGCCATCCGCCTCCGGGTCGGCTCCGAGCTGGATTTCGGCCTCCAGCGGCGCGCCGATCGCGCCCGCCTGACGCATCGTCTCCAGCAGCTTGAGCCCGGCGCCGCGGATCGCGAGCAGGTGCTTCCAGCGCTCCTCCAGTTCGGGATCGGCCCATTGCGCCTGCGGCGGTTGCAACTCCAGTAGATGCACGCTTGGCGCGCGCGGCCCCGGCATGTGGGAGTAGATCTCATCGGCGGTGTAGGGAATCAGCGGCGCCAGGATGCGGACCAGCGCCTCGAGCGTATGATAGAACGCGGTCTGCGCGGAGCGGCGCTCAAGTGAGGTGCCGGGCGAGCAGTAGAGCCGATCGCGCGCCACTTCGACGTAAAGGGAGCTCAGGTCAACCACCGCGAAATTGACCAGGGCGTTGTAAACCGCCTGAAAATCATAGCGCTGGTATCCCGTGCGCGCGGCCTGCTTGAGCCGCTCCAGCCGCAGCAGCGCAAAGCGGTCAAACTCCAGCATCCGCGAGGTTTCGACCAGGTCGCGCTCGGGATCGAAGTCGTAGAGGTTGCCCAGCATGTAGCGGCAGGTGTTGCGCAGCTTGCGGTATGATTCCGAAACGGCGCTGAAGAGGTCCTCGCCCACCCGCATGTCGGCCGCGTAGTCCACCGAAGCGAACACCAGGCGCATCACATCGGCGCCCACGCGCGAGACCACGTCGGCCGCGTTCTCCACGTTGCCCAGCGACTTGGACATCTTGCGTCCCAGCTCGTCCAGGGTCAGACCGTTGGTGATCACGGTGCGGTAAGGCGCAGCGTCGCGCGTGGCGGTCGCCGTGATCAGCGACACCTGGAACCATCCCCGATGCTGATCGACGCCCTCGATGTACAGGTCGGCGGGCCAGCTCAGTTGCGAACGGCGGGCCAGCACCGCGGCGTGCGAGCATCCGGAGTCGAACCAGACGTCCAGGATGTCCTCGGTCTTCTCAAAGCTGTCCGCCCCGCACTTCGCACACGTTTGGCCCGGCGGCATGAAATCACCCAGCGGACGGGCGTACCACGCGTCGGAGCCTTCGGCCGCAAAAATCTCCTCGACCCGCCGGAGCAGGGCGGGGCCGAGCGACACGTCGGAGCATTTGGCGCAGCGCACGGCGGGAATTGGCACGCCCCAGGCGCGCTGGCGCGACAGGCACCAGTCGGGCCGCGTCTCCATCATGTTCTTGATCCGGTCGCGCGACCATTTGGGGATCCATTCGACTTTCTCGATCTCGGCCAGAGCGCGCTGGCGCAGTCCCCGATGATCGACGTTGAGGAACCATTGCTCGGTCGCCCTGAAGATGAGCGGATTCTTGCATCGCCAGCAATGCGGATAGCTGTGAGTGAGGTCGGCGCTATGGAGCAGCGCGCCGGAGCTCCGAAGGTCCTCCACGATGGCGGGATTCGCCTCGAACACCCTCATCCCGGCGTACTTGCCGGCCGCGTCGGTGAAGCGCCCGCCGGCATCCACCGGGGTGAACGCTTCGAGCCCGTAGTTGGAGCCGATCACGAAGTCCTCGTAACCATGGCCCGGCGCGGTGTGGACCAACCCGGTGCCCGCGTCCAGCGTCACGTGGTCGCCGAACATCAATTTGACGTCGCGCGGCACAAACGGATGGCGGAAGATGTCCTTGCCGTCCAGCGCCCGCAGCGCGTCGGTTTTGAGCGCGACGCGCCGGGTCACCACCAGCCCGCAATCCTTCTCGACCGCTTCAGCCAGGCGCGCGGCGACGATATAGAAATTGCCGCCGGACTCCAGCGCCACGTAGTCGAAACCACCGTTGAGCGTGATACCGAGGTTGGCCGGCAGGGTCCACGGTGTGGTGGTCCAAATCACGGCGAACAGCTTGCCTTTGGCGTGCGCGCCAGCGAGCAACGGACCTTGCGCTGGGTCGGCTGCCAGCGCCGCCGGATCGGTCACCTTGGCGTTTAACGGGAAAGCGACGTAAATCGAGGGCGAGGTGTGATCGTGATATTCCACTTCGGCCTCGGCCAGCGCGGTACGGCAATCAAAGCACCAATGCACCGGGCGCAGGCCGCGGTAAACGTAGCCGTTTTCGACCAGGTCGCGCAGCACCGCGATCTCGGCCGCATCGTATTCGGGACTGAACGTCAGGTAGGGATTGGGCCAGTCGGCGATCACGCCGAGGCGGCTGAAATCCTCGCGTTGGATATTGATATATTTTTCGGCGTGCGCGCGGCACAACTTGCGCAGTTCGAGCTTCGACATCGAGCGGGCTTTGGCGCCCAGCTTGCGCGAGACCTGGAGTTCGATCGGCATCCCATGGCAATCCCATCCGGGCACGAACGGGGTCTTGTAACCCATCATGGCGCGCGAGCGCACGATGAAATCTTTCAGGATCTTGTTGAGCGCCGTGCCGACATGCACCTCGCCGTTGGCGTAGGGCGGTCCGTCATGCAGCACGAAGCGCGGCGCGTCCTTGCGCGTTTCCAGCAGGCGCTCGTAAAGGCCAATTTCCTCCCAACGCTTGAGGATATCCACCTCGCGCTTGGCGAGGTTGGCCTTCATCGGAAAACTGGTCTGAGGCAGCCGCAGGGTCGATTTATAATCGGTGTTGGACACTTTCCGCTCAAATCGGCGCCGGCCACGACCGGCGTCCGGTAATTTCAGGAAATGGAGAAAAACCGTTAAACTAAAGGCAATCTTAACGCACCTGAGCCATTGGCGCGAGTAGCGCCGCTGATAGCGTTGCGGAATGACGCCAAAGACCGGTAGGAAAGGAACGTCCGCATATTCGACAACGCTGGACCCGACCAGGAGAGTTTTATGGACGCGCAGCCCATAGGTGGACGGGTCGGCCGGCTGGACATCTCTTACGATGAGGATGCCGATGTCCTTTATGTCTCAATCGGTAAGCCCCAGGTCGCCGACACCTTTGACAGCGAATACGGGCTGCTACTACGAAAAGACCCGAAAACGCAGGAGATCGTCGGTGCAACGATCCTGCATTACGGCGGCCTGTTCAAAAAGTTGCTGGATCGCTCTTGGGTCAAGCAATTACACCTGCCCGACGACCTTGAGGCGTATCTTCTGGACCCACCTTGATTTTCAATGTGTTAGACCTCGGTTTTCTTTCGGGCCTGAGCCCATATGCCGCCGACTCAAACCTTGAGCCAGCGGTTGCGGGGCCCTGTGGGCGGACCGCTAGGTAGTGTCTCAGTAAACTGAGACACTACCGACCGCTATGAGACGTTTGGTGGCGGCCCTAATGGGTGTAAATTCAATAGTCTCGGAGAAGGAGTGGCGATCCGCGAATGGAGGCGCCGTAATGAAATCGTACGTTTTCCGGGTGGTTCTTGAACAGGACGCTGACGTTTGGCGCGCCTATGTGCCTGAACTCGAAGCGAAGGGTGCGGCGAGCTGGGGTTCAAGCAAGGACGAAGCTCTCAAGAATATCCAGGAAGTAACGCAGATGGTCATCGAGGACTTGCTGGAAATGGGCGAGACGCTGCCTGCGGGTGTAGCCGTCGCCGAACACCCCGTCGTCGCCGTTACGGTCGAATGACCGAGTATGATCTTTTACGCTCCCTTACCGCTCGTAGGTTGATCGCCACGTTACTCAGAGACGGATTTGTGCTCGCGCGGCAACGAGGGAGTCATCGTCTCTACCGCCATCCTGACGGCCGCCGCGTTACCGTTTCCTTTCACCATTCTTCCGATACCTTCCGCCCGGGTACGTTGCGAAGCATGCTTGATACTCAAGCGCGTTGGACGGAGGCTGACCATGCGGCTCAGGCGCGGCCGTTTGCAATGCTGATTCACCCCCTTTCTTGCGTACCCGTTTGAAATGGCCGGCGGTACTCTTTAGAATCTCGGCGAGTTCGCGGATCAACTGGTAGGTAGCGATGTCACTTAGGAAAGTTACTTTATTCGACCACGAGGGACTTGGTTACGAACCCGTCGACGAGGAGGGGCAGGCCAAGCCGGCTGTGCTCGGCGTGCGATGGGTCAATCCCGACACCGTGGGAACAATCTATTTGCGCGGGGGAAAACGCACCGACCCCAAGGGCGAAACGCTGCAAGAGATACCCCCGACCAGGCACATGCCCAAGGTCCGTGTTGCCGGCCACAGCCAGTCCGACATTGACTAGCAGGGTGCTCAAGCGAAATCACCGCGACCCCCCGAAACGCTACTTTTTCCGTCCCCTGCGAGGTTGACGGTTTGAGTGCGCTGGGCGGACTTCGCATTCTTGACCTGACCGACCTCCGTGGCGCGCTGGCCGGGCGCCTGTTGGCGGATATGGGCGCCGACGTTATCAAGGTCGAACCGCCCAGCGGCGACCCGACCCGTCATATAGGCCCATTTGCCGACGACCGGCCCCATTCCGACCGCAGCCTGCCGTTTTGGTTTTACAATCTCAATAAGCGTTCGGTAACACTGGACTATCAGCATGCGCGGGGCGCCGAGCTTTTGATGCGCCTGGCGGAAGCGGCCGACGTGGTGATTGAAAGCTTCGAACCCGGCCGTCTGGAGCAGCTTGGCCTTGAATGGGACCGCCTGCGCGAGCGCAACCCGGCGCTGATACTTTGCTCGATCGCACCCTTCGGGCAGACCGGCCCGTGGAGCGATTTCGAAGCCGACGACACCGTGCTCGCCGCGCTGTCCGGGATGCTCTACGTCAACGGATACGCCAACGAACCGCCTGTGCGCCCGCTGGGTCTCCAAGCCTATCACTGCGCCGGCCATTACGGCGCGATTGCGATTATGTGCGCGCTATTTGCGCGCGAGCGATCCGGGCGCGGCCAATGGATCGACTTGAGCATCCAGGAGGCCGCGGCTTGCGGCGTCGAGCACGTCGCTCCGAGCTACTTCGGGATGGACCAGATCGCGCGCCGGCGCGGCACTCTGCATTGGGCCGGCGGCTTCAGGTTGGGTCAATGCCGCGACGGCTGGATCATGCACAGCACCAGCGGCGATTGGACCACCCTGCTGGAATGGGTCAAGGGCGACGGCGCCGCGCAGGACCTGACCGAGCCGCAATGGTCGGACCCCGCATACCGGCGCGCCAACGCGGCCCATCTGTTCGACGTACTGGACCAATGGGCTCGGGATAAAAGCCGCGAAGAGATCGCCGCGCAGGCGCAAACCCTGCGCCTGCCCTATGCTATTCCGCGATCGATAAACGACCTGCCGCACGACGATCAGCTCAAGGCGCGGGCCTACTTCGTCGAAGTGGAGCATCCTGAGCTGGGGCGCGAGTTCCTCTATCCCGGCGCACCATACCTGTTCAGCGGTACCCCCTGGCGGCTTTACCGGCGGCCGCCTTTGATGGGCGAGCATAATAAAGAGGTGCTGGCCGGCGATCTTGGTATCTCGGTCGAAGAGGTTGCGGTGCTGCGCGCGGAAGGGGTGTGTTGAAGTGGCGCTGCCGCTGGAGGGCATTCGGGTTTTGGACTTCACCTGGGTGGTAGCCGGTCCGGCAGCCACCCGCGTCCTGGCCGATCAGGGCGCCGAGGTGATTAAGGTCGAACGCAAGGTGAGTGAATTCGTGATCGGCACCCGGCGCGCGGGCCTGATGGCGGACCTCAACCGCAACAAGCGTTCGATCGCGATCAATATGGCGCTGCCGGCCGGCGTTGACCTGGCCCATCGGCTGGTCAAAGTCAGCGATATCGTGGTGGACAACTTCTCGGCCCGGGTGATGCGCCAATGGGGAATGGATTACCCGAGCCTGGTGAAAATCAAGCCCGACATCATCTGCCTGAGCATGTCCGGCTTCGGCCATACCGGGCCGCGGACCAATTTCGTCAGCTACGGTCCTACCCTTCAGGCGCTCAGCGGTTTTACCATGCAGATGGCTGACGACCAGGGACGTCCCGCCGGCTTCGGCTACTCCTACGCCGACATGGCGGGCGGCTACAGCGGCGCGTTGGCGGCGGTGATCGCGCTGTGGCATCGGCGACGCACGGGTGAAGGCCAGTTCATTGATGTATCACAATTCGAAGCGCTGGTCAGCGTGATCGGTCCCTCGATTCTGGACCTCACCATCAACGGCCGGGAGCAGCCGCCGCCGCAATGGAACTCGCAGGAGGCTCCGGCGGCGCCCCACGGGGTGTACCGATGCCGTCCGGACGGGGAGGACAACGATCGATGGTTGGCGATTTCGGTCCGTTCGCACAGCGACTGGCGCCGCTTCGTCGCCGCGATGGGATCGCCCCAATGGGCGTCGGACCCCAGGTTTCACACCTTGTTTTTGCGCATGCAAAACCGCGAATTGCTCGATCGCCATATCGAGCAATGGACGGCAGGACAGGACGCCTGGGAGGCGATGCGGATACTGCAAAAGGCCTCGGTCGCAGCGGGCGTGGTTTCCAACGCCGAGGACCTGTGCGTACGCGACCCGCAGCTTAAGGCGCGCAACTTCTGGCCCGCCGTCGATCTCAGCGGGGGCGGCCAGACCCATCTGAGCAATGTTCCCTTCCAGCTTTCCGAAACCCCGGGTTCGGTGCGCCGACCCGCTCCCGAGGTCGACCAGGACCGTGATTGGGTGCTCAGCACGGTGCTCGGTTTTGACCAGGCCGAGCGCGCCGCGTTGCTCACGGCCGGGGCGATCTATTCCGATTGAATCCGATTGAAATTGAACCGCGTTCGGCGCCTGTATGAGAGGATGTGCTTCGCGCTCCATCCTGAAGCCTGAGCTGAAGCGACTGCGAGAAAGCTATGATCGCAACGCGTATCGGCTGATGTACGTGCTAAATCTCAAGAAGGCCGTCTATGTACTGCACGTCTTCATGAAGAAATCGAGGTCAGGAATTGGGTTGCCGAAACCCGATGCTGATCTCATCGATGTGCGCTTGCGCCGCGCCCGAATATTGGACGCCGAGGACTGAGCAAATGGCCGATATTGCGGTTCACAACGGTAGCGGGAAGGTGTTCGTCGACATCGGGCCGGGGTCGCCGTGGGAGGAGGAGGGTGGAAATCATCGTCGACTCCGCAGCGAAAAGTAGTAAGATTTACTCCCAGGATCGAAGTCATGTCTGAGGTTCGCAAAGTCAGTATTGCCCTGACCGAAGAGCAAATTGAAGCTCTTAAAGCCGTGGTCGCGACCGGCGAATACGCCACGACCAGCGAAGTTGTACGGGAGGCGATTCGCGATTGGCAGTTCAAACGGGAACTGCGCCAAAGGGATATCGAACGCCTGCGCCAGCTCTGGGACGAGGGCAAGGCCAGCGGCCCGCCAAAGCCCTTTGACATCGAGCGGACTATCGCTGCCGCCAAAGCGCGCCTCAAAAATTCCGCTGATTAGTGCCTCGGGTCGTCATATCGCCGCGTGCCGACCGCGATTTGGAAGAAATCTGGCTGTCGATTGCCCTTGATGATCCGGCCGCAGCCACGCGCGTAGTTCGCGCCATCGGTGCGAAAATCAGTCTGCTGGCCAATCATCCGCGGCTCGGCGGCCGCCGCGCCGATGTTCTACCGGCGCTGCGGAGACTGGTCGAAGGAACATTTCTCATTTTCTACCAAACAGATCCTGACAACGACCATGGACCCATCAGCGAAGTTGAAATTGTTCGGGTCGTCGATGGACGTCGTGACCTGACCACTCTGCTCTGAAACGTGGTCGCATCGCCAGAAGTCCCCAACGGCTGTCAGGGGTTCAGTGGCTCGAGGCCAAGTCCCCTGAGTTGCATCCGGCGCGGCGGGTCGAGTAACCTCGTTTGGCTTCGGACCGCGTTTTGAATCGGCCGGAGCGATATCGAGAAGCCAAAAAGCCCGGCCATGCCCCTGCGCAAGATTGCTGTCTGCGTCAAGCAGATTCCCCTGATCGAGGACGCCAGCTTCGATCCGGTTACCAAGACTATCCGGCGCGACGGCCCCACCGTGATGGGCTCTTTTGACCAGAACGCGATTGCATACGCGGTTGAACTGGGCAAAAAATTCGGTGCGCAGACCACCTCGGTCACGATGGGTCCGCCGCAGGCGCAAAGCTCGCTGATCGAAACCCTGGCGATGGGTATCGACCGCGCCGTTCATCTACAGGACCGTGCCTTCGCCGGCTCCGATACCATGGCCACCGCCCGCGCGCTGGCGCTGTGGCTGGGGCGGGAATCCTTCGACCTGATTGTGCTGGGCAAATACTCGCTGGACGCCGAGACCGGGCAGGTCGGCCCCGAAATCGCCGAACTGCTCGGCATCGCGCAGATCACCGGTATCCGCAATTTATCCCTCGACGGCGATCTTGTGCGAGCTGAGCGCGAGAGCGACGAAGGCACCGAGGAGGTCGAATGCCTCCTGCCGGTGTTGCTTACCTGTGCCGAGCGCACGGTCCGTCCGCCGCCCTTGCGGCCCTCCGCGCTGGAAGCGGCGAAGGGCAAGCCGCTGACAACGGTTATCGCCGCGGAACTGAGTTCTGACCCAAGTCAGTTCGGATTCGCCGGCTCTCCGACCTGGGTCCAGGATGTGCAAGTCCAGCAGGCGCCGTCGGTGCAATGCAAACTCATCGATGCCGCCGACACGCAAGGCGCCGCGCGCAATGTCTTGGCGGAACTGGACCGGCTGGGCGCGCTGGATGCCGGTCGCCGCCAGCGGCGCAAAATCGCGGTCGCGAAGCGCAAATCCGTCCCCGGCAAGGACGTGTGGGTCGTATGCGAGGGGAACCTGGAGCATGAGATAACGCGCGGCAGCCTGGAACTGCTTTCAGCTGGCGACGAGCTGGCGCGCAAAGTCGGCGGCGCATTGGTGGCGATCGGATTTCCCGCCGCGATCGCGCGCCATGCGCCGCTGCTCGCCGGATACGGCGCCGACCGCGTGCTGATAGTCGATCATCCCGCGCTGGAATCATGCCGTCCCGAGTCCGCCGCCGAAGCGATAGCCCTACTGGTTGCTGAGCGCCGTCCATGGGGACTCCTGCTCTGCGCCAGCGAAACTGGACGCGACTGGGGTCCGCGGCTCGCCGCCCGGATGGGGCTGGGATTGACGGGCGATGCGATCGGCTTGGAGTTGGACAGTGAAGGGCGGCTGGTGGCGCTCAAGCCGGCGTTCGGCGGCAACATCGTCGCGCCGATCCTGTCGAAGACCTATCCGCAGATGGCCACGGTCCGCTCTGGCGTCCTTGAACTCGCCGATCCCGAACCCGCGCGCGAAGCGGACCTGGAAACGGTACGTCCAGACCTGCCGGCGCCGCGCAGCCGCCTGATCAAGGCTACCTCGCTGCTTGACCCCTCAATTGTGCCGCTGGAAGGATCCGAGGTCGTGGTCGGAATCGGCGCGGGCGTAGGCGCCGACGGCGTGGAGCGGGTAAAGCAATTTGCCCGCGCAATCGGAGCGGCGATCTGCGCCACCCGCCGGGTCACCGACATGGGCTGGCTGCCGCGGCAATTGCAGGTGGGGCTGACGGGCAAAGCGATAGAGCCTCGGCTATACTTCGCGATTGGCATTCGCGGCGCACCCAACCACGTGATCGGGATCAAGCGGGCGCATACCGTGGTAGCCGTAAATAACGATCCCGAAGCGCCGATCTTTGAGCGCGCCAATGTCGGAGTGGTCGCGGATTGGGATCAGATTTTACCCGCTCTGGAGGATACCCTGCGCATGCGTCTGGCGACCTAGCTCAAATCGAGAATAATTTGGTGGCGCATGGGACTGATGGCCCCTGCCATGAGACGCGTGGTTGTGCTTGAAGTGTATCAGTCACCCTCACCCTAACCCTCTCCCCGACTGAATGTGACAGAGGGGACAGAATACATGAGGAGTTGGAATTAACGTGCAGGAATTCGATGTTGTGGTCGTTGGCGGCGGCGCCGCGGGACTGCGCGCGGCCATCGCCGCCAAACACGCGGGCGCAAAAGTCGCCCTGCTGAGCAAGGTCCATCCACTTAGAACCAATGCCGGTCTGGCGCAGGGCGGAATCAACGCTCCGCTGGGAGCCGACGATTCGCCCGAGGCCTACGCCGGCGACATTCTTCAAGCCGGCGACGGGCTTTGCGATCCGGGAGTGGTGCAGAATTTCACCCATCAGGCGGCCGACGCCGTGATGTGGCTGGAACGCATGGGCGTGCCCTTCAATCGCGGCGCCGACGGCCGGTTCGATCGCCGCAAGTTCGGCTCCAACAGCCGGGCGCGCAGCCTGTATGTCGACGACCGCACCGGTCATGTCGTAATGCAGGTGCTCTACGAGCAGTTTCAACGCGAACACATCGCCCTGTTCGCGGACTGGTTCGTCACCGCGCTCGGGATCGACTCCAACCGCTGCGTCGGTCTCACCGCGTTGGGTCTGCGCTCGGGTTCGCTGGACGGCTTTGCCGCGCGCGCCGTGATCCTGGCCACCGGCGGCTTCACCCGCGGCTACCTGCCCTCAACCGTCGCGATGGGGTGCACCGGCGATGGACAGAACCTCGCCTACCTGGCGGGGGTGCCCTTGATGGACCTGGAGATGGTACAGTTCCATCCCCTGGTCTATCCGGGCGGCAATGCCCTGATGATCACCGAGGCAGCGCTGGCCGAGGGCGGGCAGATTGTGACCGCTGACGGTCAGCCGCTCCCCAATCTCGCCGGCGCGACGCGTGACAAGATATGTCTTGGAATTGCGCAGGCGGCCCGCGATGGCGCAACGGTTTCGCTCGACTTGACCTTGATCGGAAGCCAGAAACTGCATGCACGCTTGCCGCAGACCCTCGAGCTGATCCGCTCGGTGGCTGGGCTTGACGCGGCCAGGGATCTGATTCCGATTCGCCCGGTAGCGCATCGTTCGGTAGGCGGAATCGAGGTCAATACGACCGGACAGACTCAGATGCATGGGCTGTACGCTTGCGGCGAATGCGCCTGCACGGCACTTAACGGGGCCGGCCGGCTGGCGGGCAATATCCTCACCGAAGCGGTGGTGTTTGGCGCCCGGGCCGGCGAGGCCGCCGCAGCCTACGCCAAGTCCGCAGTGGGCGCGAGCTTTCCCGCCGACCGCCTGGAGGAAGAACGCAAGCGGCTCGAGGCGCTGGTATCGAGCGAAAGGGCCGATGACACGGCGGGGCGAATCCATGCCGAGTTGGGCGCGTTGATGGATCGCAACGCGGGGGCGACGCGCGAAGCCGGGGGCTTGCAGGCCGCCCACGATCAGATTCATGCTTTGAAGGAAAGATACAGCCGGCTGCGGGTGAGAAACCAGGCGGCAATTTACAATTACGAGCTGGTTGCGTACCTGGAACTGGGTGCGATGCTCAACCTGGCGCAGGCGCTGGTGGCGGCGGCGGCGGCGCGCAAAGAAAGCCGCGGCGCCCATCGGCGTTCCGATCATCCGGCCCGCGACGACCGCACTGGAATCAGCCATACTGTCATCACCATGGTGCAGGGTGCGCCACAGGTCGATACCAGACCGGTCGTTGCCTTGTAGCAGGGACCGGAATAGGAGTTGAACTATGCAAGCTACGTTCAGCGTTTATCGCAAGGAGCCCGGCGAGGGCAGCAAGCCGGGCCGTTCCACCTACACCGTGGAGGTCGCCGACGACGCCACCGTGATGGATGCGCTGCTCAAAATTCGCGACGAACAGGATCCCACGCTGGGATTTCGCGGCTCCTGCCTGCGCGGGTATTGCGGCGATTGCACGACCCGCGTCAACGGCAAGGCGATGTTCACCTGCACCGGCAAGCTGGCCGAGATCGCCAAGAAAGGACCGGCCGAGATTTCAGTCGAGCCGATTCGCAACATGCCGGTGGTCAAGGACCTGATTCAGGATTGGGACGCGTTCCTGTGGAACAAGATCGATGTGCTCAAGCCGTGGCTGGAGCCTAATGGTTCGGCGGCTGACGGCGAACAGCAGGTTCCCGACGCGACGATGGCCAAGGTGCGCAAGGCGATGAGTTGCTTTTACTGCGGGCTGTGCGACGAAGGTTGCACCGTGCTGCCCGTGGACTTCAACTTCGTCGGACCGGCGGCACTGACCAAGGCCTCGCGCTTCCTGTTCGATCCGCGCGATCACGCAATCAGGGAGCGGCTGCAAATCCTGGAGCGGCCCAAGGGCATGTGGGACTGCGTGCATTGCTTCGAAGCGAGCGAGCACTGTCCGCGCGAAATCGCGCCGACGGAGCGGATCATGGAAATGCGCGACGAGGCCTTCAAGCACGGTATTACCAATGAGAAGGTCGCCCGCCACCATCATAGCTTCGCCGCTTCGGTTAAGAAGTCGGGATGGGTGGACGAGGGCCGGCTGGCGATCGAGAGCGAAGGTCTGACCAATTTCACGGGGCTGATGAGACTGCTGCCTATCGCGGCCAAAGCGATGGTGCGCGGCAAGGCTCCAATTCCATTTCTCCATCACAAGCGGCCGGGCCACGACCAGATCACGCGCATCATCAACAAGGCGGAGACCAAAGAGAAATGAAGTACGCGTTTTATCCCGGATGTGTTTCCAGGGGCGGATGCCCCGAACTCTACCCCTCCGCAGTCAGGGTCGCGGCCAAGCTGGGGATCGAACTGGAAGAAATGAAGGACGTCGCCTGCACCGGCGCCGGCGTCCTGCCTCAGTATATCTCTGACCCGATTAATGCGCGCACCTTCGCCAAGGCGGAGCGGATGGGCCTGCCGATCATGACTATCTGCAGCACCTGTCAGGGCGTCTTCGGGCAGGCCAATTTGCGCCTCCAGGATCCGGAATACCGGGCCAAAATCAATCGCGAATACCTCGCCGAAGAGGGACTCGAGTACCGCGGCACCACCGACATCAAACATTTGCTGTGGGTGGTGTTCGAGGACTACGGCGCCGACAAGCTCAAGTCGATGGTTTCCAGGCCGCTTACGGGGCTGAAGGTTTCGCCATTTTACGGCTGCTTCCTGCGCCGTCCGCCCGAGGTCGTCACGCCAACCAAGGAGTACAACGCGCGTAAGACCTACCTGGAAAAGCTGATCGATATCGTCGGGGCGGAACTCGCCGATTTCGGCGGCAAGGGCAAATGCTGCGGCTTTCCGGTGCTGACCGCCAACGAGGAAAGCTCTTTAGGAATGACGGCCAAGCACACGATCGAGGCCAAGAGCAAAGGGGCCGATTGCATGGTCACGCCCTGTCCGCTGTGCCATCTGAGCCTCGACGGCAATCAGCCGCGGGCCGAGCAGCAGGAAGGGACGTCGATCGACCTGCCGATCCTGCATATGCCACAGTTCCTTGGACTCGCGCTCGGTTTCAGCCCGGCGGAAATGTACCTCAAGCGGCATATCGTCTCGACGATGGCGGTCGAGGCCAAAGTGAACATGAGGGCCTGATTGACACTTTACAGTTTTGTATTCTTCTGTCCCCTTTCCCACTTTTCTGTGGGAGAGGGCGAGGGAGAGGGTGGCTGATACATTCGGTAGCGGGTACCTGCGCAGCTTGAGCAACGGCCCAAGGTTCCCCCTGCGGCCTCTGATGAACGATGAACGACGAGTCAATAAAGCCCAACCCGATAAGCCTGGCGCGCGAGATTCTCAAGTTCCGCAAGGAGAAACATCCGTTCGGCTATAACTACGCCGTGCGAGTGCGCTTGGGTCACGCTGAGATCCAGGATCTCACGGCGATCGCGGACATCGTTTTCGCGCTCGAGGAATTGGGCTACGAAGTCAGGAAGGTGAAAAACTGACCTGTCCGCTTGAGGGCATCCCAGCTTTGCGTAGCGCCGGCCTCCGTGCCGGCGATGCAGGGCGATCGAAAGTTTCGGAGCCTGTTTGAGGCGATTGCGAGTAAACTTTAACCCTGAAGGGAGCGCCTTTCGCGGCCAGTCAAATCGTTGTAAACCACCAAGTTCCCCTTGCAGCAATTGTCTCCCGCATGATAAACCCAAGTGTCGGATCAAAACTATGAATGACTTTAAAAGGAAATAAAGGAGAAGACTGAATGACGTCAAGGATTCGCAAGATGATGGTGGCCGCTGCGCTGGTGTTCGCGGTGGCTTCGCTCGTGCCGGCGGCGCACGCGGATGAGCAGAAGGCGACGGTTAGGGCCGGCTACCTTACCTGTCATGTATCCAGCGGTTGGGGCTTCATCTTCGGGTCTTCACGTTCGATGAAGTGCTCCTACGCGTTGCAGCCCGGATACACCGAGTACTACACCGGTTCCATCAACAAGTTTGGAGCTGACATCGGATATCTGTCCTCCGCGGTCATGATCTGGGCAGTGGTGGCGCCGACCAACAATCTGGGTCAAGGCGCGCTTTCCGGTCACTATGCCGGAGCCACCGCGAGCGCCGCAGTCGGCGTCGGTGCAGGCGCCAACGTGCTGGTTGGAGGGTTCAAGAACTCGATCGCGTTGCAGCCGATCACGATCGAAGGTCAGAATGGCCTCAACGTCGCAGCGGGCGTCGCGGAGATGAGCCTACACTTCGACAAGGCGAAAAAGGCGAAGGTAAGCTAGACGGTTACTCTGTTTGGCGGGAAGTGAACAACCCGCCAAAGATTTGATTCGGTGGGCGGCCGGCCTATTGGCCGCCCACCGTCTTTGTTTAGAAACTGAGCGCCCGCGGTTGGTGATCCGATTTCCAGCCGCTTCTCCTGATGGACCCGCTCCAGGTCCATGAAGGAATCGCTTGCGCCGGTTCCGCAAAGACGGCACTCAATTCAGCGTCGCACATCAAAAATAAGATTCACCGGCGTCTGGGCGGCGCGGCGAAAGCGTGTAAATCCACCCGCGGTCACGACTTCGCGCAGCGCCCTCTCTCCCGCCTGTGCGCCCAGTCCAAGCCCGACCTCCTGCGCCAGTGAGGCGGGAGTGCAAATCATCGTCGAAGCCGCGTAAAAGATACGCCCGATCGGATTGAAATTGTCTTCCACACGGTCGTGCGCGAACGGCTCGACCAGCATCCAGGCGCCCTCGTGAGCGAGTGATTCAAAGACATGGCGCGCCGCCCCGACCGGATCACCCATGTCATGCAGGCAGTCGAAAAAGGCCACCAGGTCGTAGGTGCCTGGGTAGTTCTTGGCGCTGCCAACCTCGAACTTGATCCGATCTGCAACCCCTGCCTCGCGCGCCAATTCGCGCGCCCGCTCGATCGACGGCGGATGATAGTCAAAGCCGGTGAAAGTAGAGTTCGGAAAGGCCCGCGCCATCACGATCGTGGAAGCGCCGTGGCCGCATCCGACATCCGCCACGCGCACGCCGCGCTCCAGCCTTTCCTTCATTCCCTCCAACGCCGGAATCCATTCACTGACCAGGTGAGCGGCGTATCCGGGGCGGAAGAATCGCTCTGTGCCGCGGAACAGGATTGGGTCGTGTTCATGCCAGCCCACGCCTTTGCCGGTGCGAAACGCCTCGCCAATTTTGCCTTCGTCGCGGAAGAGCGACGCCACTACCTGGAAACCGCCCGGCATGAAGGCGGGACTGGTTTCGTCGGCAAACACCGTGGCCTGTTCAGGAGTCAGCGAATAACGGCGGGCGCCAGCGTCATAAGTGATATATCCGGCGGCTGCCTGCGCCGCGAGCCATTCGCGCACATAGCGTTCGCTGGTGCCGGTGCGGGCCGCAAGTGCGGCGGAATCGATCGGCCCGGCCTCTGCCATGGCCTTGTACAAGCCCAGGCGGTCGCCGGTCACTACCAGCGCCGCGCTCGCCGCGGCACCCAAATCCCCGATCATTTTTTCCATGAATTGCTGCAGTCTGGTTTCGTCCATATTCATCCCTCCGTCCTCAGGATCAACGGCTATTCAATATCCTTTGGCACCCACCAGTTATGTTCGTTAAGTGCAGTAGGCGCCAGTATCTCAGCTTTTGCAATCCTTTAAGATCGAAGACTAGAAGCTGGTTTTTGAGGCCGCTTCCCAAGTGCGTGAGAACCTGTACTCTTAAGCGATCGCGAGGGGCGAAACGGTGCTGCCGCGCTCGTCGATGCCTGGTACTTGGATTGAAGATCGCTGATGATATCGGTGCGCGTTGGCGTGGGCCGCTGTGGGTGGTAGCGCTGATGCTTGGTGCGACGCTCGCGGCGCTGGGCGGCATGGCACAGGCGCAGGCCCGGCCTGGCCAGCGCATCGTCTCGCTTGCTCCCTCGATCACCGAAACGCTTTTTGCGGTCGGCGCCGGCGCTGAGGTGGTAGGAGTGTCGCAGTACTGTGACTATCCTCCGCAGGTGCTCAGCCTGCCCAAAGTCGGATCATTTCTCACCCCCAACCTGGAGGCCATCGCCGGCCTACGCCCCGGGCTGATCATCGGATTGGATACCTCCGCCAACGACCGTGAGATTCGCGCCTTGCAGCGAATGGGTTATCGGGTTTTGCTGGTCAATGATGATTCGCTGTCCGGCATCGAGGATGGCATCGGCAGAATTGGCGCAATGACAGGTCATGCAGAGCAGGCGCAGCAGTTGCTCAATTCGATGCACGCGCGCATGCGCGCAGTGCGCGATAGCCTAAAGGGAGTTCCGCCCCGTAAAGTCCTAATGTTGGTTGGTCACGACCCGCTGGTGGCGGTGGGTGGCGGTTACCTGAACCGGCTGATACAGATGGCCGATTGCATTAATATCGGCGCCGGCTTTGGCGCGCAGTGGCCGCGGCTCAACATCGAGTACATCCTCGCCGCGGCACCCGATGTAATTCTGGACGGACAGATGGGCACCGATCCGCTAACCCCCGACGGATTCTGGAGCCGCTACCCGAATATCCCGGCGGTGCGCAACCATCGGGTCTTCGGATACGATCAGAACCCGGTCCTGCGGCCTGGGCCGCGCGTGGCTCAGACTTTGGTGATTCTCGCCTTCCTGACTCATCCCGAAGTTTTCGTGACGGTGGGCGGCCGGAGCGCTTCACCGGCTCCTTCCCCTGCCGCTTCGGCTGGAGCGCGACTTTGATGGATGCACCGGCCAAGGCGTCCGCGGCGCCGGCCGCCTCACCCCAAGCCAGCGCAATGGGCCCCGGCGTTTCGCCGATGGAACAGAGTTATTTGACCCGTGCGCGGATGGTGGCCGTCCTTTTTGCTCTGGGTGGCGCGCTGGCGGCCGTATGCGTGATCGCCTTGCTGTTGGGTTCGGTGAAAATCAACTTCGTGCGAGCTCTCACCGAGCCATCCAGCCCCGATCGCGCGATTCTTTTCACCGCGCGGATGCCGCGGGTGTTGATGGGCGCGGTGGTCGGTGCGATCCTGGCCGCGGTCGGCGCAGCATTGCAGGCACTGGTGCGCAATCCACTGGCCGAAGGTGGAACGCTCGGCATCTCCAGCGGGGCGGCTTTCGGCGCCATAGTTGCGTTGGTCCTGAGCTATCGCTTCGGCGGCGGGCCGGCGGTGGTACCGATCGCGGGCTTCGCCGCGGCGCTGGTGTCAACGCTGGCGGTCTATCGGCTGGGCCAGATGCATGGACGAATCGAGCCCTTCAGTCTGCTGCTGGTCGGTGTGATCTTCAATACCTTCTGGTCCGCGCTGATTCTTCTGATTAACAGCGTAGTGAACCTCTACCAGACCCGCAGCATCATGTTCTGGCTGATCGGCAGTCTCGAAGCGCCGACGTATTACGAGGTGGCCGCCGTCAGTGTCCTGGGTGCGGCCGGCTTCCTGTGGCTGATGTGGCACGCGCGCGACATGAACCTGCTCAGCCTGGGCGAGGACTCCGCGCGCGACCTGGGCGTGGAGGTCGACGCCGTGCGCCGCGCGATCTTTATCGCAACCTCGCTGATGATTGGGGCCGCAGTCTCGGTCAGCGGAATGATCGGTTTCGTGGGGCTGATCGTGCCGCATATTTTGCGCCTCGCTTTCGGCGCCGATCATCGCCTGCTGCTGCCCGCCTCATTCATCGCCGGCGCCGCCTTCCTGGTCGCGGCCGATCTCCTCGCGCGCGTGCTGATTGCGCCGGCCGAACTTCCCGTAGGCGTCGTCACGGCGCTGTGCGGCGGGCCCTTCTTCATCTACCTGCTCCGCCGCGAGGGCCATCAGGGGATCGCCGTATGAACGCCGGCAAGCCCGTGCTGGCGGCCCGCCGCGTGGGTGCAGGTTATCGCGGCCGCCAGGTTCTCCACGAGGTTTCATTGGAGATCGCGCCGGGCGAGTTGTTGGCCGTGGTCGGGCCCAACGGCGCGGGCAAGTCAACGCTGCTCAAGGTCTTAAGCGGGATACTCGAGCCATGGAGCGGTGTGGTTGAGCTTGAAGGCCGCCCGCTGGGTGACTTCGATCGCCGCGCCGTGGCACGGCGGCTGGCGTCGCTCGGCCAGGAAAGCAGCTCCGCCTTCGCCTTCACGGTCCTGGAGATGGTCCTGATGGGACGCGCGCCTCACCTCGGCGCGCTGCGCCTGGAAGGAGAACACGACCTTAAAATTGCGCGCGAGGCCTTGGAAAGATTCGACCTCCTGGCGCTGGCCGCGCGCGCCATAAATGAGATCTCAGGCGGCGAGCGCCGGCGCGTATTTCTCGCCCGCGTGCTCGCTCAGCAACCGCAGGTGGCGCTGCTGGACGAGCCCACGGCGTTTTTGGACTTAAAGCACGTGGCGGAGATCTTTTCATGCCTCGCGCAACTGCGCGCCCAGCACGCGATGTCGGTGGTGGCCACGCTGCATGACCTCAATACCGCCGCGCTGTACGCCGATCGCGTGCTGCTGCTCAAGGACGGCAAGGCGGTAGGTTGCGGAGCGGCGGAAGAAGTCCTGACCCGGGAGAATCTGCGGATGGTATATGAAACCGAGGTCTATGTGGGGCGCAATCCCGCAACCGGCACGGTTGCAATTTTACCCGCGGCCCGCTGAAGATTCGTGGCACTGTGTTGTCGCTTTTTATTTCGACATTCCACGTACTAAATGCGGTACGATATGCTGTCATAGCAGGCTGCGAGCAATGCGCATCCGGCAATTGGTAAAGCTCGAATATGCGGCATTTAGCTGAGCTTGGCAGCCGCGTTTTTCCTCCTTTCATCTTGATCTCGTCGATGCCGCTTCCATCCACCGGCGAAACTTCATAGAATGAAGGTTGATCGAATGAGTACTGCCAGTCTTACCGCCGACCTGTCACCGCGCAGGACCACCACCAGAAGACGGCGGCGCAAGCCCCCGCTTCCGTTGCGGCCGCTGCATCGGTTGTGGCGCCGCACTATCGATGACATCGAAGTTCGCAAGGTAGTGCTGCCGGTACGGCAGTTGCCTGCATCGATTGAAGGCACTGTCGCCTGCCAAATCAGCGACTTTCACGTCGACCGCGACGAAGATCTGACGCGTCTGGGCCGCGCCGTCGAACTGATCAACAGTCAGCGTCCGGCGATGGTTTTTCTGACCGGCGACTATTTTTCCGGGCGCGAGACGATGCGCCGCTATCTGACCGCGTTCGGCCGCGAGTTGCGCCGACTCAATCCTTCGGTGGGCACTTTCGCAATTGCCGGCAACCACGACCATTGGGCGTCCTTCGACAATATCGGCCGCACCCTGACATCTTCCGGCATCGAGGTGCTGAGCAACGAAAGCCGGCGCCTTACGCTTCACGGCGCCGCCCTGACCATCGTCGGCATCGACGATCTGTGGACCCGGCGTTCCGATCCGGCGCGAGCGTTCCGCAACGTCCGGCCCGAGGACTGCACGCTGGTGCTGGCCCATAATCCGGACACCGCGCTTTACACGCGCCATCTGCAACCCGGCGTGATGCTCAGCGGGCACACGCACGGCGGCGTGGTGCGGCTGCCCTATTACGGCAGTCCGCTTAAGTCGATCCTGAAACTGGGGAAGCAGTTTTATGCCGGTCTGAACCGCTACCGCGATTTTTACATCTATACCAATCGCGGGCTCGGGACGTTCTGGGTGCGGCTACGGATCAATTGCCGCCCTGAAGTTTCACATTTCCGCCTCACGGGCCAATTTCCCCGCGCCCAACAGGAAACCGACCGGCCTCGCGCCAGGCGTTCACACCTCAAATCCCGCCGCTGAAGCCTGCCAGTTGCCGGAAGCGCATGTCGATCGGTAAGGCTGGCGGGTATTCTGAAAAAATCAGTGGGACAGGCATCTCGCCTGTCATCGACGCGCGAGACTCTTTTACTCGCGCATCTTACATATTCTGAGCTACATATTCCCGCAGCATTGAGGCCATAACCACGGCCAATATTGAATATTAGGTAGCGCGAGCAAAAAAATGCTCGCGCGTCATGGGACAGGCGAGACGCCTGTCCCACAGATTTTGGAGGCCGCGATTCGCCACTAACAGCTTAGGCGCCGATTTCGTTATACTAACCTCCGTCACGGCTCGCGGAACCAGGGAGGACAAGCTCTTGGCGCATTTCCTCAAGGACAAGGCTTGCGTCGTCGGTGTGGGCGAAACCAAATACACCCGCGGCACCAATACGACCACATTGCAGGATGCCCTGGAAGCATCGTCAAAGGCCCTGGCTGACGCCGGGCTTAAGCCGCATGATATCGATGGCATTGTGTCCAACGCGGGATTGGCGCCGGCGCCTGAAACGCTGGCCGCCAACCTGGGAATCCGGGAGCTGAAATTTGCGGTCGGCAATACCGTCGGCGGCGGCGCCGGCGCGTGCGCGACATTGCAGATCGCCGCGCTCGCCATCGCCTCGGGACTGGCCCGCAACGTGCTGATTCCGGTTGGATGGCACAGCTATTCCGGCATGCGGGTGCGCAAGCTTGGCAGCGAGGTCGATCTGACCAGGGTGCCGGGACCCATCGGCGCGACGATCGCGGATTTCTATATGCCGCAAGGCGCGTTTGTGCCCGCGCATTTTTACGGCTGGATGGCGACGCGCTACGTGCAGGAGTACGGAGTCAAGCCTGAATCCGCCGCCGCGGTAGCCCTGGCGGCGCGCCGGCACGCCCATCTCAATCCGTTGGCATTCATGCGGGGACGGCCGCTGACGATGGAAGATTACCTGAACTCGCGCATCGTCTCCTACCCGTTTCGCCTCAACGACTGCTGCCTGGAGACCGACGGCGCGTGCGCGTTGGTGATGACGTCGGCGCAACACGCGCGCGATCTGCGCAAGCCGCCGGTATATATTTCCGGATGCACCGAGGGCCATCCCTATCCCGACGACGATTTCGGCGCGCGCACCGACCTGTTGCATATCGGGCTTACCGACGCGGCGCCCAAGGCGTTCGAGATGGCCGAAGTCACGCCCGCCGACCTTGATTTCGCCGAGGTCTACGACTGTTTCACTTACGTGGTGTTGATCGAACTGGAGGCGCTGGGCGTGTGCAAGCGCGGCGAGGCGGGTGATTTCGTGCGCGGCGGAGCCATCGAATTGGGCGGTGAGCTTCCGCTCCTGACCCATGGCGGACTACTGTCTGAAGCGCACCTGGCCGGCGCGTCCCACATCGTGGAGGCGGTGCGGCAGTTGCGGCGCGAATGCGGCGAGCGCCAGGTCAAGGACGCCGACGTGGGCGTGGTGACCGGCTGGGGCGATTTCGGCGACGGCAGTATCGCAATCCTGCGGAGATAGAAACGTGGCGAACCCAAGCGGCAAATATCAACTTCCGCTGCCGGCTCGGATGGGCCTGGCGGCCGACTTTTACAAATACTGCAAGCTCCACGAACTGCGCTTCCAGCGCTGCACGGACTGCGGCGCCTGGCGCCATCTGCCGCGCCCGATGTGCGGCGAATGCGGCTCGTTCAATTACGAATGGGCGCGCTCCGCGGGCAAGGGCAAAGTCTATTCATGGATCACGGTGGTCCAGCCGATGGTGCCGGCGTTTAACGACGCCGTGCCCTACACCGTCCCGCTGGTGGACTTGGACGAGGGCGTGCGGATGGTGGCGATGATCCAGGGCGTGGCGCCCGAAGCGATGCAACTCGGCATGCCGGTTGAGGTCGTCTTCGAGGACGTGACTCCGGACATAACCCTGCCGAGATTCAGGAAGGCCGGTTGACTCTCAATCAACGCGAAGAGATTTGTTCCGTGGAGCACAAGGTATGGGCGATCTCGCTTTCGAAGGCGGGTGTTTGTGTGGCGCGATTCGATATCGCGTAAGCGGCCAACCATTGGCAAGCGGAATCTGCCATTGCCGGACATGCCGCCGGAGCAGCGCGGCTCCGATGCTGCCGTTCGTCACTTTCCCTTTTGATCGGTTCGAGTTCGCACGCGGAAAGCCGGTCGACTTTCATTCATCGCCGCCGGTAACGCGCAGCTTCTGTGGCCGCTGCGGCACCCCGCTCACGTACCGGCATCAGGAACACGCCGATCAAATCGACGTGATGACATGCAGCCTTGATAATCCCGAGGTGTTAGCGCCCTCATACCATATCTGGGTCAGCCACAAACTCACCTGGGTTCAACTGCGCGAGGGTTTTCCAGCCTACGACACTATTAGAAGCGCGGGGTAATAACTCCGGCGGCGCCAAACCCGGCAATTCAACCATGCTTCCGAGGGGCGGGTTCCTGTTACATCGCCGACCTAAGAAAGTCGGGAGACTCCTGAAGAGCGATTCGGCTTCAGCCCTTATTCCGGCCGTTTCACGACGTACCATTTCCCGCCGATGCGCGACCAATACTCTCCCATTCCCCAGGGAAGACCCGGAGCATCAGGTGACTCCAGCATCACAGGCGCATTGTGATTCTTGTCCATCACTACGACCCGCCCGTTGAGGTAACTCTCCGCCAGCAAGTCGTCCGGCGCCGCCAATGGCTGCAGCTTTGCGGAACGGATGTCCTTGGCGTCCTCGTGCTCCGCCTCTTGCAAGGCTCCTGGCGGCATGGCCTGCATCTTGAGTACACTGTCGAAGTAGGGTCGTTCGAAAGCATCGATGACCGCGATATCCTTTTTCACGAAAGCCTGCTGATACGCGGCAACGGTTTTCAGCAGCTCGCTCTTGCCATCCGCCACCGTATCCGCCTTGACCCAGGGCCATTCCGGCAAGCCGCTCTGAGGCAGCGTGTAGTTCAACGCGCCGTTGTGCGTTAGCTTCCGATCGAAGAGCGGCGGCGCGCCCATGGATTTCACCAACGTCATGTGGACCTCGCCTTTGGGATCCGTAATCTGCGCGTCGACCGCGAGCTTGTTGTCGTCGTTAGTGCAGAGCAACAAGTAAGCGGTGCTAAGAAAGAGCACGGGACTGGCATCGGTGAACGTGCCATTACCTGCTTTGCTCACCTTCGGTCCCTGCTGCTTGAAGTAGTGAACCGGAACACCATTGACCCGCACCACTCCCTGCGCGCCGATCACGTTTACGTTCAGGGTTACCGGCTGAGGGGGCGGATTCGTCATCGCGGGTTCGGCTATCAAAAGCGCGACGGCCAACACCACGATCCGCATAGATATGGAGCGCATTTTCGTTCCCCTTTCGATAGTGTCTATTGGTGCCTCACGGCCCTGTTCAGGTGGCAAATATTCGCGAACCACGGCGCTGGCGAGGGCGGCACGAACTGACGTTTCACTCGCGCTCATGATCGTCCGCAGCGTTCAACCGTGTCCTCAAAATCATTAAGCAACGAGAGGAACTTTGCGCCGCAAGGAACGCAGTGTGATATATTCGTGTTATCAGGTTCAATGGCCAAGCGCGTTGGCGGCTTCTTTCCACAGCCCGGCGGGAACGATTTGAGCCACCTTGCGCACCAGGCGGATGTTGCGCTCCAGCGTTTCCTCGCGGAAGCGCAACGCCATCGCCTTCTCCAGCGCGTCGAGCGGCGCCATCTCCGTCAGCGTGAGCAGGGCCGCCAGCAACGCGGTGTTGGGTACCGGTTTGCCGAGGTATTCCATTGCCAGATTCGCCGCGGGTATGACCACGATCTCCTGGCCCTTGCTGGTGGTGATGGGCTCGATCCGTTTGGACCAGTTGACCAGAACTTTGCCTTGGGGCAGCAACCCCTCTGTAATACCGGGAGCATGCATCAGAGCGTGGTCCTGTAAGAGCAGGAAGGACGGCTGCAGCACCTGGCAATGGCGGATTGGGATGCCGGTGATGCGTACGAAGGCCGTTACCGCCGCACTCAGGCGCTCGGGTCCGAACCCGGGAAAGGCCTGCGCGAATTTGCCGCACTCAAAAACAGCTTGCGCCAAAATGTACGCGGCAATCACGTTGCCCTGACCGCCGCGTCCATGAATGCGAATCTCCGTCATTTGGACACCCGCGAAAACAAACAGGAGGATTATATGCCCGGGGGGCGCAGAATAGCCACCCAAGATTGTCCCCCACATAACATCTTAAGCTTTTCCGACTCGCGTGTAACGGAAATGCAGGCCGTACCCTGGCAATCAACTTGGGATTGGACCGCAAGCTGGACCGCCTATGTCATTTTGGGTCATCCGATGGCGCGTTTCGGCTCATTTGCGCTGGAGATTACCTGACCCAAAACCTCAGCTGACATCAAGGTGGTTGCTTGAAGTAGCTGAACCCTCACCCGGAGAGCGATTCCGCTTGCGCAAACTCGCTCTCCGGCCTCTCCCAGCTTGCGCGCGCGGACCAGTCCGCGCGCGCGGGCGCGGCAGGAAATTAGCGCGCCGCTTTTTCTGTCCCCTCGGCCCCTTCGCGTTTAACCCTTGACCACCGCAAACGGTTTGAGGCGGGCTACCTTGCGGCTGACACCGGCGGCCTCCATCACTTCGACCACGTCGGCCACGTCCTTGTAAGCGGCCGGCATCTCCTCGGCGACGGTCGCCCGTCCGCGCGAACGCACCACGACGCCCGCCGCGGCCATCTCCGCATACAGGTTGCGGCCGCGCGCCGCGCGCTGCGCCTGATGGCGGCTCATCACGCGTCTCGCGCCATGGCAGGTCGAGCCGAAGGTCTCCTTCATCGCCCGCTCCTGGCCGATCAGCAGGAACGAGTAGCGGCCCATGTCGCCCGGAATCAGCACCGGCTGGCCCAGTTTGCGCAGGGCGGCAGGAAGGCTCGGATGCCCGGGGCCGAACGCCCGCGTCGCCCCCTTGCGATGTACGCACAGGGTTCGCGGGCGGCCATCGACTTCATGCTGCTCAAACTTGGCGATGTTGTGGCAGACGTCGTAGATCAGGCGCAACCCCAGTTCCCGCGGCCCGATTTGAACCGCAGCCTCCAACGCGCGCTGCGCCAGGTGCATGATCAACTGGCGGTTGCACCAGGCAAAATTCGCCGCCGCCGCCATCGCACCCAGGTAGGCCAGCCCCTCCGGGGAATTGATGGGTACGGCGGCGAGCTGACGGTCGGGCAGTTGGATTGCGTAGCGGCCCATCGCAGTGCCCATCACGCGCAGGTAATCGTCGCAGGTCTGATGGCCCAGGCCGCGGGAGCCGGAATGGATCAGCAGCATGACCTGTCCCACTTCCAGCCCCAGGGCCGCGGCAGTGGCGGCGTCGTAGATCCGGTCGATGCGGCCGCATTCCAGGAAATGATTGCCCGAACCCAACGTGCCGAGTTGAACGCGTCCGCGCTGATACGCCAGCTCGCTGACCGCGTCCGGATCGGCCATCGCAAGGCAGCCATTCTCCTCGGTATGATCCAGGTCCGCGTCCGATGCGTAGCCGTGATCGCGACCCCACGCCGCGCCCCTGGAAAGCAGCCGTTTCAAGTCATCGGCGGCCAGTCCGGGGATCGCTCCATGGGAACCGACTCCCGCCGGAATTGCCTCGTACAACGCGTCCGCCATCCGCTGCGCCTTTGCGCTCACGTCGTCATAACGCAGATTGGTGCGCACCAGCCGCACGCCACAATTGATGTCGTAACCAACGCCTCCGGGCGATACCACGCCGCTCTCGACGTCGATTGCGGCCACGCCTCCGATTGGGAAGCCGTATCCCCAATGGATATCGGGCATGGCCAGGGAGTAGCCGACGATACCGGGCAGACAGGCGACGTTGACGACCTGGCCCAGCGCCGGGTCGTTGCGCAGATCGGACATCATCCGCTCGCTGGCGTAAATCCGCCCGGGGACGCGCATCATGCCGCTGCGCGGGATTTCCCAGAGGTAATCGTGGACCTTGCGTATTTCCATTCGGATCTTGGCCGGCAGAGTCTGAGCCGACCGCTATTTTAGCAAGAGCGGAGGCTTGGGGCTTGAATCTTCCGCCTCAGGTCGTGCCTGCGGCGGCGCCGGCATAACCAAACGCATGACTACCATCGAGCGCGCATACATCGGTACTGGCTGGCCCGGCAGATAAATTTGCTCTCTCTCTCTGGTAACCGACTCGGAGGTGTCCAGGACCTTGACCCACCCATGAGCGCCTTCGCGCGTGGGAAGAACGAAGGACAATTGCTCGTGATTGGCGTTGAAAAAAAGGTAGAAGCTATCGTCAACGATTCGCTCGCCCATCGGACCGGGGCTGGTAATCGCCTCTCCGTTGAGAAAAACTCCCACTGATTTGGCGAAGCCAACCCGCCAGTCCTCGTCCGACATCTCCTCGCCGCCGGGCGTGAACCATCCCACATCATGCACCTCGTGGCTGTGAAGGGGACGGCCCTGGAGCCAGCGCCGGCGCCTGAACACGGGATGCTCCCGGTGCAGGCGAATCAGGCCGCGGGTAAACTCGAGCATTTCCTGGTCGGCATGCTCCCAGTCAAACCACGAAACCTCACTGTCCTGGCAATAGCCGTTGTTGTTGCCTCTCTGGGTCCTGCCGATCTCGTCGCCACCCAGCAGCATCGGAACCCCCTGCGACAAAAACAGCGTGGCGAGAAAATTTCGCTTCTGCCGTTCCCGCGTCAGCTTGACGACTGGATCGCCGGTCGGACCTTCGGCGCCGCAGTTCCACGATCGGTTATGGTTGTCGCCGTCGTTGTTGTTCTCCCCATTGGCCGCGTTGTGCTTGACGCGGTAGGAGACCAGGTCGTGCAGGGTGAAGCCGTCGTGACAGGTGACGAAGTTGATGCTGGCATGCGGCTGTCGGCGGCTCGACCCGTAAAGATCGGAGCTGCCGGTGAATCGGGTGGCGAACTCGGCCAGCGTCTGGTCGGAGCCGCGCCAGTAGTCGCGCACCGTGTCACGATATCTGCCGTTCCATTCGCTCCATCCAACGGGAAAGTTGCCGACCTGGTAGCCACCCTCGCCCACGTCCCAGGGCTCCGCGATGAGCTTGACCTGGGACAGCACCGGGTCTTGCAGGATGATGTCGAAAAAGGCCGCCAGGCGGTCAACCTCGAGCAGTTCCCGCGCCAGGGCCGAGGCTAGATCGAAGCGGAAGCCGTCGACGTGCATCTCCAGCACCCAGTAGCGCAGACTGTCCATCACGAGCTGCAGGGAGCGCGGATGGCGCATGTTGAGCGTATTGCCGCATCCGGTGAAATCAGTGTAAAGGCGCGGGTTGGCCGGCTGGAGGCGATAGTAACTGAGGTTGTCGATTCCGCGGAAGCACAGGGTAGGCCCCAGATGGCTGCCTTCCGCGCTATGGTTGTAAACCACGTCGAGGATCACTTCGACACCCGCCTGATGCAGCGTCTTGACCATCGCCTTGAACTCGGTCACCTGCTGGCCCATCGATCCGCTCGATGAGAAGCGCAGGTCGGGCGCGAAAAATCCGATCGAATTGTAGCCCCAGTAATCCGTAAGCCCGCGCTCCATCAGGGCGTGGCTGTCCACCGCTTGATGCACCGGCATCAGCTCGACCGCCGTGATTCCCAGCGAGCGCAAATGATCGATCGCGGGCCGGCTGGCCAGGCCGGCGTAGGTGCCACGCAATTCCCGCGGCACTTCCGGATGGCGCCAGGTGAAACCTTTTACGTGAACCTCATAGATGACCGTTTCATTCCATGCGATGCGCGGTTGGCGGTCGCCGCCCCAGTCGAAGCTGTTATCGACCACCACGCTCTTGGGCATCACGCCGGCGCTGTCGCGCCGATCCAGTGTCAGGTCATCTCCGGACTGACCAGGCTCATAACCGAGCACCGCATCGCTCGATCGCAGGGACCGGTCGATAGTCCTGGCGTAGGGATCGAGCAGGAGCTTGTGCGGATTAAAACGGTGGCCGGCGGCGGGGTCGTAAGGACCATGCACGCGGTAGCCGTAGCGCTGACCGGGTGCGATACCGGGCAGATAAATATGCCAAACCTGGTCGGATTGCTCCGTGATTTCGATCCGGGCCTGCTCGTCGTTACCATCCGGTCCTCCGAACAGGCACAGTTCGACCGCAGTCGCGTTTTCAGAGAAGAGGGCAAAGTTGACCCCTTCTCCATCCCACGTGGCGCCAAGCGGATAAGGCACCCCGGGCCGCACGCGTCCGAAGCCGGCGGGTTCAGATCGATTGGGAGGCGTCATGATTCAATAACCCTGATGCTGAAGAAAGTGTCCCTCCAAGAAGGTACAATTGAAGG
Organism: Binataceae bacterium (SeqCode); assembly: GCA_035939115.1. Lineage (GTDB taxonomy): Bacteria > Desulfobacterota > Binatia > Binatales > Binataceae > JAJPJA01. The sequence goes on from DASZGF010000216.1 coordinate 67,219, forward strand.
CAAATCGTCGCCATAACCCGTTATCAAGGAAATTGAAGCAGTTCGTGCCGGAATTACAAAGGCAGCGGAAAAGTCATCTGTTACGGAAGCGGCCAGATTGGACGGCCCCGATCGAGCCAGTGACGGTTGTCCTTCAGCGTTGCCGAGGGCGAGAATGCAGAGACAATTCAAGTAACCAGGCAGCGGAGGTTTGCGGATTCAATTGCACTCTTCGTCTGGAGCATCCTCTTGATCTTCGAAGAATAAGTGGTCCGCGGCGTGATGTTGCTTTAGTGGCATCTTGCAGCGAAAACAGATCGCATCAGCGTGATGCTCCAGGATCGCTTCAACGTCCAGCACTGAGATCAACTCATCGTCTTTGTTGTTTTGTTTGGCCATGAACGGCTCCAGCTTGACCGCGTAGGCATGACGACGACCAGCGGCTAGTAGTGATTAGGCCGCTTGGCCCGCTTTCGGACTTACCAACCAGCGCGGAACAATTTCAGTGCTTCGCGGCACAGTGGCTAGAGTATTTCGCGCCCGCCAGGCGGGCAATAGTTTCGGGCGCCGAAGCAGCAGCACTTTTCACGCATTGAGACTCTAACCGCAGCTAATTCCAGCAATTTAGGCCTACACAAGACGGGTGTACTCCCCCTTATGGTGTGAGGAAGATAGCTTTATGAGAGTTACGTTAACGCCCGCGCTCTGAAACTATCTGACCCACGCCTGAACCGGATCACCGACGTCTTTCCCACCATGCGCAGGGCGTATCCGCGTCCTCAGGAAGCAGTCTGCGCGACCGGGGCTGCCGAGGCCGTCCGCTCCTGGTAGGACACGCACGCGATCGGAAGGAAGCCCGCGATCAGCAGAGCCACGGCGAACAATACGAAAATCCCGATATAGCTGGCGGTGCGATCGAATACGGCGCCAGCCGCAATCGGGCCCGCGGCGCTGCCGATGACTCCCAAAGTGACCAGCAAGCCGGACAGCGACCCGAAGCGGCGCAGCCCCACCGAGTCGGCCAGTATTGCCGGCATCAAGCCGATCGGCGCCCCGACCGAAAGTCCATAAACCACGGCGAACAGCACCAACATCGGGGCGTTCCGCGCATACAGCAGGCACAAAATTCCGCATCCCACCGCCCAAAGATTCAGCCCGTAAACCAGGCGGATACCGAAGCGGTCGGCCGCCGCTCCGAAAGCGGGCTTGCCGATCATGTTGAGTCCCAAAGTGATGCTCAGGATCACCGCCGCGCGCTCCGCGGTCATCCCGGTGCCGATCAGGTAGGGAACCAGATGCACTATCAGCGCCGTGGCGCCGAAAGCGTAGGTCAAATACGAAATCGCGATCAGCCAGAAGGAGCGCTCTCTAAGCGCAGTGGCGACTTCCAGACCCGACTGCGCGTCACCCGCCGCCCCATGCGGGCCATGCGCGCCCGCGGTTGCACCGGTGGCCGTATCCGGTCGGCTGCGAACGAGTAACAGCATCGTCGGAACGACGAACAGGAGGACCGGCGCCGCCAGGACGAGGTACGTCGTGCGCCAGCCCGCGTGTACGACCAGGTAGGCGGCGACCAGCGCCATCACCATGCCGCCGACTTCGATTCCGGTGACCGCCACCGTCATCGCCAGCGCGCGCCGCTCTACGAACCAATTGCCGATCACGTAATAACACGGCGCCATGGCCGAGGCTCCTGCTCCAAATCCCAATAGCGCATAGGCGCAGACCATCCACACCAGGCCGTGCGCCATGCTCGCCATCACAAAGGCCAGCCCGCACAACGCCGCGCCCGCGGTCACCACCCACTTGGCCTCCGTCCGATCCAGCAGCCAGCCGACGCCTGGTCCCGCGCAGGCGGCGGCCAGGCTGATTGCCGACGTGAGCATCGACAGTTGCGTGCGGGTCCAGCCGAAATGCCTGAGCAGGGGCGTGAAGAACACTCCGGCGGTGTCGTAGCCCGCCCCCACGATGAAGAATTCGGCCATGAAAAATCCGCCAACGATCACCCATCCTTGCCGTTCGCGACTGGTCATGACGATAGCCCTCGCCTACTTTGGCAGCCCCAGCGTGCGCTCGCCGATTATGTTGCGTTGAATCTCCACGGTGCCGCCCGAAACGCAGTGCACGGGCGCGAGCAGCACGCGGTTGAGCACCTCGGCGCCGTCGGGCACGGCCGGCGTCGGTCCGTCAACCAGCGCATGATGGCCCAGCAGCTCGGTTACGAAGCGATTGATGCGCACGGCAAGCTCGGCGCCCGCGATCTTCATCATCGATCGCTCGGGACCCGGCGCCATCCCCTTGAGCAGGCGCGTCAACGCACGCAGACCGGTGTACTTGAAGGCCTCGTATTCGATATGAAGGCGGGCGACCTGCTGGCGCACGTAGGCGTTCTCCGCGGCCGGGCGGCCGTCGATTTCCACCGCCCGCGTGAGTTCGTCCAGACGCCGCAGTTGCAGCTCATGGGCGCGCCCCGCCGCCGCGCTGCGCTCGTAGCCAAGCGTGGTCATCGCCACCTTCCATCCTTCATGCAGAGGACCGATCAGGTTTTCCTTCGGCACCTGCACGTTGTCGAAGAACACTTCATTGAAATGATGCTCTCCGTTGATGAACACCAGCGGCCGGATGGCAACGCCGGCACTGCGCAGGTCCAGGTACATGCAGCTGATGCCGCGATGCTTGGGCGCGCGCGGATCGGTCCGCACCAGCATGTACATCCAATCCGAAAAATGCGCGCCGGAGGTCCAAATCTTCTGTCCGTTTAACAAAAAGCAGTCGCCGCGGTCCTCCGCCCGCGTTTGCAGCGAGGCCAGGTCGGAGCCTGCGTTGGGCTCCGAGTACCCCTGGCACCAGCTATCCTCGCCGCTGAGCAGGCGCGTCAGGAAGCGGTCTTTTTGCGCCTGCGTACCCCAGTTCATCAGGGTCGGACCCCACTGATTGATGGGGGCGTGGTTGTGCGGAAGCGGCGCGCGGGAATGCTCGTACTCGCGGTCGTAGATGTACTGTTCGATCAGTCCGGCGCCGCGTCCGCCGTACTCGCGGGGCCACCAGATTCCAATCCAGCGCGCCCGGTAAAGCTGCTTTTGAAACTCGCGCCGGCGCTCAAATATCTCCCGATTGGGCGCGATGATGCTGCCCGAGGGGTCGGTGCGCAAATCGGGCGGCAGATTGACCTTAAGCCAGTGCCGCAACTCCTGGCGAAAGGCTTCCTGCTCGGGAGTGAATTCGAAATCCATCAGCACGCAACCCCCCGGCTGATGGCGACTTGTAGCACGAAAGCCGGCGATGCGCACAATGTCGCGCTACCGTTGCTTAACCAAGAAGTGTTGGCTGGCGTCTGCGGACGCGTTCGCAGACGCCAGGAGTCTGTACAATTTTTTGCTGTAATTCTCTCCCCCTGACAGGGCGAGAACGGCGCCATTTTTTGGGCGCCGAGAGAGGGTCCTGTTTCAGCGCGCCTTCTTTTGGCGCGGGATTATGAGGTCGGAGTTCAAAGCTGCGCGCCAGCCTTGTGCCCGGAACAGAATAATGTGTGTCGCGAAAAGTCGTGCTGCAAGGGATTTACGCTGCACAAATTCCTAATCGCTCGCAAGGCGAGCTGAATAAGGACCCTCTCTGGGCGCCGCAGCGGCGCCCATCTCCCCCTGTCAGGGGGAGAATAAAAGTCGTGCCGTGCTTTGTCTGCTATACGCGCTACTGCTTGCCTTCCTTGAGCTGGCGTTTCCAGTCCAGCCGCCGCGCTTCGGCGCCGGCTTTTTCCGCCTCGGGTACCATGCCCTTTTTCTGGTAGAACATGCTGAGGTTGGTCCACGCGAGGATGTCCTCGGGTTCCTGCTCGAGATATTTGCCGGTCAGTTCGATCGCGGCGTCGAGGTCGCCCTTGGCCTGGTAGCACATGGTCAGGCCGTGGATGGCGTCGATGAATTTTGGGTCGGCCTCCAGCGCCTTGGTATACAACGCGATCGCCTCGTCGTACTTTTCATCAGCGTAGAGGTCAACCGCCTCGTCGTAAAGCTCCTCTTTGTCAACCATCAGGAATTCTCCGTAATCCTTCCGGGCATCCTGCTCTAAAGCGCCTCGGCCCGGTGACATCGCATCCAACCACCGTCCCTGTTCCCAGCCACGGTTTCCTATATAATCACTAAATCAGCCGGAGAGCCGCCTTCCCTATGATAACAGAAGAACAGGTCTACGAGGTTTTACGCGAGTGCTACGACCCTGAAATTCCGGTCAACGTCCTCGACCTTGGGCTGGTCTATGGCGTCAGCATCGATGACGACATCGTGCTGATCACGATGACCCTGACGGCGCCGGGATGCCACATGGGTGGCATGATCTCGCGCGACATCGAGGACAAGCTGCTGGGAATCCCCGGAATCCGCGACGCCAGCGTCGAGATCGTGTGGGACCCGCCGTGGACTCCGCACAAGATGAGCGAAGAAGCCCGCAAACGGCTTAATATCGAATGATCCTGCTCCTCGCGCAGCTGCGGTCAGGGGGTTTTATTCGATATCCTTGAACACGGCAAAGCTCGTGGGAGTCGTGTCCATCCTGGGGAAATTGAAGCCGCACTTGGGGCAGGGTTCGGCGAGCACCGCCTGCTCCTTTTTCAGTTCATAGGGCTTATCCTGGAACTCACTGCAGGTGGGACAGATCCGCAGCAGCCGGGTTCCGGCCAGCTCGAAATTAGTGATGATGTCTTCCATGATGGCGCCGGACTGCGCGGCCCAGGTCTTGGCATGCTTGTGATAGGTTGCCATGTGCCAGTCATCCAGGGCCTGCTTGCTGGTCCAGAAACTGACTTCGTTGTACCAGGTGGGGTCGTCCGCATGCACCCACCAGGTCAGATGCATGAAGCCGGGAAGCTTTCGCAGGTGGATGCGGACGTCCTTGAAGACGTTTTTGAATTTCTCGTAACCATCCGGACTCGAAAACCGCACTCTCTGCATGCTCAGATAAATCGCCATCGTTCTCCCTCCTGTTTTCGCCCTTGGGCGCTGTCGATATCAGACCGCAATAGTCACAGCCCTTGTTTTTCCCGCACATTTGATGCCATCTGTTTGGCCACCTTATGTCAACTTTTTGAGGCCCGCCAGTTTGAAACTGCCCGAGTTTAAGGCTTTTGATTCAAATTAGAGGCAGTTCGTTTTTACTTCGAGGCTGAAGCAGGCATCCCCTGTTTCCGTGTACTCTTCTTATGAGCGCGACCCGCAACCAGCTGGGGCTAATTTGTTGTGAGGCCACTTTGATCGGCCTTACGATCGTTGCAGGAGTATTCCCTGAAACCACCGGAGGCTTTGCCAATGGACCGCCGAAAATTCATGAAGGTTGCCGCTTCTTCAGCGCTGGTATCCGCGATGGCTGGCGCAGCCGGAGCGGCAGAACAAAAAGCGGCAGCGGGGGGACCGGCTGGCTCATCGCGCTCCCAGGACGGCTCAATCCCTCGACGCACCTTGGGGCGCACCGGCGAGAAGGTTTCGATTGTCGGTATCGGCGGCCATCACCTGGGGCGGCGATACGTGGAGGAAAACGTCAGCATTCGGATCGTCCGCACGGCGTTGGACGCGGGCGTCAACTTTTTGGACAACTCATGGGACTACAACGATGGATTGAGCGAGAGCAGGGTGGGCAAGGCGCTGCGCAACGGCTATCGCGACAAGGCGTTTGTGATGACCAAGATCGACGGCCGCGACCATAAAACCGCGGCGCAGCAGATCGATCAGTCGCTGCAAAGACTTCAGACCGATCGGATTGATCTGCTGCAGTTTCACGAGGTAATCCGCATGAATGATCCGGACCGGGTGTTCGCTCCGGACGGCGCGATTGCGGCCGCGCTGGAGGCAAAAAAAGCGGGCAAGATCCGCTATATCGGCTTCACCGGGCACAAGAGTCCGCAGATTCATCTGCACATGCTCCAGACCGCCGCGGACCATGGTTTCACCTTCGATTCGGCGCAGATGCCGCTTAACGTGATGGACGCGCATTTCGACAGTTTTGAAAAGAACGTGCTGCCCGTGCTGGTCCAGCGCAATATCGGGGTGCTCGGGATGAAGCCGATGGGCGATGCGAACATCCTGCGCAGCGGCATCGTGACGCCGCTGGAATGTTTGCACTACTCGATGAGCCTGCCGACCAGCGCGTGGTCATCACCGGCTGCGATTCGATGCAGATTCTCGAGCAGGCGCTGAATGCGGCGCGGACCTTCAAGCCCATGAGCCAGGAACAGCGCCAGGCGCTGCTGGCGCGCACCGCGCAGGTCGCGGCGGCCGGCGGCCTGGAATTGTACAAAACCAGCCAGACCTTCGACAGCACCTCCTCACATCCGGAATGGCTGGGTTAGCCCCAACACGAAAATAAGTTTGCGGTTTGAACGCACGAACACGTTGGCGCAGAAACTCTTTCTGTCCCTCTTCTTACTCTTAACCCTGAAGCGAGGGGGGAGAGAGAATTCCGGCGTCCCACGCCGCCGGCGTCAGCGCGACCGCTTCACTGTTGAGGTGCGAAGCTGTCGCTCCTTTGCGCGCCGCGAGGTACTGAGGGTATTTCAGCGACCTGGCCCGAAGTCTGGGTTGGCTCTGTAGCTTGGGCTTGACGATTATGGTGCGCCGGCCCGCGTTTACGGGGCTGCGCCGGTTGCTCGTCGTCGTCGCTCATGGCCGGCTGATCGGCCGACTGGTCGGTATCCCGTGCGCGTACGTTAGTCGTTTGATCGGATTCGTCTGGCGCGTCGGGGCGGGTCTGAGGCTGCAGGCTATAGGTGCCGGGACGGGGTGGCAGCGGCCGTAGCGGCTGGCTGTCGTCATCGTCGTTCTCTAGATTGCCGTGCTGGTCCAACGGTGGCGGCGGAGGGCTGTAGGACGGCGTTCTTGGCTGGTAGGGCCGCGGCATCGCGTCATGCGGACCGCATTGCGGAGCCGGAAACATCACTCCAAAGGCTATTCCAACGGCAAGTTGGGCAATTCCGGCGGCTTGCGCCGCTTGAGCGTGTGCCGCCGTCGGAACCGCAACGGTAAGCGCGGCAGCCAACATAAATATTGTAAATCTCATGTTCCCTCACCGCGCCCTGGGTTCCTTCCGATAGCGTGCCCTCACACCTATTTGATTCCTCAATGTGTCATGGCGTCAAGGCCCGGCTGGCTTCGCCTCCGGCCATATCCTGCAAATCGGCTGACCGGCATCTATAACGGAAACAGCGGCTGCTCCAGCACCGGGAACCCGGCCGTAGGCTTTGGCTAGGACGGTTCCAATCGCCGCACCTGCCTGACCTTACCCAACGGGGTGATCGCGAGCTATGGTTATGATAGCGATTCACACGTGGCTTCGATCACCTACGGCACCGGCGGTAGCTGCACGAGTCCGCCCAACAATCTGGGCAACCTCACGTACACGTATGACGCGGCTGGTCGGGCCACGGCCAAGGGTGGGAGCCTGCAGTCAGTCGCCCTGCCGGTGAATGTCAGCGGTAACAGATTTAACGCCGATAACGAATGACCGCTTTTGGGTCACAAACGCTTAGTGGAGCCTGTCCTGAGCGAAGCCGAAGGGACAACAACGGCAATCTGACCGGCGACGGCACCAACACCTACAACTGGGATGCCTGGAATCACATGTCGGCGATCAGCGGCGGGGTCACGGCCAGCTTCATTTACGACGCCTTCGGCCGCCGAGCCAGCAAGACCATAAGCGGCACGACCACCCAATTCCTGTATGACCGCCAGAATCCGGTGCAGGAACTCTCGGCCGGCAACCCGCCCGCGAGCGTCACCGCCAATCTCGTCACTGGACTCGGGATCGACGAGTCCTTCAGCCGCACCGATTCCAGCGGCGCGATGAGCCTCCTGCCCGACGCGCTGGGCTCAACTATCGCGCTCACCAACTCAACCGGCGGGCTCAACGCCCAGTACACCTACCAGCCCTTCGGCAAGACCACTGCCAGCGGCCCCGCCAATGCTAATCCGTACCAGTTCACCGGCAGGGAGAACGACGGCACGGGGTTGTACTTCTGCCGGGCGCGCTACTATAGCCCGGCTTTCCAGAGATTCAGCACGCAGGACCCGATTGGTTTTCGTGGGGGCACCGCAAATCTATACCAATATGCGCTGGGAGCGCCGACCGTCTGGGTCGACCCTCTCGGTCTGGACGTCACGATCATAGTCAATAATGGCGCCACCGTTCTCAATGTCGCTGGCCATATGACTATCAGCGTGAACGGTGAAACGCCTGTTGGACTCGAAGATCAAGGCTCAAGCTGGAACATTCCCGCCACTTTGGGCATGACAGTGCCCGGAAGTTTGGTAGCGAGCAATGACGTCCCAAGCTCCTCAATAACCATCACGACTACGCCCGAGCAAGATAACGCCATTTCCAGGGCGATAGAACAGGACCAGAACAACCCGCCGGATTACAATCTGTTCCGCAATAATTGCACCCAAGAGGCGGATAAACTACTTCAAGCTGGTGGTTTGTTGACTCCAGGAGATCTGATTCCAAGTGATGAGCTAAATGATTTGTCAAAGATGTATGGCGTTTCGGTCAAAAACTACTAAGCGAAGCATCCAATGCCGGCTTTGAAGAATTGGCTTACCCTTGGTGGGGCACTTCTCGGACTTACCGTTCCCTTAATCTGCCTTGGCATCAGGTACGTCTCCAATTCATTGCTCGGCACCTGGGTTCTCCTTGTCTGGCCGTCTTCGATCATGACCATGGCCATTTTTCATCCGGGCGCGAGCGCCGTAATTAACTTCGCGATTTCGGTACTCGTGAATGCCGCTCTGTATGCTGGGATAGGACGCCTGCTGGCGCAGACTCTGACCTCAATAGAACGCATGTCCAAGAATGGAATATAGGGGGCTGGCCTCTTCTTGCTCTTCATTTCCACCTCTTCCATAGTTGGATTGGGCAGCAAGCGTCGCTGACAGGGGCGTACATAACCTGACATTCTCTCAAACGGGATCACGACTGGCGTGTCACCACTGACGCTATCGACACCCCATGGACCATGCTCTCCCGCGGGCTTTCCACCGCACCAATGCGCGACCGGTCTCAGTCCGCGGCCGCCGGCCGCCCCTCCACTTTATATGCCTTGGCCCCCGTCTCTCATACGACGCCTGGGGACCGCGCCGCCTAATTTGCTCTCCCGCAACTAAGTGGGCGAGGGGGTATCGGGCAGGCGGCACGCATGCGAAGCGGCGATCAATTTTTCGCGTCGGGTTAATTCCTGGCGGTTTGAATTTCAGCCAGCAGAGCATCCCAATTTTTGGGCAACTTTACCTCCTTGGCGGTCGGATAGCCGATAAAACCATTGTGCGAGAAGGCGTAGGCGTTGTCGCGCGACGGATCGCCGCATACCGTGACCATGAAATCGTCGGACGAAACGACAATCGGCACCATCCGATTGGGGTCCGGCGATTCGCAGAACAGCTTGGGGATTTCGCCCAGCGCGACCCGCTCCTCCAGCGTGCGCAGCGGGCGGTCGGCGCCGTGGAGGTACTGGAACAGTTGCTTGTCGAACTCATGGGCCGCAAGCCGCGCGTGATCGAACAGGTAGCGGCGCACGTCGCGCTTGGACCATCCCGATTTCGCGATGGTCCCCGCGATCAGGGGTGAGAGCGCCACCAGCGGGCGCAAGGTGCCGACCACCATCCCGCAGGTAAAGGTGAGATGCCATCCCAGGTTGGCGCGCAGGACGGCGTCGGCGATGTAGGGCATAATCCGCTCGGCGGAGGTGCCCGACGCGTTCGCAATCGTATCGCCGCCGGTAAAGCGCGAGATCGTCACCACGTTGTCGCCGGACTTAAATCCCATGTCCACGCTCAGCGGCTCCCATCCGATTTCGGCCAGCGCGTCTTCATTCTCGGCCATCACCACCCGCCAGGTGCCGCCGAAGGTGCCCTTGTCGGTCTTGTGCGGCAGGAAGCCGGCGACGTTGCGCAGGTACAGGCGCAGGAAACGCCCGATGCTGGTGTTGGCGCGAAAGCCGTCGCGCAGCGCCCCCTGCTCGTAGTTGAACCCGAGCTGCTTGATTATGGGGCCATTGAGGATGATGAGCGTCTCCGGGCCCGGCGTGTTGCCGCTATGCTCCAGCCCATAGTTGCGATCTGCCAGCGCTTCCACGATCGCGATCAGCACCGGCATGTATTCCGGACGGCATCCCGCCATCACGCCGTTGACCGCGATGTTCCAAATCGTGGCCTCGCGCCGATCGCACAGCAGCACGCCGAGCACCTCTTCGGGAGCGCGATCGCTGAAGCGCAGAAATCGCTCGACTTTCTCGATCGTGGGCGGCACAATCGGGAGCCCGTCGCTCCACTCGTGCGCGTAATAGAAATCGTTTACTTCCTCAAAGCTGCCGGTGAAAACGATATCCCTAGGTTGCGGTTCGGCGCTGCCCTCCTCGCTCTTGGCCGGCTCCTCGCGCAGCCCCTTTACGACCTGGCCGACGGTCACTTCGAGGATGTTGTTCTTGAGTTCCTCGTGCGTCTGCATGTTGACGTGACCGGGCATCAGCGCGACCGCCAGATGGGAGAAGCCCAGACCCTCGGCGGTGCTCGAGGCCTGTCCGGCGAAACCCTCACATACCAGCGATACGCTGGGAATCCCCGCCCGCTCCGCCACTGCTGCCGCCCGCATCACGGCGGGCGTACAGCTCCCTCAACATCCCATCCCGGAAATAACCGCGTCCACGCCGAGTTCGCGCAGCCGGTCGGGCAGAGCCGCCAGCACCTCGCGCTCCTCGGTGCTGTGCGTGTTGCCGAAGCTCTGTGGGCTGATGAATTTGATACCCGCAAAGCGCGCGGAGAGTTCGGATTCGATCAGCGGGAAAATCTCTTCGCCGCGGAAGACGTAGTCCCACAATTCGGCCACGGTCCTGCCATTTAGATTTTCAAGCCGCCGGGCGGGCGCGGCGCGATCGATTACATTTTTGCCGCGCGGCCATACGACCTGGTATTTACCTTGAGCCGTCTTTCGCGCCATCGAATCACCCTTTTTGCGTGCCGCCTTCAGTCTTCGGCAGCATGCCCTGTTTTTCCATCACGGTCTGGAACACTTCGTAGTAATGCCATCCCTTGATCGCGGTGCGCCCCAGGATATAGGTGGGCGTGCTGGAGACGCCGCCGCTTCTGGCGGCCGCCACGGCGGCCAGGGTCTGCTCCATGTAGCGCCGTTCGCGCAGCGCCCGTCCCATATCTTCGGCGTCGAGCCCGACTTTTGCGGCGGCTTCCTGCAAGGTGGCCATGCGCGCGATGTCTTTGCCTTCCACCCACAGCGCGTCATACACGGCGGAAGTAAACGGCAGCGCCAGCCCCTGGTCCTGCGCGAATTCGACCGCTTCAAAGGCGAAGAAGCTGCATTGGAGCTTGTCGGGAAAACGCATCCGGGCTGCCTTTTCCGGCGCCATTTCTTTTAGCCATTCGGCCGTCGCGCGGGCGCGCTCACGGTCGACGTTTTGAGGAAAGGGCGCGCCTTCGGGCGGCGTTTCGGGATGCAGCCAGTGCGGGCGCCAGATCGGCGCCACGTCGTAATCGTGCGCCAGTTGCTCCATCCGCTCCTGGCCGATGTAGCAGTAGGGGCAGATGAAGTCGGCGAACATCACCACTCGAAAAGGGTTTGGGGTCGCGTCGGATTGGTTACCCATGGATTGTCTCCTGCGCAGATCCTAAATCGCCCGCTCGATTGCCTCGGCCGCCGCCCGCGACAGTTGATCGTCGCCCAGCCCGCCCTCCGCCGCGTCCTCGTCAAAAGCCAGCAGTATCAGGCTCGCGCCTTGCGGACCGCTGCGGATTGGCGCCGGCTGCTCATCGCCCGCCACGTAGCGCAATCCGGGCGACACCACGGATTTGCCATCAAGCAGGGCGCTGCCGCTGAGCACTACATCGTACCTGCCGAAAGTGGGGACCGGAGCCGGAATGACGCAGTTGGGAGGACATTCCAGGATCATCGCCTGCGGCCCCGCGGCGGGCGGAATCAGGAATTTGCAACGCACGCCTTCAAGTCCGAGGACCGCCAGCCATTCGCGCTCCCGGTCCATTCCGACCAACTGGCGTCCCGCCAGGTTGATTTGCTTGCGCGCCGCCCGATCGGCCATCGAGACCAGTCCGCCCTGCCTGGGATGCAGCACCAGCATGTCGTGCCCCTCGCCGGTCGAGAAGGGGCCGTAGGGGAGGTTGTGATCGGCGTAGTGTATCGCCAACGGCCGCAGCTTCATCGTGGCCTTGGGGAAGTCCATGGTGCCGCCCAGCAGAAGCTGGAACTGCGCGGTCAGATGCATATGAGCGTAAACCCTGGGGCAGGGGTCGAAGCGAAAACGGATCGCCTCGGGACCGCCGTCCGCGCCGCTCAAAAAAACCTGGCACTGAAAGGTAATGCCCTCGGTCTGGCCCGCCTTCCAGGGCACGTCGCGGGGATCAACTATGTACTGCCTGAGCAAGACCTTCTCCCAAACCAACCGCTCGCTTACGCTCACGGCTCCGAATCATTTCACTAGCAGACGCCGGAAGGCTTCCAGCGCCTGGCGCGCGCTGTCCCATAGTTCCTCGTCGGTCTGGACGACTACCGGATGGCGGATGACGGCCAGATGGATATTCGACAGTCCCAGCCTTTGCGACAGTTCCCTGGCCTCGGCCTCGAAAGCATCGGAGCAGATCAGCAGGCTCGGGACGCCGCGTTTTTCGAACTCGATGGTGTCGAACACACTGTTCGACGTGCACGATCCTCAATCGCCGATCGCGGTTACGACCGCGTCCACCTCCAATGCGTATTGTTCCACCTTGGCGCCGTCGGCGGGCATGGTAAAGGTCCGCTTGTTCCAGAAATCGACGGTCGCGGACGGCTCCGACTCGGCCAGCAGGCTGCCGAAGTAATTGAGCAGCTTGTTACCGCATGCCTTGCCGTTGCTTAAAAGCAGCACCTGGCGGTCTTCAACGCCGCCCAAAGCCGGCGCCTGTTTGATCGCGGTCTGCCCGCGCTCCGCCGTCGGTACGTAAAATCGCATCGGCGCCTCCTCGACGTTCAAGTCGCGACATGACAAACGTTAACATAATCAGGCAGCACGCGGGTGACCACCTGGTTGCCCATGTGACCGCCCCATCCGCAGATCACCACCGAATGGCGCCCCTCGCCGCCGGCCACCATCAGGAAGAGGTCCTCCGGCCTTTCGGCGATTGAAACCCACGTATCGTCGGATTTGCCGGCCATGTACGGACGGTAGCCTTCCACCGTTTTGCGCGAGATCGCGGAATGGAAAAACAGGTCGCGCAGCGGGCGTCCAGCGCGCTTGAAGATGTAGTCTCGGGCGCGCTGCCTGCTCCATCCCGCATTGCCGACCACCCGTGCATGTTCGGCGCTGAGCGCGACGAACACCTGGCCGCCGGCAAACAAATTGTTACTGCCCAGCTTGGAGAGCGCATCGGCGCACCAGGTAAGGATCACTTCGGGATCGTTGGATTGATGCTCGCTGACGTTGTTCGGCCCTTCGGCAGCGAATACGGTCACTGTGCTTTGCTGCGCGCTGTAGCCCATCGCCACATGCAGCGGCTCCCACGGGCTGGCCTCCTCGTTTTCCGCCACGCAGTAGCTGAACTTGCCCGGATGGCCGCCGGTGGCCTTGTCGGTCAGACCGGGAATGCCGCCGCCGATATTGATCAGGACCAGGCGCAGGGCGCGCCCGATAGTGGCATTGGCGCGGCTGCCCTGACCGAAACAGTTGGTGCCGGAGTTGAGGCCCAGGCATTCCCGAACCGGTCCGTTGATTACGATCAGGGGAGCGCAGCAATGCGTGGTGGTTTGGATCGCCAGCAGATTGAAAGCCGGATCGGCGACCGCTTCCACCGCCGCCACCACGACCGGGAGATATTCGGGCAAGCAACCGGCCATCACGGCGTTGATCGCGATGTCGGCCACGGTGGCCTCGGCGTTGCGCGGCGCGATTGCCGCCACTACCTCATTGGGATCGCGCCGGATGCCGGTGAGCATCTTCTCCACCAACTCTTCGCTGGGCGGCACGATTGGAAGCCCGTCGGTCCATCCGCGGGCCTGAAACAATTCGTTGGCTTCGACAAAATCGCGCGCGTCAATCGTCGCAGCCTGGATGCTCATAGTTCCCCTTGCGGGCCAAAAGCCGGCGATCAAAAGATCATAGGATCGAGCTAACATCAGCCCCGCAGCAAAGTCAAAAGTGGCGGACGCGCCAGCGTTGAGCATTGAGGGACTATTCCTAGGTGTCGATTGCCGGGCCTTTGTATGGGGAAAAGAACCGGCAGTCGGAGGCCGGCGCTACGCAAAGAGAGCTGACCGCGCACTCCGATATCCCGACTGCTTCCGCTTCTGCTCGTAGCGCCGGCCTCCATGCCGGTTCTTTAAATCGTCGGCGTCCTCAGCCTTCAATCGGCGCCATCGGCGGGCGCTTGACGTTGAACGGGCGCTGGTAGGAAACGTCCGACTTGTTCCACGCCGGGACGCCGGCGGCAACCGCCGCAGCCGCGAACTCAGGCGGCGCGTTGACCTGCGTCAGATCGCCCTGCCATTCGATGATGCACGCGCGGGCCGCGATTCCCCACTTGCCCTGGCGCCACTCAAACCGATCGATATAGCGCCCGCCCGACATCATCAGCGGATGCGCCGGGTCCTTGTTGACGCCCACAAACAGCCAGTAGGTCTCCGCATGCGCCGTATCGCCGTCCAACTCCACGCTATGATTGGTCACATAATGATGGTGCAGGGTCTGATTGCGGTCGTGAAACCAACAGGCCCAGTCGATGAAATCCTTTGCCACACCGCAGTACAGGCCGTGATCGTCGATCGCGTCGGGATGATACGCCGACAACGCCAGCTCCTTGTCGTGACGGTCCATCCCGCGGGTATAGCGATGGATGCAGTCGAGGATCGCCTGGCGGTCGAGCAGTTCGCGCAAGGCGGCTTCGCTGATTTGTTCGCGCGCCATCTTGATACTCCTTCATATTGATTACGGATGTTGATTCGAGGGAATTACGATCTTGCGCACACAGCGTCAAACGCTGCGCGGGCATGACATCCGCGGCGGTTTGAGCTACGACTCAGGCAGTTGTTCTCGCTTACAGGCGTGGGAGGTTCCGGCAATGAGCAAAAAAGTCGTGGTGCTGCCCGGTGACGATGCGGCCCCGGAAGCGGTGGAACCGGCGGTGTCGGTGCTCCGCGCGCTCGAACTGGATATCGACTTCGTGGAGTTCCCACGCGGCGAAGAGTGGGTCAAGGGCGAGACCGTGGCGCAGGTGCGCAAGGCCATCGACGCCTCCGACAGCACCCTGTTCGGCGCAACTTCGGGCCGGACCCAGGGAATCGGCTATCTCCGATGGGGCAAGGGCACCTACGCCAATGTCCGGCCCGTTGCCTGGCAGCAGGGATATCGCAGCCCGCTGAAAAATCCCGAAGGCATCGACTTCGTCATTGTGCGCGAGAATCTCGAGGACCTCTACCTCGGCGTCGAAGCGCCGCTGACCGCGCTGGCGCCCGCGCATCTGATGAGCCAGTCCACCGGCCAGCCGCTGGACACCTCCGACGAACATGCCCAAATCGCGGTCAAGGTGATCTCCGAAAAGAACACCCGCCGCATTGCCGAGTTCGCCTGCCAGCTCGCACTCCGGCGCAAGGCGGCCGGCGGCAAGGGCAAGGTGACCTGCTCCTCCAAATACAACATGCTGCGCCATACCGACGGCCTGTTCCGCCGGGTGGTGGAGGAGACCGTCGCCGGGTACCCGGAACTCAAATATGAGCAGTTCATCGTCGATGACTTCGCCCGGCGTATCGTGGCAGCGCCGCACGACCTCGACGTCGTGGTCCTGCCCAATCTCTACGGAGACATCCTCTCGGACGCTGCCGCCGGCCTGATCGGTGGTCTGGGCCTTGCGCCCAGCGGATGCTACGGCGACACCTACGCCTACTTCGAGGCGGTCCATGGATCGGCGCCCGACATCAGAGGCCAAGGAATCATCAACCCGACGGCTACTCTGCTGTCGGCGGCGATGATGCTCTCCTACCTGGGCTTTTCCTCCGCCGCCGAGCGGCTGCGCGGCGCTATCACCAGGGTTTACGCGCAAGGCAAGACGCTCACGCCTGATCAGGGCGGCCGCGCGTCCAGTAAGGATTTGTGCGCCGCGGTTGTTGAGAATCTGTAGAGCCCGGCTGTCGGCCGTCCCGAGTTTACCGGTAAGTTCGAGCATACCAGAGGCCTGACACTCGCGCCGGGACCGTCTCTGCTGCGCGCGGAAGTCACGGCGATGCGGGGAGGTGGTCGGTGACCGAAGAAGCTATCCTGCGCGAAAAGTTACGCAAGATCGAAGCGCTGTTCGCGGGTGCCGCGACCCCGGGCGAAAAGGCTGCTGCGGGTGCCGCGGCAGAGCGCATTCGCACCCGGCTCAAGCAGACAGAAAAGAGCGAGAGCGCCGTCGAGTTCAGGTTTCGGCTGCCCGATCCGTGGTCGCGCCAACTCTTTGTCGCGCTATGCAGACGCTACGGACTGCGGGTCTATCGCCGCCCCCGGATGCATCGCCAGAACATCATGGTCAAAGCGCCGCGCTCCTTCGTCGCGACCACGCTGTGGCCCGAGTTTCGGGAAATCAACGCTGCGCTGGTCGAATACCTGGCCGCCATCACCGACAAGGTCATCCGCGAGGAGGTTTGGGGAGAGTCGCCCGAGGTCGAAGAAATGGCGCAGTCCGCACGGGGGATTTAGAAAAGAGAAATGAGAAAAGAGAAACGAGAGAAGGGAAGAGAGACGGCGCGCGGACGGCTCCGGTCGCCGTGCCCACCGGCCTGGGATCGTTTCCTAGGGGCTGCGGATGTATAAAGGTTGAGAACGAAGGCTCGGCGCAAATCTGGAGGATCGCGTGGAATACAAAGAGACCCTTTATGAGAAGGACGGCCATATCGCGACGATCACGCTCAACCGTCCCGAGCGCCGCAACGCGTGGACCTTCACGATGCGCGAGGAAGTTTACCATGCGATGAAAGACGCGGAGGGCGATGATCAGATCAGGGTGATCATCGTGACCGGCGCGGGCAGCACCTTTTGCTCGGGCGCCGACATGTCGATTTTATCGGGCCAGTCCAAGGAGGAGGCCGAGGTCTCGCCGGTCTTCAAGGATTGGGTCAGCCATTTCACCTATCCGCAAAAAATTCTCAAGCCGATAATCGTGGCGATCAACGGCCCCGCCATCGGATGGGGTTTCACCCTGATTCTGTTTTGGGACATCCGCATCGCCGCCGAGAGCGCCAAGTTCTCGCTCATGTATCCGCGGCGCGGACTGGCGATGGAAGGCGGCTCGAGCTGGGTCCTGCCGCGGCTCATCGGATGGGGCAAGACGCTGGAATTGGCCCTCACCGCCCGGACCTTCGGCGCCAAAGAGGCCTTGGACCTCGGCTTGGTCAACCACGTCGTGCCCGACGGCGAGTTAATCGCCAAGGCGCGCGAGATCGCCGGCGAGATTGCCGAGAACTGCTCGCCCGTAGCCGTGGCTGAAATCAAGCGCGAAGTCTATGAGCATCTGGAAACCGACCTGCCGACTGCGATCAAGGATTCGACGGCGACGTTCGACGCCTTGTACAAGACCCAGGATTTCAAGGAAGGCATCCGCGCCATGATGCAGAAGCGCCCGCCCAAGTTCCCGGGCAAGCGCTAAGTCAGTAGCGCGGGCATCCGGGCCTTTCGGAGGAATCCTGATTTTGAACTGCTGCGCGTTGATGGGATTGGCCGGGCTGCGCGCTTTGTCGACCGTTGATTCGGGGAAGCCAACGATCACGGCAGCCCGGCCATTCCGCTGGGGATGGCGCTGTCTGGGGGAACAGCGCACAGGATTCCGGAAGCAATTTACGTACCTTTTCCGCCGAAGCGGGCAGATAATCGATATTTCAAGGGGTTTTTTGGCTGCAGCCAGAGCGAGGCGGATGGGTGCCTTTGTCGAAATGCGAAGAGCGCAAGGTGTTCTCATCGCCGTGAGGCCGGAAAATCTAACGCTTGCTTGGCCTTTCGCGAAATGCGACATGCCCTTTTATTAGTTCGCGGATAGCACTTGGGCTCTTTTAAGATTTAGGTAACCTGGCTGCATCGCTTCCAGCCTGTGATTTTATAGGCCGGGTGCCCATTGGTGCACCGGATCACCTGATACCAGGCAGGTCGCCCTCCCGGAACCGTGGATTCGCGAACGCCCGCTGAGATCCATCACACCCATGTTGTGACGATAGTTGGCGTATGTTAATCCCTAATGTCTCGGGGCGTGGCGCAGCTTGGTAGCGCACCTGCCTTGGGAGCAGGGGGTCGGCCGTTCAAATCGGCTCGCCCCGATTTAGTTTTGCGCCAGTAGCTCAGGTGGAAAGAGCAGCGGCCTTCTAAGCCGCGGGTCAGGGGTTCGAGTCCCTTCTGGCGCGCCATTGTCGGAAGCGGCCCAAGCCGCCTGCTGGTGGTAACGACACGGCGGTGAGTGTAGCTCAGTTGGCAGAGCCCCGGATTGTGGCTCCGGTGGTCGAGGGTTCAAATCCCTTCACTCACCCCACCCTAACCGCCTCTGCGACATGGCGTCCTGGCAGGGTGCAAAAAAGCGGGTTCCGAGCCGAAGCATCCATGGATGGGCACAAGCACCCTGCATGAAAGATCCGCTCCTTCCTAACCTTCTCCCCCTGACCAGGGGGAGATAAGAGAGAGGGAGCAAGCTGCGGAGACTTTACCGCAGCCTGCTACACACGGTGGGCCGTTAGCTCAGTTGGTAGAGCAGCTGACTCTTAATCAGCGGGTCCGGAGTTCGAGTCTCCGACGGCCCACCAGAAAAAACACGTGGAATTGCTACTGTTTTGAGAAGTGCCGAACTGGCTGCAGCACCTTGTGGGCCGGTTTGACAGCCAAAATGACAGCCACGAGGGTGTTTCAGCCGCGAGATTCGCGCTCGCGACATAGCTGATACCACGATATGCCGCGGCGAAAGGCGGGGTACCAGGGGCGGAAGCGGTAGCGGCCGTGGATGAGCTCCTGGTTGCGGAGATGCCACGACACATCGCGCATGTCCGGTGGCCAGTCCTCGGCTTCGAAGAGGATGCGCGGATCGGGCTTGATCCGCAGCGACCACCACCAGCCGGGGATCTTGCCGGGTCTGATGCGAACGAGACCATAGCGTTCGAAGGCAAGCGCCTGA
>DASZGF010000217.1:0-31302 GCA_035939115.1 Binataceae bacterium (SeqCode)
ACATCCACCAACCGCCGCTTTCTTGCCATCGCCAATTCATGCCAAGTTTTCCGACCCCAGAAAACTCCGCAAAGCTCTGTGCGAGAGGGATTTCAACAGCTACACGTTGAAAATTCATCCACACGATTTGCAGATGAGCCAACATTATTTGGCCTAGCGGATCCGTCACTGGTTCCTGTTACGGCGGCCGTGATATGTTTGGCGGCGATTGTTTTTTCACTTACATCCGCACCACGCCGAAGCTGCCTGCCGGAGGTGTTGGGGCGTTGTATGCGGCGGCGATGCCCAGGGCCAGGGCGGCGCGGGTTTCCAGCGGGTCGAGCAAGCCGTCGTCCCACAGCCGTGCCGTGGAGTAGTAACAGCTTGATTCGACCTCATACTTTTCCCGCGTGGGACGCACGAACTCAGCTTGGTCCGGCTCGCTCATTGATTGTCCCGAGCGCTTTAGCTGATCGAGTTTGACGGTCAGCAGCGTGTTTGCCGCCTGCTCCCCGCCCATCACGGAAATGCGTGAGTTGGGCCACATGAAGAGCAGGCGCGGGCTGTAGGCGCGCCCGCACATGCCGTAGTTGCCCGCGCCGTTGGAGGCGCCGATGATAACGGTAAATTTTGGCACCTGCGCGTTGGCCACCGCATTGACCATCTTGGCCCCGTCTTTGGCGATGCCGCCCTGCTCGTAACGCTTGCCGACGATGAATCCGGTGATGTTCTGCAGAAAAATCAACGGGATGCGCCGCTGGCAGCACAATTCGATAAAGTGCGTTGCCTTGAGCGCGGATTCGCTGAACAGCACCCCGTTATTGGCGATAATCCCGACCTGATAGCCGAACAATCGCGCGAAGCCCGTCACCAGCGTGGGACCGTAACGCGCCTTGAACTCGTGCATCCGGCTGGCGTCGACCAGCCGCGCGATTACTTCGTGCACGTCGTAGGGCTTGCGGGTATCGGCCGAGACGATGCCGTACAGCTCCTCCGGATCGTAGTAGGGATCCTCCGGCTCCGACTGTTCGGCCGGCTCCGGCGGCGGGGGAGGCAGGTTTTCCGCGATCGAGCGCGCGATTTCCAGCGCGTGCGCGTCATCCTCGGCGAGATGGTCGCTAACGCCTGAAATCCGGGTGTGGACGTCGCCGCCGCCCAACTCCTCGGCGCTGACCTCTTCTCCGGTCGCCGCGCGGACGAGCGGCGGCCCGGCCAGGAAGATGGTGCCTTGCTCTTTGACGATGATGTTTTCATCGCACATCGCGGGGACGTAGGCACCGCCCGCCGTGCACGAACCCATCACGACGGCGATCTGCGGGATGCCGGCCGCGGACATCCGCGCCTGATTATAAAAAATGCGCCCGAAATGTTCGCGGTCGGGGAACACGTCGGCCTGCATCGGCAGAAACGCCCCGCCCGAGTCCACCAGGTAAACACACGTGAGGCGGTTTTCCATCGCGATTTCCTGCGCCCGCAGATGCTTTTTGACCGTGATGGGATAGTACGTCCCGCCCTTGACGGTGGCGTCGTTGGCGATCACCACCGCTTCGCGGCCCATCAGGCGGCCGATCCCGGTGACCAGGCCCGACCCCGGCGCCTCGTCGCCATACATCCCGTTGGCGGCCAGCGCGGACAGCTCCAGAAACGGCGTGCCCGGGTCGAGCAGGCGGCGAATCCGCTCGCGAACCAGCAGCTTGCCGCGTCCGGTATGGCGCGTCCGGGCTTCCTCCGGCCCGCCCAGCCTGACCTGCTCGAGGCGCTCGCGCAGTTGGCGCACGCCGGTTTCCATCACCTCGCGGTTGCGGCGGAAGTCATCGCTCCCGGTGTTCACCCGTGATTCAATCCGTTCCATGGTTTCCCTGATGCCCAAGCGGCGCGGTTGCGCTAAATTTTATCTGATGTCTATCTGTATCCCCTGGAAAGGCGTTGAGAAAGGTAATGCTTACCAGGTTGCGGTGATGCCGGTCCTCAACACCGTGTGGTCCCCGGGCGAGTTTTCCATATCCCGCGATGCGAAGCCGCGACCTTAGAGCGCTTGAATTCGACAAGGTGCTCGTGCTTGTCACGGCGCTGGCGGTTTCCGAACCGGGGCGGCGCCGGGTCGCGGCGATTGCGCCCAGCATCGATCCGGACGAAGTCCGCCGCCGTTTGCGCGCCACCGGCGAGCTGGTCGAGTTGCGCGCCCATGCTGGCTCGCTGCCGATGGGCGAATTCAAGGACCAGAATCAGCTCTTCGGGGTGGCCGCGATGGAGGGCGCCACGCTGGACGGCAAATCGCTGCTCGACGTGCGCCAGTTCGTGCTCGCCGCACGCCATCTGGAGGCATTCCTACGCTCCCGCTGCGAGCGCTTCGCGGCGGTCGCCGCGCTGGTGGCCTCGCTGCTCGCGCCCAAGGAGCTGGCCGACGCGCTGCTCAAAGCGCTGGCCGACGACGGCGGCCTGCTCGACGACGCCAGCCGCGAGCTCAAGCGCCTGCGCACGCGTCTGCGCGATGAGCGGGCCGAGCTGGAACAGCGCTTGGCCCGGATGCTCGATCAGACCGGGATGCAGCCCTTTCTCACCGATCACCTGGTGACCATCCGCAACCGCCGTTTCGTGCTGCCGATGAGGCCCAATTACGCCGAGCGCCTGGAAGGCATCGTGCAGGATCGGTCGGTGTCGGGCGAGACCCTGTTCGTCGAGCCGTTGTGGGCGGTGGGCCTCAACAACCGCCTGATGATGATCGAGCGCGAGGTCGAGGCCGAAGAACGCCGCATCCTGGGCCAGCTCACTTCGATGATGCGCAGCTACCTGCCGCAGTTGCGCATGACCTTCGAGGCGCTGGTCGCACTCGACGCGCTTAACGCACGCGCCGTCTTCGCCGAGCGCCATGGTTGCGTCGAACCGGAGATCGTCACCGACGGCATCACGCTTAGCGCCGCGCGCCATCCGCTGTTGATGGCCAGCGGGCGGACCGTGGTGCCGATCGATATCCATATCCCGCCGCAGCAGCGTGGGATCGTAATCTCGGGTCCCAACACGGGCGGCAAGACCGTCGCGCTCAAGACCATCGGCCTGCTCTCCCTGATGGCGCAGAGCGGCCTGCTGACGCCCGCCGACCCCGGCACTCGCCTGATGGTCTTTCGCAGCATCAGCGCCGATATCGGCGACGAACAATCGATCGAGGCCGACCTGTCCACGTTCTCGGCCCACATCGCCAACCTGGCCGAAATCCTGCGCGAGCTGCGCGAGCCGGCGCTGGTGATCCTCGATGAACCCGGCGCGGGAACCGACCCGGCCGAGGGCGGCGCGCTCACCATCGGCTTGATCAAGTACCTGGCCGCGCGCCGATGCCTGTTCGCGATCGCGACCCATTCCACGGCGGTCAAGCTTTATGCCTACGGCAGCGCGGAGTTGGAAAGCGCCGCGGTGGACTTCGACGAACGCAATCTTACGCCCCGTTTCACGCTGCGGCCGCACACCGTCGGTCAGAGCTTCGGATTGGCGGTCGCGCAGCGCCTGGGACTGCCCGCCGAAGTCATAGGCGCAGCGATGGAGGCGCGTCCCGCCGGCAGCGCGGAGCTCGAAGATGCGCTGCGCCGGCTGGAGGCGCAGCGCGAAGAGCTGGCCCGGCAGACCGAGGAGGCGCGCGACCGCGAGCAACAGCGGCAGCGGGCTCATGCGGCCGCGATGCATGCCGCCGACGATGCGGCGGCGCGCGCGGCGGCCGAGCGTGAGAAGGTCCGCGCCGAGTTTCGCCGCCTGACAGCGGATTTCAATCGCGAAGCCGCCCGGCTGCTGGAGGAGCTGAAATCCTCGCGCCGGCCGCGCGGCGAGATCAGGGAATTCGTCCAAGGCGCCGCCACTACGATAGAACAGCTCGCGCCCGAGGCTCGCGTCGAGCCGGCAGACACACAACCGCTCAAAGTGGGCGACCTGGTGGAATTGATCGATTCCGACATCCAGGGCGAGCTATTGGCGCTGGAATCCGACAAGGCGGTGATCGCCCGCGGCGGACTGCGGATCGAGGTCACGCCCAGCAGGCTGCGGCACGCGCGCAGCCGACCAAAGGCGCCGGCTCCCGCGCCAATAACGGTCACCGCACAGCGCGGCGAAACGGCGGAGGTCAACCTGATCGGGATGCGCGCGCCCGACGCGTTGCGCCGCCTCGAAGAGTTCCTCGACCAGGCCTACCTGACCAACCAGTCCGAAGTCCGCGTGATCCACGGCGTCGGCTCAGGCGCCCTGCGCCGCGCCGTGCGCGAATACCTGGGCACCTCGCCCTACTGCACCGGCTTCCGCGAGGCCGAACCGCAAGCAGGCGGCGCCGGCGCCACCATCGTGCAGATTGGGTTGTAAAAGCGCCTAAGACACGAGAGAACTCCTTTCACCTGATTTGAGGTTCTGATGGAGAAGAACACGAAGGCCAATGCGCCGGGGACGGACCAAAGGGAAAGCGGCCAGCAGGTGGAACAGCCGCGGTCCGGGTTTTCCTCCGCCGCCGGTAAGATCACACGTCGCCGCTTGCTCCAGATCGGTGCCGGGGCGGGGCTTGCGGGCGCCGCTCTCGCTACAATTCCTCGCGCGACGACCGCACGGGCATTTGCGGCGCAGGGGGCTTCGATTCCCGGTGCCCCCAACATCGTAGTGTTGATGACCGACCAGGAACGCCATCACATGCATTGGCCCTCCGGATGGGCCGAAAAAAATTTGCCGGGGCTCCAGCGGCTTAAGCGTCACGGGCTGTACTTCAACCGCGCCTACACCGCGGCCTGCCAATGCTCGCCCTCGCGCGCGCTGATGATGACCGGCCGTTTCGCCCCGGTGAACCGCGTGACACAGACCTTTCTGTGGCCCGGTTTGGTGCATCAGAGCCGCCAGCCCAACATCGCCTCGCTGCTTCGAGAGAAGGCGGGTTACGAGGTGGTGTGGAAGGGCAAATGGCACCTGAGCTACGCCGTCAACGCGGCGCTGGGAAACGGCGGCGAGGACTGGACCGCGGCGGATGTCAAAGCGATGGAGGTCAATTACGGCTGGTCGGATTGGAACCCGCCTGACGCCGGCAACGCGATCGAGCAATGGCAGCCGACCGAGTTTGGCAAATTTAACGGCATCGCCACTCTAGGTGGCGGCGACCCCGATAACGACGGACGCTACGTGGAGGGTATAAAGCCCGGGGCCCACGGTCAGACGCCGGGTTTTGGTGAAAGCGTGGTGGAGTTCCTCAAGAACCGAGCCCCCAAGCTTGGCAAACCGTTTTGTCTGTTCGTGTCGCTGGTCAATCCGCACGACGTTTACGTCTATCCGCATTTCTGGAAGATGGCAGGCTACCAGCGCGAGGCATTCGCCAACCTCGGAGTGGACCTGCCGCCAAATTATGCCGACGATTTGCGCAAAAAGCCCAGCGTCCAGAGGGCCGCGCGCGACAGCTATAACAAGTTTGCCCCGCTGGAGGACGCGCATGCCCGGCGTGAGTACGTCAATTTCTATGCTTACCTTAATACACTGGCCGACAAACACGTGATGACCGTGCTCGACACGCTGGAGGAAACCGGCCTCAGCGACAAAACGATCGTCTTAAGGTTCGCCGATCATGGCGAGGGCGGTCTGTCGCACGGGATGCGGGAGAAGGCATACACGGTTTACGAAGAGATGATCCATATCCCGCTGATCGTTCACAATCCGAAAATCTATCCGGAGCCCGCGCAGACCGCCGCCTTTTACGACCATCTCGATCTGATGCCGACGATCCTGGATCTGGCCGGTGTTTCCCGGCCGGAGTCCTATGCGCTGGGCAAGAGCATCGTGCCGGTGATGCGCGACCCGTCCAAGGCGGTGCAGAACTTTACCGCGTTTTCCTTCGATGACCTCTTCTTCCTTCCAGCCGGCATCCCGGGCGGACACATAAGGGCGATTCGCGAGGGCGACTGGACTTATGCAGTCTATTTCGGCCTGGACGGCAATGGGCTCGAGTATGAGCTGTATAACCTCAAAAGCGACCCGGGCCAAATGGATAACCTGCTCTATGGCGAACCGGCTTCCGATGTCAGGAAAGAGTGGTCGCGCCTGCACCGGATCTTGACCCGCTGTTTCATTGATACAGGCAATCTACCAGACGGCTTCGCCTGGCCGATCGAGCCGGCAAACCCGGCAAGGTCGACGAAGGTCTAGATCTAGATTGACCAGCGCGTCTGGGCGGGCAAAGCTGGGCGGCGCCACCGTTGTGCGGATTGGGTTGTGAGCCAACCGGTGGCAGGAAAAGCGAGCCGCTAAGCCGGATTTGTGGGAGCCTCGACGTAGCGCTTGACTTTGATCTGGTCCTGCTTGTCGCGCGCCTGCGCAATGTCATAGGCGGCCTGCATCCTCAGAAGCGTATCCATCTTTGGACCGAACGCCTTTTCAACACGGATAGCCATCTCAGGAGACAGCGATGCGCGTCCGTTGAGAAGCGCCGAAAGCGCCGGTCTGCTCACTCCGAGGACGCGCGCCGCCCTGGTGACCGAAAGGCCAAGGGGATCGATGATCTCCATCCTGATGAAATGTCCGGGATGGGCAGGACGTACCATACGTACCATCGCTTGCCTCCTTTCAATGATTAGTTCTCGTAATTCAGGTCGTAGATCTCCTTCTTGGGGCGATCGACACGAAAAGTTATCCGCCAATTGCGGGTGACGGTAAGGCTCCACGTTCCCTTGCGATCGCCGGCAAGCTGATGGGTGCTCCAACTCGGAATGTCGCGGAGTTCCGACACGTCATCCATATCCTGCAGGAAGGTCACAATATTTCGGATCTTCTCGATCGCCGCCGACGGCAAAAGCGGAGCCATCGTCGCGCTCGATGAAGCGCCGCAGTCCCCGATGGGTCACGTTCCATATCTTCATCGAACTGATATATGAACGCGTGTAACGCGTCAAGCTACGCTTTACAAGAGC
Organism: Binataceae bacterium (SeqCode); assembly: GCA_035939115.1. Taxonomy (GTDB): domain Bacteria; phylum Desulfobacterota; class Binatia; order Binatales; family Binataceae; genus JAJPJA01. The sequence goes on from DASZGF010000217.1 coordinate 6,891, forward strand.
TGGGACTGGTCTGCCATCAGTTGACGGGGCGCGTCTAGGCGGGCAAAGCTGGAGGCTATGAGCATCGAATCCAAACCCAAGTCCGGCACTGACGTCGATTTCAACCGCCTGCCGCTGGAGGTGCGCCGCGGCCTTTACGAGACCATCTTCCGGCGGCGCGACATGCGCGAGTTTCGTCCCGATCCGGTGCCCGATGAGGTCCTGGCGCGAGTGCTGGTGGCGGCCCATCACGCGGGCAGCGTTGGATTCACACAGCCGTGGGACTTCATCATCGTGCGCGACATGGAGCGCCGGCGCGAGGTCAAACGTCTGTTCGAGGAAGAGCGGTTGCGCAATGCGGAGCAGTTCACCGGACAGCGCCGCGACAAGTTTTTATCGCTCAAGCTCGAAGGCATCGTCGAATCGGCGTTGAATCTGATCGTCACCTGCGAGCCGGATCGTTTCGGTCCGGGCGTGCTGGGCAAGACCGCGATCAGGGAGGTGGAGATTTATTCCACCTGCCTGGCGATCGAAAACCTGTGGCTGGCGGCGCGCGTGGAGGGGCTGGGGGTCGGATGGGTCAGCATCCTGCGCAACGAAGTGTTGCGGCAGATCTTCGCAATCCCCAAATCTGTAATCCCGATCGCCTATCTGTGCATCGGCTACGTCGATTCGTTCCCCGCGCGCCCGGTATTGGAAAACGCGGGATGGGCCGAGCGGCTGTCGCCGCGCAAGCTTTTGCATTTCGACTCGTGGGAGCGCGGCGCCTCCGATAGCGAACCCCTGGCGCGCCTGGTGCAGGACGCGAAAATCTGGCGCGAGATCTTCCCGGATGGCAGCGGCGAGGAAAACATAAAGTAGCTAAATGGCATCGGTTAGCTTAGGGGTGTGAAAATGTTATGGACAATCAATTCCTGGTTGACGCGGCCTGGCTTGAGCGCAACGCCGGGCAGGATGTGGTCCTGATCGACACGCGCCCCCCGGCGGAGTTTTGGGCCGGGCACCTGGAACGGGCGCGCCATCTCGATCCTTTTCCCTTCCACTATTACGACACCAGTCCCAAGGCGATCGGTGAATTCACGCAGCAGTCGGAATGGATCTTCTCGACGCTGGGTATCACCGGACGCGAGACCGTGGTCTTTTACGAAAACGACGCCGGGATGCGGGCGGCGCGGGGCGCCTGGATTCTCGAATATCTCGGCCATCCCGCGGTCAAAATTCTGGACGGTGGACTCAAAGGGCTTGGCGGCGCGCGGCTAACTGAGCATGCAGTGCCAGTAACGCCATATCCGTTCAAGGCGGCGGCGCGGCCGGATATTCTGGCGACCTACGAGCAGGTGGCAGGCGCCCTGGGCCGTCGTGCGGTGCGGATCTTCGACGTGCGCAGCGAGGCCGAATATTACGGCGAAAATGTGCGGGCCAAACGCGGCGGCGCGATTCCCGGCGCGATCAACCGCGACTGGGGCCTGAATCTCGACGCGGCGGGGAAATTCAAATCGCCGCAGGAACTCAGGGCGGTGTTCGAGGAATTGGGATTTTCTCCGGATGAGGAGGTAATCGCATACTGCCAGGGTGGTTACCGCGCCGCCCACGCGTACTACGCACTGCGGCTGGCCGGCTTTAGCAAGGCAAGCAACTATCTCGGTTCTTGGGGCGAATGGGGCAATCGCGAAGACCTGCCGATCGAAACCCCGCGGCGTCCGTGACCGCGGTCAAACGCCGGACCGGCGCTCCTGTGCGAGAAGCCGTGATACTGCTGGCCGGCTTCGAGCCTTTTCATGGCGAACGGCGCAACCCGTCGCTGGAAGTGGCGCACGTCCTGGACGGGGAGCTGATCGACAATCTTCGCGTGAGAGCGCTCCAACTTCCTGTGGTCTATCGCCGCGCCACCCGCCGGATTGGCGATGTGATCGCGCGTATGCGGCCCGCCGCAGTGCTGGGCCTGGGACAGGCGGGAGGACGGCCGGTGATTACACTGGAACGCATCGCGATCAATCTGGCGGATGGAACGCAACCCGACAACGCCGGCCGGCGCGCGACCGACAAGCCCGTAATCAGCGGCGGTCCCGACGCCTACTTCGCGCGCCTGCCGCTGCGGCGAATTGAGCGGGCGCTGGCGCGCAGACGCATTCCCGCCACGCTATCGCTGAGCGCCGGGAGCTTCATGTGCAATGCTGTAATGTACGCCGCGCTGCACGAGTTGCGACGGCGCCCCGCCGTGCCCTGCGGCTTTATCCATCTGCCCTACGACACCCGCCAGGCGCTGCGCCATCTGCAAGCGCCAAGCATGTCGCCCGAAATGATGATCGACGCGGTCCGCACCACTATCGCGACGATCGCGGAGAATTTGCGGGTTTCCTGGCGATAGAAATCGAATGGAGCACTCAACCCAAAACAATCAGTTGGACTTCCCTGCATCCATAACGATTGCATGGGTCGGTCCGTATTGATCGGTGCAAATCACTCTCACCCTGTCAGGGATTGGAGAATGAAAATGTGCGGGCGTTTTTCTCACCTGCGGATTAGCCCACAGCCGGATGGGCGGTTCACGAACCACCCCTACGCCAAAAACCTGGCAGCGGCGCGTCTTTGTAGGGGCGTTTCGTGAAGCGCCCGTGCAGGGTGATGCGGCGGACAAACTCTGAGTAATCACCTTCGCGTCTTCCAACTGCCGTTTTTGGGCTCAATCCGAAACTGCGCGCCAGCAGGCTCCCGATCCAGTTAGTTTCGACTCTTGCTATCCGAGTCGCGCGCGTAAGCAAGCGGATTGCTAATCGCGCCAAGGGCCTTGTGATTGTGGTAGCATAAGCGCGTGAACAGGGTTATCGAACAGAATCTGCCGGCCCTGATCGAGATTTGCCGGCATCATCGGATAAGGCGGCTTGAACTGTTTGGTTCATCCGCACGCGATGATTTCAATCCGGCGACGAGCGATCTTGATTTTCTGGCAGTCTTTGAAGAACCCGATCGTGCGGGCATATCTCAGTTGTATTTCGGCGCCCTGCGCGAGCTGGAAAGTCTGTTCGGCCGGAAGGTCGATCTGCTGACCCCGGATGCGGTCACGAACCCATTTGTCCTGGACGCGCTGGAACGCGATCGAGTGATCGTGTGCGAGAAGGTTGACGGAACCGTTATGGCAAAAGAGCCTCGCAGCTATCTTCACGACGCCGCCAGCGCACTAGCCGCAATCGCGCGCTACCTCAAGGGCAAGACCTTCGAGGACTACCATCGCGACGACATGCTGCAAGCCGCCGTGGAACGGCGCTTTGAGATCGCGGCCGAAGCGCTGAATCAGCTCTCTAAGACCCATCCTTCGATTGCGACCCGGCTCGCGGATCTCCCTTCTGTTGTTGGGTTTCGTAATATCCTCGCGCACGAGTATGCGGCGGTGAGCAGCCGTATCGTGTGGGACCTGGCCCAGAACCACGCCCCGCTATTGCTCGGCGAAATTGAGAAACTGCTTTTGAACCTTTCAGCCAAGCCCAGCTAGTGCGGGCGATTCCCAGAGGATGTGGGCGAGAACGGAACGATTTTGAACCGGGACAAAAAGCTCTGGAACCTTTCGACGTTCGGTTTGGAATCGGCCAGGGCTACGTGACCGTCGGGTCTCACCAAGTATAGCGAATCACGCTCGAGGCCGGCCTGTTCCGCAGGCTCGCTCCATGGGAATTCATGCAGGGTGATCCCGCGGTCTTCTACCGCTTTGCGCAAACCATCATTTGCCTTTCCATACACATGGACCTGCCAGTCGAGAGACTTGAGCGGCTCGAAATTGCCGCCGCCGGGTCCGTCCGCCCACGGGAGCCGATCCCCGCCGTGCACGTCGCCCGCGCTTCCTTCGCTCAGCGGGCTGTGACGGTAGTTGATTCGAGTCTGAGACACGATGCGAAACTGCGCCCTGCGAACCGCGGAAAATCCTAACAGGAACGGCAGCAGATGCGGGAACAGCATGGTCCGGAGGATCTCACCCGCGATGTTCTCCCGCACCATGGCTTGGAACAATTTGTCGGTAGTTGATACCAAACTGCGGGCAAACGCCATGCGCTCGATCTCGTAGGTATCCAGTATGGAATGGTCGGCCTTTCCCGCCAGCACCGCCGCCAGTTTCCATGACAGGTTTACCGCGTCGCCGATGCCGGTGTTCATACCCTGGCCTCCGGCCGGACTATGAACGTGACCCGCATCTCCGGCCACGAATGCCCGGCCCACTGCGAAGTGCTCAGCCACTCGATGATGCACATGGTAGGTGGAAAACCAGTTCACTTTCCGAACGCGCAGATCGAGCAGTTTTTCCAGATGGCTGCGGATATCCTCGAAGGCAAGGTCTTTGCGTCCGGCAACTTCTCGTGGCACGATTCCGATCAACCGGGTCATGCCGCTGCTTCGGATTGGAAATACCAGGCAGAATTCGTAGGCCGCGAGACAAAAATTGATGTCGCCATTCACGGCTATTCCGTCCGCCGCAACGTCAGCGACAAAAAACATCTGCTGGTAAATTCCGCCCGGAAACTTGAGCTTCAGATCCTCGCGAACGGTGCTGTGTACACCGTCGCAGCCGCACAGAAAGCTTACCCGGCACGTTTGTTCGGCGCCGCCGTGGCGCAACACCGCGTCAATGTCTTCTCCAGTGTCGGAGAAACCGGCCAGCTCGGTGTTCCACTCGATCTGTACTCCCAAGGCGCTGAGCTGCTCGCCCAGCAGCCGCTCATGCTCGTCCTGCGGAAAGCTCAGGATGAAAGGATACGGGCTTAGTCCCTTGCCAAAATCACCAAAGTTCAGGACCGCCATCTCGCGGCCACCCTCCCTCAGGCGAAACTTTTCAACCTTGATGCCGCGCCGGATAGCCTCCTCGGCGAAACCGAGCTGGCGGTAGAATTCTAGTGTGCGCGCATGCACCGCCATCGCGCGGGAGGTCTGTCCAGGCCCGCTGTTCTTTTCGATAATCCGACAGGGCGTACCGAGTTTTGCCAGCCATAGAGCCATCGCCAGCCCCGTTGGACCGGCGCCCACTATCAAGACTTGTGGATCCATCATGTTCCTCCAATTTTCGAGGCTTCATCCACGTTAGCTCGCACCCCAACAGATATTCTAACATCCCGGCGGGCCGAGTATTTGACTGACTTAATCTTAGTGCTAAGGAAACGCCGGCACGGAGGCCGGCGCTACGGAACAAGAGATGGCGCTGTTCGGGTCAGGCGCGCGAGGGACGGACCGATTCGGACGGCGCGGGGGACAGCGTGGCGGGATTTGGAGCAACAGCCGAAGCCTCAGCGCCGTCGTGGGGCACTGGGATGGGTCCTTTTTGCGGCTGAACCGTCTTGTTGCGGCACTGCAACAGCACCTGGCGCAGTTTGCCGGGATTGATTGGCTTCTTGAACAGGGCGCCTTCCAGTCCGCGCAGGCGGCTGCGCTTGATGATGTGATCCTTGTCGTAATAGTAGGCGGTCATCAGGATCACGGGCAGGTTGGGCCACTCTTCCTTGACCTGTAAATAGAATTCGTAACCGTCCATCTCCGGCATCACGACGTCGGAGATCACGGCCTCGACCTTCATGTTGCGCAGCACCGCCAGCCCCTTGCTCGGGCGCATCGCGGTGTGCACGATACAGCGCTCGGCGCGCAGCAGGTCGGCCAGCGAGTTGACCACCCCCGGGTCGTCGTCCAACACCATCACGCACATTCCGGTCAGCGGCCAGTCTCTTACCGGCGCGGCCTCGTGCTCATGGGGAGCGTCGCCGGCGCGCGGCGCCAGGTCGGCCATCCGCTTGCCTTGTAGATAGTCGCGGGTTTCGTAAGTACCCTTGCGCGCCATTTCATCCAGCCGCCGCACAATCGCCTGCACCCGCTCCACGCCACAGCGGATCGAGTCCATCCGCTCGCTTTCGACCACCAGTTCGGCGTCCGTCAGCCGCACCTCGACGTCGCGGGCCAGCAATTCGAGGTTGTTGACGATCACTTCGAGCGGGTTGTTGATCTCATGCGCCAGGCTGATCGCGATCTCGCCGGCGGTGGCCAGCTGCTCGCGCCGGCGCATCCCGCGGATGTCGCGCGCGAACCCAATCGATCCAATCTCCTGGTTGTCGTCGTCATAGATCAGCGAGGCGGAGATGGCGACCGGGATAAGCTCGTTATCCTTGTTGCGAAAGATGGATTCGAAACTCGATATGCGACCGGCTTCCTTGGATTCGCGCATCGCCGTCATCACGCGGCGCGCCTCTTCTATAGTCGGGTAGAGCCGAGTGACGTTCTGACCGATTATTTCCTCCGCGGTGTACTGCAGGCCGCGGCGGGCACCGTCGTTGTAATAAACGATAGTTCCCTTGATATCGACTGCGACGATGATGTCCGGTGAAGTCTCGACCAGGCGGTTGAGGTATTTCGGATCTAGGAAATGCATCTTGCCACGCGCCTCCGGGCGCTTCGGTAAACGTCCCCGAGCGCGAGCACGTGTTTTCAGCATGCGCTCAGGGCCGTGGACAATGCAAGTGCCCCCTTAACCAAATGGTCAAGCAGGGCTGGCCGCCGGACGGAACATCGGCAGGGTCACTTCATCGCTCAGCTTTTCGAAAGACACCTTGACCGGCATGCCGCACTTGACCGCGTGCGGCTCGATTCCGATCACATTGGAGAGCATCTTGGCCCCCTCCTTTAGCTTGATCGTCGCCACGGCGTACGGGACCTGGGTGGCGAAGGCGGGGTGATAAACGCGGTGCATTATGATAAAACTGTACACCTCGCCCTCGCCGCTGACCGGGGTCCAGGAGGACTCCCGCGACAGACAGTTGGAGCACAAGCGTCGTGGGGGAAAGCGCAAGTCGCCACAATTGCCGCACTTTTGCACAACCAGTTGCCCGTTCTTGCTGGCCTCGAAAAAGGGCCGCAATTCGGTCGTAATTTCGGGTATGGGTCTGACTATCTCTGCCATTTTCTGATTTCTCCCTGCCGCTTGATAATCTTCAGGCCGACGCTCCCAGCACCAGGGTTGAATGGGTCGAGAGGATCCCGCCATTGCCCGAGACCAGGCAAAGGTCGTGCTTGGGCACCTGGCGCGCTCCTCCTTCACCGCGGACCTGGATGACTCCCTCCGACAGCGGCGTCATCCCCCACATATAATAGGCGCTGAGTTGGCCGCCCCCGGTGTTGACCGGCAGCGCGCCGCCGGGTCCGATACGCCCGTCGGCGACAAATGGACCGCCTTCTCCCTTGGCGCAGAAGCCGTAATCTTCAAGCGTTATCAGGACGGTGATGGTGTAGCAGTCGTAAAACTGGACCACGTCGATGTCATCGAGCTGGATTCCGGCCATCTTGAACGCAGTCTGCTTGGCCATCGGCGCGCCCGACGACAAGGTATCGACCGGATCGTCGCCCGGATGGCCCTGACCCATGCCCAGGACGTACACCGGAGGCTTTTTGAGGTCCCGGGCGCGCTCGGCCGAGGTGACGATCACGCATACCGCGCCGTTGCTGACCAGGCAGCAGTCGTAAAGATGCAGCGGTTCGGCGACCCAGCGTGAGTTATGATAATCCTCGATTGTGAGCGGCTCCTTGTAAAACTCCGCGATCGGGTTGAGGTTGGCCCACTTGCGCTCCGCCATCGCGATAGCTCCAAGCTGATCATGAGTGGTGCCGTACACGTACATATGGCGTTGCGCCACCATCCCATAGCCCGAATTGGCGCCGTACAATCCGTAAGCCGCGTTCAGGCCCCGGGCAAAGCCATAAGCAGCGCCTCCTCCGGGAGCCTTGCCACCAGGCTTGGGCGGCTTTAACGGGGCGTCGGCAAAGACGCAGGCCACCGTCGATGCCATCCCGGCGTCAATCGCCATCGCCGCGTGCATCACCAGGGAAGCTGCGCTGGCGCCGCCGAGATTGGTGGTAGCGGTCAGGCGGATATCCTTGAGGCCCATCACCTGCTGCACGGTGTACGACGCCATCAGGTCGGCCCCCCAGGTCAGGCCTGGGTTGACCAGTACACCATCGAGATCGGTACGGCGCAGACCGGCGTCCTCCAGCGCCAGCTCAATGGCCTCGGTCGCAAAGCCAATGGCGTTGGAATGAGCGTAATTTTTGCCCATTTTGGTGATACCCAGGCCAGCGATAGCGGTCTTTGCGCGCAGACTCATGGCATTCCTCCCGCGAGACTCTTTCAGAGCCAAGTCATAGTCGAGGCTCGCAGCAGAGTCCAACCGGTCAAGGGCGAAAACCCAACAGCAATCACCAGCCCCGATCCGCAGCTGCGACCCGGGAAAAGCCTTGGTCAGCCACATCCCCTTCCGTATGCAATTCCATTGCGACAAAATAGTCCGTACACTATTGGATCCATTTACAGATGGTTCGCTTAGAGCCAGGTCATGTTCCGGCCGACGCCGGAGCGGTACAATGATGTAACGGAATCAGCCGCAGGCGCGTCTATGGATGATCAGGATCGCTTAATTCTGCCGAAAGAGGTTTGTTAAATGGCCCAACCGCTCACATTCCAGGCATTGCCCAGCCGCGAGCACGTCTTGTCCAGCGCGGAAAATTTCGTGCTGTACGTGCTGCTCGAAGCGATTGCTGAGGGGGGCGCGGGTGGTGCGCGCCTGCCGCTTAACCTAGGCGTGGTGTTGGACCGCTCTGGCTCGATGTACGATGAGCGGCGGTTGGAATTCGTGGTCGAAGCCGTCAAGTTCCTGGTCGATAATCTTAATCCCGACGACAAGGTGGCGATCGTTGCGTTCGCCGACAAGGCGCAGGTGCTGACCTCGGGCGCCGCTACGGACAAAGCCGGCACCAAGCGCGCGATCGACGATATCGACCTGCTCGAAATCGGCGGCGGGACCCAGATGGCGTTGGGAATGCGCGCGGCAATCGATGAGGTGCGCAAGAACCTTACCCCGCAGCGTATTAACCGCGTGCTGGTGCTGACCGACGGCCAGACCTACGAGGAAATGGCGTGCGTCGATCTGGCGCGGCAGAACCCTGACATCCAATTCTCCGCGATGGGCGTGGGGGTTGAGTTCAACGAAAAGCTGCTGCAGCGGCTCTCGCAGGATTCCGGCGGCAAGTATCATTTCATCGATGACTCCGCCACCATCCCGTCAATCTTCGAGGATGAATTGACCGGTCTGCGGGCGGTCTCGGTGCGCAACGGCCGTATCGATCTGGTGCTGTCGCAGGGCGTGCAAATCCGCGAAGCTTTCCGTGCCAGCCCCGAGATCTATGCGCTGGGCGAACCGTTGGTGGGCGGGGACCGCAGGATTAGTTATCAGGTCGGCGACCTCGAAGCGGGCGTTCCCGCATCGGTCCTGATTACCCTGGTGCTGCCGCCGCGCAAACCGGGCGCAGTGCGAATTGCACAGACCAGCTTTCATTTCCAGGTTCCCGGCTCCGACGAACAGGCGGTCACCACCGATGTAACCATCGATTACACGCTCGATCGGGCGCTCACCAGCAAGGTCAACGGCCGCGTGATGAACCTGGTCGACCAGGTTTCGATCGCCAAGCTGCAAACCAAGGCCGAGGAAGAAATGAAGGCGGGCAATGTTGACCGCGCTACGCGCCTGCTGACCAACGCCATCCAGGGCACCCAGCGCCTGGGCAACGTCAAAGCGACCCAGGCTCTGACCGGTCTGATGGATCAGATCCAGCAGACTCAAGGTCTGCAGGGCAAGGCAGCCAAGACCACCCTGCTAAACGCGCAGGCGGTGGTGCGCAAGACCCAGATGCTTGATCCGAAGATGCTTGAAGAGCTCAAACAGGAGTGATTAAGAAATTCCAATACCGTCGCACTGCAGCCCTGCCCAAGGGCCGCAAGCAGGGTAGGAGAGGCTTAGAAACCAGATGATCAAGTGTAACGAATGCGGCTACGAAAACATGGACGGGCTGGACTATTGCGATAGCTGCGGAGTCAAGCTTAATGCGGCGGCCGGCGATGGGGGAGCGGCTCATCCGGCGGCGGCCTCGCCCGATGCGCCTACCGGGGCAATTTCCCCGGCTGCGATACCCGCGGAGCCACCCCATCCGGCAGCCGAACCTGCCCCCGCACAATCGGCTCTTGGCGCCGAACCTGCTCCAATTTCCGAGCCTGTCCCAACTCCCGAACCGGCTCCGGCTGTCGAGCCGACGCCCACCCCAGGTCCCACGCCGGCGGCGGGGGCGCCGACCTTCAAGGCGAAGCTGAAGCTGATTCGCGGCGGGCGCACGGGAAACGAATTTCCGCTCGAGTCCGGCAATAACCTGGTTGGCCGATGGGATCCCGAGACCGGGTCATTTCCAGAAGTCGATCTCGAAGCTGATGATCCCGAGGCTAAAATCTCGCGCAAGCACGCCTTGATCCGGCTGGACGGCGCGAAGATCACAATCGAAGACATCGGCAGCTTAAACGGCACCTATGTCAATCGACAGCCGCGGCTGACAGCGGGTACGCCGCAGGACCTCAAGGACGGCGACGAGATTATTATCGGCAAGACGTTCTTCAAGGTGATCGTCGAACCGGTCTCCTAGTGGTTACGCGAGGGCGGCTTGCACGCCTGCTGTCGCAATTTGGCCAGGATGTAAAGGAATGAAAGGCGGCGAGCCCCTAACGGCCGGTCACCTGCTCGACGGTCGCTACCGAATCGATAAAGTGATCGGGGTCGGGGGCATGGGACGGGTCTATCTGGCCCATGACACGCGGCTGGCCAACCGCTCGGTCGCGGTCAAGGAGATGATGGTCGGAGAGGGACTGCAGGAGCGCAAGGCGGTGGAGGATTTCTCCCGCGAAGCGCGTGTGCTGGCCCCCCTTTCTCATCCCGGCATCCCCAATCTGATCGACTACTTCGCCGAACGCAGCCGCCATTACCTGGTGATGGAATACATCGCCGGCGGCGACCTGCAGGGATGGCTCGACCAGCGCGGCGCCGGCGCGCGCGTGTCAGAGGCACAGGTGCTGCGCTGGGCGCGCGAGATTCTCGATGTGCTGTGCTTCCTGCACAGTCAGAGCCCGCCCATTGTTTACCGCGACTTAAAGCCCGGCAACATCATGATCGACCAGCATGGGCGCGCCATGATCATCGACTTCGGTATCGCGCGTTTCCTTCCGCCGGGCGGACGCGGCACGCAAATCGGGTCGGTCGGCTACGCGCCTCCTGAGCAGTACCTCGGCAAGTTGGAGGCGCGCTCCGATCTCTATTCGCTGGGCGCCACCATGCACCATTTGCTGACCGGCCGCGACCCGCAGCTCGAACCGCCCTTCAGCTTTCCCCGTGTACGAGAGCTTGCTCCCGAGGTTTCGCCGCAAACCGAACAGGTGGTGATGTGGACTTTGGAGCAAGATCCGGCGAAGCGCCCGGCTTCGGCGGTGGCGATGCTCGACGCGCTGCCGGCTTTAAGCGGCGACGAGTCGCCGTTGATTTTCGCACCGCCCGCGGTCCCTCCTCCACTGTCCACGATGCAGACCCAGGTGTTGACCAAGCCGGCGCCGGTCGCGGTGAGAAACGTCCCGCCGCCAGCCGTACGGCCGCCGGCCAGCCCGCCCGCGTCAATCGCGGCGCCGGCGGTTTCGCCGACGGCCAAGACCGCCGATCTGAAGGGCAAACTTAAATCCGCCTCATCCAGCCCGGGCGCGCCGTCGCGCCCTGCGCCGGTCAGGTCACCCGCAGTTCCGCCATCCGTGACAAGGCCACCGGCACGAAAGCCCGACGCACCAGTGAAGGGCATGCCGCGGCCGGTAGCGGCGAAGCCTGCTGTAGCCAGCCAGCGCAACGGGGTAGTGGCCGCGCCGATAGCTGTGGCTAACGTCCCCGCCGCCACTCTGATCTGCAAGAACGAGTCGCTGCGATTTTCGGTGCCGGGTGTCAGGGCGATTATTGGTCGCCATCTCGGCGCCGAAGACAGCATCGACATCGACTTGGGCGTGTTGAAGGTGGGCGCCGACCGCGTCTCCCGCCGCCACGCTGAAATCATCAAGCGCGGCGAGGACTACTATATCCGCGACCTCGGGAGCCGCAACGGCACCTTCATCCCGGGGCGGGGCCGTCTGGGCCGCGATCAACTCTACAAGTTGGAAGATCGCTCCCAAGTCGTGATAGGTGGAGCCACCCTGGAGTTTCGAAGAGGCCCAGCATGATCACTTGTCCGGATTGCGGCCAATCGGCACCCGATGACGCGCGTTTTTGTGAGCAGTGCGGTCGCGGTCTGCACGACCTGCCGCCTCCGGTTGCCGCCCTCCCGCCGCTTGCCGCAGGAAAGGAATTGCAGGACCGCTTCAGAATCGTCGAAGTCATCAGCCAGGCTTCACAGGAAAACCGCTATCGCGCGGAGGCGCTTGACGATCCCAACCGCCGCTTTATGTTGCGCGAGCGCGTGGCTCCTGTTCCACAAAGCCCGCAAAATCCCGAAACCAAGCCGGAACCAATTAGCGCGCCGCTCCCGGAGGAGGATCCCGCCGGTCCTCATTCCAAGACCCAGGAGCTGACGCCGCTGGCGCGGACTGCAGCGGCCGAAAAGCCGTCGGGTTCCGATCAGTCCGCCAGCGGCGGGTTGCAGGAACTCAAGACCGAACCCGAGCATACTGAGGCCGGCGCCCAAGACAAGGCGCAAACTCAGGATACCGGCGTCAATGGCGACCGGTCAGGCCACGGCGAACAAGCGCCGTCCACAACTGAGACCAGCGAGCCTGCGGCGGCGGTCCCGAACGTTGGCGGATCGTCAAACGGCGAAGCGGAGCAGCAGCCGGTCCCGCCGACGGTTGAGCGCGCCGACCTCGGCGAGGTATTCGAGCGCGTGCTGGCGCTTTCGCAGACCATCACCCATCCGGCATACTATCGGGCCTTGGAGGGATTTGCGCAGGACGGGCGAGTCTACCTGGCTTATGCCGACGAACAGTCAAAGCCGTTCGGGCCCCGGAGACCGGGCGCCACGAGGATGCTGGAGCCCGAAGCATTGAGCGCCGCGATCCAGATCTGTCAGGCGGTGTCCTACCTGCACAATCGCGGAATGCGAGTTAATGATATCTGTCCCGCCTCACTGGCGTGGGGCGCCGGCGGGCGGGTCAAGCTGACCAGCCTGGATTACGTCAGCAACGACAATGAGTTGCAGACCGAGCCGATCCTCAATGATGGCTATACCGCGCCGGAAATCTATCGGGCCAAGCAAGTCGATAAGCGCGCCGACCTGTTTTCCATCGGCTGCGTGTTGTACACCTGCCTTACCGGCGAGCGCATCGAATGCGAGACCTGGCGCGAAGAAGCCGGGCCGATCAGGTTTTACCCACCCCACGTTATTTCGCCCGAGCTGGAAAAGATTGTGCGCCGGGCTCTGGCCTTCAGACCGCCGGATCGATGGGCTGGTAGTGACCAACTCAAGGCCGAATTGCTCAAGCTCAACGGGCAGTTGTCGATTCGTTCCGCATCCTTGACCGATGTCGGGGTGGTGCGCGAGCACAACGAAGACTCGGTGATGGCGCTTGAGTTTTTGCAGGATTCGCAGGTATCGCCCGCCCGCCACTATCTGTACGTGGTGTCCGACGGGATGGGCGGTGCCGAGGCTGGAGAAACGGCCAGTTCGATTGCCGTTGAGACAATCCGGTATTATGTTGACCATGGAGTTGCTTCAGCTCGTGTCAGTGACAGCACTCAGATGCAATCGGGGGGCGGCGCGGCCAATGCGCCTGCGCCGGCTGCCTCGCTTGAAGAGCTCATGCGGGCGGCCCTCGAGCAAGCCAATCGCGACATCGTTGGATATCAGGTGGAACATCCTGAGGCCCGAGGTATGGGGGCGACTGCGGTGGGCGCGTTGATATCGCCTCCCGACGCCGCTATCGCCTGGGTGGGAGACAGCCGCGCCTATCTGTTGGAAGGCGGCCGGCTACGCCAACTGACCAAGGATCATTCGCTGGTGCAGCGCCTGGTCGAAGTTGGCCAAATCACCGCCGAGGAAGCGCGCCATCACGAGCACAAGAACGTGATTACCCGCTCACTGGGGGCGCGCGCCAATGGACCGGCGGGAGCTGAGACGCTCATGATTCGGCTCAAGCGGGGTGACCGCCTGATGCTGTGCAGCGACGGATTGATGGCTCACGTGGAGGATTCCGCGATTGCGGAGATCCTGGCTCGCCGGGAGGATCCCGTGGACGCGACTCGGGAGCTGGTGGTGGCGGCTAATGCCGGAGGTGGCACGGATAACATCTCAGTAATCGTTATAGATGCCCAATAAGTAATGGCTGATTCCGCACAGGCCGCTAACGACCCGGGACCCCTAGCAAGCGGGACGCTGCTCCAAAATCGATATCTGATCCAAAAGCTGATCGGCGGCGGAGGCATGGGCGTGGTTTACCTGGCCCAGGATCAGCGCCTGGCCAATCGCTCCTGCGCCATCAAGGAAATGGTCGATCACATCATCGACCCCGAGAAGCGGCGCGAAGCTAACGAATATTTCGCCCGCGAGGCCGATACGCTGGCGCAGTTGCGTCATCCCTCGATCCCGGCCATCAGCGACCGTTTCGACCAATCCAATCGCCATTACCTGGTGATGGAATACGTCGAGGGACGCAACCTCGAAGAGGAGATGGCGGCGCTCGGACATCCGCTGGATGAGGGCGTAGTGATCGACATTGCGCGGCAATTGTGCGAGGTGCTTAGCCACCTGCACAACTTCACGCCACCGATAGTTTACCGCGACATGAAGCCCTCCAACGTGATGCTCACGCCCAGGGGCAAGGTGATGCTGATCGATTTCGGCATCGCGCGGCTGTTCAAGGTAGCGAGCAAGGGCACCATGATCGGCACCCTGGGCTTTGCTCCGCCCGAGCAATATCAGGGTCAGGTTGACCCCCGCAGCGACATCTATTCGCTGGGCGCGACGCTGCATTATGTCCTGACCGGACGCGACCCGGAGAAGTTTCCACCCTTCAGCTTCCCGCCCGTGCAGTCGCTGCGCCCCGCCATCTCCAGTAATCTGGCCGGCGCGGTCGACCGGGCGCTCAGTTACAAGGTCGAGGGCAGGCCGCAGACCGTGGGCGAGTTCCGCGACATGATGCTCTATGGCACCGGGCTGAATACCGCGCCCATAGCAGTGAGCCCCGGGACCGGCACCGCGGATCTGACTCGTGTTACGTCGATACCGTTGCGACCGCGGCGGCGGCGAAGTGGCCTGCGCCGGGCTGTGGGTTTCCTGCTTTTCACCGCGACCCTGGCTTCGTTGGCGTTCGGCGCCACTTACATCTACTCCCATCCGGACATGCAAAAGCAGCTCGGCGTCAATACCTTCATCGACACGCTGCCTTGGAAGCATGAGGAACTGGTCGTAAAAGCGCGCGAGCATCCCCTGGAGTTCCAGCGGATGACGCTGCAGCTTTCCACCCGTGAGGGCACTCCCCTGTCCGCGCCCAAGGCGCGGTTCCTGGATACGGAACTGGCCTCCAACCAGTACCTGTCATGGGTGGCGAGCTTCAAGAACGGGCTGGCCGGTCTGGAAGGGCGCAGCGAGAAGGTCCAGGCAAAGTTTTTTGATCCCAACGGCCTGCAGATTGCCTCCAGCGACAGCACCCGCTTTATCGGCCCCAGCGAAAAGAAGGCCGACTTCAGCGGCGTGGCGCTGATCCCGCCCCTCAATGACCGGCCGCATGGTAATTACAAGGTCGGGCTCTTCTCCGACAACCAGTTGCTGGCCGAGCAACAATTCTCGGTGCAAGAGGATGTAACAAACAAATTGAAGGCCAAGGCGGAAGAAGCCGCGGCGGCCGCCCGCGCCAGAGCGCTGGATGACGAGCGCAGGGCAGCGGTAGCGAAGATGGCGAAGATCGAATCATTCCGGCGCCGTCCGCTGGAGCTGCTTTCGATCCTGTTTCACAACACGACCAAAAGCGGGACGCCGATCTCCGGCGCCACGGCAAGCTTCGATGCGGCCAAGGTCCTGTTTGTGGGGTGGGAGGTTTCCTTCAGGAACCGTCTGTTCGGCCTGGATATGAATCAGTACCGCGTTGACGCCGCCTACGTCGCGCCCGATGGTCATACCCTGGGCAGCGTTGACGACGTGCGGATGGTCTCCGACAAGACCAAAACCGCGACCTTCAGCGGGCGTATCGGCAATTCTTCGGGGAGTGCGTTTCTGCCCGGCGTGTACACCGTGAACTTCTACCTCAACGGCCAGTACCTGGCGCAGCGCAAGTTCCGCGTCGTGTCGACTACCGCCAGCCTTAACCCCGGCATCGGCCTGCCTCCCGCGCCCAGTTCGGGGTCGTACGCGGCGCCGCCCACCAGCCTGGATTCGCCGACCGTGGCTAACGGCAGGCTCGACGGTCTGGCCGGCAGAGACAATGTGCCCATTGAGTTGCGGCTGCGCCCGCAGCCCAACGGCTTTCTCCACGGCGAGCTGGTGATCCATGCGGCCGGTTACGGGCTTACCCCGATTGACGGTTTCATCCGCGGCAATCATATCGAATTCCAGGTTCCCTACGGCGGCAGGGTGCTCTATTTCGAGGGCCAGCGCCGGGGCGAAGCCATGAGTGGGAGCTTTCAATCCGAGCCGCCCAACGATCGGGGCAATTGGAACGCGCAGGTGAATTGAACCCTTGCCGTTTACGGAGCGGTTGGTCATCCTGTTCAAACTGGTCCGATTCCAACCGGGATTTGTTACCGGCTGTCGGTGCACTGACCGTTTTGTCTGGGTCTACTTGAAAAATGGCGATTAACGTATCACGCGAAAAGCTGCTGTTTTATGCCGCGGCTGGCGGCTTGGGCGGGCTGGCTGCCTGGGGCGCGGCCGAGCCCTTCCTCGGAATCCGCTATGTTTATCTTCGCGACGCCCTGCTGGGCGCCCTGATCGGGTTATTCATCGGCGCGTTCCTGGCCGCAATCGAGGCGATGAGTGTCGGTCAATGGCGCCAAGCGCTGCGTGGTATCCGCAGCGGCGGCATTATCGGCGCGATCGGCGGCGCGGTTGGGATGCTGGTGGGAGAGATAAGCTTCGACATCCTGGGCGGACTGTACGGCCGGGTGGTCGGATGGGCGGTGCTGGGCATCGCGGTCGGTCTGGGCGTGGGAACCACCTCCCGTTCGGGCGCCCGCCAGCGCAACGGCGCGCTGGGCGGAATTCTGGGCGGCGCGCTGGGTGGTTTGTGTTATTGGTTCCTGACCTTGACCTTTCCCCAGGCCTTCGGCCGCGCCATCGCGATTATAGTCCTAGGCGCGCTGATCGGATTCTTCATCGGGCTGGTAACCGAACTGCTCAAGCGTGGCTCCCTGATGGTGGTGCGCAGCGGCAGCCGCAACGCCCGCGAGGGCCGGGAATTTTCCCTGGTCAAGCCGGTCACGGTCATCGGCAGGGCGGAAGAAGCCGATGTCGGCCTGTTTGGCGACCAGTCGGTCCTGCCCCAGCATGCGATCATCCGCAAAGAGGGCAAAAACTTTTTCGTCAGTCCCACCGCGGGCGGCGCGGTCAGCGTGAACCGGGTCCCGGTCAACGGCCGCCAACCGCTCAAGAGCGGCGACCGGATCGAAGTGGGCGCCACCTTGTTTCTCTTCCGCGAGCGGGCTCACGCGCCCGGCAGCTAGGGGGCGGTGTGGCGGGGCATGCAGGCAGTCTCGGTCGCTGGTTAATGGTCGGGTTGATCGTCAGCGTCCTGTCGGGCTGCTCCACGGTCAACTCGACTTCCAACCTGGAGTCTGCGTCGCCCCAGAATCTGCTGTTCTATGCGGGGCTCGTAAAGGGCTTTGAACATACTTATCCGCCCCGGCATATTCTGGTGCTTGCGGTGACCGACGCCTGCGAAAACAGCGCTCAGGTACCGACGCAAGACTCCGGGCCGGGCCAGCTAATCGGCGTTACGCTTGACTCGCGCGGTGAGAGAATCCAGCGGCTATACGTCAGCGATCTGGCCAGTGACGTTCAAAAGGCGATCGAGCAGGCCGCGCAGGAGGCCGGCATGATCGCTTCGGGGTCAACCACGCCTCAATACACCGCCCAACCCGTTGACGCCGATTACGTGCTGCAAAGCCGGATCGTGAAATGCTGGGTGAAAAAACAGCGCGTCGTCGATAACGACAAGAACCCAAGCTGGCAGACCGTGGCCGAGTTCGCGCTTGACGCGACCATCTACAAGCCGCCCTTTGCGGTGCCGTTCTGGCACGGTGTCAGCAGCGAGACCTACAGCGATCCGCCCGACAACCCGGGTATGATGCCCGAAGATCAGGCCAGCATCTACGACGAGCCGGGCGAGGTGCTGTCGGTCGCATTCACACGCAGCGTCGAAGGCCTGTTCAAGCGCAGCGAGCTCCATTCCCTGATCACCGAGGACCGTGCTTTGCATCATTGATGGCGCGCGGCACACGTGCGCGCTCTCCCGGGCATTTCTGTCCCCTCTCCTCATCTTGAGAGTATCTTGAGAGAGGGGACAGAAAAGATCGTTCGCTCAACAGAGATTTATTAACCCAAAACAATCAGTTGGACTTCTCTGCATCCATAACGATTGCATTGTTCGGTCCATCTTGACAGTCGCAAATCACCGTCACCCTGTCAGGGATGTGCGGGTGTTTTTCTCACCTGCGGATTAGCCCGCAACCTGACGGGCGGTTCACGAAGCGCCCCTACGCCAAAAACTGGCAGCGGCGCGTCTTTGTAGCGGCGCTTCGTGAAGCGCCCGTGCAGGGTGATGCGGCGGACAAACTCTGAAAAATCACCTCCGCGTCTTCCAACTGCCGTTTTTGGGTTTAATTAACGTGACCGTAGCCGAGCCTCGATCCTGACACGGTTCGCGGTCGGCGCGCGACGTCGCCGATAATCAGACCACCTCCCGGAACGCCAGTGCGGGGGCGGTGCGGAGGGCGGTCAGAATTGGCAGCAGGCCGCTCAGCACGCAGAGCATTACCGCGACGGCGAAGCCTTCGATTGCAACTGTTGGGCTCACCCACAGGTAACCTGTCCCGCTCAGCACCGCTCCCAGCGTTACACCCGAACCGAACAGGGCGAGCGCGATTCCCGCGCCTAACAGCCCGCCCATGGCGCCGATCAGCGCGCATTCGCCGAACAGGATCGCCGCCACCTGATGCCGCTCGAAGCCCAGGGCGCGGATGACCGCGACTTCGCCCAGCCGTTCGCGCACCGTCATCGCCATCGAGTTCGCGGCGATCAGCAGCATGGTCAGGATCACCACGGCGCACAGGCTGTAGACGATACCGCGCACGTCGCCCACCGCCGACAGCCCGCCGGCGATCGCGTCGCTCTCGGTGACAGTACGGGTCTCGAAGTCGGAGTTGTGAAAATGGTCGTCGATCTCTTTGATCACAGCGCCAATCTGGCCGGGGTCGGCCACGCGCGCCATCAGGAGCCACGAATCACCCACGGGTTGGCCGTGGGCCTTGAGCGCATCTTCCAGGTAATCGCGCCGGAAAATGAACATGTTGGGATAATGCTTGGAGGGAATCACTTCGACGATTACGAAGCTCAGTTCCATATGGTCGGCGTCGGTTCCCCGCAACATTATCTGGTCGCCAACCTTCCAGCCGTTTTGCCGCATCAGCAGGCTGCCCACCCATGCCGCGCGCTTGTTCTTCACGAACTCCTCCTGGGCCGCGCGCGAGATCTGGTAGTCGGGTGTGACATCCCCAATTGAAAGGTTCGCCGGAGCCGCCCCAAACGCCATTATGACGTTGCGCGGATCGCGGTAGGTTCCAAACCATCCGGTAAAGGACACGCAGGCCCTCACTCCGGGCATCCGGTCGACGTCGTCGCAGTAGCGCACCGGCAGGCCGTACCAGGGCCCGGTGCGGTTGTTGACCATCACGCGCAGGCTCGCCGAGGCATCCTTGATGATCTGGTCCATCGAGGCCGGCACCGCCATCAGCACGGTGAAAATCAAAGTGGAGAGGGCGACGGTGAGCACTGTCAGGATGGTGCGCCGCTGGTTGCGGCGTAGATTGCGCGTCACCAATGTAGCCAGGTTCATAGACGGATACCTGCTATAGTTTCGCCCCTTAGCTCTCGCGCAGCGATTCGATCACGGGCAGGCGGGCGGCGCGCAGGGCCGGCAGAAAACCGCCTATCGCCCCGATCAGGACGGCCGCCGCCAAGCCCGCGGCGAACGCAGAGGGCGCGGCCTGAAATGAGAAAATGAACATCCCGGCCTTCATCAGGCGGCTGGAAAGCCCGGTTGCCTGCGCGATCGCAAGGCCCAACAATTCGCCCGCGATTCCACCGATCAGCCCCAGCATCACGCTTTCGATCACGAAGCTGGCCAGCACATTGATGCGGCTGAAGCCGAGCACGCGCAGCACGCCGATTTCCCTGCCGCGGCGCGCCACGGCGGCGTACATGGTGTTCATCCCGCCGAAGATCGCGCCGATAGCCAGGATTGCTGCGACCACCAAACCCATCGCGCGCAGTTGGGCGGCGAACTGCGATACCGCGGAGTAAAATTCCGCTTCGGTAATTGCGTCCACGCGCAGCCGCGCATCCTTGTTAAGGGTGAGCTTGAAGTCGTCCTCGGTGCCGGGTTTCAGCACCACGTGCAGCGAGGCAAAGCCGTTCCGGTAGTGGATATCCTGCTGCAGCACGTCGAGGTCGGTCCACATTTCGGACTCGCGCGCGCTGTCGCGGTCCGAAAACACCCCGACGACCTTCCACATCCGCCGGCCGAAACGCAGTTGCACGGGCGGCGCCAGGTTGGGAAAGCGCGTGACCAGCTTGCGTCCGACGACCATCTCGGCCTGCCCCGGCGCGGGCCATCGCCCCGACACCAGGCGCATCGCGCGATGGACTCGGTAGGCGATCGGATAAACTCCGCGCAGCAAGGTCTCTCCGCTGTTGGACGGCGCGCCTTCAGGCGATGCGTCGAAGCCGGTGACCATCTCGGGGGAAATCAGTGACTGGCCTGACTCGCCGGCCGCAATTTCAGGCCGCGACCGGATAATCTCGTATTGTTCGCGGGTGATATAGCTGCCCGGTTCGTTGTTGACGCCTCGGCTCAGCACCACCCAATTGCCGCTGTTGCCGGCCTGCAGCACGGTTTGTTGCAGTCCCGCGATGAATCCCAGCAGGATGAACAGGATCATAACGACCAGCGCCACGCCCAGCGCCGTCATGATCGAGGCGGTGCGGCGAACCAACAGACTTCTGATGTTGTAACGCATGGGGATCATGCTTGTTCGCGGCGCTCGCCGATCTTAATCAACCCCTTGGCGCAGAAGGGAATAGTGTACATTTACACTATTCCGGCGTTAACGCCAGCGCGGCGCTTGTCAGCAGAAAGTAGGCAAATTCCGGCCGGTCGGGGCGGTTTCGAGCGCCGTAGCTGCGGCTGCACCTTGACTGCGCCATACGCATGGCGCTTACTCACCTATGATACGCTATCTCACTGTTATAGGAGCTTTGATATGAAAAACGAGGCGATTCGAAAACTGACCATCGCGGTCTATGAGCGGGCCTTCGATCGGGCGGTTGCCGGCGCGGCGGCCGGGTTGGCGGTCGAGGACGTCCGGGTGGCCGGTCTGGTCGACCTCGACGAATTCGTCAAGGTCGCCTGCAAGAACCTGTGGCGGGAGCGTAAGGGTAAGGAGCCGCTCCCCTATCCTGCGCCGGTAACGGGGTCCGAATCGGACTCCGTTACCCCCGAGCCGGGGGCGCCCGGTCCGAATGAGCCGGTAAAGGTCGCGGCGGTCAAGCCGGCCCGCAAGTCGGCCAAGAAGGCGCCGGCGCGTAAGCGGGCGGCGGCGTGATGCCGGTTTAACTGAGGCCAGCGAAAATCTGATGCGCTCAACCGGGCCGGGATCTCCTGGCCCGTTTTTTTTCTCCGGTAGAAAAGGTTTAGTCTGCGGCGTGCGTATGGCGCTTGCGGTCCTTCCATGAAGAACTAAAATCGATTCGCGCGGACGTCGAAGTGCGTCTGCGCAATCGCAGCGAAAGGGCGCTGTCGCCCCTTGTTCATGGACGCCTCAGGAATCTCAAGTAGAACGCTGCGAACACCAAGACGATTCCAATATTCACTGTCAGCCGTTCCCAGAATCGGTTTCTGAAGAACACGAAATCTACACCGACTATGACGGCTGCCATCGCCACCACGTAAAGCACGATCGGTACCTGTCTGCCCATTTCAGTTCCCTTGGTTCAATCGTAAATCAAATCAGGCGCAAGAGCGAATTCTCGGACGGACTCCTAGCGTGGGCCATGATCGTGTGGCTCATGTTTAGTTTGCGAGACGGCCTGCGCGATATCTATGAAGAACTCGAAGAACTGCAGCGGGCCGAGCACGAAGAGGAACTTTCCGGCCTGGCGGAGATCTACCAGGCCTCGCGCGGCAGTCAACTCTTGAGCCGGCTCGTGACTCTGCGGGTTAATGGTGAAGTCGTTACGACCGAAACGTTTAGCCGCGGCGATTGGACCGCGCGGGCGTGGATGATGGCGCGCCGGCACCCTGAACGGTACGCGCGGCGGTGTATCTTTCCCACCGCACAGAGCGCGGGTAGCTCCCCGGTATCCAATCGAATACGCAGGCTGCTTAAGCCGGCCCGCGGCGCGGGCCGGTGTCGGTCGACTGCAGCGCCGGAGGCCGACGGATGGGTCGGTTCCGGCGCCGAGAAATCCTATCCTTATTGGACCGGGGCGGTCGCCAGATCGTATTTTGCGACGACTTTGACCCGATGAAGGCGAAGTCGATCAACCAAATATTCGTTCTCTCGATACCGGTCTTCTGTGTGGGGGATGCGATAAATGATCGCATCCGCTGGGGCGAACGTCTTCAGCACCACGCTGCCGCCTTCGGAATGCCGCCAAAGTCCTTGCGCGTGCGCTTCCGCTACAACGCGGGCGTCGCTCCATGCGCGCGACGACCTTGCGTTGATTTCCGGCCTGAGAATTTTACTTCCGCCGTATAGAGGACCAGACTTATGGCTGTATCGCGGCCAAGGTGCGCCGAAGCCCAGGACGCGCTCCTATGGTCTGTCTTTGGCGTATGTGGTCACCAAACCGCACATACAAGCGAAGAAAAACATCCCGGGTTCTCTGCGGCACTGAGCCAATCCGCGCGATTGCGCGCATGGCGCGCGGCCATCCGAAACCGTGAATATCGCCGAAATCCAGGTTCCGGAGGTCGGACAGCATCCGGGCGGCGTCCCCGGCGGCGGCACCCTCGACAAAATCGCGAAAAGCTTTTCTCGCCCGACGACGCTCCTCCGAATCAACGGACGGAATCTGGTCCACGTAGTCTATTTTGAGTTCGGTAAGCAATGCGTCGATTCTGGTCTTCATGGCGGGGTTCCTCCGGACGGCTGTTTGGTTGCGGGCCGCCTTGCTGCTGATCCGCGAGGGGTGCGGTGAGCTTAGCCCAGTTCATCGACGATCAGTAGCTTGTAGCCGGCGAGCTGACGTTGAAGGCGCAGTAGACGCTTTTCATCGCGCGCTTCGTGTAGTTCGTTGACCAAAGCAGCGGCGGTAGTGAAGCCGACCGCGAGCCCCTTCTGGCAGGCGGCCAGACCTAGCCCAAGGGCCACGTGAGTCTTGCCAGTGCCACTGTTGCCAACAGCGATGATGTTCTCGCGGCGGCCGACGTACTCCGAGCGTGCCAGCTCCAGCACCAGCGACTTGTTGAGCGAGGGGATCGCGGTGAACTCGAAGCTGTCGAGGCTTTTGACCGCCGGGAATCTGGCTTCCTTGATCCGCCGGCCGATGGCCGATGACACGCCTCGATTCCTTTTTCGTCCATGGCGAATTTGCATAGCCCGGGCGGATTGGAAGACTTATCCTAGAGCGCGTTGCACGACGAGATACCCGTTAGGTCAGGAGAGCCAACAGGAGGTTGTTGACAGTTGTTGCGGTGGCAATAATGATTTGGAAGTCCAGTTCAGGACCGGAGTAGCCGGGATGACGCCGTTGGATGTTATGTGGGTCGGTTTAGGCGGTGGCCTGGGATCACTGTTGCGCTGGTCGACCGGGCGTGTGATCGGCGAGCACTATCATGGCGATTTTCCCATCGGCACGTTCCTAATCAACATGTAGGTTGCCTAAAGGATGAAGCATCATCGACATCGGCCTTCACTGGGAAAAGGAGGAGAACATGGCTCAACAGGAAGGAACGAAGACGATCGTCCCACCAAATTCCCCCGAGAGGTGGGGAGGAGTTGACCCCAAACCGCCGCCTCACTTCGACGAACCCAAGGAACCCGTGCTTCTCGAGTACTTTTACGGCGGAAGAACGGCCATCATCACCTTCAATCGGCCGCAAGCCGGCAACACCGTCACGACGGCGCTGGGCGTCCGCTTCTCCGAGATCATCGAAGAGATCGAGGCGAAAGTTACCGTGCGGTGCGCCATCGTGACGGGAGCCGGACAGGATTTTTGCCGCGGTGCCGACCTGCGCGAACGCAAAGCCATGGATTCGGAGCAATGGCTGAGGCAGCGGAGGGCCTTCGATCGGACGCTCTACACGCTGCGTAATATGAGAAGGCCCATCTTCGCCGCGGTCAACGGTAGAGCCGTCGGCGGCGGC
>DASZGF010000218.1:0-3300 GCA_035939115.1 Binataceae bacterium (SeqCode)
GGCTGCTTCGACCTGCTGCACGCCGGCCATATCGACTCGCTGGAGTTTGCGCGCTCCCAAGGCGACCTGTTGGTGGTGGGTCTGAACGACGACGCCAGCGTGCGCCAGATCAAGGGCGAAGGCCGTCCGGTCTATGCGGCCGCCGATCGGGCTCGTCTGCTCGGGGCATTGGAAGCGGTCGATTACGTGGTGATATTCGACGATCCGCGGGCCGAACAGATTATCCATGCAGTCCGTCCCGACATCCTGGTCAAGGGAGAGGATTGGCAGGGCAAGACCGTTGACGGGGCCGATTTCATACAAAGCTACGGCGGCAAAGTGGTTTTCGCCAAACTACTGGAAGGACGAGCCACCAGCGTGACAATCGAACGCCTGCGCCGTGATCGACCCTGACAGCCCCGAAACCGCGCGGAATGACGACGCAAACGCGCTCCGAGGCAAAGACACGGCTTCGAATTTCGACCCTATTCGTGGTGTGTCTGGCTACCACCGTCGGGGCGTGCAGTACGGCCAATCAGAACCCCCCCGGTCCGAACGTCAAGGCATGCGGACCGTTCGGCGATCCACCGGCGGATACGATCCAGGGCGAAAGACCCCTTTGTTTGGCAGGCGTACGGCTGGGACCGTGGAAGGATTCCAACGGGACCGAGCGTTATGCCTGCCTTTACGAGCCGGAGGCGGGAGCGGGCGCTTTGCCGATGGTCGTCTATCTGCATCCCTCCCTGTTCGGGACTGAGACTATCCATCTGACCAACCTGCTCCACTATCGCAATTCCATGGCTTTGGGCGCCGAGGGCACGCGCGGATTCATCGTGCTCGAGCCCGGCGGCCGCAAGACCAGTCACTACTATCCGTTTCCGGATGAAAATGGCGTCGGATGGGATAATTGGTACCGCCAGCTAAATCCCGCCGGCGACGTGAAGATCGGCGACGCGGTTTACAAAGAGAACGTCGACGCGGCCGCCATTGACCACTTTATCGCCGAAGAAGCGGCGACGGGCAGGATCGACACCAAACGCGTGTACCTCACCGGATGGTCCAACGGAGCGGCGATGGCCTATCTGTACGCCCTCAATCGGCCCAATATCGCAGCCGCCGCGGTCTATTCGGCGCCCGATCCTTTCGGCGCCTTCGATGATCCCTGCCCGCAAAAACCCGTCGCCCGATCGCCCCAGGGGGACGCC
Source organism: Binataceae bacterium (SeqCode) (assembly GCA_035939115.1). Lineage (GTDB taxonomy): Bacteria > Desulfobacterota > Binatia > Binatales > Binataceae > JAJPJA01. The sequence continues at coordinate 1,185 of DASZGF010000218.1, forward strand.
GAAATTCAGATCTTCAATCCGCGCCTTCCCAACCTGCACATCCACAACAACTGCGACGTGACGGGGATCTGTCCCAACTGCGAGCAACTCACCAGCCAACTGACCGCAGCGGGCATCAACGTTAACGATACGATCGTCGATTTCCTGGGCAGCCAAGTCAGTGGATGCATGCGCGCGTGCGGCACGGACCCCGATGGCGATCCCGACATGGTGTCAAATCCGCTGGCGTGGATGCTGGGGCTGGCCAATCACAGCCGCTGGCCGCTTAGCTGGACACGCCCGATGCTGGAATTCTGCCGCGACCATCCACTGAAGTAGCATTGACGCCGCTCCGGCCCATCAGTTCGTCAACGATTGCGGGTATCTCGAACACGGCCCGGTTGTTAAGCGCATTAACGCGCGCCCGAAATCCGGCCAATCGCTCGGGGTCGAGCATCGGCGCGATGCCCTGCGCGATGTCTTTGAAGGAGCCCAACACCATGCCCAGCCGCTGCTGCCGGATCAACTCGGTATTGTAGCGCTCCTGGACCATCGTCCAGGCGTTGCGCTCCACGATCACCGGCAATCCCATGAGCCAGGCCTCGCTCAGGCTGCCCGGACCTGGTTTGCCGATGAAATAATCCGCCAGCCGCATAAAGTAATGCGGCTGCGGCGTGAAGCCCTCGACTCGATGGGGATACGGCAGGCGCATCGCGGACAGGCGCTGTCCAAGCGCTTGATTGTGTCCGCAAAGAAAAATGAGCTGCGTCTTGAGCCGCGCGGCGGAAACGCGCCGCGCGATCGCAATCATTCGGCGCGAGCCGAATGCGCCGAACATGACTAGGCCGGTCGGAAGGTCCGCCCTAAGGCCCAACCGCCGCCGCTCATAATCGCGGCTGAGCGCCATCGGCTGATAAAATTCCGGCCGCACGATCATTCCCGAAGTCTGGAATATACGCTGCCGCGAATGACCCATCTCCGCTGCCTGCTCGACCGCGCGCGCTGACCCGCAAATGAAAAATTGTCGCTGGGGTTCGATCCAGAAATGCGGCGGATAGTCGGCGAAGTCGGTCAGCACCGTCACCATCGGCGTGGGCGGGCGGCGAGCGTAATGGTCGGCGTCGCGCAAGCCCTCGAAGATGGCGCGGTTGAAGTTCGGGATCAGCGAAATCACCAGCGCCGGTGCCGGCGTCAGCCAATGGCGCGTCAGCAGCGCGACCTCCTGCGCATGCCGGAGCGCGATCAGCGTCTGCGCCAGCCGCAGCATCGCTCCGGTACCCACGGTCAGGCCGGATTTGAGCAGTCGATTATAAAAGTCCTCGAAGCGTATGCCGATACTGTTGTGGATGAAATCGAGAGGCCCCAGCAGGTCGCGCAGATTGACCGGGTTCGCATACCATGAACGGCGCTGCTGGTCGGCGGCCGCCGCCAAAGCCATTGCTGAGGCCCGGTGGCCTCCCCCCGCATCGAAGAAGATCAGATCGACCCCCCGGCCCGCCCGCGCCGCGCGCTGCGTGTTCATGACACTGCCAGCTCGGCGGCCGGATTGGATTCGACCCAGCCGCCCCGCACATCGTCGCGCTGCAACAGCCGCAGGACGCCGCTATGCTCCTCGACCAGAGCAGTGCAGCTTTTTACCCAGTCGCCGTCATTGATGTAGGTGATCGGACCGATCTGGCGCTGCTCCGGGTAATGGGTATGGCCGCAGATGACCCCGTCGGCCCGATGCCGGCGCGCGGTTTGCACGACGGCGCGATCGGCGAAATCGGTTAGATAGCGAACCGCCTTGGCGAGGCGCCGCTTGATGTAGAATGCCGGGGAGACCGCGCTATACTCTCTCCTTAATCCCTGGTCACTGTACCAGCGATCGATGCGCAGCGCGTGATGGTAAGCCTGGCCCCCCAGCATGTGCATCCAGCGGTTGGGGTTGAGCGAGCCGTCGAATTGATGCCCATGGATCACCAGCATCCGGCGGCCGTCTGCCGTCCGATGAATCAATTCGGAGGCGACCGGAAGCGGCCCGAGCAGGGCGTGGGCCAGATCGATGCTCACCTCGTCATGGTTGCCGGGCAGGAATACGACCCGGATGCCGCGCCGATGCCATGCCGTGATGGTCTGGACCACTGCGCCCTGTTCC
>DASZGF010000219.1:0-14925 GCA_035939115.1 Binataceae bacterium (SeqCode)
TGGGACAGGTTTTCTAGCCTGTCATTTCAGATCTCCACGGAAATCACAGAAAAAGAACGACCGGCTGGAAAGCCGGTCCCACGCAGCCATTTCGGTGAGCACAAAATGAGCAATGCTGCCCCAGTTTTGTTCCACCCGCAATTAGCAGCAGTTCCCTTCCGCCCTTCCTCTCTCTATAGTTCAGCCGTCTGATCGATAATGGAACTCATCAGTTGCATGTGAGGTGAGCATGACTGGTCCTTTAAGCGGCATCAAAGTGGTTGAACTTGCGATTTGGCTGGCTGGGCCGGCGGCGGGGGCGATGTTGGCCGATTGGGGCGCCGATGTGATCAAGATCGAACCGCCCGAAGGCGACCCATTCCGCGCGCTGTCGATGGGCTCTCGCGAGCTTGGCCGCGGCGAGGTCAATCCGATGTTTCACGTCGACAACCGGGGCAAACGTGGTGTGGCGCTTGATTTGAAAAAGCCCAGAGGCCTTGAGATCGCCTATGAGATGGTCGCCGGCGCCGACGTGTTCTTAACCAACATGCGCGTGCCGAGCCTGGAGAAGATGAAGATGGACTACGAGTCGCTCAAGCAGGTCAACCGGCGGCTCGTCTACACGATACTGACCGGCTATGGACTGGCCGGGCCCGATCGCGACAAAGCCGGCTATGACGTGGGTTCGTATTGGGCCCGAGCCGGAGTCGCGTTCGAGACTATGGGACCCGACGCGGAGCCGCTCTTCAGGGCCGGCGGAATCGGGGACCATAACACCGCGGTGGCGGCGGTCGCCGGAACGTGCGCGGCGCTCAACGCCCGCCACAGCACGGGCGAGGGCCAGTTGGTGGCCACGTCGCTGATGCGGATGGGCACTTATTACCTCAGCTCACCGATGTTTACCGCGCTGCGCGGCATTCGGACGCCGCCGGTCACCCGCGAAAAGAGCTTCAACGTCGCGATCAATTGCTACCGTGATTCGGAGCGCAAATGGTTTTGGCTGCTGGGCTTGCAGGGCGACCGCGCCTGGCCCGGGCTGATGCGCGCGATCGGCCGCCCCGAGCTGATTGGTGATCCGCGCTATGAGTCGCATAGCAAACGCTACCAGCACGCGCGCGACCTGGTGGCGATGCTCGATCAAATCTTCGCCACCAAAACGCTGTCGGAGTGGGGCGCTATCTTCGATCGCGAGGACGTCTGGTGGTGCCCGGTGCAATCCGCCGCGGAGTTAATGAACGATCCGCAGGCCGAGGGCGCGGGACTCTTTGTGGACGTGCCGAAGCCAGAGGGCGGCGTGATGCGCCAGCCGGCCGGTCCGGTGGACTTTTACGGCACGCCGTGGCGCTCGCGCAGCGTCGCTCCGGAGTTCGGACAGGATACCGAAACCGTGCTGCTCGAGATGGGCCGCAGTTGGGAGGACATCGCGCAGCTTAAGAGCGAAGGCGTCATCCCCTGATCTGATGAAAGCGGCGCGTTGACCTGGGGCCGCGGCGTCGGCATTCGTCAATCAGCCAGTCTCATTGCAGCTATTGTTTCTCTGCCGCCGCTTGTGCGACAACGCGGATAGCGCAATTTCGCTGGGGAGCGTTGGCCATGTGCAGCAATCGGAGGGTTTCCAGATGACGCAGCATGACCGTCAGGGTTGGCTGGTAATCGCGGGCGTGGTGGCGGTGAATTTCATCGTGATGGGTCCGAGTATCGGCACCATCGGTATCTTCTTCACCCCGCTGATCAAGGAGTTCGGCTGGAGCCGCCAGCAGATTTCGTTGATGGCGACTGCTTTTCTGGTTGCGATGGGCATTGTCAACCCGCTGGTGGGCTGGCTGCTGGACCGCATGCCGGTGCGCATCCCAATGAGCATTGGCATCGCACTGGCGGGATTGTCCTTCCTGCTTGCCAGCCGCGCGCATTCCCTGGAGGCGCTGGTCGTATGCTACGGAATCATGGGTCTGGGAGTCGGCTCCTCGACTATCCTGCCCGGTATGGTGGTGGCCGCCAACTGGTTCGCCGAGAAGCGGGCGCTGGCGATCGGGATTACCATCGCCGGCGCCGGACTGGGCGGCTGCCTGTGGCCGCCGCTGGTGGCCCATCTGATTCTGGCCCACGGATGGCGGGCGACGATGGTCTGCATCGGGGTTCCGATGTTCGTCGTGGCGCTGCCGATCGCCCTACTGATGATACGCACGCGTCCCGCGGGCGAAAGCGCGGAGGAACAAGCCGGCGCCTTGACCGGACTGGATCTCGGTCCCGCGCTGCTTTCGGCTCCGTTCTGGATGTTGGTCGGGATGCATCTGGGGTTCACCGTCGCCTTTGCCGGCGCATATTTCCATATGGTCCCGTATCTGATTGGGGCCGGCTATTCCGCACAGGCGGCCGCATACGTTTTTGGCGCTGCCGTTGCAGTTTCGCTTCCGGGCTATCTCCTGCTGGGCACGCTGGCGGATCGGTTCGGCGCCAAGCCGGTCCTGATCGGCTCGCTGATCGTACAGGCGGTCAGCATGGTTTTGTTGCTGGGCCTCGGGGGCCATCATTTGACGACGCTGCTGATGCTGATCTTTATGGTGTGCTACGGGCTGACCATTGGTTCGGGCACTGCGCTCGGCTCTGCCCTGTTGGCCGAATCATTGGGACTTAAGAGTTTCGGCTCGCTGGCGGGAATCATCGGACTGATTGCCACGATCGGCTCCGGCGCGGGCCCGATAGTGGCGGGGCACATCTACGATACCACCGCGAGTTACACCGCGGCGTACGAGCTTTGCGGCGCTTTGATGCTGGCGGCTGCAGTGTTCGCGATGCTGGTGTATCCGGCGGAAGGCCGTGACCGTGACGTCGCCTCCCCGGTCGCGCTGCGTGCGGGGCATTAGCGCACTTCTGTACCTTGGGTGAAAAAACGACAGCAGATGTTCGTTTGACCCCGGCGGCGAGGAACGACTCAGGCGGTTGGCTGCATTCGCTGGCCGTGTATGGCGATCGGCGCGTGTTGCTGATCCTGCCGCTGGGCTTTGCCAGCGGCCTGCCGCTGCTGCTCACCTTTTCCACGCTTTCCGCCTGGCTTGCGACGGTCGGCGTAACGCGCAGCGCGATCGGCGCCTTCGCCCTCGTCGGTACGCCCTACGCCTTGAAGTTCCTCTGGTCGCCGCTTATCGATCGGCTGCCGCCGCCCCTGCCGATCGGGCGGCGGCGCGGCTGGGGAGTTACGATTCAAATCGCGCTGATCGCGGTCACCCTGGCTTTGGGGGCATGCGACCCACAGCGTCACCTCGGTCGTCTGGCGGTACTCGCGCTGATGGTCGCCTTTCTTTCGGCCAGTCAGGACATCGTAATCGACGCCTATCGCGTCGAGATCCTCACCGACGAGCAACAGGGGCCCGGCGCAGGAATGATTCAGACCGGCTACCGGCTGGCGATGCTGGTCGCCGGTGCTGGCGCCCTGATAATCGCGGCGCGCGCCGGATGGTTCGTGGCGTATGCGACGATGGCCGCGCTGCTGGCGGTAGGCCTGCTCGTGTTCCTGTTCGGCCCCGAGCCGGCGCGTCCGGAGGATAACGCGCGCCAGGCCCAGGCCGGCGGATGGGATGCGATACGGCAATGGTTCGCGACCGCGGTCGCCGGGCCTTTTGCGGACTTCATGCGGCGGCCGCGCTGGCCCGCGATCCTGCTCTTCATCCTGGGCTACAAACTGGGCGAGGCGATGGCGGGTGTGATGGCGATGCCGCTATACATTTCGCTGGGCTTTTCGCTCGACCAGATTGCCGCCGTCTCCAAGCTGTTCGGATTCGTCGCGACCGTACTTGGGGCGCTGGCTGGCGGCGTGGTTACGGCGCGGCTGGGCGTTGTGCGCGCGCTTTTGCTGTGCGGTCTGCTTCAATCCACGGGCAACCTGTTCTACGTATTGCAGGCAGTCGGCGGCCATCGGCTCGACTACCTGGCCCTGTGTGTGGTGGCCGAGAACCTGACCGGCGCGATGGCGGGTGCCGCCCTGGTGGCCTATCTCTCCGGCCTCTGCTCGCCCGCCTTTACGGCGACGCAGTACGCGCTGCTATCCTCGCTGGCCGCCGTCGGACGCACAATGGTAGCGTCGTCAGGCGGCGTGCTGGCCGAAAAGATGGGATGGGTTGGGTTCTTTCTCCTGACCACTGTCGCGACGCTACCTGCACTTGCTCTGTTACTTTGGATCGCGCGGGGGGAAAAAGATAGAAGTGAGGGGAGAGAAGTGAGGAGTGAGAGAAGAGGGGGAGTAAGAATTGAGAAGTGAGAAACGAGAAATCAGAAACGAGAAATGAGTAGTGAAAAAGATAGACTTGCCTGCTCCCCCTCTCACTACTCACTCCTCTCCCCTCACTCCTTTCCTCAGGAGCTAACATGGCGACCAAACTTGACGCGGCTGATGTAAAGGGACTGTTCGACAAGCTGAGCAACTGGGGGCGCTGGGGCAAAGACGATCAGCGCGGCGCGCTTAACTTTATTACCGAACAAAAACGCGTTGCTGCCAGCCGCCTGGTGCAAACGGGACAGGCGATTTCGCTCGCGCTGCCGCTGCCGACCACGCCCGGTATCGACAACCCCAATCCCGTGACTCACCTGACGTATCAGATGGGAACGGAGGCGCGGGCCACCTACCATCAGTCGATGGACTATTTCGCGATTTCGCCTCACGGCATGGCGACCACGCATCTGGACGCGCTCTGCCACGTCTTTTGGCAAAACAAGATGTACAACGGCTTCGACGCCGGTGAGGTCCGCGCCGACGGGGCCCATCGATGCGGCGTCGACGTCATGCGCGACGGCGTGCTGACCCGCGGCGTGCTGCTGGATATCCCGGCGGTGCGGGGCGTGCGATGGCTGGAGCCGGGCGAGGCGATTTTCCCCGAAGAGCTCGAGGCTGCGCAAAAGCTCCATCGCGTTGAAATAGGGGAGGGCGACGTGCTGCTGGTGCGCACCGGACGCACGCTCAAGCGCAAGACCGAGGGAGCGTGGGACATCATGCGCCTGGGGATGGCGGGGCTGGACGCTTCCTGCCTGCCCTGGCTATTCGAGCGCAGGATCGCGCTGCTGGGCTCCGACGGCATCAGCGACGTCGCGCCCAGCGGCTACAAGGAAACGCCCTTTCCGATCCATGCGGTAACCATAGTGGCGATGGGCGTCCATCTGATCGACAACGCCGATCTCGAAGCGCTGGCGCAAGCATCCGCCAGCCATGGCCGCTACGAGTTCCTCTTCGTGCTGGCGCCGCTGGTACTGGAGCGGGGCACCTCTTCACCGGTCAACCCGCTGGCGTTCTTCTAAGCGTTCATCAGCCCGGAACGATAACGGCGCGGCCGTCGATCGCGCCCCGGCGCAAACGCTGATAGGCCTCGCCGGCCTGATCGAGGGTAAAGAACTCGGTGTCGGCGCGCAGCTTGCCCGCTTCAGCCAACGCGATTACTTCCGTCAGTTCGTTCTTGGTCCCGTAATATGTAGTCGAAACCGAACATTGAAGTGGCACGCGCATAAAGTTAAAGGGCAAAGTGCCGCCCGCGACGCCCACCACGGTGATATGTCCCAACGGCCGCGCAACTTCGGCGGCAAGCTTTAGCGTCGCGTCGGTCCCGACGATGTCGAGCACCACTTCGGCGCCGGCCCCCCGGGTCAAGTCCCGAATCTGTTTGGCCGCCTCATCGCCGGACCTCACAGCCTCGTCCGCGCCGAACCGGCTGGCGGCCTGGAGCTTCTGCTCGGCGGTGTCGACCGCGATCACGCGGGCTGGGGTCAACGCCGTGATGATCTGGATCGCCATCTGGCCCAGTCCGCCGGCGCCGATTATCACCGCGGTGGAGCCGGGCTTGAGCAGATCGAGCGAGCGCCTGACAGCGTGATAAGGCGTCAATCCCGCGTCGGCCAGCGGCGCCGCGTCGCGCGGATGCAGGGTGTGGAGCGGCAGGAGAAAGCGGGCCGCGGGAACCAAAAAGTACTCGGCCATCCCGCCGTCATGCCCAAGGCCGGCGCCGTCGGTAATGCCCACCGACTTCTCGCAGTATTGTTCGAGATCGGCGCGGCAGTTTCGACACGCCCCGCATCCCCAGATGCAATAAGACAACACCGGATCGCCCGGACGCAGACCGCTGACGCCGGCACCGAGCCGTTCCACCCATCCGGCGTTTTCATGCCCTAAAGTGAAGGGCAGGCGCCACAGCGAATTCTGTCCGGGGGATTCCATCAGGTGCAGGTCCGAATGGCATGCGCCCGCACCCCCGGTCTTTATCAGCACCTGCCCGGGCCCCGGCTCGGGCACCGGTACCTCCCGCACTTCACCTTCGGCCTGCCATTTGGTGAGTTGATACGCTTTCACGCTACCCTCCTGAGCCAACTGACAAATGCAGCCGTTTGCTGCGGGCTCCCGACGATCGAGCTGGCAGCAAGATATAGCACGACGCTTAAGAAAAGGGGTGTGGATCGCAGCCGGCAAGCGCGTGGATAAGCAGGCGGCCGATGCGGCGATTGCGTGAGCGGCGGACTGGGCGATATCGTCGGGCGCGAGGCCGGTTCTTCGGCGAGGGGAGAAAAAAGTGAGAATCGGGATAGGACTGTTCGGCTTGCAGCAATGGTTCGATGGTGATCTCTCCGGCGTGCTTGAGGTGGTCCGGCTGGCCGATAGCAAGGGCGTGGACCTGGTGAGCCTTACCGACCACATTCTGTCGAAGAACATCTGGTTAATTATCCCTACGGTAAGTTTCCAGTCGGGTTGGACTTTCCCTGGTACGATCCGATAACGGTCCTTTCGGCAATCGCTGGCGTCACCCGGCGGATACGGCTATCCGCGGGGGTTCTGGTCGCGCCCGTGCGGCCCGCAGTGCTGCTGGCCAAGCAGTTGGCGACGCTCGACGTTCTGTCGCGGGGACGGGTCGAAATCGGTATCGGCGTGGGTTGGCAGAAGGCGGAGTATGATGCCTCGGGTATTCCGTTTAAGGGGCGTTACAAAAGGATGGAGGAGCAGATCGAGGTCTGCCGGCTGCTATGGAGCACGGCGCCGGCAGATTATCGGGGCGAAAGCGTCAGCTTCGAGCACATCCATGCCTGGCCGCGCCCGGTGCAACAGCGCATCCCGTTCTGGTTTGGTCTGGCGCCATCGGAGCGCAACTTCGCGCGCATCGCCGAATACGGCGACGGCTGGGTTCCGATGGAGCAAGATTCCGGCAAACTGGCCGCGCACATCAAAAATCTTCGCGCTGCGTTCGCCGCGGCCGGCCGCGATCCGGCGCAAGCAGGGGTCAGGTCGGGGCCGCGCGCCGTCATGGGATCGGACGGCAGGCCCGATCTCGACGCCACGCTGGCTTCGATTACGGAGTACGAAAAAGCCGGCGTCAACGTGATCGAGATGCAGCCGAGGATTTGGTGCGCTGGGCCCGATGATCTGGAGCGGTTTTTCGATAAAATCGTCGCCGTCAAGGGCGGCGCGTCCTGAGCAATTTGAAGTGCGGAGAAGACCATGAGTGATAATCGGCCTTTGGCGGGAAAGACCGCCTTCATCACGGGTGGCAGCGGTGCGATCGGCAGGTATAGCGCGAAATGGATACTGCGCGACGGCGCCAGCGTGCTGCTGATGGCGCGTCGCGCTGATGCTCTGGAGAAAACCAGGGCCGAGTTGCAGACCGAGGTGCCCGGCGGCCGCATCGAGATCTACGCGGGTGACGCGCGCAACGCGCAAGATGTGCGCTCCGCGCTGGGCCAAGCCTATGCAATTGCCAACCGTCTGGACATCGTGGTGCCAACGGTCGGGGGATCGGTGGGATACCGCCCGCTGCTGATGTGTACGGAGGATCATTTCAGAAAGGATCTGGAAATAAATCTCGTTACGACATTTATCGCCGTGCGCTACGGCGTGCCGATGATGACGCCGGGCGGCGCTATCGTCTGCATCTCTTCGACCGCCGCCAAGATGCCGTTCAACGGCCTGGTTGGTTACGGTACTGCCAAGGGCGGGCTGGAGAACTTCGTGCAGGCCGCGGCCGAGGAACTGGGCGCCGCGGGTATCCGCATCAACGCGGTGCGCCCCGGTTTGATGCGCGCCAGCAATAACGATCGCCTCATGCAGGAACCTGTCCACGGCAAGTTTGTCGAGCAGATGCCGCTGGGGCGCACCGGTGAGCCCGACGACATCGCCGCCGCGGTCCGCTATCTGGCCGGCCCCGAATCCTCCTGGATGACCGGTCAGAGCTTCGCCGTGGACGGCGGCCATGAACTGCGCCGCAACCCCGACCTGACCTTCATGATGGAGCAAATGTACGGCAAAGAAGCGCTCGATGCGGTGCATAAGGGCAAGGCTCCCTGAGCCCTCGCGAGTCGCGGCTAAAAATAGTGGGACAGGCGTCTCGCCTGTCGATGACGCGCGAGTTCTTTTCTCGCGCCACCCAATACAAAAAAGGTAGCGCGAAAGAGAACTCGCGCATCGATGGCAGGCAGGGACGCCTGCCCTACTGTTTTTCAGAGGGGCTATTTGTTTGCGGGGATCAGATCGCCGAACACGTCCATCGCATACCTGGTGTCGTTGTACTCCTTGACCTCGCGGATTTTGCCGCCGCGGATCACCACCAGGAAATGATAGGTGTTGTGGTAATGCTTGCCGTTGACGACGTCGGCGTCGCTTTCGGCTTCGGCTGCGACGCGGTCTTCCTCGGCCGTCATTCTTTTGAACGTGATCTTTACCGGACCTTTCAGGATTTTATCCATGTAGCCCATCATTTCGGCAAACTGGGCCTTGCTCATTACCCCGACTCCGGGCGCCCACCAGGTCGCGTCCTCAGCCAGCAGGTCGAGGGCCTGCGGCCGACGCCCGGCGGAGGAGTGGGAGAAAAATTCCGTCAGGATCTGTTTGTTTTCGCTGGTTCCCATAGTCAATCCTCCTGCGGCCGCAATAGAGGAACATTTGCGTTCCCGCTCGATGGTGGTTTATACCACTCCCCAAGCGGTATTTCACTCCTGCCGGATACTGGGAGATCCAATGAACCGATCCAGGATGATGGCTCTTCTCGCGATCGCTGCCGCTGCGATTCTGTCGCTATCAGTGGCTGGACCCGCCTGCGCGCAAGCGCGCACGCACACGCGTTCGGCGGCTCATCCGGCGCACGATGCGTCGATGGTGATGACCAATGAGGGACCGGTGCACGGCCTGGTCGCGGGAAATCATCGCGAATTTCTTGGCATCCCGTACGCCGCACCGCCGACTGGAGAACTGCGTTGGAAGGCGCCGGTGTCCCATGCGTCCTGGACCGCCGCCTGGGATGCGACCCGCTTTCGCTCAAGCTGCGCGCAGGTGAGCTTTGTGCCGGGACTGGCCAACCATAGTTCCGAAGACTGCCTGTACCTGAATATTTATACCCCCAACACGGCACGCCGGCGGCTGCCGGTGATGGTCTGGATCCACGGCGGCACTTTTTTAGTCGGGTCGAGTGAGGACACCGATGGCAGTGTACTGGCCGTCAAGGGCAAGGTGGTCGTCGTGACCATCAACTATCGCCTGGGCCCATTCGGCTTTTTGGCCCACAAGTTGCTAGACGCCGAAAATCCGCATCACGTGTCGGGCAATTATGGGCTGCTCGATCAGCAGGAGGCGCTCAAATGGGTGCGGCGCAACATCGCCGCATTCGGCGGCGATTCCAGCCGCGTCACGATTTTCGGTGAATCCGCCGGTGGAATCAGCGTATGCCTTCAGTTGGCGGCGCCGGGCGCTGAGGGATTATTTCAGCGCGCGATCAACGAAAGCGGCCCCTGCCAACTGGTGAGGCCAATCGGGCAGGCACAGGCGCAAGGCGACAAGCTGGCGGCGGCGCTCGGCTGCGGAAATGTTTCCTAGGCGGTGTTATGACTGCGGCAGATAAGATTCTATCGGCCAAGTGCTATTGTACCGGCGCGAGACATCGCCGTTATTTCGCAGTCCTGGCCGGTAGCCACGCGGCGGGTGGTCTGCTCTGCGCGGCTGCCCCTCCACTCCCCGCCGGCGGGCATGGCGGCCCGCCCCACTGGGAGATTTCGCTCACTCCCGCAGTACGTACTCGCCGCTGTACAGTGCGATCGCCTCGGCCACGAATGGTCCCGCATCGGCCCTTATCGCCTGCTCGCCCTCGATGGTGCCGCCGTAAAACCGTTCTTCAAGATCTTCTTTGGTGGGAAAATACAGCTCTGCCAATCCATGGACTACGGGTGCGCCGGGTGTGAGCGGCGCAATGACGCCGTCCTGGATATAGCTGGTTGCGAAGCAATGGTACTTCTCCGCGGCAATCCGGTGGTTGCGCCACAACGCCTCGACCTGCTTGTTTTCCAGGCTCTCATTGCGGCGTGTGAAGAGGATCGCCTTGACCCCCGCGGTGCGCTCGCCCAGCGTGGGCCGGGGCGTGCGATCCCATTGGATGGTCTCGGCGATCAGGTAGTCATAGACGGTGGCGCCCATGGTGCGCAGGTCGTCGTCCAGCAGCTCGGCGGACGCCGGCGCCGCGTATCGGCGCTGCGGGTCCTTGAAATCGTCGAAGCTCTCCCACCACATCTCGGTCACGACCTCGAAAGGCGGCGGGTCCACCTCACGGTTAAGCGGCGCCGCTCCGGCGCGATGCCGGATCGACGCCTTCACGTCGACCAGGTTGACGACATAGCGCAAAAGGCGCGGGCTATGGAGCAGCACCAGGGGCGCGTAGCCGCGCAGGTAATGCTCGCGAAACGCGGCGCGGTCCGCTCCGGGTGCGCAGGCGATGAATTGCATGACCTTTCTTCTTCTCGGTGCTGGCTGGCTCATCTCGCTACTCCCTGTCCTTCTAATTGCCCTTTCGGCGGCGTTTTGCAAACGTGGCGATGGGCGCTATGGTCGTGTCGATCGGGAAGGAGAATACGATGTCCGAATTGGTGCTTCGCGAAGATCGTGACGGGCTGGCGACGTTGACGCTAAATCGCCCGGACAAACTCAACTCGCTCAGTCAGCCGCTGTTTATGGAACTTCGCGCGCATCTCGAAGACCTTGCGCGGCAGACCGATCAGATAGGCCTGGTGGTAATCCGCGGCGCCGGCAAGGGCTTTTCCGCCGGCAATGATATCGCGGAAATGACTCAGCGGGGAGTACGCCAGCCGGAGCCCAACTTCAAAGCCAAGACCGTGGAGATGGTGGCGCAGTTGCCCCAGCCCATGATCTGCGCCGTGCATGGCGTGTGTTATACGGGCGGGCTGGAGCTGGCGTTGGCGTGTGACCTGATCGTCGCGTCGGAGTCTGCGCGCTTTGCCGATACCCATGCGAAGCTGGGGCTGATTCCGATGTGGGGGATGAGCCAGCGGCTGCCGCGGCGGATCGGCGCCGCCAAGGCAATCGAGATGATGACCACGTCGCGTCCATACAGCGGCGCCGAAGCGCTGGCGATGGGGCTGGTCAATTACTGCTTCCCCGAAGATGTCTTCGAGGCTGATCTGCGCAAGCTGACCGATACGATTGTGGCCAATGCATGGCATACGCTGCGCGGCAACAAGCGCTTGCTGCGTGAAACCGAAGGGATGCCGCTGGCGGAAGGCCTGGCCCATGAAGTTTATCGCTCGCCCGGCCCCGCCCCCGACATCCGTGAGAGATTGGCCGCCTTCAGCAATCGCAAATAGCGGTTATCAGCGCGCGGTGGCGCGAATGCCTGCGCTACTCCCGTTCCGGCGCGCCCTTGAGGTACATCGGCCCGGTGGGCTTGTCCACGCCGCCGGCAGGCTCCAGCGTGACTGCGGCGAGCATCACGCGCTGGCCCACTGGCGGCATCGACGCGGACGCCACTGCGGTGCGGCCGACCTGCGTATGGAATAATCCCGCCCTGGTTGGTCCGCCTTCCTTGGTGATCCACCACAGTTCGTAGCTCTTGCCGGGCGGCGTGGGCGGCAGCCCGAAAGCCTGGATCATCGCAGCGCGCGAGGCGTGGCTTACGGCGACTACGCCGCCGGCGCCGCGCGCCGGTCCGGCCGGTGCCAGACGGGTGAGCTGGAGATCGGGCGACATCAGTACGCGATCGAGCCTGACGCGCTCATCGAGCACGCTGCGCAGTGTCTGCGCTTCGGTCTGCGCGGCGGTGAGGTCGGAGCGCGAGTTCCTAAGCTGTGAACCGAGTGATTCCAGTTGCGCAAGCTGCTGCAGCTCGATGCGGCTAGCGCGGTCGCTGATAACGCGGTTGTAGAAGAAGAGCGAAAGGGCCGCCGCCGCAGCGACCGCGGCCACCCCGCGCCACCATCCGAAGCGTGGCCGCCGCTGCGCTAGATCGGCCCGGCGCAGGCGCGAGGCCGTGCGCGCCAGGGAATGAGCGGCGGCGGCGTCGGCGTGCAAGCGCGCCTCCAGCCGCTGCCACACGCGTTGTTCCGATCCGGCTGGCTCGAGCGCCGTGGCAAACGAGGCCGCGGTCTCGCGCCACGCGCGCAGTTCGGTCTCGCATTGCTCGCATCCTTCGCGCAGATGTTCATCCAGTTCGCGGGCCTCGTCGGGCTCCAGCCGGTCGAGCGCGGCAAGCGGCAGCAGGTTGATGAGTTCCTGGTGATTCATCGCTATTTCCGCTGCCGCGAAAGCGCTTGGCGCAGCTTGATCATCGCGCCGCGAATACGGGTCTTGACCGTGCCCAACGGAATATCCAGGCGCTGAGCGATCTGCGACTGTGACAAATCAGAAAAGTACGCCAATTCCAGGGCGGCACGCTCGCCGGCGTCCAGCGCGGCGACTGCCGCCCGCACGATTTGCGCCTGCTGCGCCGCGTCCAGCGCCGCCGCCGGGTCGTTCACCGGTGGATCAGAGGTCTCCTGCCCGGGCCGCGACTGGCGGGCCTTTTTCGCCCGCAACCGATCGATCGCGCGGCTGCGCGCCAGCGTCACCAGCCATGCGGTCACTGAGCCGCGCTCAGCGTCGTACGATTTAGCATCAGACCATGCCTGCCATAGAACGTCGGCGACAATCTCCTCAGCGTCGGCCTCCTCGTTTGAAAACCGCAGCGCCAGGGCAGTCAGCAGTCGCGTGTAGCGCGAGCTTAGCCCCTGCAGGGCGTGTGCGTCCCCCGCCGCCATCGCGGCTACCAGTTGGCGATCCGAGGGCTCAGCTTTTGAGACGTCGGCCACGTCGTTCTATGAGAGATACGCAGGCAAAGTCCGATCAGATTTCGCGCTGGATTTCAAAATCGGGCCGATTTTGCGGCGGGAGCGGAAACGCTTTTTTCCAGGATTGTGTTTGCTTTCACCTTTCTACCACGACCTTTCACACGCCTGCCGCCCCCAAGCTCCAACGGCGCAAACGCATCCGCAAGCTGAATGAAGTAAAATTAACGTCAAATTGCAAGGGCGAAACCTGTTCAATGCGGCGTCCAGATGGGCGTGGCGCTGAACAGGCCGTGGGTCACGCCGATCTGATACGCGATGAACAGGCCGAAGCAGAGGCTGAGCAGGCCGGAGCCCAGGACGAGTCCGCGGTGCAGCCGGCCGACGCGATGTGCCGCCAGCACCATCGGGGTGCCGATCGCCGTGGTGATCACTACCATCCCGGCGACGGTCCCCAGGCAGAAGACCACCAGGTACGCCACGCCCCACAGGGGCTGGGGAATCGCGCCGAGCACCATCAGTGCAATGGCGGCGCTGCCCGCCAGACCGTGAACCAAGCCCACGCCGAAGGATTTCAGCGCGGAGCGTGGCACTGGTTGATAGGCGGAATTGCTGTCGAACAGATGGCTCTGATGGGCCGCGGCGGCGTGCTGGTCATGCACATGGACGTGGCGATGGGCCGCGCCGTCGTGGCTGTGGACGTGCGAATGGACCCGCACAGACTCATGCGCGGCGCCCGACTGGCGTAACCAGCCAAGGCGCCCGCCGACGCCGGTCAGCACCGCGGTCGCGGCCGGCAATCCCAGCAGGATCAGAGCCACGGCGACGCCGAATTCCATCGCGAGTCCAAGCCGGACGGGAATCTGGATTTTGAGTACGATGATCGCGCATCCAACAATCAGCACCGTGAGCGAATGGCCCAAGCCCCACACCAGTCCGGTGCGCGTCGCCGCCGCAAGCCGCCGCTCGCGGGTCACGATTGCGGTGACCGCGATCACATGGTCGGGATCGGTGGCGTGCCGCATGCCGAGGGCAAAGCCCAACGCGGCAAAGCCCACCGGGGCTAGACCGTTAAAGGTGGAAACCAAGTCGCTCACGGATACATTAACCGCCTGGCCACGCCGATGCGCAAGGTTCGCGCAATAAGGAACTGAGCGTTAGCGCCAGTCTACCGTCGTTACCTCACCTCCGACGATAGTCACAGTACCGCGGGGGTTCGGGGCGTTTTCCCAGATGTCGTAGTCGCCTGCACGGAGCCCTGGAAACACCGCAGCGAAGATCGGCCGGCCGTTAATTCTCCGCTCCAGGACCTCGACGTGGACTCGTTTCGCGCCGCTCCCTTGTGGGCTGACCTCTATTTCCCGGCCGCGTAGCTCAGCCTTGGTATAGATGAGCAGTGCCCCGACCTCCTGCCCAATGTCCAGCACCACACTTTCGGTGTGGACCCGGTCATCGTGTTGCTCAGCCATTGCCCTGGTACCCTCTTGGTCGTTTCACACTTGTTTTTCGAATTGATTCCCGACCGCTCGCGCGCGCCCACGCCGTAAAACGAGCAGGAGTTCCCATTAGCTGGGATTGTCAAAACCGTCGTATGGTACTCCCAGATAAGGAAAATTACCCAAGAAGGGGTTATTGATGCTGGCGGGGGTAAGCCCGTCCGTTACTACGCTCGCAGCGGCGTCCGGGGTGAACATGGAATCGACCAGAGGGATAGTGAGTCCAGCCAGGGCGCGCAACTCGATCGTGAACACATCGTCGAAGACCCGGCGCCCATTTGGAAACCCGGCGAGGTCGCCTCCCAGGATCCCGAGGATGTTCGGGCTTGCCGACGGCGGGATGGCCATGTTCAAGCGCAGCAGATCCGCGAGCCTCTTTCCCGTGAAATTC
>DASZGF010000220.1:0-3344 GCA_035939115.1 Binataceae bacterium (SeqCode)
GGACGAAAGGGCCGCGTTACCCTCTTCGATATAGCCCGGAACCAGTATACGGACCTCACGGCGGCGGATGATGATTGCCGGCAGCCGAACTGGTCACCGCGAGGCGACTACATCCTCTATCAAAAGCATACGGGAAGCCGCTGGGATATTTGGCTCTACGACGTGAAGACCAAGCGCCACTGGTCTGCAACGGCCGCCATTGCCGGGGACAAGACCGACGCAACGTTTTCACCGGATGGACGCTACATCCTCTATAGCGGCGAAGTTCCAGGTCGTGGCGGTGAGAGCCTCTTGGCCTTGCCAGTGGAGGGTGGACGCCCCGTGCCGATCACCCAGGCAGCCGGTTATCACGGTGCGCCGAGCTGGTCCCCGGACGGCGGCTATGTGGCCATGGAAGCCTCCACGCATGCCCCCGACGGGACTGCCGGCACGCATCTGATCATCACGCCGGTACAAAAAACCTTGGCGCGTCTGGCATCCGATTCCCGCTGATTTGATGGTCAAGCGAAAAGCCCGGCACCCTGCGCGGATTGCAATCGGCGCGGGAGCCGCGCTGCTGTTGGTCTGCGCGATCGCGTCCGCGGAGACCGGGCCGGAGCGGCGTTCCGACGGAGCCTCCAGAATCCCGATCGTGCTGGACGGGAGCTTTCAGAACGCCGCGTGGTCGCCGTCCGGCGCACAGATCGTGTTCACGCGCTTTCGCGGGCGTGGATACAACAAAGGACCCGCCGACATACTAATTTTCGATTTGCAGCAGGCGACCGTCCGCAATCTGATGTTTGATGGACGAACCAACGTCACTCAGCCGGGCTCGACCTGGAATGCACGAACAGACCAGATTGTATTTTCTTCGACGAGGAAGGAGCATGACGAAATCTTCACGATCCGCAGTGACGGGCGCCTCACTAGCCTGAAACAACTCACATCCGATGAGGAGTATGCCGCCTACGAGCCTTCCATGTCGCCCGACGGGCAATCGGTCGTATTCGAGTCCCACATCGTGGGTGACCGGTCGAACGGTGTCATCAGGCGGGTGTCTGTCGGCTTGCTCAAGCCGCAGGATATAACCGAGCCCGATGAAGATGGAGACTGCCGCCAGCCGAATTGGTCCCCGGCCGGGGATGCAATCGTCTACCAAAAAAGAAAAGAGAAAGGCCCGTGGGACTTGTGGATCTATGATCTTCGCAGCAAGGAGCACCGGCAGCTGACCACCGGCAAAGGGGACAAGACGGACGCGACCTTCTCTCCCGACGGACATTGGGTCGTTTACAGCGCCGACAATTCCCGATTACCGCAAGCGAAGCTGTTTGCAATCAACACGCAAGGCGGGACGCCGATTCAGATAACTCAAAGCGAGGGCTATGACGGAGCCCCAAGCTGGTCGCCGGATGGAAAATCGATCGTTTTTGAGTCGCCTGCGCAGGTTTCAGCGCCGCTCGAAGGGGAGGAGAGCGGGGCCCCTGGCGCGTCGAAGCGACGCCATCCGCCGACTGCGCTTTGGACCATCAGCGTTCCCGAGAGTCTGCGGCAGCGCCTGTGCGTGTCCGGGGCGCCCTGCCGCTAAGCAGCTCTCAGGTCGGGGACAGGATGTCGATCGAGTTGCCGTATTCGCCGGCGCTCGAATAGGTCACGCCCATGTTGCGGTATTGCTTGGCGCCGTTCGCCACTGTACCCGCCCAGCCGCGGCCGGCGCCGAACGCAACGAACCATACCGGCAGATCGGGTTTGCCGGCTTTGCGGCGGAGAGCCTCCATCTCGGCGGGATTGCCCGCGCCGCGCTCCACAATGATGCCGTAGACGTTGGGATGGGCAACGTAGGCCTTCGCCTCGCCTCCCATCAGGCCCGGGTTCTTGGCAATCACCTTGAGGCCGTAACTTGCCGCCAGTTCGATGGCGCCGATCACGTCTTTCATGGAATAGGCGTCGGGATTATCAAGCTCGAGGTACTCAAAGCCCTGATTCTTGCGGCGTTCGTACTGCTCGCGCAGGTTCTTTTCCCAGCCTGGCCCGCGTGGATCGATCTGGCCTTCGTTGTACTGCTTCGCGGTATCCGATGTGTGCAGATAGGGGCCATAGCGGCCGGTGTGGTTCTCATCGAAGAGATTGCAGTAAGCGATGCTGACGCCGCGCCGAGCCGGTGCGCTGGTGCTGTAGGAGACCTCGGTTACCTCGTCGTCACTGCCGGACCTCGAAGCATCGGTCCCGATCAGGTAGCGCAGGCGCTTTCCGGTGAGCGGATTGGCGCTGGCAATAGGAAGAGGGGCACGGCCAGGGGCGGGGGCAACAGCAGGAGCAGCGGCGCTGCGCATGGGTGGAGTGAAGATAACGACCTTCACGCGGCGCGGGAAGTTCACGGGAATCCCTCGGTCGAGCTCAGCCTCAGAGGCGATATCCCAGCGTTCCGTGTCGCGGGGCGCGCCGCGGGCAACCCGGCTCTCCTGAGTGGGCCAGTATGTCGGGGCAGCAGGTTGCGAATTTAATCCGGACAGTTTCCCATCGTCCCGCCAAAGCAACATCGTGACGGTCGCTCCCGCCAAGATGCTGGCGAGCAGCTTGAGCGCGAAGATTGCCGTTGGAAGCCATGATGCGGGCTGCTGCCGGGACAGCTGGCGCGGCGGTGGGAGCGCGCGATGCGAAGGACGCGCTGCCGCCCGTGCCGCCGGTCGCGGCTGGCGCTGCAATCGCACGGGCGCCCGATTTACCGCGATGGCGACACTTGCCACCATGCAGACATGCCCCCCACTCTCCGCCTACAACGTCACACCTCGACCCAGACGGCCCTTTTCCCAAGGCCAAAGCAGGTGCCCGGATCTTGATCGCAGCTTTGAGAATGACCCCCGAAAATTAAGCTTTAGTGTATTGAAAAATAAGGAGAAAAATTGGCTTTTGGGGGCCGGAATAAGGGGCCATTCGCGCCTGAAACTTGGCGATTGTCTTCATCCGTAGCGGGGAAGGACCCGGATATCGCCGGGCTACGGATTGGGAGCGAGCTGTCCGGTGTGGTGCGTCCTCCTGTCATCGAACAGAATTAACTGTTCCTCCATCTGTGGACTAGTCGAACGCGCAGTCCGTGCTACTTTGCTGTGCACGCACGAGGGGTCTGGGGACCCGGTGAGAGATCGACTCGGGAACGACGCACATGTCCGAGCCTCAGGGGCAGGCTCCTGACCATGAACAGAAACGAGCGGCGCTCGGCTATCTGCACGAAGCCTGGCAGGAAGCGCGCATCGACGGCATCGATGGGGACTGTCTGGCGCAGGCCTGTTTGTTTGCCGCCTTTGCGGAATTTGTCTCGACCTATGGCGAGGAGCCGGCAGCGCGCTTTGCCGAAGGCCTTGCGCTGC
>DASZGF010000221.1:0-81275 GCA_035939115.1 Binataceae bacterium (SeqCode)
CGTTCACCGCTGGGACGAACCGCCATTACCAACTCCGCCTTGCTTACATCAATTCCAACATACACTTCCTCCGCCATCGCCCCGCTCCTCCTCCATTTTTGCCCGCGTCCTGCCCCGCCTTGTAATCCGATGCGGGCTCGCCTCTGCGACACGGCCCTGTCGACTGTTCGGGCTGCGGACGCTTGTTTATCCGGGCGCGGCGACCCTTGCTCTCCCCCGGCCTTGTGAGACCTTGGTCGTTGCGGTCTACCGCGCCCTTTTCTATCTTGCGGCTCTGGTTTAAAGATACAAGGCCGCGCGGCCGCAGTCGCAGACGAGGCCACGCGGGTGAGGGTCCTTATGAAAAATTTCTTTCTGTTTGAGTTTTTGCGTTATACGAACAAAAAGAACCGGCACGGAGGCCGGCGCTACGGAAAGCGACTCGCGCACCTTTTTAAGATTCCAGCCGACTACTCGCATCAGAGAGTTACAGAAAAGAAAGTTCCTACCTTTCAAACTTCCAGGTGTTTGCCGCGCGGCCGCTTATTTTCCAGCGCGGCATCACCAGGTCGGGATCATTCATCGGCTCGAAAACCACTTTAGCCGGCAGGCCAATCGCCACCGCGTCTTCGTCGTCCATCATTGCGAACGGGATCCGTATTAGCGAACCGTCCGGACTGCGGCAGTCGTCGAGTTCGACCAGTCCAATCACAAAGGGCACCGTGTTCACGAACATCGCAGCGACCGGCTGTACGATTACACAATAGCTATAGATGACGCCGGTGCCGGCGCTCTGATGCCATCCCAGGTCCATGGAATTGCATCTGGCGCACATCGGATAAGGTGGAAAGAACATGTATCCGCAGGATTTACACTCACGGACCAGCAGCTTGCCCGCTTTGGTCCCCGCCCACCAATCAACGGTGTCGGGGTTCGGATAGATAATAACCTTGCTGTAATCAATCGGTCCCGGCATCGTCGCGTGCAGGCAATTACTGCCTGTCAGCTCCTTAAAATCAATGCACTGCCGCGGGTGTCACCGCCCTCCGAGATACAGGCTCCCAGGCTGGCCTTTCTCACCTGGCGGCAGCCGGCGGCGCGATCATAGGTGTGCTTGCCCTCTGCCCATTGCGGGCAGGCGTCATCCGCGCGATGGCGCAGTTGGCGGACGACGTCGTTAATCAAGCCGACGCCGTGGGCGTATCCTTCGGAGAGTTGACCACCGCCGGTATTGCAGGGCAATTTCCCGTCCAGTCCCAGGCGGCCTTCGGCGATGAATGTAGGCGCCTCGCCGATGTCGCAGAAACCAAACGCCTCCAACTCTTCGATCACGCAGTACGACACGGCGTCGTATATCGACGCCACTTCAATCTCCTCGGGCCGCACCCCCGCGTTTCCCCACAGCCGATTGCGCGCGTAGATGCCCGAATGGATATAAAACCGGGGCCGCGAATAATTCCATCCGCCCGCCGGATCGGGTGAGCATTGGCGCGCGATGCCGCCAAGAATGAAAACCGGCGGCTGCTTCAAATCATAGGCGCGTTCACGCGAAGTCACGATGAAGACCTGGGCGGTGTCGTTCTCGAGGCAGAAATCCAGCAGACGGAAGGGCTTGGCCACCCACCGCGACCGCTGATGATCCTCGACCGTTATCGGAGTGCGCATCAGGGCGCGCGGATTGAGGCTTGCGTGATGGCGGAACGTGGCCGCGATCTCGCCGAAAGTCCTGGTGCTGGCGCCAAACTCATGCAGGTAGCGCATCGCGGAGATTCCGAACAGCGCGCCGGCGGATGACAGTCCAGCCAGGGCCGAGAACTGCTGATTGTAATGCTGAGTGTCGTCGATGACGATCGAGCCCGGTCCGGCGGCTGTCTGTCCGCTCATCCGGCGGCCCGTGCGTCCGTTCATCGAGCGATAGATCGCGACCGTATGACAGAAGCCACCCA
This sequence comes from Binataceae bacterium (SeqCode), assembly GCA_035939115.1. Taxonomy (GTDB): domain Bacteria; phylum Desulfobacterota; class Binatia; order Binatales; family Binataceae; genus JAJPJA01. The sequence goes on from DASZGF010000221.1 coordinate 1,926, forward strand.
CGATCAGTCCCGCCGCATGCAGCGCGACCGCTTCCGGCGTCGACCCGCCGGAATACAAATCGCAGCCATAGTTCATCTGGATGCCCAGGGCGTGGGCGACGTATTCGTTGCGCACGGAGTCATTGACCTGGAATCCGGCCACGCCATCGACATCGCGCGCGGTGAGGCCCGCGTCCTCCATCGCGTTTTTGATGGCCTCGCACGACATCGACAAGGTCGTCCGGTTGGAGGCCTTCATAAACGCGGTGCCGCCAACTCCAACGATACAGACCCGATCGGACAAGAGACCCATTCATCACCTCGCGGGGGGCCGCAAGCGCTCAGACGTTCAGATGATAGGCCTGCTTGACGTTCTCGCCCAGCAGCTTTTTGCGCGCCGCCGGCTTTAACTTCGCGGCAATCTCGTCGAGCTCTTCGAGGTAGTCGCCGATATGATCGGGATGGGGGAAGTCCGACGCCCAGAAAAAACGGTCCTCGCCGCACAACTGGATCATCGCCGGCAGCGAATGTTCGTCGGGATCGGCGGAGATAAAGATGTTGCGCCTGAAGTATTCGCTGGGCTTTTCCTTGATCGACAGCGTGTGTCCGAAATGGCTCTTCCAGACGTCGTCCCAGCGGTCGAGCAGATAGCTGACCCATCCGGCTCCCGATTCGAGCATCACCAGCTTGAGGTGAGGGAATTTGTCGAACGTGCCGTACTGGATAAAGCTGGTCAGAGCCTGGCGCGCCGCATCGGTGCCGACCACGTTTTCGAAGAACCGCTGACCGCCCGTGAAATTGCGGTCATAGAGGCCGGAATGGGCCCACAGCGGAGACACTGTGGGATGGATGCCCAGAGGGATATCCAGTTCCTGCGCCTTGGCGAACAGGGGGTCGTGATCGGGATGCCCGTGCGGCTTGCGCGAATGGCAGAACGACCCGACCCATGCGCCCTTGCATCCGTCCTTGACCGCGCGTTCCATTTCGCGGACCGAAGCCTCGGGGTCCATGAGCGACAGATGCGCCACCGGGATTAAGCGGCCGCCGCTTTCGGAGCACCAGTCGACAATCCAGCGGTTGTAGGCTCGGGTCATCGCCTGGGCCACTTCGGCGTCCTCGCATTCGCATTCCCAGCCCAAGCCGATGGTTGGATAGATGATCGCGGCCGCCAGGTTTTCCGCTTCCAGCCGCTTGATGCGCTCTTTGGCGTCGACCGCGCCCCAAGCCGTGACTTCGCCCCATTGGCGATGAAAGTCCCATTTGTAATTGTCGCGCGACAGCATCCCCATCGCGCCCAGGATGCCGAGCACGCCGCGGCGGATGAACCTGGACGGCTTACCATTGACTTCGAGATATTGAAGGCCTCTTTCATCCTTGCCCAGCCGCACCGCATAGGACTTGTACTTCTCCTCGCAGTACTTCTCCCACAGCCCGGCGTCTTCCAGCACGTGCCCGTCGGCGTCGATCACGCCTTTGTGTTTGGTCTTGTAAATCTTGTCGCCGTTTTGAGTCATGGCCGCCTACCTTATTTGAAGTCCAGATCCCACCTTTCTCCTGGCTTTCAGCGGGTTCGTAAACAAGCAATCCGATGCGAATCTTTTCAACAGCTTTAATTATGCCGGAACGCTCGTTCAGTCCAGATCCCGAATTGACTGGGAAATCGCGCCGGGACGAGAAGCTCTGCCGCCACGATTCAAAGCCGTCACCCTTGAAGCAGCTTTATGGCAGCTCCAGCCGTAACTGCGGCGCTATTTACCTTTGAATACAGGTTTGCGTTTTTCCAAGAATGCCTTTACGGCCTCCTTGGAGTCCTCGGTGTGGATCAGCGCGTTGGTGCCGTCCTGCTCGTAGCGGTAGCCGTCGCGGATGTTCATGAATTCCACGGTGGCCATGTTCTTCTTCGCCATCCTGACCGTCAGCGGGCTCTTCTCCGCGATGTTGGTGGCGATTTCCATGGCCGCGTTCATGAGCCGCTCCGCCGGTATGCACTGCTCGACGATTCCGCGCCGATACAACTCCGCCCCTGTCACGCGCTGACCGGTGAACATCAGCATCCGGGCCTTGTACACGCCGAACATGCGCTGAGCGTGGCGTCCGCCGCCTAGCAGCCCGACGTCAACTTCCGGCAGCCCGATGGTCGCATTCTCGGCCGTGACCAGGATGTCGCAAGCCGCGGCCATTGCGAGACCGCCGCCCAGCGCCGGACCGTTTATCGCGCCGATTACCGGTACGGGACATTCCATTATGGAGTTGAAAGCTTCGCGCCCGGCGCGCGAGTAAATCCGCTGTGAGCCCGGAGGCCGCTTGACGCCGCTCCCGCGCGCTTTGAGGTCCGCGCCCGCGCAAAAGCATTTGCCCGCCCCGGTCAGGATGGCGACGCGCACCTCGGGCAGATCGTCGAAGGAATCGAAGGCCGCCGCCAGACCTTCAACCAGGCTCTGGCTCATCGCATTGACGGGCGGCCGGTCCATTGTCACGGTCGCGATATGATCTTTGATTTCAACCCGAACATCGGTGTTATCCATGGCAATTCCCTCCGCGATGGCAACATCATGCGCATCGCTGATCCAGATGCCGCGATTATAAGGCGGCTTCACGTTTTCTCCCAACGCTTTTTGCCGTTTTTCCACCTCTCGCTTGACGGAGAAAATCCGAGGCGCGACCGTCAGGGAGCGGTCAAGTTGGCTACCTCGACAGAAAACCGCTCGCTCACCTTCGAGGCTCTGATTAGCTGGAAACAGACGTTTGTAGTTGCGCCCTACTTGACGTCGAATTCGAAAATAAGCGCGCGCCCCAACGTGCCCGAAAGCGATTGCAAACGCTCCAAATACATTTGTATCACCTGATCGGATGGGTTTTCTTTCAAGAGTCGTTCGAGAGCCGAGCGGGCCTGGAGCGGTTCGCCGTTTTTGCACCCCATCAGAGCGAAGCCTGACTGAACCCAAAAACAGCAGTTGGAAGACGCGAAGGTGAATGCTCAGAGTTTGTCGGCCGCATTACCCTGTAGGGGCGCTTCACGAAGCGCCCCTACAAAGACATACCGCTGCCAGGTTTTTGGCGTAGGGGCGGTTCGTGAACCGCCCGTCCGGCTGCGGGCTAATCCGCGGGTGAGAAAAACGCCCGCACATTTTCATTCTCCAATCCGTGACAGGGTGAGGGTGATTTGCGACCGATCAATACGGACCGACAATGCAATCGTTATGGATGCAGAGAAGTCCAACTGTTTTTGGGCTGAACCGAGCCGTGAGCGTGAGCGAGCGTCCGCTTCTTCAAACTGACCCCCAAACTGACCGCTCCCTGAGGATCGCGGCCCCGGACTTTCCTCTTTTCCGTGGCCACAAACCCCTCCGAAACGCCCGTGTTGACGCGATATAAACGCAGCCGGCAAGACGTCAGGTCTTAAACCCGCCGCGTGCTCGGGCGAGCGGAGTTAATCTTTGAGCAGTTGGTAGAGCGATTCGAGGTCGCGGCGGATGTCTATTAGGGCCTGACGCGCCGCCACGGTGGGCGCCTGCATTGACTGCGCCTTGCCGGCCGGCGGCTGAGCTGGCGCGGATTTCGCCACGGAAGAATTTGTCGCCATGGATTTCGCGCGCCCCGAAGTGCCGGCAAGTTCTTTAATCCGCTTGCGGGCACCTTCGATCGTGAAGCCCTCTTCGTACAGCAGATGCTGGATCAGGCGCAACGTTTCCATGTCCTGCGCGCTGTAGAGCCGATGCTTGGTCTTGGTATGGTAGGGCCGCAACTCAGGAAACTGGGTCTCCCAAAAGCGCAGCACATAAGCCTCGACCCCAATTAGGCGGGCGGCTTCGCCGATTTTCAGTGAACGGTCGGACGCACCGGTGGATTTGGCAGAATTGACGGACTTCTCCCTTTTCTGCCGGCTTGATCGTAACTGCCGTGCGGGTCTGGTAACCATTTAGGCACGCTAGTCAGCAGCCTACACGCTCCCAACACGGGGTTGCAAGTTTAAGCTTCGCTGTCCGTTCACCATAGCAGGATTCGGAACAAGTGACTTTTGGGCAGTTTGCTGTGATATTCGCTTTAGCAACCGTGTTCAAAGGTTGGCTACTCCCTCTATTGTCGCATCTGGGCGTTGAGGCGCGGCAACACCGTTCGCACCAGATCTTCGTGCGCCCGATTGACCTCTTCGTCAGTGAGCGTCCGCTCCTTGTTGCGATAACGCATCGAAAGCGCCACGCTCTTCTTGTCCGCCGGAATACCCTGGCCGGTATAGACGTCGAAGATCTCTATACTCTCCAGCAGCGGCTGATTAAGCTGCGCAATGGTATCGACCACGGTTGCGGCCGGCACGCTGCGGTCGAGCACCAAGGCAAGGTCGCGGCGCACGGCAGGAAAGCGCGGCGGAGGCTCGATCGCCCTGGCCGGCCGTGGATAGCCGGCAAGCGCCGCGAAATCCAGTTCGAACAAACCGCAACTCCGGCTCAGTTCCAAACGCGAGGTCTCCACCGGATGCAGCTCGCCGACCACCCCGATCGCGTCGCCCTTGAGCCTTACCTCGGCCGCCATGCCCGGATGAAGGTATGGCACGCGTGCCGGATCGATTGCCGCAAACGCGACCTGATCGAAAATCCCCAGAGCGCGCAAATAGGTCTCCAGGATCCCCTTGACGGTAAAGAATCCGGCCTGCACCGGCGGCGTACCAACGCTGGGCAGCAGGAAATCGCCATAGCTGATCGCGGCCAGACGCTGCCGCTCGCCCGGCGCGCCGCCTTGCTGGCCGAAGGTCTTGGCGATTTCAAAAGCGTGCATCGCCGCCGCCTGCCGGTTGAGATTAAAGCGCAGCGCCGCCAGCAGTCCCGGCAGCAGACTGGTGCGCAATTCGCTCAGCTCGGCGGAAAGCGGGTTGGTCACCATCACCGGCGATCCGCCGTCCAAACCGGGAAAGCGCCGATTGTCCTCCGGCGCGATGAACGCAATGGTGCGGATTTCCGTCAGGCCGCATCCGAGCATCACGTCCTTGGTCCGCGCGGCAAATGTGCGCACCGGATCGCGGGACATGCCCCTGGCGGGACGTTCCGGCAGCCGGTCCGCAACCTCATCGAAACCGCGCAGCCGCCCGATCTCCTCGGCCAGGTCCGCCAATTCGTTGAGGTCAGGCCTGAAAGGGGGCGCGATGACGCCGAAGCGATCCTTGCCGGTGCTATGGACCGTCGCGCCGATAGAAATCAGCCGGCGGCGGATTTCCGCGCCCGGTATCGCCACGCCCAACAGGTCGGTGACGCGGCGAACATTAAGATCGATCTCGCGCTTGGGCGCCGCTTCGGGCTCCACGTCGCGGATCGGCGCGAGTTGACGTCCGCCGGCCAACTGGCGGATAAGCTCGGCGGCGCGGCCGATCGCGCTGACCTGACCCGCGCGATCAACCCCGCGTTCAAACCGGTAACTGGCTTCGCTGCGCAGCCCCAGCCGTCGCGCCGTCCGCGCCACCGTCATCGGCTCGAAATAGGCGCTCTCCAACAGGATGCGGGTGGTACCGTCGCTGACCTCCGAATCCAACCCGCCCATCACGCCGGCGATGGCTAACGGCTTGACCGCGTCGGCGATCAGCAGATCGTCGGGCTGAAGCTGGCGCGCCACATTGTCCAGGGTTACGAACTGGCGATCGTCGCCGGCGCGCCGAACGACGATTTTGCCACCCTGAACTTTGTCGAGGTCGAACGCGTGCAGCGGCTGCCCCAACTCCAGCATCACGTAATTGGTGACATCCACCACGTTGTTGAGCGCACGCATCCCGCACAACTCCAGCCGCCGCCGTATCCAGGCGGGCGAGGCCCCGATGCGTATCCGGTCCAACGGCAGACCCGCGTAACGCCGGCATAGGTCGGCGGCGTGGATCTCGATCTCCGGACATTCGCCGTCTGTGACCGTGGGAATCCTGATTCTGCGTGGCTTAAGCCGCAGGCCGAATAGCGCGGCTACTTCGCGCGCCAGCCCCAAAATCGAAAGGCAATCGCCGCGATTGGGTGTTATCGCGATATCGAATACGGTTTCGTCAAGTTCCAGGTAACCGGCGAGATCCCCGCCCAGCGGCGCGTCGGGCCCTAGTTCCAGGATACCGCTGTGGTCCTCCGACAGGCCCAATTCGCGCCCCGAGCAGAGCATCCCCTCTGATCGCACACCGCGAATTTCGGCGGCCTGAAGCGGCGCCACCTCGTCCAATGATTGGGCCGCAGCAGCACCCGTGCGCGACCCGCCCAGCCGTGCTCCAACGCGGGCAAACGGCGCCACCATCCCGGGCCGTACATTGGGCGCTCCGCATACGACCCTGAAACGGCCCAAATCACCGGCGTCCACTTCGCACAGGCTCAAGCGGTCGGCGTTGGGATGGCGGTCAACGGTCAGAACCCGGCCCACGGTGACCCCTGCAAAAGCCGGACGCAGCCGCTCCATACTTTCGACCTCCAGCCCCGCCACGCTCAGCCGATGGCTGATGTCGTCGGCGCCGGCCTCGATTGGAACGAACTCTTTTAACCAGCTAAGCGGCAGCTTCATGGTCGTGGACGGAGGTCAGAACTGTTCGAGAAAGCGCAGGTCGTTTTCAAAGAAAAGCCTCATGTCGTCAACGCCCAGTTTGAGCAGGGCGGTGCGCTCGATTCCCACTCCGAAGGCGAAGCCCTGGTACTCGGCGGGGTCGTATCCCACCGCGCGCAGCACATTGGGATGAATCATGCCCGAGCCCAGAATCTCGACCCATCCGCTTTGCTTGCACACACGGCAGCCCACGCCGCCGCACAGCAGGCAACCAATGTCGACTTCGGCGCTGGGCTCGGTAAACGGAAAAAAACTGGCGCGAAACCTTACCTTGGTCGACGCGCCGAACAGACCGCGCAGGAACTCCGACAGCACGCCCTTCAGATGCGCCATCGTGACGACGCCGGCCCGGTCCACCATGAAGCCTTCTATCTGAGAGAACATCGGCGAGGCGCGCACGCTGAGTTCGTCGCGGCGATAGCAGTTGCCGGGGCAAATCACCGCCAGCGGGGGCCGGCGATGCTGCATCACGTGGATTTGGCCGTTGGAGGTGTGAGTCCGCAACAGCATCCCGCCGGGCAGGAAGAAGGTATCTTGCATCTCCCGCGCCGGATGGTCGGGCGGAAAGTTGAGCGCGGAGAAGTTATGAAAATCGTCGTCGACGTCCTGGGTGAGAATCGCTTCGAATCCCATCGCCTCGAACACTCCGATCATTTCTTCGGCGACCTGGGTCAGCGGATGGAGCCGGCCGCGGCTGATGCGGGTGCCCGGCAGGGTGGCGTCGACCCGCTCCTGCACCAGCGCCCGCTCCATCTCCGCGCGCTTGTGCAGTTCCTGTAACGCCTCGATGCGGCTTTCGAGATCGCGCTTGATCTCATTGACGAGCTGTCCGATTGCGGGGCGCTCGGCAGGCGGCACATCGCGCATCCCGCGCATTATCGCGGTCAATTCACCCGCGCGTCCCAGCACTGCCACCCGCACGTTTTCGATTTGCTCAGCGCCGGCATCGTCGCCCAACTGCGCCAGCGCACGCTCGCGGATCGCTTCCAGTTGCTCTCTCATCGTCCTGTTTTCTTCTTTCTGTCCCCTTTTTAAGGAGGCGAAGGACAGAGAAGTGAGGGGAGAGAAGTGAGTAGTAAGAGGAGGAAAGGGACAAATTCTTCCCTCTCACTTCTCACTTCTCTTCCCTCACTTCTGTCTTAATCCCTCCCGTATAAACAAAGACCATGTGGAAAGCGGCCACATGGTCTTCTGATGTGCGCGGCGAAATGTAAAAACTTTAAGCGGCTTCCATACCCAGGGCGCTTTTCGCCGTGCGCACCAGCTCGCTAAACAAGCCGTCGCGATTGGTGGCCAGGACCGCCAGTTGCTTGCGGTCAATCGCCACTCCCGCCTTGTTGAGCCCGTCGATCAGGCGGCTGTAGCTCAGGCCGTATTCCCGGGCCAAGGCGTTGATCCGGGTGATCCAAAGGGCGCGAAACTCACGCTTCTTGTTTTTACGATCGCGGTAGGCGTAAGTCAGCCCTTTCTCCAGAGTGTTGCGGGCCTGGCGATAAAGCTTGCGGCCACCTACAAAGCCGGAGGCTAGTTTCAGTTGGCGCTTATGGCGACGGCGGCTTTTGAAACCGCCTTTTACACGAGGCATCGAGGATTAATCCTTCCCTTGATAGGCTGCTTGCCCTTGGGTTTACTGCCTGCCTACTTGTACGGAACCATGCGGTGCACCCGTTTCGCGTCGGTTGCATTCAGCATCCCGGGGCGGCGCAGACGGCGTTTGCGGCCGCGGCTCTTGGAACTGTTGAGATGGCGCAGGAAGGCCTTCTTGTGCTTGACCCTGCCGCTCTTGGTGGAGCCAAAGCGCTTGGCCGCGCTGCGATTGGTCTTTATCTTCGGCATCGGCGTATCCGTTTTCCGCTCGCGTAAAATTTTAGCGCGGAGTCAGCAGGACCGACATGTTCCTGCCTTCCATCCGCGCCGTGCCCTCTGCCTGGGCTATATCCTGCACCTGGCCCATCACCGCCTCCAACATCTTCGTACCCATTTCCGGATGGGTTATCTCCCGGCCACGGAAGAAGACCGATACCTTAACACGCTGCCCCTCCTCGACAAAGCGCCTGATATGCCTGACCTTGAACTCGAGGTCGTGCTTGTCGGTGCGGGCGCCCATTTTGACTTCTTTGATACTCGAACCGCCCGAACTTTTCTTGGTGTGGGACTTTTTCTTTTGCGTGTAGCGGTACTTGTCGAAGTCCATCACCCGGCAGACCGGGGGTTGGGCGGCAGACGCCACTTCGACCAAATCGAGCCCGCGGCTTTGAGCCAAAGCCAGCGCCTCGCGGGCGCTCATGATTCCGGCCTGATGGCCGTCCGCATCGATCACCCGGACCTCGGGCGAGCGGATCAACTCATTTACCCGAACCGACGGCTCGCGGACCGGTGGAAGACGATAGTTCCTAGGGATAAAACACCTCCTTTTACCGGGCGCACACGGCGCCCATCCAATAGATAGTGTACAGCGGCAAACCGAAAAGCCACAACTTTAACCCTGCTTTGGGTGCCTGCGCAGAGCGCAGCGGGCCCCAGCGGTTCAAGCGGCGGCTATTCATCGGCGGGGCGGTCTAGCATGGCAAAGGCTCGGCCTTGAGTCGTTCGATCAGGGCGTCGAGCGCCATGGTTTCATTTTTCTCGCCGCGCAGCCGGCGCAGCGACACCATCCGCGCCGCCGCCTCGCGTTCTCCGACCACGGCCATATAGGGAATCCTGGCCAACTCCGCCTCGCGCACCTTGAAGCCGAGCTTTTCGTTGCGCAGGTCGGGGCTGGCGCGAAAGCCCGCGGTGGAGATGAGTTCGGCAACTTCCCCCGCGTAGCCCTCGATCTTTTCGCTGAGCGAAAGCACGCGCACCTGCTCGGGTGCGAGCCAAAACGGCAGCACGCCCCCGGTATGCTCCAGCAGGACGCCGATAAAGCGCTCCAGGGTTCCCAGCACCGCGCGATGAATCATCACCGGGCGGGCCTGCGTGCCGGCGCTGGTGGTATATCCCAGGTCGAACCGCTCGGGCATGTTGAAGTCGAGCTGGATAGTGGCAACCTGCCATTTACGCTTGAGCGCGTCGGGCACGTAAATCTCAATTTTCGGTCCGTAAAACGCTCCTTCACCGGGATTGAGCTCGAAGTCAAAGCCGTTGCGGCGCATCGCACCGCCCAGCACTTCCTCGCGCTGGCGCCAGTCTTCCTCGCTGCCCAGATGCTTTTCGGGCATCGTGCCCAGCTTCAGCTCGATACTGCCGAAGCCCAGCGCGTCGTAAACCTCGCGCACAATCCTGAGATTAAGGTCGATCTCTCCCGCGATCTGCTCCTCAGTGCAGAAAATGTGCGCGTCATCCTGCGCCATCGCGCGCACCCGGGTCAGGCCATGCAGCGTGCCCGAGCGCTCGGCCCGATGCAGCCGGCCAAAATCGGCGAAGCGGATCGGCAGGTCGCGGTAGGAACGCTTGTCGCTGCGATACATCACCGCATGGCTGGGGCAGTTCATCGGTTTGACGCCGTAATCCAGTTCGCCGCCGGGATTTTCGCCATCGGTGGTCAGGAACATGTTCTCGCGGAACATCTCCCAATGGCCCGAGGTGCGCCAGAGCTGATTCTTGAAGATCTGCGGTGTGATAACTTCCTCGAATCCATAACGGCGATAGAGTCGGCGCACGTATTCAATCAGTTGGTTGTAGATAATCGCGCCCTTGGGCAGGAAGAAGGGCGAGCCCGGCGCGATCTGATCGAAGAAGAACAGGCCCATCTCGCGGCCCAACTTGCGATGGTCGCGGGCGCGCGCCATTTCCTGCAGCCGCAGATGCTCTTCCAGCGCCTCCTTGGAAGGAAATGCGGTGCCATATATCCGCGATAGCATCGCGTTGTGCTCATCGCCGCGCCAATACGCCCCGGCCACGCTGGTCAGTTTGAAGGCCTTCAGATGGCGCGTGGAGGGTACATGCGGCCCCCGGCACAGGTCGACCCAGTCGCCCTGGCGGTAGAGCGAGACGCGCTCCTCAGGAATTCCCCGGATGATCTCGACCTTGTACTTTTCGTTCATCGAGTCGAACAGCGCGATCGCTTCATCGCGCCCCATCTCGACGCGCTGGACCCGGAGGTCGGCCTTGACCAGTTCGCGCATCTTGCTCTCGATCTTGGGCAGGTCATCCACAGTAAACGGCGTGGGCGGCGCGAAATCGTAGTAAAAACCGTCTTCGATCGTAGGTCCAATCGTAACTTGGGTGCCGGGATAGAGGCTCTGCACCGCCTGCGCCATCAGATGGGCGGTGGAATGGCGCAGGACCTCAATCCCGTCGGGACTGTCCGCGCTCACCGGTTCAACGCGGGCATCCTCGGTGACCGGGCGGCCAAGGTCCACCAGCTTGCCATTGACCCGGGCGGCGATCGGCCGCACGCCGTTGCTGGAAAGCTTCAACACCTCTCCGGCGCTGGCCCCGCGCTGGACCGCGTGATCAACTCCGTCGACTGTGACCCGAATTTCAGAACTCATCGAAGCGACATTGGCGGGGCAACCAGGCTGTGGCCGCGGGCAATGGGAGGTTGTGGGTCGACCGTGACGAGTCGCGCCCCGGCACTAACGGTGGTAGGCACGGGCGGGATTGAACCGCCGACCCCTTCCGTGTCAGGGAAGTGCTCTCCCGCTGAGCTACGTGCCTGGTAATGCAATTTCGAATGCAACCCGTAAACCGCTAACAAAAAACACCACTGCGGGCAATGACTTCACGCATCAGCCCTGCCGCGCCGCCGCAAAAGAGTGGCGACGCGGCCGCTCCATTTCTGATAGATTCGACCATCGCCCCTCGGGTGACGCAAACAATATGGATCGCGAGCGAATCGTCCAGGTCTTTCTGTTGGGCTCCCTGGCCGTGATGGCCTATGAGCTCTATCGCATTATGCAGCCTTTTTTGGTGCCGGTGGTGTGGGCGATGCTGCTCGCCTTCATTTTCCATCCGCTGATGGTCAGGGCGCACTACTTTGTGCGCCACCGGACGCTGGCCGCCCTATGCATCACCCTGGTCGTAGCTTTGGTCGCAATAGTCCCGGCTTTGTGGCTGTCAACGATGCTGGCAGCCGAGGCCCGATCGCTGTACAGCCAAGCCTACATCTTGGCCTCGCAGGGTGGTGTCGGAAAGTACCAGGATCTCGCGCTCCATTCGCGCCTGGGGATGGCCGCCAGCAGGCTTTTGCTGCGAGTGCATATAAAACTGGACGAGGAGTTGCCAAAGCTTGCCCTCCAGGCCTCCAGGATAACCAGCGACTCGATGATGGGTTACGTAACCGGCACCTTCAAGAACCTGTTTTCCTTCGTGATCGATTTTTTCCTGATGCTGATGATCCTCTTTTACCTGCTGCGCGATGGCGAGGGTTACTATCACGCGCTGCGCGATATGACGCCTCTGCACGAGGACGATAAGCACGCGGTGTTCGAATCGCTGCGGATTACGCTGTCCTCGGTGATGCGGGGATTGTTAGTCGCTTCGCTCATCCAGGGAGTGCTGATCGGAGCCGGCCTGGCCGTCACCGGCGTCCCCTATTGGGCCTTTCTTTCGCTCGCGACCGCCGCGGTGGGGCTGTTTCCTATTGGTGGCACCGCCCTGGTCTGGATTCCCGCAGCGCTATATCTGGCTTATGCCAGGGGATGGGTCTGGGCGATCGCCCTGCTGATATGGTGCGCGCTGGCCGTGGCTGTGATCGACAATCTGATCAAGCCGCAGCTCACCGGCCGCGGAACCGGGTTGCCGACTCTGGCCTTGTTCCTCGGTATCGCCGGCGGCCTGGAAGCTTACGGTATCCCCGGGCTGTTCGCAGGTCCCGCGATAATCGCGGTCCTCGCCGCGCTGCTGCGCGCCTACAACAAGAGCTACAATCCAATCCAGCGCGAAGCCGCCTGAACGGGAAGACCCTATTCCCGACCCTCCCCCAACCAAGAGAGAGGACTGCTAATAAGACGAGGGTGAGGTAGTCGGGATTTGAGCCGGGCGGACTCAATCGCGCTTCGACGAATGTTCGGAAATCAAAAGAAATGATCGCGATGCGGCTGGATGACCAGCCGCATCGCATCGTGTGAGACTTCTATAGCCTGAACCTGGCCCGAAGCAGCGCAGGGAGGGTCGGCTATTGCGCCTGGATGCTTTCGACGTAGGCGATGATCGTGTCGATACGCTTCTTGACCTGCTCAGGCGTACGGTTAGGCGCGCCAGGCTGGTTCGGCCGCTGGGCGAAAACCAGTCCCCAAATCGGCATTTCGCGGGTGCCGTGACTCGCCACCACTTCCGTGCCGCTGATCATGTTGTAAACGTGATCATACGGGAACTTGCCGCCGTTGCTCTTGGAGAGCAGGGTCAGGTTAGCCGGCTTCTTCTTCAGCGTGTCGGCCACGGGCCCGTCACCGGTTGCATCCATCCCGTGGCAGGGCGAGCAGTACTGCCGGAACATGAGTTTCCCGCTGGTCACCTCGCCTCCAGTTGCGTGGAGGCCAACTTCGTGCCCCGGAGCCGGTCCGGGCGGTGCTTCCATTTGGGCCAAGGCTGTTTTCCCCGTCGCGACGATAAGAAACACCGCCAACGCCGCAATGATGGACAGGGTCGGATATTCTAGACGTTTTGCCACCATCATCCTCTTCCCCCGTGCAATGGGTTAATAGACTAGCGGCACCTTCTAGCAAATAAGGGCATCCACGTCAAAGCCGAAATATGTTGAATTTCAGGCGGCTGTTTTGACACCGTATGGCCCGCGCCGCAGGTTGCCGATATCTTGATTATTGCGATGAACGGAACCAAGGAGGCCAAGGCGCTGGAGATTGTCAGGCGCTTGCGCGAGCAAGGCTTCGCGGCCTACCTGGTCGGCGGATGCGTCCGCGACCGCATCCTGGGCGTTAAAGCCAAGGACTTCGATATCGCCACCGACGCGCGGCCCGAAGTGGTGCAAACCCTCTTCAGCCACACCGTCCCGATCGGGGCGCAATTCGGCGTGATGATGGTGCTTATCGACGACCAACCGTTCGAAGTCGCAACCTTTCGGGCCGACGCGCCCTACCTCGACGGCAGGCGCCCTTCGGCGGTGCATTTTGGCACCTTGGAGGCGGACGCCGTACGGCGCGATTTCACCATCGGCGGCATGTATTACGACCCCATAGCCGATCGCGTCATCGATTTGGTTGGCGGGCGGCACGACCTGCGCGCCGGGATCATCCGCGCGATCGGCGACCCGCGCCAGCGCTTCGCCGAGGACCGGCTGCGCATGCTGCGCGCAATCCGCTTCGCCGCCCGATTGAATTTCACCATCGAGCCCGCGACCATGGATGCGATCGAGCGCGCCGCGCCCGCGATTACCGAGGTTTCGGCCGAGCGTATCGGCGACGAACTGGTGAAGATCATGACCGGCGGCAACGCGGGGCGCGGGATGGAACTGTTGCGCCAAAGCGGCCTGATGCGTCCGCTGCTTCCCGAAGTCCAGGCGCTCATCGGATGCGAGCAGCCGGCCAATTACCATCCCGAAGGCGACGTCTACCGCCACACGATGCTGGCGGTCTCGATGCTGGATGAGGGATGCAGTGAAACGCTGGCGTTCGGCGTGCTGTTTCACGATATCGCCAAGCCGCGGACACGCGAAGTCAAAGGCGACAAAACGACCTTTTACGGCCATACGGAGCAGGGTGCCGAGATGGCGACCCATATCCTGCAGCGGCTCAAGCGACCGCGCCATGTCCAGACGCGGGTCGCCTACCTGGTGCATCGTCATCTGCGCCTGACCGACGCACTCAAGATGCGACCCTCCACGCTTAAGCGGATGTTGGCTGAAGACGGCTTCGAGGAATTGCTCTCGCTCGCGCAAATGGATGCCCTCGCCTCCAACTCCTATCTCGGCTTCTATCACTTCTGCCGCCGCGCGATGCTGGCGCATGCGCCCGAACAGTTGCGCCCCCCCCGTCTGATCGGCGGCAGCGACCTGATCGCGATGGGGTTTACGCCAGGCCCCGCCTTCAAGACTATCCTCAAGGAAGTTGAGGACCTCCAACTCGATGGCGAATTGCGCGACCATGAGGCAGCCATCGCCTATGTGCGCAGCCATTACCCGCCCGCTTCGAGTGCCTGACGCCAGGCGCACGCGCCGATCGCTCCTGCATGCAAGGCCTCCTTCAAGCCACCGCAGTCAGCAAACGTTTCGGGGCGACCCTCGCGCTGGATGCGGTCAACTTCTCGGCCCATCCGGGCGAGATTCATGCGCTGCTGGGCGAAAACGGCGCCGGCAAGACCACTTTGATGAACGTAATCGCCGGTCATCTGCGCGCCGACGCCGGCGTGGTCATGCTGGATGGCGCCGCGCTCAAGGCCGGGTCGCCGCAGGCGGCATTGCGCGCCGGAATCGCAACCGTGCATCAAAGCCCGATGCTGTTCGAGCATTTAAGCGTCGCCGAAAACCTGGCGCTGGGCGGCTTCGTCCGCCACGGTGTCGCGCTGCCCCAGGTGGCTGAGCGCGCCGCCGCGATGGCGCAACAGTTGGGTTTCGCGCTGCGGCTGGATCAAAAAACGCTGGCCGGACTGTCGATCGCGCAGCGGATGCGCCTTGAAATCCTCCGCGCACTCAGCTTCGAACCGCGGGTGCTGATCCTTGACGAACCCACTGGCCTGCTTGCTCCGAGCGAGCTGAGCGGCTTCCTGGATTTGCTGCGCGCGCTGCGCGACCGCGGCCGCAGCGTGATACTCATCACGCATAAGCTGGCCGAGGCGATGGCGGTCGCGGACCGGATCACGATGCTGCGCGACGGTCGTGTCGCCGGTGAAACGGCGCCGGCCCAAACCACCGCCGAGGAATTGGCCGCCCTGATGGTGGGCGACGCCGTTCCCCTGCCGCGGCGAGGCGACGTTCGCGATGGGCGCTTAGCCGAAGTTCTAACTGTCGCCGGGCTCGGACTCGAAGTGGACGGCGCAACGGTCCTGGACGATATTTCACTGCGGCTGGCAGCGGGCGAAATCCTGGCCATCGCGGGTGTGGACGGCAACGGACAGCGTGAGTTGACGGAAATCCTGGCCGGAGCGCGGCGCGCCAGCCACGGCAGGATTCTATTGGACGGCCAGCCCGCCGGCGCCGATGCCATGCGCCGCATCGCGGTTATACCGCAAAGCCGCGACCACGAGGGACTGATTCTCGACATGGAGCTGTGGGAGAATCTGCTGCTGGCGCCGGCCTTGCGCCGCCAGATGCAATGGGCCGGTCTGCAGCGGCGTGACGCGGCCATCGCGCTGTGCCGGCGCATGGTCGACCGTTTCGCGATTCGCGCCCGGGGTCCGCGCCAAAAGGCCGCCGCCCTCTCCGGTGGCCATCGCCAGCGTCTGATGGTGGCGCGCGCGATCGCGGCCCGTCCCGCCGTTCTGGTCGCCCACGACCTCACGCGCGGACTGGACGTCAGCGCCACCACGGAAGTCGGCCGGATGGTCCGCGAGTTTGCCGATCAGGGCGGCGCGGTCGTGCTGATTTCCACCGACCTCGACGAGATCTTCGCGCTTGGCGACCGGATCGCAGTGATCAGCCGCGGCCAGCTGGTCGAGGTCGCCGACGAAGACCGCAGCGCGCAACGCGTAGGGCTCCTGATGGCCGGCGCACAAGGTTAGGAGACACTGGGAGACTGGGAGGCAGCTGGGTCGGGGTAAAAAAATAAATAAATCAAAATAGTGGGACAGGCGTCCCCGCCTGTCGATGACGCGCGAGCATTTTTTCGCTCGCGTCACCTAATATATGACTGGAGACTCAAGACCATCCAGTGAGTATAACCGGCAGAACTGAGAGAATATTAAAAGGTTGCGCGAGAAAAGAACTCGCGCATCATCGACAGGCACGGAGGCCTGTCCCACTGATCTTCCAGTCAGCAGGCAAATACCTCAGCCGTGCGCGTCTCCCATGCCGGCCTGGTTTAGCTGAGCACAGAGGCGGGCAGGGACACCCGCCCCACTGAGAGAGGCCGTGGCACGATTGATCTCCGCAATCGGCAAGCCGCTGGCCGCGCTGGCCGTTGCGCTTGCGCTGGTGGCGCTGGCATTGGCCGCCCTCGGTGCGAATCCAGCCGCCACTTTCTCAGCACTACTAAACGGCGCGTTCGGCAACTGGCTGGCCGCGACCGACACCCTGGTGAAAACCACCCCGCTGATCTTTACTGGCCTGGCGGTGAGCGTCGCGTTTTCGGGCGCTCTGTGGAATATCGGCGCCGAGGGGCAGTTGCTGGCCGGCGCGCTGGCGGCGACGGCCTGTGGCGTCCATCTGGCGCAATGGCCGCGTCCGCTGGCAATCGCGATAGTGCTGGGCGCCGGAAGCGCGGCTGGGGCGGCAGCGGGCGCGCTGTGCGGATGGCTGCGGGCGCGCTTTGGGGTCACCGAAGTCATCAGCACGATCATGCTCAACTTCACGGTCATGCAAATCTTAAGTTGGGCCGTTCACGGTCCCTTGATGGAAACCACCCACGCCTATCCCGTGAGCCAGGCGCTGCCGTCCGCGGCCTGCCTGTACCGATATTTTCCTCCCAGCCGGCTGAATCTCGGGATGCTGATAGCCATCGCGATGGCGCCCGTCTGCTACGTCTGGCTCTTTCACACCAATTCCGGCTTCGAACTGCGCGCGCTGGGGAAGAATCCGCGCGCGGCGGCGTTTTTCGGAATTCCGGTCGCGCGAGTTGCGGTCCTTGTGATGGGACTAAGCGGCGCGCTGGCGGGTCTGGGCGGCGCGGTGCAGGTGTCCGCCATCAGCCATCGTCTGTTCGAGCGGTTTTCCCCCGGATGGGGCTACGAGGCGATTGCCGTGGCGCTGGTGGCGCGGCTCAATCCGCTCGCCGTCGTGCTCAGCGCGCTGTTCTTCGGCGCGCTCGACAACGGCGCCCAGGCGATCCAGCGCGCCCAGGGAGTCTCGCCGGTCCTGGTCCAGGCGATCCAGGGCCTGGTGATTTTTGTGCTGCTGGCCTTCGACACTCCGGCATTCGCGCCGTGGCGTGGCGGAGCCGCGGCGGCACCGGCTGGAGGAGCCACCGATGCTTGAGGCGTTCCTCAGCTCCACCATCAGCATGGCGGCGCCGCTGCTGCTCGCGGCGCTGGGCGAATTGCTGGTCGAGGAAAGCGGCGTAATCAATATCGGGATCGAAGGCGTGATGCTGACCGGAGCGTTGGCCGCGATGGCCGGGGCGTACGCCACCGGCAGTATCGCGATCGGGCTGTGCTGCGCGGTCCTGGCGGCGATTGTCATGTCCGCGCTGTTCGCCGCAATGGCGGTAAATCTGGCAGTAAACCAAGTCGTGGCGGGCACCGCGCTGGACGTGTTCGCGCTGGGCGTGACGGGAGTGTTTTACCGGCGAATGTTCGGCGTGACCGGCCAGGCGCTGACCGTCCGCACGCTGCCGCGGGTCCCGCTCGGATACCTGTCGCGCATCCCGCTGATCGGCCCCGCACTGTTCCATCAGAACCTGCTGGTCTATTTCTCGTTTCTGCTGGTGCCGCTGGTTTGGTTCCTGCTTTGCCGCACGCGCTGGGGCCTTAACCTGCGCGCCGCGGGCGAGCGGCCCGAAGCGGCCGACGCGCTGGGACTCGGAGTATATTCTCTGCGCTGGCAAGCGTTGATGATCTCTGCAATCCTGACCGGAATCAGCGGCGCGTACCTGACGCTGGGATATGCCAACACGTTCGTCGAAGGCATGTCGGCGGGCCGCGGCTTCATCGCGCTCTCGATCGTAATCCTGGGCGAATGGCGCACCGGCCGCGTCGCCATCGCGTCGGTACTGTTCGGCGCCGCGATGGCCCTGCAATTCACCCTGCAAGCCGCAAACACCGGGATTCCCTACCAGCTTTTCCTCGCCCTCCCCTACGTCCTGACCTTGGTAGTGCTAACGGTGCTAGGGGCTCAAGACCGCGCCCCCAGCGCCTTGGGGGAACCTTATCTGCGGCCATAAGATCGAAACGAGAAATGAGAAACCAGAAAAGAGAGGTGAAAGAAGAGAGTGAAAAAATGAGCGAGCGGCCTTCCGTCGTTCTTTTTTCCTTATGCCTCAGGCCCGACCTGAAAAAAACCTCAATTCGACGAGGGTGTTGGAGCGACCGCTTTTTGCGTAGCGCCGGCCTCCGTGCCGGTTCTTTTTCTTTCGCATCTCATTGGGGGCTGGCAGAAAAAACAGCGCGCTATTTCCTGCATCGCTTGCGCCTGCGGATGCGTCAGCCGGCGTCGTAGGGGCGGTTCGTGAACCGCCCCTACGGGAGCAATATTCGCTGATCGAGCGCCGCAAGCGCTCGTCTCTGTGCGCCGGCGCAACGAATGGCGGGCAGGGACACCCGCCCTACTGGAGCTCCCTCAAGGGTGCGCCGGCACGCCTTTGATGGTTTCCTTGAAGCCGAAGAAGACCTTGTCTGGCACTGAGATTTCAATGCACGAAGCGCCGGCGAACTCCAGATCGAAATAGGCAAACTGGGTGCGGGCGGGGGCTGTGGTGCCGTCGCTTTGCGGGATATCGAACAGAGCGGCGCCTTGTGCTACCGGTTCGTGACCCAGACCACGCAGGAACCGCACCGCGGCGTCGAAGTCCTCGGTGCGGAATCCGGGGCGGAAACCCAGATGGTGCAGACCGGGGCCCTTGCGGCGCAAAAAATCCGCATACCAGCCCGGTCCGGTGGGTTGAATCAGCTCCAGTTCCATCCCGCCCATATCGCCAAGCGCGACGATGCCGCTGAGCCCCGGAAAATCAGGCTTGCACTTGAACTCCGTCGAGCGCGCTTTGAGCCGCAGCCGCCCAAACGAACGAACCCCAAAAGTACGTTTGAAGAACTGCTCCGCCTCGTCCAGGTCCGCCACGATGTATGAGACCTGGTAAAAGCCATTAGCCAACGGTCCAAGCGATTGCATCACTTCAATACCAGGGCAGAAAAGAGACTGGTTTTCGGCATCAATATGAGAGCACCGTGTAGCTGCGCAACCACGTAGCAAAGCCGCCCTCGTTCAGAGCGCCGCTGGCGAGGTCGAGCATGGCTTTAGTTGCTTCTGCTTCAGGCGCCGTAAAGCGAACGCCGTTCAGTTCAAGAAAGAGAATGCCAGCCACGAATCCGGTGCGTTTGTTCCCATCGACAAAGGGATGGTTGCGCACAATGCCAGCGATGAAAGCAACCGCCATTTCGATCATGTCGGCAGCCTCGTTATAGGTGTGCAGTTGCCGTGGTCGTGCGAGTGCTGACAGTAGAAGGTTTTCGTCACGCAGGCCCGGTGCTCCGCCGTGTTCGGCTAACGCGCGCTCATGGATCGCAAGGACATCTGTTTCGTCGATCCACTCAGGCTCGGTCATTCGGCGAGCTTACGCAGAGTGTTACGGTAGCGGCTCATTATGTCCTCGACCTTGGCCATCTTCCTTTCAAAAGCGGGGTCATCCGGCGCGAGTCGATAGCTGCCGTCTGACGCTTCGACCAGAAAAAGACGCCCGCCCGCACTCGCGTGAAGTCGGCTCGCCACCTCTTTGGGCAGTACCACACCCAGCGAGTTACCGATTTTGCGAACCTTCAGCTCTACCACTGGAAATCTCCAAGTGTCTCGATCGTAGTTCCTGTTACCGGCCCGCGCAACGAACGGCGAGTAGTCAGGGATGTCCTTCATCATCGAGCAGCAGTCCTGAAGCGAAAAAAATCCCTTGTCCTCTCCCCGGCGGGCCGCCGCCCGCTGATGGCCACCCTCTTCTCTCACTTCTCACTTCTCGTCTCTCACTTCTCTCTTAATGCGCGGGTGCGTCCTCAACATCCTGAGGGAACACCCGATTGGGCAGCAGCAGGGTGAGCAGCAAAGCGGGCAGGATCAGGACTGTGATCATCGACAGCGTGTCGTTGTAGGCCATCATCGTGGCGTGCCGATTTAGCAGGCCGTCGATCATCGCCGATGACGAACGCTGCGCCTGCACCGGGTCCATCCCACGATGCATCAGGCCAAAGGCCAGTCCCTGATGGGTGAAATGGTAGGCTTCGTTAAGCCCGCTCATGTTGTGCACCAGCATGACGCGATGGAACTGGGTGCGCCGGGCGAGCACGGTTGCATCGACCGCGTAGGCCACGTTGATCGCAATCGTGCGCGTCATCGAAAAGATGCTGGCGGCGGCGGTCATGCGCGGCTTGGGCACGCTGCTCATCGCCATCGTGCTCACCGGGACCATCCCGATCGCCAGCCCCACTCCCATCAACATCAGCATCGGAGTGAAGTTCCAGAATCCAACGTTTAAGGGAAAATGGCCCAGGCTCCAGGTGCTGAAGGCCAGCAAAACCAGCGCGATCGCCACGGTGACGCGCGGGTTAATATGGTTATAGATACGCCCGATGAGCGGCATCATCAGGAACATCACGATGGTGCGCGGAATCAGGACCATCCCCGCCTCCAGCGCCGGATAGCCGAGCAGATTCTGGGTCCATTGTGGCAGGATGAAGGTGGTGCCGAACAACGCGAAGCCCATCACGCCTCCGATCGCGCAGCCGACGCTTAGCGGAATATTTTTCAGGATGCGGAAGTCGACCACCGGCTCTTCCGCCTTGAGTTCCCATGCGATCAAACCGACCAGGGCGCCGACCGCGGCAATGGTGCCGCCCACGATCCAATTCGACGCGAACCAATCGACTTCCTCGCCCCGCTCCAGCACCAGTTGCATCGACGCCAGCCCCACGGTCAGCAGTCCGATCCCGGTCCAGTCGATACGCATGAAGCCGCGCTTGAGATAGGGCGGGTCCTGGACAAAGCTGCTGATCATCACGATGCCGAAAATAGAGATCGGCAGGTTGATGTAGAAGATCCACGGCCAGCCGAAATTGTCGACGATCCAGCCGCCCAGCGTGGGACCCAGCGCCGGCGCCAGCATCGTTCCCATGCTGAAGATGGCCTGCGACATGCCCTGTTCGGAGGGCGGGAAGGTCTCACGCATGATCGCCTGGGAGACCGGCATCAGGCCGCCGCCCCCGATACCTTGCAGGATGCGTGAAAACACCATGTGGCCGAAGCTGTGCGAGGCCCCGGCCATCATCGAGCCGATTATGAAAACCAGCATCGAGGCGATCAGAAACCGCTTGCGGCCCACCAGCGTCGACCACCAACCGGTCATCGTGATCATGATCAGCTCGGCGACGCTGTAAGCGGTGGAAACCCAGGTGATAGTCAGCAGATCCTCGCCGAAGGAGCCCATCATGTGCGGCATCGCGACATTGACCACGCTGATGTCCATGATCGACATGAAGGTACCGGTCATGACGGCGAGGCCCACCAGCCACTTGGTCGCCCCAACCTTAACCCCGCTTTGAGGGGCTGGAATAGCAACCGCCAGCGCGGCGGCGCTCTGAGTGGGCGTGCTGGTCGCTGCGGACATGGATGCGCCGCGCGCTACATGCAGGCGTAGAGCGCGTCGAGCAGCGCCACCACGCGCGGGTCGATCAGGATATGCGACCCCATCTGATTCATCGTGTAGGCGAATCCTACTTTGGCGTCAGGGTCAGCGAAACCGAGCGAGCCGCCCGCGCCGGTATGGCCAAAGGTGCGCGGATTGGGACCGTATCGCGCCGCCGGCTGGGTGAGCCGGTAGCCCAGGCCAAAGCGCATCGGCACGCCCACCACGGCGTCGATTCCGTCGGATTCCATGTTCAGGCAGCGCTCGATCTGCGCCGGGCTGAGCACGCGCACGCCATCCAGTTCGCCGCCGCGCGCCAGCGCGCCATAAAACCGCGCCAGCGCGCGGGCATTGGTATGGCCGTTGGCGGCGGGGACTTCCGCTCCCCGCCATGCGCGCGAATTTACCGTGCTAAAGCGCATCGCACCGGCGGGATTGTTCATCGCCTTGGCCGCCATCGAGTTCGGATCCGGAGCGGCCGTGGGAATTGCATGGGGCGCGCCCGGCACTGGCGGCATCGGCGCGATCATCTCGGCGCAGCGCGCGTCGTCGCGCGCATCCAGCCCGATATGGAAGTCGATTTGCAGCGGTCGCGCGATTTCCTCGCGGCAGTACGTGCCGAGACTTCTGCCGTCCACTCGCCTTACCACTTCGCCGACGAGGTAGCCGAAGGTCAGCGCGTGATAGCCGTGCCTGGTACCGGGCTCCCACCACGGCTCCTGCTCGGCCAGCGCCGCCGCCATCACGTCCCATCGCAGCAGCGCGTCGGAGGCCAGCGGCTTGCTCACCGCGGGCAGGCCGGCGCGATGGCTCAGCAGCCAGCGCACGGGGATTCGCTCCTTGCCTGCCTGGGCGAACTCGGGCCAGTAGCGTGCCACCGGGGCGTCGAGATCGACGCGGCCATTGTCGGCCAGCCGGTTAAGGCAGGTCGCCGCCACCCCCTTGGTCGCGGAATAAACGTTGACGATAGTGTCGCGCTGCCAGGGCCGCGTGCGCTGCTTGTCGGCATAGCCGCCCCACAGATCGATCACAGGCCTGCCATCGATGGTAACGGCCACGGCGGCGCCCACGTCGCCGCGTTGGGCGAAGTTCCCGGCGAACGCCTCGCGCACGCGCTCAAAGCCTGGATCGCATGTCCCCTCGATATGGACCTCAGCCATCTTCCGGGCTCCTTTGCATCGAACGACGCGCCTTCTCATAGCACGCGCAGGCGTACGCCGGGAACCGAACACCAGTAGGGCGGGGCTGTTGCCCGGCACCCCGCCCCCCATGGCGGGCAGGGACGCCCACCCCACTGACCGCTCCGGCCTCTTCCGTAGCGCTGGCCTCCGTGCCGGTTCTTTTTCAAATGGCTAACAGATGACCGTTCGGCGGAGCCTTCGACAATCAGCTTTCCTTGGACTCAGTCACCACTTGAGCATGATTAAAGAGTGCCACCAGCAGGACTCCGCCAATCGTGTTGCCGAGAAGCGTGGGGGCCAGGAACGCGCCGAAAAAACTGTTCCAGGGCAACGCACCGCTTACGACCTGGTATAAAACTTCCGATGAACCGGCAACCACGTGGGGCAATTGGGCAAGCGCCACCAGGTAGGTCATCACGACGATGACCGCGGGCCCCAACGTATCCGCGGCGGGCATCATCCAGACCATGGTCGCGATCAACCAGCCGGCGAAGATCGCGCGCACGAACATGGTTGACCATCCACCGCTGATCGTGTGCGCGCTGATATCGTGGAATGCGGCGACGACTTCAGGTCTGAAGACGTCGGTCCGGCTAAGCGTCAAGGCGAACACATAGCCGCCGGCCAGATTCGACAGCAGCACGATGCTCCACAGCCGGATCACTTGCAGGAAGGTTCGCAAATCGCGCAGCGTGAACAGCGGCAAAATCACCGTCAGGGTGTTTTCGGTATAAAGTTGCTGGCGTCCGAGAATGGTCGCCAGGAATCCCACGCTGTAACCCAAATTGACAATCAATGGACGCCAGATGGTGTCCGGTAGATGTGCCTGCAACAGCACGGTGGCCACCAGTGAGAAGCCCATCGCAAGCCCGGCGGCCAGCCCCGACCAGGTCAGCGCGCTGATCGGCCGCTTCAGCTCGCCTTCACCCTCCGCGCGAATGGCTTCGTGAATCACGGCGGCGCGCAAGGCGGTGCGCTCGCGGGCAACGTGTTTCTCGGATTGGGTCAGTTCAGTGGCGGAATCGCCCGTAGCGTCATCTTTGGATTCCATCGCATCACCCCCTCGATCAGCTTACCCAAGCTATGGCCGTGCCCTGCTGAAAAATCGATGCCTATTGGCTCCGTTAATGGCCTCGGTGCACGATGACAATACCTCAACAGGAGGATTGCAATGGCATTGAAACCTACGCCGGTACTTCGCTACGAGACGCGCGACCGCAAGGCTTACATCACGCTGAATCGCCCCGAGGTGATGAACGCGCTTAACTTTGAAATCGGCAACGCGATCGCGGATGCGGTGCGGGAATTCGGCAACGATGACAACCTGCTGGTCGCCATCATCAGCGGCGAAGGGGGCCGGGCGTTCTCGGCCGGCATGGATCTGAAGGAAACCACGCAGCGGGATCAGGGCGCCCTGCCGCGCGATACCGGCCGCAAGAGTGGGGCGAGGGCGGCCTTCGACGAACTCATGAACTGCCGCAAGCCGATCATCGCCGCGATCGACGGCTACTGCCTCGCAGCGGGGCTCGAGATCACGATCAACTGCGACATTCGCATCGCCACCGTGCAGTCCCGCTTCGGCCTGCCCGAGGCCCGGCGCAGCCTGATACCCGGTCCCGGCGTGCAACTGTCGCGTCATATCGCGATGGGAGAAGCGCTCCTAATCCTGCTCACCGGAGGCCATGTAACGGCCGAGCGGATGTATCAGCTAGGCTACCTTCAGCGGCTGGTGCCGGATCGCGAGGCATTGTTCAAGGAAGCCGACGCGATCGCCGAGGAAATCCTCCAATGCGCACCCTTGGCGGTCCAGGCGCTCAAGCGCATCATCAAGGTCGGCCACAGCCTCCCGATCCCCGTACTGGAACAGATGGCCGAACCAATCCGCGCAGCGATTGAGCGCACCGAAGATCGCCGCGAAGGCCCGCGCGCATTCGTCGAGAAGCGCCCCGCGGTCTGGAAGATGCGGTAGCCCGCAACAGCTTCGATTCTTCAAAATAGTGGGACAGGCGTCCCTGCCTGTCGATGACGCGCGAGCTTTTCCGCTCGCGCGACCGCTATGAAATCGATGCAAACGATGCGGTCGAGCGCCGTAAAGACTTACTAACGCGCGAGTTGATCCGTTTTGGGACAAGGACTTTTTCGCAATTAAGTGTTAAAATGCAATCCCAGCGATGGGAATCGCAAGTGTAGGACGATTTATCCCAAGCTTTGTCGATCCAAGCAGTGTCTTGTAAGAAATGTTTGAGAAGAGGATACCCCCTGCATTCCACCGGAGCGCGAATTTTGGGTTCCGTTTTTTTGCTTTGGCGATGCATGCTTCAGTGCGCAACCTTCGCCGACCGGTTGTGCGTCTGAGTGTGATCCTGCTTGCCGGCACCCTCGCCGCAACGCTCGCTCATGCTCAGAACAAGTCAACAATGGAGATACAGGGAAACCAACCGGGCGAGACAGACCGTATTACTGCTCCATCCGATGCGCCAGATTCGAATCCGGGCACTGATACCGAAGCCAACCCCAACCAAAGCGGCGGGGTAGAAAAACCTGACCAGGAGCAGCAGCCGGCCGCCGGGCAAACTGCTGTGGACCCTGACGCCGAATCCGGTCAGTTTGCAGATATAGACCAATTCGTTACGAATGACGACGTCTATGAGTCGCCCATTGGTGCGTTGTTGCAGCGCAATTGTGCGCGCCTGGCTCAAGGGCAGTTGGCCTGTGGTTTGGCGGTCCTGGAGATTCGCCCAGGCGGCCCAGCCGCGTTGGCTGGGTTACGGCCCTATTCGGGTCTGGTCCATACTCTGCTCGGCGCCGGCATCGTGGGCACGGCCATGGTTTTTCCGCCGGCCCTTGCCGCCCTCGGCCTGGTGGAACAGAGTCACGTCGGCGAGACCTACGACTTGATACTAGGCGTTGACGGGCAACGCATCCGCCGTATCCGTGATTTTCAGGATGCGATTTCCGAGGCCCGATTTGGTGACCTGATTTACGTAACGGTATTACGCCGAGGCAAACGTTTGCAGATCCCGATGAGAATCATGCAGCGCGCCAATCATGCTGAGTAGCGGCGGACGCTCCTGACCGCCACCGCATTTTCAGACCGGCCACCCTGGTAGATTGGCGGAGGGGGGAGGGAGTCGAACCCTCCGGCAACCGCAATGGCTGCCAGGCCGGTTTTGAAGACCGGTGGGGCCACCGGGCCCCTTCCTCCTCCGTCGCCGCCAAGACTTACCGCATTGTGCGACCATTCGGAAACGGACCCGCCCCGAATCGTGTCGGCCTACAGGACGGGGAGGCCTGTCTTCGCTTTGATAGGCCGCTCCATCCGCTTGCCGGCATTCGGCGACCGCTTTCTGAGTCAAGGCCGCCGCTTTGCGCGGCTGTACAATCACTTGTCCGAATGTCTTGAAATTCTCCTGTCCTTTCAGTCCTAACGCACTTAAGCTGAGCCAAATTTATGCCGAAGCTGAAGGTGGATAAATGTGATTTGGTTTCATCTGGGGTCTCTTGTGAAATATTTTTGCAACATTTAAGAATACCTTTTGTTCCGACACTTCATTCGGATTGGGTCTAGTGGCTGGAGGCGAGGCAGCTGATGGATAGCGCGGTAGTCCGGATTCTGGACGATCTTGAGCAGCGCGGGGGGCTCAAGGGCTCGGATGTCGCAAACATCGTAAATGCGTCGCGGCCCACCGTCTCGCGATGGAAGAGCGGTAAGGCCTCGCCGCCGCTCGCGACCCAAACCGTCATCGCCGACCCGCGCTATGTCGTCGATCGACTGTCGGACTTCTACACGCCAGCGGAGATACGGCTATGGCTTCATGCGAAACATCCGCTGCTTAACAACCAACGCGCGATCGACCTGATCCTCGCGGACCGCACGCAAGAAGTGCTCGCCGTTATCGAACGGCTCGACGCCGGCGCCTACCTATGATCGCCGCAGCCTGAACTGCGATGCCGGGAGCACGCAAGCCGCGCGATCCCGCACTGCTCGACGCGCTCGACGCCTTCGATAGAGTTTCCTACACCGGAGAGACGTGGCGGGTCGTACGCGACGGTCGTGATCCTCTGCCGGGAAGTGCTTCCGGCGGACGCTGGGATCCCACGTTGTTTGACGTACTCTACACCTCCTTGGATCCTGATGGAGCCGTGGCGGAAGTTCACTTTCACCTGTCACGTCAGCCGGTTTTTCCGTCGAAGATCAGGTACGGACTTCATCGCATCAGAGTCAGGACTGAGAAGACTCTCAGGCTTCCGGATTTGGATGCGATGATTCCGCTTGGAGTTGATCCCGCTCGATACGCGAGATCCTTTACGGACCGACTCAGACAATGGGCGACGTGGCTTATTTTCTGGGTTTCGACAGTATCATAGCCCCGAACGCTCGCTGGTCATGCAACAACCTGATCCTGTTCACCGATCAGATCGCACTGATCAACCTGGAAGTCATCGAGTCGTCGGAAGTCAATTGGACGCAATGGCGAAGGAAGTTGAGGTAATATTCCCCGCTTCTCGCGTAGAGGCAGGACGCCCATCAAATCCAGCGTTAATTGTCGAGAATCGCCGCCTGGCGCGGGTTTCCGATGCTCAACCCCAAAACCTCATTTGGACGAGCAAACCGGAGCGGGAAGAACTTTTCTAAGGTCCCTCGCCCGCGCGGCCTTGTCTGCGGCTGCGTGCTTGAGCTCTCCCGTTAAGCGCCCATTAAGTTAAGCGGGAGAGGTGGAAAAAGTAACGCCGCACTATTTCCCTACCTCGCCCCGTCCGAGGACTTGGGTTCAATCATTGCCCGCTGGCGGCCGCGACGTCGACGACCCGAGATTGTGGTTTTGCCGGTTGAAAGGAAAGGGCTTTCTTCCCCGGTCATCACAAATCTGGAGGCGGGGAGAAAAAATTGATCGGGCTGGCGTGGCTGGGCGGTTACAATTTTGGATCGGGAGAGTGCGCTGTCTTGCGCACAGAGGCCCGGACTCTTTTTCGGGGCGAAGAACGCGCGATGTGGCGAGCTACGGGTTCAGGGCAATTGATGTCGGGAAAACTGCGGAGTTTGTTGACTCAGCTTGGCACCACCTCCAACCTGGGATTCGCCGTCTGGTTTGTGTACGCGATTTTATACGCGCTCGGTTATTGGACGGCCGCCGCAGTGGCCGGGTTGGCGATCATGCTGGCGATAGTCGCAAGTGAGACACGCATTGCCAATGTCAAGATAATCGATTTAACCTCGCTCGGTTTCTTTGTTCTTTCCCTGATTATGCTGTTAACGCTAGGCGGCCCGACTTTCAACCGCTACCACATCATCCTCGTATGGGGTGTGTTCGCGGTGGTCACCTGGGCAACAATACTTATCGGCTTTCCGTTCACCCTCCAGGTGGCGCGGGAAAGCGCGCCGCGCAAGGTCTGGAGCGAGTCGCTCTTTCACCAGGTTCATCTCCGGCTGACGACAGTCTGGGGGATCATCTTTACGCTCGACACGGTCCTCGCGGTGGTCGCGCTCGGCGGAAGCTACGTCAGGATGCTGTCGGTAATTATCCCCGGCGCGAGCATGATTCTCGGCTTTGCATTCAGCCGGATTTATCTGGCGCGTTACCGAAGTAGATTCGGTCCGACGGCGGGATAGGAGCGAGTTCAACTGCAAAACCTCAGTTGAACGATGAAAACCGGAGCAGGAAGAATTTTTCCCCAGGACTAACCCGCGCGGCCTTGTCTGCGACTGCGGCCGCGCGACCTCTCCCATCAAGCGCGAGAGGTGGGAGAAGTAACGCGGAACTATTTCCCTGCCTCACCCGCGTCCGCGGACTTGGGTTCGGTCAACGCGCGTCGGCGGCGGCGATGTCGACCATGATTTTTGTGGCTTGTTGATGGCTTAACGGGACGATGCCGCGGTCGAGGAACCCCTCCAACGGGATGGTCGTCACCCATCCGTCGAGCGGGTACGCGCCGCGCGTCATCAGATCGATTACCGCGGGGTAATCGTTGCAGTAGGTTTTGGCGCCGGTGATGTTCACCTCGCCGGCGAGCAGGGACAGCGCGTTGAACTGAAACGGCTCCATGTGCATCGCGACTACCACCAAATGCCCCATCGGCGCGGTGCTGGCCAGCGCCGCCTTGAACGCCGGGGGAACGCCGGCCGCGTCGATCGACCCGTCGGCGCCGCGGCCGCCGGTAAGGTCGCGTATCGCTTCGACCACGTTGCCGCTGCTTGGGTCGAGCAGTCGCTCCGCCCCCAGGCGGCTTAGGATTGCGCGGCGCGCGGGCGACGGTTCGCTGATGACGACCTGAATATCGCCAATCGCCCGCAGCGCCAGAAACGCGCCGACTCCGATCGGACCGCCGCCGTGCACGACGAAAGTCTGGCCCGCTTTGGGGTGCGCGCGGGCGACGGCGTGATAGGACACCGCCATCGGCTCGACCAGCGCGCCGTGTCGGGCGGAAACACCGCCGGGCAGCTTGTGCGCCATCGCGCGGAGCACCACGGTAAACTCCGCCAATCCGCCACCGTCACGACTGTAGCCGTGAATCGCCGGCGTGGGGCAATGGTTGTACTGGCCGGCGCGGCACCAATGGCAGGTGCCGCAGGTCTGGATCGGCTCGACCGCGATCAGGTCGCCCACTTTGAGGTCGTCGACGCCTTTTCCCAACTCCACCACCTCGCCGGAGAATTCATGGCCCAGGACGGCGGGATTTTGCACCCCGGTCAGCGGATGGGGCCGCGTCAGCGTCATCATCGGACCGTGGTAGTACTCGTGCAGGTCGCTGCCGCAGATACCGTTATAGAGCACGCGCAGCTTGACCTCGCCCGGTTGTGGCGACGGTTCGGGGATGTTCTCGAGTCTGACGTCCTCGCGTCCATGGTAGCGGATGGCGCGCATAAAGTTTCCTCCCGGCGGCCCGATGCTTTCGGGCTATCATCTCATAGCAAAAAACTATTGGCGAAGCCGCCGGCAGCGGCATTGAATATGGGACGCGAATGATGAATAAGGGTTTGGCGGGTCGGCGTAATGGTGCTAATCGGACGAGCACGCCACCAATCAGCGGGAGGATCGGAAATGCCTTACGACCTGTTAATCAAGGGCGGCACTGTCGTGGACGGAACCGGGGCGGCGCGCTTTGCGGCCGACGTGGCGATTGCGCAAGGCCGGATCACGGAGATCGGCAAATCGCTTGGCGGCCCGGCGGGCCAGGTGATCGACGCGACCGATCTGATCGTGGCGCCCGGATTCGTCGATCCTCATACCCATTACGACGCTCAGATCTGCTGGGACCCGCAAATCACCAGCTCTTCATGGCATGGCGTGACCAGCGTGATTCTGGGCAGTTGTGGCGTCGGTGTCGCACCCTGCAAGCCGGCCGACCGCGATGTGACCGCAGCCGACCTGACCAACCTGGAGGCGATCCCGTTTGATGTTCTCCAAGCCGGCCTGACCTGGGATTGGGACACCTTCCCCAGCTACATGGACGCGGCGGCCCGGCGCCGCTCCGCGATTAACCTGGGCTTCTTCGCGCCGCTCACCCCGTTCAGGCATTGGGCGATGGGCCGCGATTCGCTGGAACGGGGCGCCACGCCGCAGGAATTGGAGCGCATCAGGGACGCTCTGCGCGGCGCGATGGAGGCCGGCGCGCTGGGCATTTCCACCAGCGTTTCCAATATCGACATCGGCTACGAAGGCAAACCGCTGGCGTGCCGGAAGGCCAGCCGCGATGAGCTTAAGGCCTACTGCCATGTGTTGCGCGGCCTGGGCAAGGGCGTGATCCAGCTGAACCTGGCCGATCGGCCTTCCGACATGAGCCCCGGCGAGTATGACACGCTGGAGTTCCTGCTTAATGAGGCGCAGCGGCCCGTAAGTTGGATATCGCTATTCGACCGCGACGATATGCCGCAGGGCGCGATGGATACGCTGGACAAATTCGAACCGCTAATCAGGCGCGGCGGCGTGCCGCAAATCAGCTGCCGCCCCCTGTTTTTAGAACTGAACCTGCGCTCGCCGCTGCTGTTCATCACCTTTCCCTGCGTGCAGGAGGAAGTATTCAACCGTCCGTTCGAAGTGCAGAAGAAGCTTTACGCCGACCCCGGTTTTCGCCAAAAGCTGCGCGGCGAGATAGAACGCTCCGGGATGCATCTGCACACCTTCCGGAACCTGGACCGGATTGCGGTGCAGTTGGTAAACAACCCGGCGCTGAAAAAGCTCGAGGGCAAGGATCTGGCTGAAATCGCGCGCCAGCGCGGCGGTGTCGACGGGCTGGATCTGTTGCTGGATCTGGCGCTGGAGGATGACCTGGAGATGAGATTCGTGGTCGCCCTGCTCAACAACAACAAGCAGCGCGTCGGCCGCCTGGTCAGCGATCCGAGAACGATCATCGCGCTGTCCGACGGCGGAGCGCACGTCGATCAGATTTGCGACGCTGGCTATTGCACCTACCTGCTGGGCACCTGGGTGCGCGAGGAGGGCGTGATGTCGCTGGAGCAGGGAGTGAAGCGGATCACCTCGGAGCCGGCGGACTTTTTCGGTATCAAGGGACGCGGACGCGTCGCCGCGGGCGCTGCCGCCGACCTGGCGGTCTTCGATCCCAACACCGTTGGCTCAGCGGAGCGGGGCAAAATGCGCAACGACCTGCCCGGCGGCGCCCGGCGCCTGGTGATGGAAGCGCGCGGCATCCATCATACGGTCGTCAACGGGGTGCCGGTGTACGAAAACGGCAACTATACAGGCGCTCTGCCCGGCCAAGTGCTGCGCTCATAGACCGTCCGGAGGGGAAGCAAGACGAGCCGGATTCTGACACGGTTGCAGGGCGACCAGGCGCCGCACGTTCAGGCGTTCATGATTTCCACCTGATAAGCCGCGAGTTTTCGGTCCCTGGTTACCAGAACCAGACTCTCGCTCTGAGCCTGAGCGATCAGTATTCGATCGAAGGGATCGTCGTGATGACGAGGCAACGTGCCCGCGGCGATCGCATGAACAAAATTGATGGAGAGTGGAGCGAAGTCGGAAGCCTCGACAGCTTCCAGCCAATTATCAGGAACGTGAAACTTGCCCAGGCGTCGCTTGATGGCAATCTCCCATACGCTTGCCGCGCTGACTAGCACGTCGTTTCGGGGGTCCGCGATTTTTCGTTTCAAATCAGTCTTCAGTTCGAGACTCCCCGCCAGCGTCCATAGGAGAACGTGGCTATCCAAAAGCAACCTCATTCGGACTCGCCTCTGAATGCTGCCGCGAGACCTGGGGGCAGCTCGTCAAAATCGGGGGCAATTCGGATTTGCCCTTTCAATATACCCAGGCGACGCGGCTTTTTCTTCACGCTATAGGGAACAAGCCGCGCCACGGGCTTGCCCGCCTTGCTAATGATCACCTCCTCACCGGCGACCGCGAGTTCGATCAGCCGCGACAGGTTGCTTTTGGCCTCATGGATGTTGGACTTGACCATTAGCTAAGTCTAGCTAATTCGAAAGAGTGCTGCAACGCGGGCGGCGCCTGGACTGAGGCGCGTTGACGCTATCGCTGACAGTTCGCCCCGGTCAGGCGATAACCTTGCATGCGCTGGGCCCCATAGCCGGGCTCAAGTAATCGAACATCGAATGACTGATCGGAAGTAAGCGCCCCGCCGCGGGGTGCGACCCCGCCCAGATGATGTAGCATTACACAGATGTATTGTCGTTGGCCGGCGGCCACCGACACCTTGAGCAGGTAGGTTTCGTGGCGGGCAACACCGATCACATAGTCCCCTGGACTGACGTTGCAGTAAAAGCCGTTTCCGGGGCCGACTCTTTGCACCGGAACTCCATTAATCGTTACGTAGTCATCAATATGGGCACCGAAAGAGCTGACCACACGAAAGACATACAGACGGCCCATCCCGCCGGGCATCTCACTTTGTCCCTCGGCTACACGCTTGTCTGACGGTAAATTCTGTGCCGACGCCGCGCAACGCACCCCGCACAGCGATAAAACCAGCGCGGCGATGGCAACCAAGGTCACCACCGTTGCAAATCTTCGACAGGTCATTCAAGTCCTAGAACAGTACTTGAAACTGCGCGCCGATCACAGCGGCATTCCGGTTGCTGCCACTCCCACCCGGGTTGAAGACATATTGGAAGTCCGGAGTTATGCTCAGCCACGTCATTCCCCACCAGGTATAGGCTAATTCCAGAACCTTCTCGACCGAACTGGAGGCGGTCGCCGGGCTGAGCTTTCCGTAGTAAAAGCCGAGCGCCGCATTGTCGTCGGCGCGTCCCCGGATTAAACCGTGGTATACAGCTCCCGCCATGACTAACAGCGGAAGTTGGTTGATGCTCTGCTGGGGATTGTAATTCAATGCAATCCAGGGCGTCAGCCCGATATCGCTGCCCGCTCCTCCGTAACGGTAGATCATCTGCTGTGCTTCAAAATATACGCCATAGTCGCCCTTCCTGTAGCCTTCACCCGACAACACCTGATAGTCGGCCCCCGAGTAGAACCAGCCAACGTAATAAGTGCCAGGCAGGCCGGTATCATCACGTCCCCGATTAAGATTATAAGTGAATTGACCGGCCTCCATCGGGCCACCACTTCCGTTGAATGAAAAATCGAGCCCATGTTGCAAAGCAAAAGGCAAGCCCGATGGTAGATTAGTATTATATACTCCAACCGCGAGCGCAACCGATTCGGTCGGCGCAACCGTGCCCACTAAGGCCCACTCGACGGCGGAAAGGCTGGTAAAGTAGATGGTATTATTCGTCAGGCTTATTGGAATCGGATTGTCCGTAAATGCCATGTAGTTGCTGAAGACCGGTAGACTGCCGAAATTGTTGGCAGTGGTCATTCGGCCGGCTTGGAGGATGAATACATCGTTGAAGGCTTTTTGCTGAGCGTAAATCTGGCCGAGGTAGTATCCGGGTTGCGCAAAGGCAGTGGCTACCTGGAGAACATTGCCGAGACTTTTGGTCGAAAGATTCTGACCTACATTTGACACAAATTCGGCATGAAACAGCGTTCCGGTGAGGCCGGCGATCGTTTTCAGATCTGCGTCGACCGCCAGCAACGACGCATCGGCACAGGCAAAAGCCCTATGCTCGCCGCCCGAAACGTTGCCCTGAAGGTCGATTACGGTGGTTCCTGAGAAGACCAGACCCCGGTCGGCAAGCATGTTACGATAGCCGCCCCAGTCGCCGTCGATGGTTGACCAGGTCCACCATGGTCCCTCGTCTTGCGCGCGCAAGACACCGCACATGGCTAATATTAAGACCAGGCACAGAATACCCACACGCGCCGGGTTCATTACGTGACTCGACGGTTTCCTTGAAGCAACTAAAATTTGAATGCCGGCATTTAAGAAATCAGGAAATTCTTGATCATCGCCGAGTCTTCATGCGGCAGGACGTGGCAATGGTAGACACTTTTTCCTTTCCAGGTTTTGAACCGGGTTCGCATCGTGATGCTGGAAAACGGCGGCAACCAGATAGTGTCATGCAGACGGTGGTAGTTCGGATCGGAGGGCAATCCCATCACCTCGAACGAGTTCACGTGGATGTGAAATGGATGGATGCCGTCGGAGTTGTTTACGATTCGCCATTCTTCGGCCGTTGCGAGCTTTACCTTCGGGTCAACCTTGCCCTCCTGGTACATTTCACCGTCGACCAGGTACTCGAATCCATCGATGATTCTCTTGCTGCCGGTCTTCATCGAAAAGGTCACTGTACGCCGCGCCACGATCTCGGCGTCGCTTATCAGAGGATACTCGCGGCTGGGGATGGGCAGCTTCTCGGGAATGGCCATGGGCTTGGGGGCGCCGGAAACTTCAAACGCCGCGATGCCGATCTCCGGTGCCGACATCATTTCGCCCATTGCCTCACTCATCAGGTTGGGCGAAGCCGGCATCTGCGCCAGCGCCCGCAGCGTGCCTCGGCCAGGTTTCATTGGCGCGCGAATCAGCACCTCGTTGCGATTACCGGGCGCCATCCGGATTGCCGACTTCGGATCATCCCCCGCTCTTTGCGGTTTCAGTAAATTGATACCGTCCTGTCCGATTACGTAGACCTCGAACCCGGGGAGCGCGAGAGGCAGGAAGATTCCGTCGTTGCCGTTGAGGATCCGCAGGCGCATTACCTCACCCGGGCGCATTTTGTAGACCGGAGGCGATTGACGGCTCGCGACTGGTTTGGGGCCGCGACGGTCGATAATCATCACCGGCGCGCCGTTTGCGGTTATCAATTCGACCTTACTCTCAGGCGAGTAGCCACCGGCGCTGGCCGGCCGGTAGGCCAGAGGCTCCAGGCCCCATTTGCTCGAAGCCTCATTGAGCGGATTGATTTTGAGATTCTGAATCGCCAGAAGTTCATCTCGCGCCGCCGCTATCTCGGGAACGTGATCGATCGGCCCTTTGACCAGGATCAACCCCGCCATCCCGTTTACAACCTGCACCCCCGCCGAACCGTGATAGTGGGGATGATACCAATAGAGACCCGGGGGATGATCGTCCGGCAGTTTGAATACGTAATTGAAGCTTTGCCCGGACCCCACGGTGATCAGCGGCGCCGCCGGATCGATTGACCCCAGGGGCTGGAAGAGATGCGGAATCACCTGGAGCCCGTGTACATGCAGATTGGTGGTGTTGAACGCGTGGGGATTGTTGAGCGGATCGACTCCCGGCGGCACGGATGCTGGAGGATCAGCGGGCAAAGTGTTGGTCAGCTTCACATGCAGCGTGCGGCCCGGCCCGGTGACCATCAGCGGACTGGGAAGACTGGAATTATAGGTGCGAGTGCGAAGCCGGAACGGCCCCACTTCCCTCTCCGAGTAACCAACCGTCAGCGTGTATGTATCAATCCTGCGTTCCGCCGCCGCCGTGGGGATGTCGCCTCGCCCGCCCAGAAAGGCCCAGGCGGCCACCGCTCCTCCAGCTAACACGAATTGCCTTCGTGTTACGGTCTGCCTTTTGCGCATCTCGTTTCCTTTCATCCACGCAGCCTGCAGCGGTGGCGGCACTGAGCAGCAGTTTGCTACTGCGAGTATGGTAACGCAAGCGAAAGGTAAAACGTGATGCCCACGGCTCCCGGGCAAACTCCCAAAGAAAACAGAAGCCGAGGAAGCTCAGGGACTCGAGGCCAGCATAGTCACTCCACTTCGCCGTTTCCGCTCATTCGCCGCGCCATACTGCCTTGCGCTTTTCCAGGAACGCGCGGACGCCTTCCTTGGCGTCGGCGCTGGAGCGAACCTTGACCGCGAGTTCGTTGAGGTCTTCGTGCTCGGCCTCGAAGGCGCGGCTGATGGTACGCCCGATCATGCGCTTCATCGCGCGCACTGAAAGCGGGGCGTTGCCGGCTATTTTTTCGGCCCACTGGGCGGCGGCGGCATTCAATTGATCGTCGGGCACGACCTTGTGCACCAGTCCCATCTCGCGCGCCCGCGCCGCGTCGACCGGCTCCGCCAGGTACATGATTTCGGCCGTGTTGGCCGCGCCCGCGATCTCTGTGAAGCGGCGGAAGACCGCATAGGTCGGGAGATAGCCGATCCGCGCCGGCGTCATCCCCAGCTTGGCGCTTTGCGCCGCGATGCGCAGGTCGCACAGCAGCGCGATGACCAGCCCCGCGGTCAGGACGTCGCCGTGAACCGCCGCGATCGCCGGCACCGGTAGGGTCTGAAGCCGATGCAGGATCTTGTCGGGCGCAAAGGCCGGACCGCCGCCCACTCTGGCGCCGCTGGCGCGCTCGACGTCGCGCAGGTCCAGACCGGAGCAGAAGCCGCGTCCCTCCCCTCGAATAATGACGGCGCGGATGCCCGGGTCGCCCTCGGTCATGGTGAAGGCGGCGTCGAGCGCTTCAAGCATCGCGATATTGATCGCGTTGCGCTTCTCGGGCCGGTTAAGCGCCAGGGTTATGTAATTGGGATGACGTTCGATCTTGATCACTTCATCAGCCATGGCGAAGGCCTCGCTTTTTTTCGGTATTGTGGCACTTGCGGGCGCGCTTGCCGAGGGCCGAACCAGCGCGTCGCGTTGTGAGGGGCGCGCCTTTGCGCATCGCTTCGCGATCATCGATTATAAGCGCAAGTCCCATGTTCGGACTCCCTGCGGGAGGAAAAGACCATGTCACAAATTGCGAGCAAATGGGCCTACACCAAGGGCCTGCATGATCTGGGCAACGGCTGTTACGCGTACCTTCAGCCCGACGGTTCGTGGGGATGGAGCAACGCGGGACTGCTGGCCGACAGCGGCCAGTCGATGCTGGTCGATACGCTGTTCGACCTGCCATTGACCCGCCAGATGCTCGACGCGATGCGCCGGGCCGAACCCGCGGCGGCGCGAATCGGCGCCGTGGTGAATACCCATTCCAACGGCGATCACACCTTCGGCAACCGCCTGGTGGAAGGCGCGGAAATAATCGCGTCGCGCGCGTGCGCCGAGGAGATGAGTCACGATCTCGGCGACCCGCGCCGGTTGGCGGAAATGAAGCGCGGCAATGACCCTGCGAGCGTGTTGGGAGCATTCATGGCCGAGATCTTCCGGCAGTTTGACTTCGAAGGGGTGGAATATGTTCCGGCACCGACGGTTACCTTTGAAGGCCAACTCGAACGGCGGGTCGGCAACAAGACCGTGCGCCTGATCCAGGTCGGACCGGCGCACACCCGCGGCGATGTGCTTGCCTATGTGCCCGAAGACCGCGTCATGTTCACCGGCGACATGCTGTTCATCAACGGCCATCCGATTATCTGGGCTGGCCCCGTCGCCAACTGGATCAAGGCCTGCCAGTTGATGCTCGACCGGGACCTCGAGACGATCGTGCCGGGCCACGGACCGATTACCGACAAGACCGGCGTGGCGGCCGTGAAAGGCTACCTCGAATACATCACCGCGCAGGCGCGGCGGCGTTATGACGCCGGTATGGGCGTCTACGAGGCGGCCCAGGATATTTCGCTGGCGGATTACGAGTCATGGGGCGACGCCGAGCGCATCGTCATCAACGTCGCGGCGCTTTATCGGGAGTTCTCAGGCGGCAAGAAGCAACACGAAGGGAACCTGTTTGAAATGATGGCGCGCCTACGCGCCAGCCGCCGCAAGTAGCTTAGAGTGAGAAGTGAGGGAAGAGAAGTGAGGAGTGAGAGGAATAACAGACGGGCAAGCGACTTCCCTCTCTGCCTCTCACTTCTAGTCAGCGCCGCAGAGGCCGAGGCGGCTCAAGATCATCTGCACGCTTGGCGTCAATTCCGTCGGCGGCTTGACGCCGCGCGGACCGGGCCGCCGGGGACGGGGATTTGAGCGCGCGCGGCGCCGGAATGCGATGACTTTGCCGCCGGCCGCCGGCTTTTCCTCTGGGGTCTTGTCCGCCACTTTGGTTCTTCCTTTTGTCGCCGATTCACCGCTCGATTCGCAGCCGCCACGCGCCGCCCACGCTGATGCATTCCAGCAGCGCGTAGCCTTCGGCCTCGGCCGCAGTGGGAATGTCGCGCACGCCGCGCGGATCGTCAAGCGTCAGTTCGAGCACCTCATGGCGGCCCATTTGCTCCAGGCGGACCTTGGCCCGCGCCCAGTTAAGCGGGCATTTGACGCCCCTCAGATCGAGGTAAACGGTGTGTGGAGAAACAGCGGCCATTTCAAGATATAAGCATACCACCAGGGCAATGTGCGGGCTGCCGACACCCTGGGCCCCGCGCCGATTCTTTCAGGCGCCGATCTCTACAGCCCGCTCCAATATCTGGCGCATCACGTCCGCGCTCTGCGCGCCGACCAGCGGATAATCGCCGATTATGAATGTGGGCACACCGCTGATCCCGCGCTGATGCGCGGCCAGCGTGGTGTTCTTAAGGCGCATCGCGTAGCGGTCCTCCGCCAGCGCCTGGTCGAGTTGCTGCGCGTCAAGCCCCACATCCTGGGCCAATTCCATCAGCACCGCGCGATCGCCGATATTGGCCTGGTCGTGGAAATAGGCGCGAAAGACGCGCTCTTCAAACGCGTCGACGCGCTGATGCTCGCGCGCGAACTCCTGCGCCGCCAGCGCCAGATAAGAGTTGGCCAGCACCGCGGGCGGACGCATCTCAAGCCCGCCTTCGGCTGCCATCGACTCGATCATCTGCCATGCCCCCTTGCGCCGCTGCTCGCCCATCGCTCGGTAATACTGCTCCGCCGGGACCCCTTGCGCGGGCCATTCGGGATGAATCTGGAAGCCGCGCCAATCGACTTCGAAGCCGAATTCAGGCTGAAGCCGGCGCAGGGTATGCATTCCGATGTAGCAAAACGGACAGATAAAATCGCTGAACACCACAACCTTGGTTGACATGGCACGACCGTCCTTCCCCGAACCCGGCGGGGCGCGGATTCGGAAGCAAAGTGGCTCTTCTTCCGATCCTTTACGCTATGCTACTACCCATGCTCAGGGCCTGCAAAGTGCCAATTCGCCAGGAGGAAGCATGATCCTCGATAGCCTCAAGCTGGACGGCAAAGTCGCGATTATAACCGGCGCCGGGCGCGGACTGGGACGCGCGATGGCGGTGCGCTTCGCCCAGGCTGGCGCCGACGTGGTGGCGGCCGCGCGTACTCTGTCCCAGTTGGAAGAGACCGCCGCGCTGGTCAAACCCACGGGGCGCAAATGCCTGATCGCGCAAACCGACGTGACCCGCTCCGAGCAGGTCAATGCGATGGCGGCGGCGACGATCAAGGAGTTGGGCCGCATCGATATCCTGATCAACAACGCCGGCGGCTACCACAAGGGGATGGGCAAACCGCTTCATGAGCTGACCGATGACGAGTGGCGCGAGGGTATCGATACCAACCTGACCGGCCAGTTCTACTGCTGCCGCGCCGTCATTACGCAGATGCTCAAGCAGCAAAGCGGCAAGATCATCAATATCGCTTCGGGATGGGGCCTGCGCGGCGGCAAAAACGTCTTCGCCTACGCCTGCGCCAAGGGCGCGGTGCTGCAACTGACGCGATCGCTGGCGGTGACCTACGCCAAAAAGAACATCGCCATCAACTGTATCGTGCCCGGTATCTTCGAGGGCGCGGCGCAATTCTTCCAGGGCGGCAAGTTCATTCCGTTGGGCCGTATCGGGAAGGACGCCGAACTGGGTCCGCTGGCCCTGTTCCTGGCTTCGGACGCCTCCAACCACTTAAACGGCGCGTTCATTACGATCGACGGCGGCGGCCTGGCCGGCGGCATCTCTCCCACTGGCGTCTTCCCGCACCAGACTGACTGACAGGGGTCCAACATGGCGCTTAACGAAGCTTTCAAGGAATTTTCGATCGAGGGCAAGGCGGCGCTGGTGATCGGCGCCGAGCTTCCGCTGGGCGCGGCAGCGGCGCAGACTCTGGCCGAAGCCGGGGCCAACGTGGTGATTGCCTCGCAGGAGCCGGGCACCGGAGACGCGCTCAAGGAGCTGGCCAAAAAAATCGGTGCGCTCGGCCGCAAGGTGGAGGTGAAGATCCAGAGCGCGATCACGCGCGCCGACATCAGCGCCTGTATGGACCTGACGGTCAAGCAGCTCGGCGCGCTGGACATCGCGGTCAACGCCCTGGACGTTCCGTTCTTCGCGCCGGCGGAAGCCACCGACGACACCGCGTTCGAGAAGGTCATGGACAACAACTTCAAGACGGTCTGGATGGCCTGCCAGGAAGCGGGCCGCACGATGGTGCAGCGCGGGGGCGGCGTGATCGTCAACATCACCTCGATCATGGCTGAGCGGGGCGTGCCCAACGGCAGCCTGTACGTAGCGGCGCAGGCGGCGGTACTCAGCATGACGCGCAGCCTGGCGCTGGAATGGGCGCGCAAGAACGTGCGTGTCAACGCGATCGAAATGGGCTGGGTGGAGGACGAGCGCAGTCCGGCCGTCAAAGACGAGGCATTCGGCCAGAGCCTGGTCAAATACCTGCCCGAGCAGCGGCTGCTCAAGCCCGAGGAGCTGGGCGGCGCGCTGCTGTATTTGGTCAGCCCCGCCGCCGCCTACGTGACCGGCCAGTCGATCGCGATCGATGGCGGTCTGCTGTGCCGGGTGTAGTTGACCTGCCTCAACGGCGCCTGCGATGCGCATCCTGGTTTTCAACTGCGGCAGCTCCTCGCTCAAGTTCGAATTGATCGAAGTTGACGCAGGCGGCGGACGCGGCCATAGCCACGTCCGCGGGCTGATCGAAAACATCGGAAAAAAGCAGGCGAGATACACTTATCGCTGCGACGATGCGGTCGTGGCCAGCGGCGACGCCGCGCATGATAAGCACGAGGCGGCGGCGCGTCATGCGCTGGACTGGCTCAAGTCGCTCAAGCCCGATCGCGTCAAAGACTTAAACGCCGTGGCCCATCGTATCGTTCACGGCGGCAATACGATTTCACAGCCGGTGATCGTCGATGATGGCGTGCTCGACGCGATCCAGAAAGCGGCGATCTTTGCCCCGCTGCATAATCCAGCGGCCTTGGCCACAATCCGCACCGTCGGCGAGTTGTTGCCCGGCGTGCCCGAGGTCGTGGTTGCGGACACCGCGTTCCATCAAACCCTGCCGCCGTACGCGTCGACGTACGCGATTCCACGGGAAATGGCCGCTCGCCATGGAATCCGCCGCTTTGGCTTCCACGGCATTGGCCATTCCTACATGATGGACCGCTACGCCCAACTCAACGGCAAACTCGCACAGACCCTCGACCTGATCACGCTTCAACTCGGCGCGGGATGCTCGGTCGCCGCCATTGCAAAAGGTCGCTCGGTTGACACGTCGATGGGTCTGACACCGCTTGAGGGGCTCATGATGGCGACCCGGTCGGGCGATATCGATCCGACAATCCCCGGTTTCCTTGCCGCGCGCGAAGGTCTTTCAACCGACGCGGTTGAGCAGGTCTTGAATAACGAATCGGGTTTACTGGGGGTGTCCGGGATCTCATCCGACATGCGGGAGGTTGAAGCAGCCGCGGCACGTGGAGACCGCGATGCAGCCCTGGCGATCGAGATTTTTTACTACCGCGCGCGCAAGTACATCGGATCCTATCTAGCGGTGCTCGGCCGCGCCGATGCAATCATCTTCGGCGCCGGAATCGGCGAGCATTCCGATTCGGCCCGGGCCCAAATCTGTGCCGGATTGGACGCGTTCGGGATCACGCTCGACCCCGATCGCAACCGCGAAGGTAACGCCCGCGAGTGCCGAATCAGCGCGCCGGACTCCAAGGTGGAGGTCTGGGTGATTCCCCTGGACGAAGAGCTGCAAATGGCACGCGCCGCCGGCAGCTTGCTAAACGCGGCGGGAGGCGGACAACCCCGTGGCTGATTCGCCCGCTTTGAGCAGCGTGGCGAGTGCGCCGCGCAGAGGTTTGAGGCGCCTTTGGAGCCCCAATCTTTTGATTGGCGTTGCCGTGTTCGCGGCCTTTCTGGCGGTAAAGCTGTTTGTTGCCGAAGACCTGCTCAAGAGCGTTTTGCGCTGGATTGGCGGGCTGGGTCCGCTGGGACCGCTGATCTTTATCGGCATCTATATCGTGGCGCCGGTCTTGTTTTTTCCCGGCGTCATTCTGAGCATCGGCGCGGGGACGGTCTTCGGACTGTTGGCGGGATCGATTTACGTATCGATCGGCGCCACGCTGGGGGCGACCTGCGCCTTCCTGGTGGGCCGCTATGCTGCCCGCCAATGGGTCGCCGCCCGGCTCGAGGGCAAGGCGAAGTTCAGGGCGATCGATCGCGCGGTGGCGCGGGAGGGCTGGAAAATCGTGGGGCTGGCGCGGCTGTCGCCGTTGTTTCCATTCAACCTGCTCAACTATGCGTTCGGGCTCACTGACATTTCGCTGCGCGATTATTTCTTCGCCACCTGGGTGGGAATGATCCCGGGGATCATCATGTATGTGTACCTGGGTTCGCTGGCCGGCGACGTCGCGCTGATCGGAAGCCGTCCGGTCAAGCGCACCGCCGCTCACTGGGCCTTCGAGGTGGCGGGCTTCGTGGTTTCGGTCGCCGTGGCCCTGTACGTGACTTACGTGGCGGGCCGCGCCTTGCGCGAAAAGACCGGCAGTTGAAGGAGGGTCTGCGTGACGGAGCCTGCACCGGCGCCATCGATCGCTCCCGCCGATAGCCACAATCAGACGCTGCTTGACAATGTGCATCCGCCGGACTGGGTCAACCCGCAGCCCGCGGCGCGCTACAACATGGTCGTGATCGGCGCGGGCACGGCCGGCCTGATCGTGGCCGCGGGCGCCGCCGGGCTGGGCGCGAAGGTGGCGTTGATCGAGCGCGAGCTGATGGGCGGCGATTGTCTCAACGTCGGCTGCGTACCCTCCAAGGCGTTGCTGCGATCGGCGCGCGCCATCGCCGACGCG
This sequence comes from Binataceae bacterium (SeqCode), assembly GCA_035939115.1. Taxonomy (GTDB): domain Bacteria; phylum Desulfobacterota; class Binatia; order Binatales; family Binataceae; genus JAJPJA01. The sequence goes on from DASZGF010000221.1 coordinate 45,233, forward strand.
CGCGGCGCGGCGGCCTTCGGCGTCGCGATACCGCGGGGCACCGCGGTTGATTTTACCGCCGTGATGGAGCGGATGCGCCGCTTGCGGGCGGATCTCAGCGCCAAGGATTCGGCGTCGCGCTACAGCGTCCTGGGTGTGGACGTCTTTATCGGTGAGGGCCGCTTTTCCGCTCCTTATTGCGTGGAGGTAGGCGGGCGCACGCTGCGCTTTGCCCACGCCGCTATCGCGACCGGCACCCGCGCCGCCGCCCCGCCGATCCCCGGCCTCGCACAGGCGGGTTACCTGACCAACGAGACGGTCTTCTCGCTTACGGCGCTGCCCAGCCGGCTAATCGTAATCGGCGGCGGTCCGGTAGGATGCGAACTGGCACAGGCGTTTGCGCGGTTCGGTTCGCGGGTCGCGCTACTCGAAATGGCCCGGAGCATTCTGCCACAGGAGGATCGCGACGGCGCGGCGATCATCCGGGAGGCGCTGGCGCGCGAGGGAATCGAAATCCACGAAGGGGTGCGGATTGAGGGTGTTGCGGCGGATGCCGGCGGCAAGCGTGTGCGGCTTGAACGCGACGGCGTCCAGCGCGAAATCGAAGCCGACGAAATATTGGTGGCGGCCGGCAGAATCCCCGCCGTGGACGGACTTAATTTGGAGGCCGCCGGAGTGCAATACGACCGCCGCACCGGGGTCAGAGTCAACGACCGGCTCCAGACCACCAACGCGCGGATTTACGCCGCCGGCGACATCGCCACGCCCTACCGCTTCACGCACGTTGCCGACGCCACGGCGCGGATTGTGATTCGAAACGCCCTTTTCCTGGGCCGCCAACGCGCCAGCGCCCTGACCATTCCGTGGTGCACCTACACCGATCCCGAGATTGCCCACGTGGGACTTTACGAGGACCAGGCGCGCGGGCGCGGCGGGGTCAGGACTTTCGTGCAGCCGCTGGCCGAGGTCGATCGCGCCGTTATCGACGGTGAAACCGCCGGTTTCGTGAAGGTCCACGTAGGCGAAGGCAGCGACCGGATTTTGGGTGCGACGGTTGTCGCCCGGCACGCCGGCGAGATGATCTCGGAACTGACGCTGGCGATGACCAGCGGGATCGGTCTGGGGAGGATCGCGGAGACGATCTATCCATATCCGACCCAAGCCGAAGCGATCCGAAAAATCGGCGATATGTATAATCGTACACGACTGACACCGCGGCTAGGCCGCCTGTTCCGCCGCTGGCTCTCATGGACGCGATAGCCGGTTGCGGGCCCGACGCCCGAGGAGAGCGGGCGCCACGGGCAGGGATTTCCGCAGCCTGCCAGTGAACACTGCTATCTGTTTACTGAGGTTAGCTCGCTGCTGCTGGATAACGCCAGGGGAAACTCACCTTGACGAGGGGGCTTTTTGAGACGAGGGGGCTTTTTGACGACATGCTGCGCAGGATTAGTGTATGCATAAATGATGGAATCGACGCGAGCACGGAGATTGCGAAGCCTAAAGGCACTCGCGAGCATTTCCTGGCTCACGGCTCGTCAGCTCGCGAAGCTGGCTGACTCGCTGACGGTGACCCGCCACGACCGGCGGAGCATTATTTTCTCTGACAAATCTTTCTCCGAATCCGCTTATATCCTGCTTTCCGGGATTGCTCGCATTACATGCGCTAATCGCAAGGGTCAGCGAACGATGGTGCTGATGGTGGCGCCCGGACTGATTCCGGCGTTTCCAGAAGCCGTAAACGGCATTACCTATAACTTTCGCTGCGAAGCGGTTACGATGTGCCAGACCGGGACCATCGGATTGAACAACTTCGTCAAGATTTGCCTCGGGGTCGAATCGGCGGCCTTTAAGCTGCTGGCCGTCAGTTTTTTAGGCCATTGGGATCGGGTGCAATTGCGCCGCTCTAACTTGATCGGCTGTACGCTTGAGGAGCGCCTCGCGCTTACTCTGCTCGATTTGAGCGAGAATTTCGGCGTCCCCGACCGTCGTGGCGGGATGCGATTGACCCTGCAGATGCGGCACGGCGATCTGGCTGATCTGGTTGGCGCCTCGCGCCCGCGAGTAACGGAACATTTGCTCGAGTTTGCACAGAAACACCTGATTTCCCAGCAAAATCGGCATCTGGTGGTAAACCGCGAGGGGCTAAAAGGCCTTTTGATGGCGGCGCAGCCCGCTCGGTTCCCTGGAGAACCGTAATAATCCGCTTTTCCTTTACATAGAGTCCCCAAATTTATACAAAGGCATGTCCCTCGCGGTCAGGCGCTGAGCTTGAAAACGCCCCTCGCGCCCACTAAAGCGCTTGAATTGTGAGCTGCGGGATTTCGGCCTGCGTCGCCCGTGTATGGCTACAATGAGGAAACCATTTATGCTCAACGGCCGCTGATTCGGAATTATCTCTTTAAGCGGATATTACTGTGGGGAAAGATTTCCGCCACGCGCTCGATGATCTACCGGTGAATCGTGGGCTGATCGACGGCGATGTAAGGACCGATAGGAGCGGGTGCCCCAGGAGGTGCCGCAGTGGCAAGTGCAGTATTGCGAGAGCTCATTCTTGAACTTACCGAAACCGAGCGGCTTGAGATCATCCGCGAAGCAGGAATATCTGACGATAGGCCCGCGCTGTTGCGCGGAGACGTTGATGAAGAAGCCCTTTTGGAAGAGTCCGATTCCTGGATCAATCAAAATGGTTCCACGATACTCCCGCACCTTTTACGAAGAATTGACCCTTCAGACGATGAGATGGTCCAGCTCGTTCAAAGCGAAATGTTGCCTTTTGACCGTAGTCTACAGGACCCGCGCGAATTCGTAATTCGATTTAACCACCCGGCGATGCGCGTTGCGCCCGATGGTGGGTTGCCACTGTCCGAAGTCGCAACCACCTCATTGGCGCTGACCGAACTCATTACGTCGCTTTTGGCGGCAAATCGGCCCTTTGGCGCGGATGCGGTGATGCCAACGGTACGGATTGCCGCCGGGTCGGTAGATTTTGTTACGACGGGTCCCGGTTTGATCCTCGGCGGGTTGGGTTTGCTCGCTACCTGCGCCGTCGGTGTGATTTCTGTTCCTGTCATAGCAGGCAAGGCGGTCCTCATGGGTGCTATCGATCTGACGCTGAATTGGCGCAAGCGCAGTTCCGAAAAGGGAAGGAGCAGCGCCGAGAGGATAAAAGCCGATGCCGAGAGGGCAAGAGCCGATGCCCGCAGGGCAAGAGCGGATGACAAAAAGATCGAAGCGGAGACAATCGGTCAGGAACTGGAAAATGAGATCAAGCGCGTCCGGCTAGGCACCTCGCCGGTGCAGGCGGAGGGACATAGGACGGAGAAGCTGGCCACGCTTCCAGCGTCATTCTTTGTGCCCTTTGCGCTGATTGAACGCAGCTCCCGGGAAAATGGTTTGTCGGCAGCGCACGGTGTTCATCTAATCAATCGAGGATTGCCGGATTTGTTCGGAATCCTGCGTGCGATGCCTGGAATGCTCATTACCGTTGAGAAGAAAACCAGCCAACCCGGAAGCGGGAATAATGGTCAGGAAAAAGTGACGTCATCCTGACTAAGCCCCCATCGGCAATATGTACAATCATACACGGCTGACACAAGGGTGAGCCGACTGTTCCGCCGCTTGCTGTCCTGGACGCGGTAGGCTCGAAGTGCTGCGGCCGGTTATCTATCTGTTTCCAGTATGAAATAAAAAGAACCGGCATGGAGGCCGGCGCTGCGGACAGAGCAGAGCCAAGGCCAGCAACGCTCGCTCTCAAGACAATAATCTGTTTCCGAATCTGCCCGTAGCGCCGGCCTCCGTGCCGGTTCTTTTCTACTGCGGGCTTGCGGTCTGCTCCACGCAGATACCCACGTCAGATCCGGCGGATGCTTACAACTTCCGCTCGCCGCTGGCCCATGCCAGATAAGCCGCCAGGCCGAGCAGATAGATGACGGCGGTGAGATAGAATATCGCGCTGAAGGAACCGGTAACACCCAGGATGAAGCCAGTGGCCGCCACCCCAATGATCCCGGGCACGGTCGCCGCGGTATTGGAAATGCCCATCAGAACTCCGGCATAGCGCGGCCCGACATCGAGATGGTTTGACGCCGAAGGCCGCCAGCGACATCGCGCCGCAACAGGCGGAGACCGTGACCAGGGACAAAGCAAGGGCGGGATTTGTAATGCCGGGCAGGAAGAAAAGCGGTATCGCGCCCAACGCGAAGCCGGCGGTCTGCATAATTTTACGTACCGCCGTGACCGGCAAGCCGCACGCGAGCATCCAGTCGCTGAGCCATCCGGCGAAGTTGCCGACCACGAAGGTCGCGGCCCAGGGGATAAGGGAGTACTGGCCGACGCGCTCCACCGGGACATGCAGGGCCCGATGCAGATAGGTCGGCAGCCATAGTAACAAAATGTAGAAGCCCCAGTTGTTGCAGACGTGGGCCAGGACGATCGCCCATACCGCGCGCTCGCGCAGTATCGCGGCCCATGGAATGGATTGCGGCCGGGCCAGGGACGGACGATCCGACACGATCAGGTCAAGTTCGGCGGCGCTGATGCCGCGGGCGTCCTCGGGCCCATTTCCCCCTTTCAATGCCCACGCGGTCAGCCACAGCGCGCCCAGCGCGCCGCTGACGTAAAAAACCGCGGGCCATCCGTATCTGAGAATCAAAGGCGGACTGCCCAACAGGGCCGCAATCGTACCCAGAAAAATCCCGGTGTAACTGAGCGCCAGCGCGCGCGATCGTTCCCGCGCCGGCGCCCAACGCGCCGCCAGGCTGTGGATCGCGGGGAAATTTACCCCTTCGCCGATTCCGAGCAGGACCCGGGCGCCCAGCAAAAAAGGAAAGGAAACCGCCGCGCCCAACGGAGTGATGAGGGTCGCCAGCGACCAGCAGGCGACGCCGAAACCAAGCACGGCCTTGCCGCCAAAGCGATCCGCCATCCACCCGCCGGCCAGTTGCGAAACAATGTAACCCCAGAAAAATGCGGACAGGACCAATCCCTGGGTCGCCGGCGAATAACCCAGGTCGCGAGCCATCGGGATGATCGCGACGGAAACGTTGACCCGGTCGATATAACAGATGACGGTTGAGAGAAAGAACAGGCCGATGACGGTGTAGCGGCGCGGCCGGCCGGGCGCAAGCCTCCACGGCGGCGCCGCTCCATGTGCAACGGCGGACACGAGGGGCGAGGCTATTATGTTCGCGCCACGGAAACCAGCGCGCCGCCCGGCGAAATCCGCCACTTAGGGGAGGCGGATTTCGCCCACAGAGGTTTAACGGCCGAGGGCCTGGCGGATAGTGTTGAGTATGTAAACGAAGTCGCGCGAACTCCTCACGTCGCCCATTAGCGCCACATGCGACAGCGTCTCCATCTCTTCTCCGGAAATGTTATGGATACGCCGCAGGCGGTCATCTTTGCGAAACTCTTCCCATGGCGAGGCGGAGCTATGGCTTGGCGACTGCTGGGAAAGCAGCTCCTTGGCGCCCGGGTTGGCGAGGAAGAACGTCTCTCGCCGATCGAGCCCCAGCACATCCGCCAGTTTGGTGACGACCTTCTCTGAAGGGTGGCGCTTGCCGGATTCGAGATGACCGATATACGGAGTTGAGGTGTTGATCCGGTGAGCCACTTCCTCTTGGGTGAGGTCGAGCTGCCGGCGCCGATCGCGGATGACTTGTCCGAAGCTGCGGGTCTTAACCTTGGCCATTTATGGCTCCCCCTGCCGCGAAGATATTCCAAGAACCCGCCTCGGGTGCTCCGTCCGAAGGGTCCTGGTGGTGCAGGAATTTAATAGATGCGTCTGTTGTACCACTTGGTTAATTCCTTGGCAACTGAATGGCGACTAAAAAGCCTGACAGTGTGTGTTGCTCGTACTTGGATCTTTTGACGACAAGCGGCCCAGCTAAATTCGATGGTAGTACCACGGATTCAATTGCCGTACATGTTGGCTCCGTGATCAATCTGTATGCTGAAGTTTTCCGCCTTTGAGGCATTTATTGGCCGGGAGGAAAAGGCGGCGCTCTGGCCGGGAGCAAGTTTTCCCAGACCCAGGGTCTGTTCGGCCAGCCGATGTCCGGCGCCGTCAAACAATTGCACTTTGAGCCCCGCTGCCAGCGGGTCCGAACCCGTATTGACCACCGTGCCCCGTACGACGACCGCGTCACCAACATGGTCCAGGTGTTCGCCACTGACTTTCAGCGGTTCAAGTTGCAGCAGCGAATAGAATACGAAGATGATGAATATTGAGGAAATTACAACCACAATCAGAGTCGTGCGCCGCATGACTGACCCAACGAATCTAATATGATCGGGGCAGGCCCAGGACGTGCTCGCTGACGTAGTTGAGCACCATCTCCTGCGAGACCGGCGCAATCTTAAGCATCCGGCATTCACGGAAATAGCGCTCGACGTCGTACTCGAACATGTATCCGTAGCCGCCCAGCGTTTGCACCGCGCGGTCGCATGCCTCGAAGCAGGCCTCGGCCGCCCTGAGCTTGGCCATGTTGGCCTCGGCGCCACAGGGCCTGCGGGCGTCGAACAGCCAGGCGGCCTTTAGCATCAGCATCTCGGCGGCCTCCAGTTTGGAGTAACAGTCCGCCAGCGGATGGGCGATCGCCTGGTTCTGACCGATCGGGCGTCCAAACACGACACGTTCCTTGGCGTAGGCGACGGCGCGGCTTAACGCCGCACGCCCGATGCCGATGGCCTCGGCGGCAACCAGGATCCGTTCCGGATTGAGCCCGTCCAGCAGGCAGTGAAAGCCGCGCCCCTCTTCGCCGACCAGATCGGTGGCGGGCACCCGCAAGTTGTCAATAAACAGCATGTTGGTGTCGACCGCGTGACGGCCCATCTTCTTGAGCTCGCGCACTTCCACGGCGCTGCGGTCAAGGTCGGCCAGGAACAGGCTCATCCCGGCGGTCTTCTTCGACACCTGGTCGAACGGCGTGGTGCGGGTCAGCAGCAACATCTTGTCGGCTTCGCGCGCCTTGGTGGTGAAAACTTTACGGCCGTTGATTACGTAGTGGTCACCCTCGCGGCGCGCCATGGTCTTGGTGTGGGTTATATCGTTGCCGGCGTCGGGCTCGGTGACCGCGAAGGAGCAGTGCAGCTCGCCACGCGCGATCGCGGGCAGGCAGCGGCGCTTGAGTTCCTCACTGCCATGATGGATGACGGGGCTCATGCCGAAGATGCTCAGGTGGATCGCGCTGGCAGCGTTCATCGCACCGCCCGAAGCGGCGACCTCCCTCATCAAGAGCGACGCTTCGGTGATACCAAGACCGCTGCCGCCGTACTGTTCGGGGATGGCGATACCGAGGTAGCCGGCTGCGGCTATGGCGTGATGGAACTCGTGGGGAAACTCGTGTGAGGAGTCCTTGTCGCGCCAGTACTCATCGGGAAAGCGGGCGCACAGCGAGCGAACCTGACGGACGATCTCTTCCTGGGCCGGGCCTAATTCGAAATCCATCTCCATCCCTCCGTTGAGGCAATGCTACGAGGCTGTGCGAGCGGTAAGCAAGCCGCGGGGCCGGTGCGGATCACGCCGACAATGCGCCGGTGTGTGTCCGATCGAGCCAATGCCCGCCGCCTGCGAATGACCTGAAGGCGGCGCGGGACTGAACAACAAATTGGCAACTGCCCGTTCAATAGGCGATCGTGCAAACTGCAGTTCGAAAAACCTTTCACAAATCATCCATTTTGGCGATTTCCCTGCGGGTACGGTTCTTGTGAATGGGCCAGCCGCCGATGGTCGGTACGGCGGGGCCGTGCGCGTCCGGAGGCAATCGACATCACTCGTTGAACGAGGGCGCCATGAAGGCGCCTCAAGGAGAGGAAGTAGTGAGGATTAATAGTAGTCGATATAGGATCGCCCTGGGCCTCGTCGTGGCCGTCCTGGTCATGGCTGCTGGCAGTGTTCGGGCAGAGGATAGCGGCTCGACGGTCGTGGCAAAGCGGATGCGTCGGCGCCATCATCGGGTCACCACGACGACGACCACGGTCACGGAGCCGGCGCCGGTGGGCCGCTCGATTGACGATTTGTCCGGCGAGGTGACCAACCTGCGCCAGGAAAGCGTCCAGACCGCCACCGAAGTCAAGCAGATCCAGCAGGCGATTGTGGTCGCGCCGCCAGCCACTGCCGGTGCCGCCCCCAAGACCATCGGCGAGCACGTCGGGGTGCTCGAACAGCAGGTGGGTGACGTCAGGAAAACCCTGTCCGATAGCTTGGGAGTCCATATCCATGGCCTGGTCGACGGCACTTACGACTACAACATCAATGAGCCCAACACGACGCCGATACTAAGCAGCTCGGGCCGCGTTAACCAGTTGCGCGAGTTCGATGTCGACGCCAACAGCTTCAACTTCCAGCAATTCAACCTGCATATCGATCGGACCGCCGACGGTGGCGTCGGGTTCGTCACCGACCTGAACTTCGGCAAGACCGCAGAGGTGCTGTGGGCATCGACGCACTACTCGAACTCGACCATTCCCAGTCAGGCGTCGACGCAGGAGTTTGATCCCACCCAAGCCTATCTGACCTACACCATACCTTTGGGCAAGGGTATCAATATGCAGGTGGGCAAGTTCGTGACATTGCTGGGCGCTGAGGTAATCCCGGTCTACAACAACCTCAACTTCAACGAGTCGCGCGGCTTCCTGTTCACGTGGGGAGAACCCCTTACACATACCGGGGTGCGGGCCAATTACGCCTTTAACGACAAGATCGCGCTGACCATGGGCGTGAACAACGGCTGGGACGATCCGTCGGATAGCAACGACGGCAAGACCGTCGAAGGGGAGCTGTCAATTACTCCGACCGCCAACCTGTCGATCCTCATCAACGGCACCTACGGCCCCGAACAGGCCAACCACGGCAACTCCAAACGCGGGGCGATCGACCCGGTGGTGACCTGGCATACGCCGCTTAAGGGGCTGCAACTGATCGGCGAGTATCTATACGCAACTGAATCAGCGCCGATAGCGGTGAGCGCGTTTCCCACCTCTCAGGGCAACATGCTTACCGGCGTGAGCGAATTCAACCGAGGCACAGACTGGCAGGGCTTCGCCGGCTACGCCGTCTATGACTTCAACGACAATGTCGAGTTCGCGTCCCGTTTCGAATGGTTCCGCGACAGCGAAGGCACCAGGACCGGCCTGCGCCAGACGCTGTTTGAATTCACCGAAACGCTTAACTACAAAGTACCGTTGGTCACTGGATTGCTGGCGCGGCTGGAGTACCGGCACGACGCCTCCACCGCCAATCCGTTCTACAGCAACGATCCGCTGATTCCGCAGGCTACCGGCGGCTTCCTGCCTTCGCACACCTACTCCGGCCAGGATACCTTGCTGGCGGCGGCGGTCTATTCGTTCTAAGTTGGTTTGGTCCGCGGAGCGGGCGGCGGTTTGAACCGCCGCCCGCTGCCGTAACTGCTTTTTGCAATCCTCCACGGAGTTGCTGAAATCTTGATCGATTGCAGATTCTTTGGGTCTATTGCTTTACTGGGCGCTTTCATGGCAAAAGCGAATTATCTCGAAAACATGCCTGTCTTTTTTCGGACCCAGCGGGAACGGATATTGAATTAGGGCGTTGGTTTACGCATCGGGAAGCGCTTCACGCGAATGGCGAAAACCAGGCAAGGAGAGACTCGCCGCAAGCGGCAAGGAGGAAATTTACTCTAATGACCCCCAAACAAGTCATTGCGATGATCAAAGACAAAGGCGTCGTGATGGTCGACATCAAATTCATGGACCTGATCGGCACCTGGCAGCATTTCACCGCCCCCACCTCCGAGTTCAAGGATGAGGCGGTATTTGAAGAGGGGCTGGGTTTCGACGGTTCGTCCATTCGCGGATGGCAATCAATCGAGTCCAGCGACATGCTGGTGGTGCCCGATCCCGATACCGCCGTGCTCGACCCGTTCACCAAGGAGCCGACGCTGACGCTTTTGTGCAACATCGAGGACCCCATCACCCGGGCGCCCTATACCCGCGACCCGCGTAACATCGCGCGCAAGGCCGAGGCCCACCTGAAGTCAACCGGAATTGGCGATACGGCCTATTTCGGCCCCGAGCCTGAGTTCTTCATCTTTAACGGCATCCGCTTCGACACCAATCAGCACTCCAGCTACTACTTCATCGAATCGGAAGAAGGCGCGTGGAACAGCGGTAAGGACGGCGGCAATCTGGGCTACAAGCCGCGTTATAAGGAGGGCTATTTCCCCGTACCGCCCACCGACTCGCTGCAGGATATCCGCACTGAGATGGTGCTGGAGATGGAGAAGGTCGGCATCCGGGTCGAGAAGCAGCACCATGAAGTGGCCACCGCGGGCCAGGCCGAAATCGACATGCGCTTTCAGAGCCTGGTGAAGATGTCGGACTGGCTGACCTGGTATAAGTACATTTGTAAAAACGTAGCCAAGCGCCACGGCATGACCGTGACCTTCATGCCCAAGCCGATCTTCGGCGACAACGGCTCCGGCATGCATACCCATCAGAGCATCTGGAAGGGCGAGACGCCGTTGTTCGCGGGATCGGGTTATGCCGGGATGTCGGAGATGGCGATGCACTACATTGCCGGCATTCTGCATCACGCGCCTTCGTTGGCTGCGTTCACCAACCCCGGCACCAACTCCTATCGCCGCCTGGTGCCCGGCTTTGAGGCTCCGATCAACCTGGCTTACTCCAGCCGCAACCGATCGGCGTCGGTCCGCATCCCGATGTACTCACCCTCGCCCAAGGCCAAGCGTATCGAGGTCCGTTTCCCCGACCCCACCTGCAATCCGTACCTGGCGTTTTCGGCGATGCTGATGGCGGGGCTTGATGGTATCCAGCGCCGGCTCGACCCCGGCCAGCCGCTGGACAAGGACATCTACGCGCTGACCCCGGCCGAACTGGCCGACGTTCCCAGCATGCCGGCTTCGCTCGAAGAGGCGCTGGACAACCTCAAGCGCGACCATGACTATCTGCTCAAAGGCGATGTCTTCACCGCGGATTTGATCGAGACCTGGGTCGATTACAAGATGAATCGCGAGGTCAGCCAGACGCGGCTGCGTCCACATCCGTACGAGTTCGCGATGTACTTTGACGCCTGAAGCGGCTGGCGTTTGCGCAGCTCATTGACGCCAACAGGGCGGCGGGTGTCTGACCCGCCGCCCGTTTTTTTGTCGCAGGTGAGATAAAAGAACGACTGCAGCAGCTTGGCAACGGGCTTTGGTGGAAAGATTACGAACATAATATAACCTGTTAAGCTTCGGCCATGAATTTCACTGTCCACGCTGCGAGCGGGTTCCGTTTTCCCTTGGCTGCTCGATGGGGGGCCTTGGCTCTTACATGGGCATTTTCGGTGAATAACGTCAGCGCGCGATGTTGACCGTTCGCGGCCCAATCAGTAATACCTTTCGAAGCTCTCTACAAAGCTCTTCAGCTCGAAGGACCGATTGGATCCATATGGGAAACACCGAAACCGTGATCGTCTACAAGCTCGGCAGCCGTCCGGTCCACGACTATGAGTGACGCCGCTGGACCAACGATGACTGAAGCTGCCCGACCGCGCGAAGAAGTCGGCCTGTTCTCGCTTTTCAAAATCTTTCTGACCATTGGTGCTATCAGCTTCGGCGGTGGTGTGGTTGCCTATCTGCGCGAATACATCGTGCGCGGCGAGCAGTGGATGGACGACGATGAGTTCCTCGATTCGCTCGAGATCGGGCAAACCCTGCCGGGCCTCATCGCAGTCAACCTGAGCGTTATCGTCGGCGACCGCCTCAGGGGTGCGGCGGGCGCAGTGGCCGCGGCCGTGGGAATTCTGCTGCCAGGCACCGTGGTGGTGATGACCGCCGGGGTCCTCTACATGGGGAATCGGCAGAACCCGGCGGTCAATCATTTCCTGGGCGGCGTCGCCGCGGCAGCGGTGGGATTGCTAACCGCTGTGGCCCTGCAGCTCGGCCACAAGCAGTTGGTCCACCTGCGCGACTTTCTGCTCGTGATGGCCACCTTCGTCGCCATCAGTCTGCTCCACCAATCATTGATCGTGGTCATCCTGGTGGTCGGCCCGATAGCGGTCCTGCTCTACCATCCCAAGGCGCACAAAGGCGGCGAGATCAAGCCGCATAGGACCAAGGAACCAATCCCGCTGGCGGGGCGTCGCTAAGGATACCGAGCCTTGCATACAACCAAAATATTGAACCTGCTGTGGGTGTTTGCCCTGCTCTCGCTGGTCGCCGTGGGCGGCGGCACGGCGGTCCTGCCCGAAATGCGGCGCATACTGGTCGGCCATTTCCACTGGCTCTCCGACAAGCAGTTCCGCGAAATCTATAGCATCGGGCAAATCGCGCCCGGTCCCAACATGTTGATGGTGCTGGTGATTGGATATCGCCTGGCTGGAGCGTTGGGCGCGGTGGTCGTGGGTCTGGCGTTCTTCATTCCCGACTGCTTCATCACCTTTTTCGTCAACCGCGTCTGGAAGCGCTTCGAAGGTTCGCCGTGGCGCACCGCGATCCAGCGCGGGATGGCGCCGGTGGCGATCGGCCTGATGCTGTCGGGAACTTATACCGTGGCGAAGATCTCGATTGTCGATCTGACCACCGGACTGATCGCTGTGGCGGTGTTCGCGATCCTGTATTTCCGCCACGTCAATCCGGCGTTGCTGATTATTATCGGCGGCGCGATTACTCTGGTCGTGCGCGGGTGGTGACCCTCATCCTAATCCTCTCCCTGGTCAGGGAGAGGGGACGGAAAGATCCAGGCTGATATTCTCGCTCAGCTCTCCGGGCCCTCGAAGTCCAGTTCCTTGAGCAGCTCCAGGACCTCGTCGCGCGCGTCGGCGTGGACCATCAGGCGCGCCGGGACCGCGGCCGTGGTGCCCAGCATCCGGGAGGAATCTTCATCGAAGATAAATGACTCGATACCGTTGCTGGCCAGCATGTCGTGCGCCATCCGCACCTGCATCGGATCGATGCTGGCCAGGACTACGACCAGTTCCGCGGGGTCTTGTTCTTGATCGCTCATCGTTGGTCCTCTGATAATAATCGGCTTTTAGGCGATTATAGCACGAGCCGGATGGGTCACCGTTCTCTTTGCGAACCAGCCACGTCGCGATGCGCGGGCTCCTGGTTACGGCCGCGCAGTTTGGCGTAAACAAAAACCGCGATTGCGAGTACCAAGAGCACCGCGATCAGATTGTCAAAGCGATGAAAATAGGGGGCCAGGTCGCGCCAATGCTGGCCCAGCTTCATTCCGGCATACGCCAGCCCCAGGCACCATGGATAGGAGCCGAGCAGCGTATAGATGGAAAAGCGCCACAGTCCCATGCGGGACACACCGGCGGGAAACGCGATAAAAGTGCGAACTACCGGCAACAGGCGGCCAAAGAACACGGTCAGGGACCCCCAGCGCTCAAAGAACCGGTCGGCAACTTCCAACTCATGGGGCGAGATCCATACGTAGCGGCCGTACCTCTCGAACGCCGGTCTGCCGCCGGTCGCCCCGACGAAATAGGCCACATAGGAACCTAGCAGGCAGCCTACCGCACCCGCGATCGCGACCGCCTGCAAGCCGAAACGGCCGGTTGATACCAGGTAGCCAGCAAACGGCATTATCACTTCGGATGGCAGCGGGATGCAGGCGCTCTCGACCGCCATCAGCAACATCACGCCGCCATAGCCAAGGCTGGCGATGACCGAGATGATCAGCGCCGACAGTCCGCTCAGCAATTTATCAACCATACTCCGCCTTCCCGCCCAATTCGGTCAGCGCCGGACCCGGCACTCCTTCCCCGGCTGGTCTTCAAAGCTCTTTCGTTCAGCGAAGTCCCGGCTTGGGCCGGCGCGTCCCCGGTATGCGCGCCACAGAGGCTGGGACCGCCCGAACCGGCCGCGCGCGCTTCATCGCAGATGAGGTTGGGGTTGGGAGCCGCGAAGCGCCGGCCGATCGAAGCCGCAGGCAAAGACCGATGGACAAAATGGCGGCCGGCCAGAACAGCAGCCCGATCACCGCGAGTGGGGCGCCCGAGGAGGCCGAACGCGGGTCCATCCGCAGGATTTGGGAGGTATGGGGCACGGTCAGCACCACCGATGCGCCTCCCGAGGCTGCCCGCCAGACGTGCATGACAAACCGTTGTGCCCACTTCTTGCCCAACAAAGGCACCATCGGGAACCTCCGCACATCACTATACGCAAATGAATGCGCGTTTGACCAACCTTCATAAGCCGGTTTGAGAGGCTGAATTTTGCTGGATTGCTCCCTTTGTCGCCAAAGGTCTGGCGTCCGGCGACTAATCTGGCCTCAAGTCGTTTGTGGCGCAATTATTGCCGTACAATCGTTTTGATGGTGATCAGATTGGACGGCTTTGCCCGGCTGTGTGCCGGTTCAAAAATCCCCCTGAAGTGACCGATTATGAGGCAGCCCGATTTCAAGGATCTCGACCTCACTGTCGCCGACGCCAGGATTCTCCTGTCATTGCTCGCGATGTTGTCGCTTTACATCGATCCCACCGTGGCAGGCGGGCTCTTTCACCTGAACACGCTGGCGCTCGTGATCCTCCTGTGCCATCTCGCTTACAGCCTGGCGTTGTATATCGCGCTGCGCCGGCGTATCGCGGCGGACGCCTTGCCAGCCATTTCAACTGCTCTGGATCTCATCTTTGCTACGGCGGTAGCGTTCTTGACCGAAGGCCAGACCGGTCCATCCTATGTGTTCTTCGTGTTCGCGATTATCGCTGTCGGCGTCCGCGCGGGGCTCCGCCGCACCATCGAGGTGACGTTGTGCGGCGTCGCGCTCTACCTGGCGGTAATCACGGTATCCGACAGGATGACGAGCTTTTACATGATGAGGGCCGTTTATCTTGCAATCGCCGGCTATCTCATCGGGTTCGTCGGCCAACAGCGCGGCGAATTCCAGGCGCGGATGCATGAACTTGAGGTTGCCGGCCAGCGTCATTCAATCGCCCGCTCCCTGCACGACGGCTATATCCAGGCCCTGGCCGGGGTCAACTTGCGGCTGGAGGCCTGCCGCGAGCTTTTGATCATGGGACGCGCGGACGATGCTCTGGCTCAATTGACCGAATTGCAGGCCGGCGTGGCGCGCGAATATGACGAGGTCCGCGACTATATCCGTTCCCTTGCAGGGGTACAGGAGTCAAACCCGCGCGAGACCCCGCCAGCCATCTGCGATCCGCGCCTGAGGATAGAGGCGGCGTTTAGCACCCATGCCTTCAGCGGTGAACAGATCCTCCAGATCATGCTCGAAGGGCTGCGCAACGCCCGGCGCCATGCGATGGCCAACCTGGTCACGATCACTGCGTGGGAAGCCGCGGACAATGTCCAAATCACCATCGATGACGATGGGATCGGATTCGACGATTCGCAAAAGCCGCCGTGGGCTATCGCTTCGCGCGTGGCCGAGTTCGGCGGCTCCTTAAGGCTCAACGGCAACGGCCCCGCGCGGCTGGCCATCGAGATACCGAAGACCTAGAGCTATGCCATCGCCGCTGCGTCTGATCATCGCCGACGATCACGAACTGTTCCGCCAGGGACTTAAGTCGCTGCTGCTCCTGCAAAGCGACATCGAAGTCATCGGCGAGGTGCACAAGGCCGACGACCTGCGCGCTGCGGTAGCCGAAAACTCCTGCGACATCCTGCTGCTGGATTTGGAGATGGACCGCTGGATGATGGACGACATCGCGCAGCTATCGGGCCTGACCCGGGTGATCATCGTTACGGCGAGTGAAAGCGCGGAAAACGGCGTGCGCGCCTTGCGGCTGGGAGCGCGCGCGATCGTGCAGAAGCGGTTCGCGATCGAGACCCTGATGACGGCGATCCGCACCGTGGCCGAGGGCCTGGTTTGGATGCCGCCGGCGGTGCAGGCGCAGTTCGCCTCGCAGGAAAGTCCCGCGTCCAGACAGCTTACCGCGCGGGAAGTGGAAATCGTCCGGTATGTGGCAGGCGGTATGCGCAACGCCGAGGTCGCCAAGCGCCTGTCAATCACCGAGAGCACGGTAAAGACACATCTCAACAACATTTTTCAGAAGCTGGGTCTGCGCGACCGGCTCGAACTCACCCACTACGCCATCAAGACCGGCCTTGCCCGCCTGCTCGACGTCGACCGCTGACGCAAGCCGGCCATCGATTAAGACAGCACTGGTTCATCAGGTCGTCGCTGTAGAGCGATTGCCTGGGTCTGATCCCAAAAACAGCGGTCGCAAGCCGCGAAGGTGATTTTTCAGAGTTTGTCCGCCGCATCACCCTGCACGGGCGCTTCACGAAGCGCCCCTATAAAGACGCGCCGCTGCCAGGTTCTTGGCGTAGGGGCGGTTCGTGAACCGCCCGTCCGGCTGCGGGCTAATCCGCAGGTGAGAAAAACGCCCGCACATTTTCATTCTCCAATCCCTGACACGGTGAGGGTGATTTGCGACCGCTCAATACGAACCGACCAATGCAATCGTTATGGATGCAGAGAAGTCCAACTGATTGTTTTGGGCTGATGCCCGCGTTGCATTTGGCCGAGTCTGATTGCTCAAATGGCAAGCAGTGCCGCCTCATTGAGCAGCTCGATTGGGCTGTGTCACCATCACTTGAAGCTCATATACCATCAGTTTATCCGAACTCCCAACTGATGATGGACGACTCCATCCATCGATAGTTCCAGACCGATATCCATCTCCGGACTGACCTTTCAATTTGCAACGCAGGGCATGCGGTTTGCTCTAGCATGCCTGCCGAACGCGATGCGTCGAGGTCAGAAAATTAAGTTCATAAAAAGAAGGAGAGCGGATCAATGCTAAGTACAACTGTCGTGCGCACATACCACCTGTTTAAGGAGCGGTGGCGCGACCCGGTAGTCCGGCGAAATGCCGGATATCTGTTGATGGGCAAGATGATAGGCCTTGGCATCGTACTATTCATTATTTCGAGATGTTGGGTGCCGGCCGCGGCGTTTGCCGACGCCGCTCCGCCACTTCCTCCGCCACATATCAATGCGATCAATACCGTGTGGACACTGGTCGCGGCGTACCTGGTGTTCTGTATGCAGGTCGGCTTCGTGATGCTCGAGTCCGGATTCGCGAGATCACGGGAAACGGTCAATATCCTCGTTGAGGGTATCGCCGATACCTGCATATGCGGCGTTACTTTCTGGCTGTGGGGTTTCGCGTTCATGTTCTGCTCCGGAACGCCATGGATCGGCACCACCGGCTTCATGCTGCATGGGCTGCCCGCCACCTACGGCACCACCGGCGTTCCGCTGCTGGCCTACTGGGTATTCCAGTATGCATTCGCCGATACCTGCTCGACAGTAACTTCGGGCGCGATGATCGGCCGCTGCGACTTCATCGGCGACCTGCTCTATAGCGTTGGCGTGACCGGCTTCATCTACCCAATCATCGGACACTGGGCATGGGGTCCGGACGGTTGGCTGGCCGTCATGAACCCGATACCATTCCACGACTTCGCTGGATCGACAGTCGTCCATACCATCGGCGGCACTATCTCCCTGGCTGGCGCAATCGTACTCGGACCGCGGCTCGGACGAATATTCAAGCGCGATGGCGGCACACCCATGAAGCCGCACGACTTGATTATCGGCGCCACCGGCGGACTTATTCTGTGGTTCGGATGGTATGGCTTCAATCCGGGCAGCACGCTGTCAGCACTGGATGCGCAAGGCATCGGCCGGGTATCTTTCAACACCACGCTGGCGGCCTGTTCGGCCGGTCTGACCTCGCTTTTCTATTCATACTACAAGGCTGGAAAATGGGACCTGGCTTTGACTGTCAACGGTTTCCTGGCGGGGTTGGTCGCGATTACCTGCCCCTGCTACTGGGTTGATCCCGAGGGCGCATTCCTACTCGGCATCGGCGCGGGGATCGTCGTGGTCTGGGGTATAGACTTGCTCGAATACCTGCGCATCGATGATCCTATTGGCGCCGTACCGGTGCATATGATGGCGGGAATATGGGGTACTCTTTCGCTGGGTTTATTCGCGGCGGGGAAATATGGCGCGCCGACCCCGACCGGAGCGGACACCAGCACAGTAGTTACCGGCCTCTTTTATGGAGGCGGCCTGGGTGTGCTAAAAGCGCAGATGATCGGCAGCTTCTCGATTACGGCGGCGACCTTCGCCGTGTCGATGGCGCTGATGTATGCAATCCACTTCGCTTTCAGGCTTCGTATTCCGACTCAGGGAGAGATCGAGGGGCTCGACCTCCACGAGCATGGTTTTCCAGCCTACCCCGAATATGTAGTCACTGGCGACGACGGGTGCCCGAAAACCATCGACGATGTACCCATTGGCCGGCGCACCGGTTACAAACTACCCAAGATCAGGATGAAGGAAGCCGGCTGATACTCACTTCGCTGCAAGAAATTGACCAGCTCCATTAATTCGGAGCTGGTCAATCCTTGTAGAGGATGGAATGAGCGGCTTCTCAAAAACTGGACAAGTTGGCCCGGCAAAGATTATGTTCCTCCGGCAAGCCCTCGCAAGATTTCGGCAAAAACGTGAATGCATCCTGAAAAGCCGCGTGCTCCGAGCGCTCGCTTTGCATCGCCGCGGCGAAGTCAGACCCGACGGTCTGGAGTTGAAAGCGATGAGCACGACGATGCGAATTGAGTGGTTCGCGCGCGATATCCATCCCTGGGAACCGGTTGTCGATCCGGCGCGCCGCGAGCGGCTTTTCGCAGAACAATGCCTGCGCGATGTGGACGCCACCATTTCGCGCCTGTTCCAGGAAATTCCGGAGTTGGACGCCTTGGAAGTGCGAGTGTTCCATCACGACTCCGCGTTCCCGCTGATGGCTGGAATAGTCAACAAGGGCGACTTGATACCGCCGGGGCGGGGAGCGCTAGGCATGAAGCTCAAGACTCTTGGCGTTAACTTCAAGATGTCCAATTGGCAACTGGAGCCTTTGCAGGCGCTGGACGCCGACGGCGGCCCCGGCGCCTGATAGCGGCTGCCATCGCCAACAAAGGACGCTACCCAGGGTTGGAGTGCTTCAATGACTGCTCTGTTCCGCGCGGCGCCTGACCGCCCTTCCGTTCCGGGTGATCCCACTGGTCCCCTGGCTCCAACAGACCCGGCCGCCACCGGTCCATCTCTGGCACCGGCTCTGGAGCCGGTCGCGGACCGCGAAATCCCGGACGTCGCGATGGAACGCGCGCGCGAAGATCTGGCCGAGGGAGAGTACCTCACCCTGAT
This sequence comes from Binataceae bacterium (SeqCode), assembly GCA_035939115.1. GTDB lineage: Bacteria > Desulfobacterota > Binatia > Binatales > Binataceae > JAJPJA01. The sequence continues at coordinate 64,376 of DASZGF010000221.1, forward strand.
CCGCTGGACGGTGCGCAAAGCGCCCGAGTTGCTGCGGGTATTGCGAATCGCTTATCTCTTTGGTCAGGACTCTTCCTCGCCGGAAGACAAGGCAGTGGGCGCCGGCTACCGGCTGTTCCGCCGCTCCTCGCGCGCGTCAACGCCTTACGTTCAATCGCCTTCCGAGAAGCTTGAAGACATCGAGCGCGAGCATATCAGCAGGGTTCTCGAGGAAAGCCCCAGCGTGGTGGAGGCGGCGCGGCGGCTCGGGATCAACTACTCCACGCTGTGGAGAAAGCGCAAGCGCTATAAGCTTCTCTGAACGCCGCCGCTGTGTCGCGGCCAGGTTCAAACGGCTTGCACATCGGACTTCCAGAAGGCATTGATGGAACCCGATGGAGGAAGCCTGGGTGCAAGACAAGATTCAGTCGGCAATCATCGGGATGGCGTTGTCAGTTGCGATCGCCATCGGCGGATTTCCCTGCGCACGCACATGGGCCTATCCCGGCGGCCCTCTGCGCGACGTCACCGACGCTGCGCCTTACTGCGCCGGATGCCATTCTTCGGTCGGCATCGATCAACTCCGCGATCTGCCCGCCGATCAGGCGCGCAAGCGCACCGCCGCGGTCGCCCATCTCGACGCGATCAAGGCCGGCTCCGGCCCTTACGCGAAGCTGACCCCGGATCAGCGCACCAAGCTGATTGCCGACGTGGAAAAGGTCGACGCCAATTCGAAGATCGCGCTCGAAGTTCCGCAGACGGTGAAGGCCGGTGATAAGTTCACCGCTACGGTAACGGCGCAGGGCGGCTCCGGGCCGGTGTTTGGCGTCATGTTGCTTGACATCGACCTGCGCGACCAGGCGCGCGCAGTACAGGGCGAAGGTTTTCAGATCGATACGCCGCCGCGCACTATTGGGCCCGACGGCAAACCGCAGGATCAATGGCTCAACCGTCGTTACGACTCGCTGGCGCACAATTTGAACTTCGTCGTGGTATTCGGCGTCAAGGCCGACCTGGCGGCCGACAAATTCTCGACCGCCAGCGTAACCTATGATTTGGTGGCGCCGTCCAAGCCCGGCAAATACACAATCTGCGCCGCGCTGTCCTATGGCACCGAAAAAGCGTCGCCACTGGGCCGGGTCGAAATGGGCGGTCATCCGACGCCCTTGGGCGGCTTCGCCGGCGGATCAGGCAGGATTCTGTTCTCCAAATTGGCGACGATCGAAGTTCAATAGGCGATTTTCAAATTGCTCGACGCGGAATGGCGGGAAAAATCCGAGCCGCGACCGTAAGGGGGCGGTCACGTCGGCCGAAGCGACAAAGACCGCTCGCTGACACGCGCGACTCGGATTAAGAATCACCTATCGAGGATTGAAGCCCGCCACCGATTCAATACAGCACCTGTTCCTCGCGCAGGCGCGCGACTTCCTGCGCCGAATAGCCCAGCAAGCTTTGCAGAATATCCTCCGTATCGGCGCCCAGCAGCGGCGCCGGCTTGCGCACCTTGCATGCCGACGGCCACATATGCCACGGCACCCCGGCATGACGGCGGCGGCCGACCACCGGATGCTCCAGTTCGGCCATAAAGCCCCGCGCCACCAGGTGAGGATCCTCGGCCAGGTCCTGATTGTTCATGGTGGGAAAGGCCGCCACCCCGGCTTTTTGCAACAGCTCGGTTATCTCCCAGCGGTCGCGCTGCGAAGTCCATGCGGTGATGATCCGGTCGAGTTCGTCCTCGTGCTGTTTGCGCATCGCGAGGTTGGCGAAACGCGCATCGTCGGCCAGTGACGGATGACCCATCGCGCGGCACAGTGCGCGCCATTCCTCCTCGCTGCCGGCCGCGATGGTCACCCAGCACTCGTCGTCACCTTTGGCCTTGTAGCAGTTGTGCGGCGCCATCCATGGGTCACGGTTGCCCATCGCCTGCGGCTCCCGCTCCGCGATCTCATACTCCAGCAGCGCTTCGGGCATCATGGTCTGGAGCATCTCGAGCATGGAGAGATCGATATACTGTCCGCGGCCGGTGCGATCGCGATGAATCAGCGCCGCGATCAGTGCCTGCGCGCCGAACAAGCCGGCCACCGGGTCGGCCCAGGTGATACCCAATTCGCGCGCGTCGCCGGGCGCATAGCCCAGCACCGTGTTGAAGCCGGCGGCAGCGGTCGAAAGGTTGCCGTAACTGGGTAGATTGCGGCGCGTGCCAGTCTGGCCATAGCCCGAGATCGACAACATGATCAGGTCGGAGCGCAATTCGCGCAGTTGGCGGTAACCCAATCCCATGCGCTCGGCCACACCGGGCGCGAAGTTCTCAACCATCATGTCGCAATGCGCGATCAGCTTGTGCGCGATTTCGATCGCGCGCGCATTGCTCAAATCGAGCACCAGGCTGCGCTTACCCTGGTTCCATTGGCAGAAGCTCCCCGCGCGGTCGAAGCCCGGTATCCCGTCGGCGTACGGCGGCAGCCTGCGGTTAAGGCAAGGACGCTTGGCGCTCTCCACCCGGATGACTTCGGCGCCCAGGTGCGCCAGTTGCAAGGTCGCATAGGGCCCCGCCCAGATCCATGAGAAATCGAGCACGCGCACGCCGCTTAAGGGCGGCTTGTCCTCCTTGACGGTGCTCCTGCGGCCGGTGCGGACCATTTGCGTGGCGCCGGTCTTGAGATCGGCGAACACCTCCTCGTCATGCTCGCCCAGGCGCGGCGCCGGCGAACGCAACGCCCAGCCGCCCACGGTCGACTTGAACGGAGCACCCGGCACCCGGATCGGCTGTTCGTCGCGGCTGCGGCGGGGAAGCTCGACGAAAAAGCCGCGCTCGATCAGCCCCTCGTCGGCGTACAAGTCGGCCACGCGGTTAAGCGGCGCGGCCGGAATCCGCCGCTTCGTGCATTCGCGGTATAGATCCTGAAAGTTCCAGTCGCGCGCCCACTGTTCCATCAGGGGGCGCAACGCCTTGGAGTTCTCGGCCCGATGCTGCCCGTCCTTGAATCTCTCGTCATGCGCCCATTGCGGATTGCCCATCAGCTCGACCAATCTCAACCACTGATCCTGCTCGCCGCAACACAAGTAGATGTAACCGTCACCGGTGCCCATGATGTTCCACGGCGAGACGGCTTTGGGCGTGGCCCGCGTATCGCGCTTGCCGGCATAGGTGTAGTTGATGAAGGCCAGCTCGAAAAATGCGGTCAGGCATTCCTGGATGCTGACGTCGATGGTCTGGCCCAAGCCCGACCTCATGCGATGCCAGTACGCGGCAAGGGTCACGAAGGCGGCGTGTGCGGCGGCCTGAAATTCCGCCTGATGGCCGTAAAGCTTCAATGGCGGCAGCACCGCCGAGGACTCGCCGTTGGGCGTAAGGGAAGCGGCGCCACCACTATGGAACGCCTGCAGTTCATAGCCCCGGTAATGACTGCGCGGGCCGCCGGTGCCAAAAATCGAAATCTCCGTGACAATCAACTCCGGATGGGCGGCGGCGATATCTGTAGCCACCAAACCGTGAGCGCTCTGCTCACGGGGCGGCACGTTGTGAATCAAAACATCGCTGGCCGCCAGCAACTGGTTGAGCCGCTCACGGCCGGTCCCCATCTTGAGGTCGAGCATCACGCCGCGCTTGTTGGCGTTGAGGTACTGAAACAGGCCGCTGCGCTCCGGGTCCGGGACGCCGGCGGGAAACGGTCCGCGCCCTCGCGTTATGTCGCCGTGCGGCGGCTCAACCTTGACCACATCCGCCCCAAAGTCGCCCAGCAGTTTGGCCGCAAACGCCGCTGAGACCCCGTATCCGCATTCCACCACCGAAATCCCGGACAAGGGCCCGCCAGGTGAAGGACCGCGACCATCATCGACCATGCTGACTCCTCCTCGATCACGCGCCGCCCATGGAGGCGCGAGCGCCGTATTGGCGCTATGCCCCTTTAGACCATGACTTCGAGGTCTGCAACCACGGCGGCAAGGAAGGACGCGGATCGTGCCGTATGGAGTCGTTCATCGCATGTTTGAGCATCGCGGGACGGAATATGATTGATTGACACACCGCAGGCGCCGGACCTACATTGGTTTGGTTAAGCAGCCGACTTTAGGAGGATAAATGGAGATAAGAGTCGAAGGCTCTTTGGACCAGGCGATGCGCGTACTGAAACGCAAACTCGCCAAGGAAGGGGTGTTCAAGGAGATGAAGAAGCGGGCTTTTTACGAAAAGCCCAGCGTCCGCCGCAAACGCAAGCGATCGGAGGCGCAACGCCGCCGCCGCAAGGAGCAGCGCCGCCGCCGCGCCTCGGCCATGTAGCTAGACGGCATCGCGCCCTCAAGCACACCTGACCGTTATATTCCTCTATGCTGGGTCGCTGGCCTACGTCGGCAGCGTATCCTGCGTTGAGTTCTGCCAATCGGCACAAGCCTCGCAAAAGCAAGCAACGGGAACCCGCGTAGTTCTTCTCCGTCTGAGTTGGCTGTCTGAGACAGGCTTTCGAGGCCTGTCACTGGAATTTCTACTTTCCAATTCTGGGGGATTACATCACATCACCAGCAGGGCCTGCACGTCCCACTGATTTAGCCTGTGCCGGACAGCTTATTCGGACGGGAGCGGGCGCCAGGTGAAGACGTAATGAGTGTCGCGCAGATAATAATCCAGGTCGTAGTGCGGCAGCCCCTGCAACTCACGGGCGCGGCGGAAATTTGTGATTTCCCGGTACAGGTTGCGCCGCAATTGCGAGCCCACCGGTATCGGCTCCTGCTCGTAGTCGCAGGAGGCAAACCCGTGAAGCGGCACCGCCACGCATGACGGATCCAGATGCTCGCCCAACGCGTTGGGGCCGATACTCAGGCGTGGGCATCGCAGACACAGGACCACCTGGCAGGCTCCGATCCGGCTGCGTGTCAGGCTCTCGTCAAGCGCACTGCGTCCGCTGCTCACCTCGATCCACGACTCGTGCGCCCGCGCGAACGAAAATCGCCGGATGGCGCGCGCGAGGTCGCGCATGAACGCCTCGGGAAACTCGCCGAGGGCGGGCGCAATAGTGCTGTCGTCGATACAGACGCGTTGGCCCAACTCAGCGCTTAGAAAACTTCGCAGGTTGATCGGCAGGCAGTTTTCGAATTTCAGATTTTGGAACCCGGGCGAACCAGCCGCCGAAACGTTCTGCCCCGATGGCGAGCGGATTTCGGGCGTGTGGTCTGTAGCCAACCCGCGTGACGATACCAACAGCCGCAGCGCCGCGGCGGAATTCGTTCGGGAGGCGTTCGAACTTCCTCGGACCGATGGCGCGTCTCTCAAAGCTCTCAACCTCCCTGCGGTCAAGCCAGCCTGGCTGACTTGCACCGCGGCTCAAACCGCCGCGCATCCCCGTCTGTCGGGGGGCGCCGATGCGGCACCGTTGCAGTGCCCGGTGACGTTGACTTCCGCAAATACTTTATCACCAAGGGCATTACCCGTTGCCGTCGGCTCTCGATGACACCATGGCGCGTACTAACCTTCGCAAAAATCCCGGAGCCCCTTTGCGCCCTTCCCTGCTGGCGACAGTGCTCCTTCGAATTTTGTAGCGCGCCGCGCGGCTTAGGGCAATTCGATAGTTGGAAATTTTAGCGTGACTCTCTGCTTGACAGCGTTCCCGCTACGTGCTGTTTCACGCCGCTTTACGAGCCCCAGGGAAAACGGGGAGATAAATCAGGGTCACAAAGTAAGGACCCATGAGGGCATCCTGGAACAGGATTGTTGGCTATATTTAAAGCGGCTTCAAGATCATGCGCCGGCAAACTTTCACCCTTCGCCAGACCATAAACTGGCTGCTTTCCCTGCTGCTGCTGGCGGGCGTGCTGGCGCTTTTCTTCCAATACCATCATCGGGTGACGGGCATCCGGCCGCGCCTGAGCGTCCAGATTTCCAACCTGCCCTACTATGCGTTCTGCTCTTTCTACCGGATGCTGGCGGCCTACATCCTGTCGCTGATTTTTGCGGTTTCCTATGGCTTGGCCGCCGCCCGCAGCCGCCGCAACGAGCGCATCATGATTCCCGCGATCGACGTGGCGCAATCGGTGCCGGTGGTCGGCTTCTTCCCCGCCGCCATATATTTCTTCGTCGCCATTGCCGGGGGCAGCCGGCTGGGCGTGGAGATGGCGGCGATTTTTCTGATTTTCACCAGCCAGGCCTGGAACCTAGCGCTGGGCGTTTACGAGGCGGTCAAGACGATCCCGGCTGATTCGCTGGAGGCGCTGGATTCTTTCGGCGTCACCGGATGGATGCGGCTCAAGCGGCTGTACCTGCCCGCCAGCGTGCCCAAGCTGGTCTACAACTCGATCCTGTCGTGGGTGGCGGGATGGTACTTTCTGATCGCGTGCGAGATCATCGCGGTCGGCCCGGCCCATTACAGCCTGCCGGGGCTGGGCAGTTTCCTGATGGAATCGGTCGACAAGGGGCGCACGGGCGAACTGGTGGCCGGCCTGATTACGCTACTGGTGATCATTGTGCTGATGGACGTGCTGGTATGGCAGCCGCTATCGATTTGGGCGCAAAAATTCCGCTACGAGTTCTCCGCCAGCGAGAGCGCGGGCACCACCCGGATCTACGACCTGATCGCGAGCCTGGGAGTCAACATCCGCCGCTTCATGCGCGCTCTCATTCATCCGATTGCGGTGTTGCTGGGCCGCCTCGCGCAGTCCATGGTGGCCCAGCGCCTGGGTGCGCTGCTGGAGTGGGCGGCAAAACCCCTGCGCATCGCGGGGCTGACCGCGCTCGCGGCGCTGCTGACATATGGGCTTGTCGATGGTCTGTTCGCGCTGGTCAGGACGCTCAGCCAGCCCTGGCCCAGCGAAGCAAAGCTGATCCCCGCCGCGGCGGGAGCTTCGCTGATCCGCCTGCTGATCGCTTACGTGATTTCGCTCGCATGGACGCTGCCGTGCACCCTGGCGGCGTCTGACAATCCCCGCTTCGATCGCCTGATCGCTCCGCTGGCGGAAATCGCCGGTTCAATGCCCGCCACGGCGCTGTTTCCGGTAATCGTGGTCTTCGTGATCCAATTAACCGGCAACATGAACCTCGCCTCCATCCTGCTGATTCTGACCGGGATGCAATGGTACCTGCTGTTCAACCTGATGGCCGGCGCGCGCCAGGTTCCCGCCGACTTGAAGGAAGCCGCGCGCTCCTTCGGGCTTAGCCGCTATGCCACCTGGCGCAAGGTCACGATTCCGGCGCTGACGCCGTCATTGATCACCGGTAGCATCACCGCCTGGGGCGGCGGCTGGAACGCCCTCATCCTGTCCGAGTATTTCATCTACCGGGGGCATCATTACGAGGTCCTCGGACTGGGCACCCTGCTCGACCGCGCCACCTTTGAGACGGGCAACGGCGTCATGATCCTGCTTAGCCTGCTGTCGATGGTTTTGATAGTAATGGGACTTAACCGGCTGATCTGGCGTCCGGTATATAATTTTGCCACTCAACGTTTCCGCGTGGACTACTGATCATGACCCATTGCTGCGATTCAGAGCCCGGAGACCCATGGCCCTGCTTGAGCTCAAGTCGATTTCGATGGAGTTCGCTCGCGGCAAGGGACGGTTGCGCGTGCTCGAAAACATTTCCGTGACCATCGAGCAGGGCCAATTTGTCGCGATTGTGGGTCCGTCGGGCTGCGGCAAGTCCACCATGCTGCGGATTATGAACGGCCTGATCCAGCCCACCAGCGGCCAGGTTCTCTACCAGGGACAGCAACTTGACGGTATCAACCTGGAGTGCGGGGTGGTTTTCCAATCCTTCGCCCTGCTGCCATGGCTGTCGGTCAAGGCCAACGTCGAGATGGGCCTGGAGGCGCGTGGCGTAGCGCCAGAGCAGCGCGAAGCGCGCGCTGCCACTTATATCGACAAGGTGGGACTGGACGGCTTCGAGGAGGCCTATCCGCGCGAACTCTCGGGCGGGATGAAGCAGCGGGTCGGGTTTGCCCGGGCGCTGGCGGTCGAACCCAAGCTGCTGCTCATGGACGAGCCCTTTTCCGCCCTCGACGCCCTGACCGCGATCACCCTGCGCGAGGAGCTGCTCGACATGTGGCAGGCACCGGACATGCCGGTCCATACGATGGTATTGGTGACTCACATAATCGAAGAGGCGGTCGAACTGGCCGACCGGGTGATCGTGATGGCGGCCACGCCGGGCCGGATTGTGGCCGATCTCGGCATTGACCTGCCGCGCCCCCGCGACAAGCGTCACGAAGGTTTCAATGCCATAACCGACCGCATATTCTCGCTGATCGAGGAACGAGTCTGATGCCACCACCTACGGGCATCCATCCGATACCCAATACCGGTCTGCCACAGGTCTTCGGCCTGTTGGAAATCCTCGATGACCGCGGCGGGCGCGAGGACGGCTATCGCCTGGCGCGCGACCTGAACTACGATTTGGGCGAGCTGCTCAAGGTCATGAAGGCGGCCGAGATTCTGGGCTTCGTCGAAACTCCCGGCGGCGACATCGTGCTGCTGCCGCTGGGAAGAAAGTTTCTCGACGCCGACATCAACGAACGCAAGCTCATGCTGCGCGAAGCCTTGCGCGACCACGGCCTTTTCAACTACTTGATCCGGCTGCTCAAGGGCAGTGACGACAGCTCCGTGGAGAAGGAAGCGGTGCTGGAGCACCTGGCGATGCTGCTGCCCAACGAGGACCCCGAGGGGCTGTTTTCCACCATCGTCAACTGGGGGCGGTTCGCTGAGCTGTTCGGCTATAACCAGGACGAGGACCGTTTTTATCTCGATCAGGAGTAAACCGATCGCTAGACCAGGGAGGACTTTCCAATGTCAGCGGAAAACGAAAAGATCGTGGCGGATTTCTGCAAAGCGTGGTCGCGGATGAACCTGGACGAAATCCTCGGTTTTATGACCGATGATGCCGTCTATCACAATATCCCGATGGCGCCCGCTAAGGGCAAAACGGCGATCCGCGCGGTGGTCGAAGGATTTCTCAAGATGGCCGACGCAATAGACTTCAAAATCGGCCACACCGCCTCCACCGGTAACGTGGTGATGAACGAACGGGTCGACTCCTTCGTGTACAAGGGCGGCAAGAAGGGTTCGGTCCCGGTGGTCGGCGTTTTCGAAGTCACCGGCGGGAAGATCAGCGCCTGGCGCGACTACTTCGACATGAAGATGGCCGGTGTCGGCTGAAACTCCGGAATGATCAGAGCCGCGAACGTAAGTGTGCGGTACGCTTCGTCAACGCCGCAAACGTATGACCCTAAAGGCCGCGACAAAACCTGGAGACAAACCGATGGCAACTGAAAACGAAAAAATCATCGCTGATTTCTGCGAAACCTGGCGGCGCATGAATGTCGATGAAATGCTCGGCTACATGACCGACGACGCCGTCTATCACAACATCCCGATCGAGCCGCTCAAAGGCCGCTCCGAGATCCGCAAGGGGCTGCATCAGTTCGCCGGAATGCTCAAAGCGGTCGAGATCAAGATCGTCCACAGCGCCGCCGCCGGAAACCTGGTAATAACCGAGCGGATCGACACGATGGTGACGAGCGACGGCAAGCGCACCGATCTGCCGGTCGCCGGCGTGTTCGAACTGAGGGACGGTAAGATCAGCGCCTGGCGCGACTACTTCGACATGAAGATGGCCGGAATGGGCTAAAGCCTCGGAGCACCTTGTAACATCGTGTTGAAGAGCCTGGGCCGCCGGCGATGACCGCAATCGCACACGCCATAATCGGTACGGCCGGCCATATCGATCACGGCAAGACCGCGCTGATTATGGCGCTGACCGGCCAGGACACCGATCGGCTCAAGGAGGAAAAGGAGCGCGGCATCTCGATCGATCTGGGCTTCGCCTACTTCACGCTGCCCGACGCGACCCGCGCAGGCATCGTGGACGTCCCGGGCCATGAGCGCTTTATTCGCAACATGCTGGCGGGCGCCCATGGCATCGACCTGATGCTGCTGGCGGTTGCGGCCGACGACGGCGTGATGCCGCAGACCGAGGAGCACTTCGACGTGCTCCATCTGCTGGGCGTCCAGCGCGGCATCTTCGTCATCACCAAGGCCGATCTCGCCAGCCCCGACCGGATCGCCCAGGTCAGCGACGAAATCCGCCTGCTGGCCGAAGGCACGCCGCTGGAGGCGGCGCCGATCATCGCCGTGTCCTTGACCAAGGGCAGCGGTATTGAAGAGTTGCGCGCCGAGATCACAAAGCAACTCAGCGGATTTCAGGCGCGCCGCGCCACCGGCCTGTTTCGTCTGCCGGTCGATCGCGCCTTCGTGATAAAGGGGCATGGCACGGTGGTCACGGGCACGGCTCTGGGCGCCGAAGTGCGCACCGGACGTAAGCTGCGCGTCCTGCCCGGCGGCGGCGAGGTTCGCGTGCGCGCCATCCAGGTGCACGGCCAGCCGGTGGAGCAGGCCGGACTGTGCCAGCGGGTCGCGCTCAACTTGGCCGGGGCTGAGCGCATCAACTTGCAGCGCGGCGCGTGGCTGGTCGATGAGCAGCTTGATTTTGACACTGCCCGCTTGGACGCGCGCCTGGAGATTCGCCCCACCGCCCGGGCCGCGCTCGCTAACAACACGCACATCCGCCTCTTCATCGGCGCCGCCGAGGCGTTGGGCCGCGCGATCGTGCTCGACGCGTCGGGAGAAATTCGCCACGGCAGCAGCGGGCTCGCGCAAATTGTGCTGCAACAGCCGGTGGTGGCGCTGTCGGGCGATCGATTTGTAATCCGGGACGAGACCAATCAGCGCACGCTGGGCGGCGGCGTGGTCCTCAATCCGTTGGGCCGGCGCAGTCGCAAGCCGGTCGAACTGTACTGCGAGCGCCTGGCGATGCTCACCAACAGCTCGGGCCCCGACGCGATCGAAGCTCTGCTCAACCTGCAGGAAGCCTTCGCGATGCCGGCTGCGCGGATCGCTATCGGTCTGAACCAACCGCACAATGAAGTTGCCCGTGCGCTGGCCGATGCCCGCTTCGTCAAGCTCTCGCTGGGCGACGTGGAGGGTTACACCACGCGCGAGAAATGGGAACAGCTCAAACGCTTCTTAAGCGCCGCGCTGGCCGCGCATCATCAGGCGCAACCGCTGGCCGCGGGCCTGGAGTTGGAAGCGGTACGGACGCGTCTTCCCCATGAGATTGGGGCGCGCGCCTTCAAGACTATCATCGAGCGAATTGCGCGTGAGACCGACGTCGTGCGCGAAGACAATACCGTCAGATTGCGCTCCCATCAGGTGCGCCTGGCAGGAAATGACAGTCTGATGGCCGAACGCATCTGCACCGAATTAGCGCAAGCCGGGTTCCATCCGCCCGACGTCAATCAACTGGCACGCGCGCTCGATGTGCCGCCCGGAAAGGAAGCCAGGGTCAAGACTCTGCTGGCCGCCCTGGAAATGCAGGGGCGCGTGGTCAAGATCTCCAGCGAGCTCTATTTCGACCGTTCTCACCTGGAAGCCGCGCGCACCCGCCTGCTCGACTATCTGGCAAACCACGGGGAAATCAACGCCGCCACGTATCGCGATCTGTTAGCCGCCTCGCGCAAGTTTTCCATCAGCCTGTTGGACTATTTCGACCACGCTGGAGTGACCACACGGGTAGGCGACGCCCGCCGCCTGCGCAAAGCGTAGCGCGCTTGCGTCTGAGTCTGGTTTGAATAGTGGGGCAGGCGTCCCTGCGTGCCGTCGATGCGCGAGATCTTTTTCTCGCGCGACCTTATAATCAGTACTCGGTAGCGCGAGCAAAAACACGCTCGCGCGTCATCGACAGGCAGAGACACCTGTCCCACTGATTCTGGCACCCCACCCAACCTCCCACGCAACTAGTTCAATCAGGATCAGCGGCCCTACCAAACCGTCCTCTTTTTTTCTGCCGTAGCGCCGGCCTCCGCGCCGGTTCTTTTGATCTGGGCACCCAAAGCAAATTTCACAAGATCGACCCTCTCCCCTTATCACTGGAGAGCAGGTAGGGTCAGGTTCTGGTAGGCTTGTGGAGAGCAGGCAGAGCTTTTTTCACATATGGCTGAAGGCAACCAAAACAAACCCACCGGCGAAGAGTTGATCCGGCTCACCGCTCGCTGCAAGGCGGCGGGTTGAGCGGGTAAACTGGGTCCGGCGGACCTAAAAGGAGTCCTGGACCAGCTCAAGCTGGCTGGTCACCCTGATTTGCTGGTCGGAATATCCACCGGCGACGATGCCGGCGTGTATCGTCTGACGCCCGACCTCGCCGTGGTCAACACGGTGGACTTCTTTACTCCAGTGGTCGACGACCCGTTTACCTTCGGCCAGGTGGCGGCGGCCAACGCGATGTCCGACATTTATGCGATGGGCGGGACGCCGCGCACCGCGCTCAATATCGTCTGCTGGCCGCAAACCGGCCTGCCCGCAACAATGCTGACCGACATCCTGCGCGGCGGCGCTGAGAAGGCGCAGGAAGCCGGCGCCGTGATTGTCGGCGGCCACAGCGTGGCGGACGAAGAAGTGAAGTATGGGATGGCCGTCACCGGCATCATCAATCCCAATCGCATCATCCGCAACGTCGGGGCCAGGGTGGGCGACGTGCTGGTGCTGACCAAAGCGCTCGGCACGGGCGTCCTGATGACCGCGTTCAAGCGCGACCGGCTACCGCAGGAATTCTACGCCGCGGCGGTCAAGTCGATGGCCGAGCTTAATGCCGCCGCCTCGGCGACGATGCTTAAACACTCGGTTCATGCGGCCACAGATATTACCGGTTTTGGTCTGGTTGGGCACGCCGCCGGAATGGCGCAAGGCAGCGGCGTGACCCTGGTGTTCGAGGAGTCGGACCTGCCGCTGCTGCCCGGGGCATTGGAGATGTGCCGGGCCGGAATGATCCCCGGCGGCGGTGCGCGCAATCGGCAGTTTTACGCGCCGCGCACGCGCATCAGCGAGGAGATCGCCGACGCGATGGCAGATTTGGCATTTGACCCCCAGACCTCGGGTGGATTGCTGATTGCCCTGCCTGAGGACGACGCCGTCGCACTGCTAGCCGAGCTTCAGCAGGCCGGCAATCTCGACGCCGCAATCATCGGCCGCGTTCAGAAGCAGAGCGATTTCCTGATTGAGCTGGTATGAGGAATCTATGGGGATTCCAAAAGGAATCTAAATATATGGAGTTTACTAGTGGGGCGGGCCGCCGTGCCCGCCATCGATCGATGCGCGCCAGCGCAACCTATTGACTGAGCCCCGAGATTCTATCGCAGGCGGCTCCCGCACCAGCGAAAGACCAGACAGGATTTTTTATACGCGACTAGCCGCGCGTAAGGAGGTCCGCCTCGCTCGCGCCCAGCTCACGCCCACCGGCGGGCACGGCGGCCCGCCCCACTGTTGAGAATTCCAGAAAGATTCCAAAACTCGAATCCTTAAGGCAAAACATGGGCGCCTATTAGTCCTTGCCGGAGAACCGCAACCTACGCGCGCAGCACGTACTCGCTGGTAAACAGCGGGTATGAATCGGCCACAAAGCGCGCGGCGTCCTTGGCGATCTCCACCTCGCCTTCGACCGTTCCGCCCACGAAGCGCTGCTCGAGGTCCTCCAAGGTCGGATAGAAGAGTTCCGCGCATCCATGCCATGCCGGCGCGTCCGGCGTTAGCGCCGCGATCACGCCGTTTTGAACGTAACGAGTGGCATAGTTGTGATACTTGTCCGCCGCGATGCGATGCTCGCGCCAGGCCTTCTCGGCCTCTTTCACATGAAGATTCTCGTGGCGACGCGAGATGAACATCGCCTTGACCCCAGGGGTGCGCTGGCCCGGCGTGGTTGGCGGAATGCGGTCCCACTGCACCACGGGCGAAGTGAGGTAGTCGTAGGAGCGCCCGCCCATCTCCGCTAGGTCGTCGCGAATCAGTTCGGCAGCCGCCGGGCTTGCATAAAACCGCTCCGGGTACCTGAAATCGTCGAAGGTGTCGAACCACATCTCCGTAACCACGTCGAAGGGCGGCGGATCCAGTTCGCGATGGGGCGGCGTGGTCTTGCCGCGGAACACCACCTTCGCCTTGACGTCGACCAGGTCGACCACGTACCGGCGTATCCGCGGGCAGTGAAGCAAAACCAGCTCCGCGTGATGGTGCAGAAAGCGATCGCGGAACGCGGCCCGATCGCGCCCCGCCTCGCAGGCGATCAAGGTGATTACTTTTCGTTGTTTGGCGGCTGGCTCGCTCATCGCAACACCTCCCGGTCGATCCATTCGGTCACGGCTGAGGAATACCAAAAGCCGCACCAGCATGCCACGGTTGGTCGCTGCGGCCGATCATCGTGTAGCGATTGAAAAGAACCGGCACGGAGGCCGGCGCTACGGAAGATCCGGAAGCGGCAAGAATTCAGCACGGGCGGTCTTTTCCGCAACGCCTGCCGCTCAATAGCGCCGACCGCAGCACCGCATTCCGCGCAACGGCTCTTCGTAGCGCCGGCCTCCGTGCCGGTTCTTTTCCTCCGCAGGCGGACATCTTCTGACTACTTATGACCCCGACACTTCATGGCTTCTGGAACACCGCGCAACAGGGCGCTATAAGGAAGCTGATTTCAACGGCTGAAAACCGTCTTCGCAACCCGGGCTCGATTCGTGGGTTTTCCGCTCGCCCGGCGATTGGCAGGTCAGTGATGTTTCACAAGATTTACTTCTTTGGCCGCAAACCGTCATTGAGCCAGGCCGGATTCCACAAGCATTACCTGGCGGTTCACACCACGGCCGGCTCCAAAATCGTCTCGCTCAGGCGCTACATCCAGAACCATCGATTGCACTCGCTGGGCGGCGATTCGCCCTTCGATGCCGCGTCCGAGATCTGGATGGAAGACTTCGGCGAGAGTCCCCGCGAGAAAGGCGCGACCACCCGAATCGCCGACGAGATCAACTTCATCGACGCCGGCCGCACTGAATGGATGACCACCACCGACCGGGTGATTGTCGAGGGACGCCTTACTTCGGGAATGATCCAAGGGTTGTTCCAACTGCGGCGCAAACTCGGGATGCGATTGGCGGATTTCCGCTCCTACTGGCTCGAAGTCCACGCCCCCATCGTGCATTCGCTGCCGGGGCTCAGGCATTATCAGCAATGCCCGGTCACCGACGATTTCTACGGCTACGGCGAGCCCTACCACGACGGTCTCGAAGAGATCTGGTTCGATAATTACGACGCCGCCCGCAAAGCCCTGGATTCGGTTGAATACCAGCGCGGCCTGATGCCGGACTTCGTCAATTTCTGCGAAGGCGCGCCGCACTTCTTCGCCGAGTCGCAACTGGTCATCTGGCCGGGAAAGGGGCGCGAACAGGTCGCCGCCGAGATCAAGGCCAAGGTCGCGCAGGGATGGCGCGACTAAGCGCAGCGCTGAATTTCCATTAGGAGCGTCTCATGGTCCACACATTCTATTTCTTCGCTCGCAAGCCGTCGTTGAGCCGGGAAGCTTTCGACCATTACTACATCGCCCTGCATACCAAGGCCGGCAAACGGATCAAGGCGATGCAGGCCTACATTCAGAACCATCGCATCCCCTCGCTGGGCGGCGATTCTCCATACGACGCCATGTCCGAACTTTGGAGCGAACAGCCCCGCCGGGAATGGGCCGAACAAAACCCTGCCTATCCCGCCGACGAGGAGAACTTCATCGACCTGGGCCGCACCGCCTACCTAAGCGCCACCGACCGCGTAATCGTGAATAGCGACGCGCGGCGCTCGGGGATGATCCAGGGGCTGTTCCAGCTTCGGCGCCGCCTGGGAATGTCGCCGGAGGACTTTCGCGGCTACTGGCTGGAGCTCCATGCGCCGATCGTGCGGACCTTGCCGGGTCTGCTGCATTATCAGCAATGCTCCGTGCTGGAGGAGATATACGGACCGGCGGGGATGTGCGATCCGCGCTGGGACGGCGTCGAGGAGGTCTGGTTCGAGGATTACGCCGCGGCGCGGCGCGCGATCGATTCGCCTGAGTATCGCCGCAGCTTCCTTCCCGACTTCGCAAATTTCAGCGAGCATCCCTGGCATTTCTTCGCGGAAACCGCGCTGCTGATGTCGCCCGGCAAGTCCGTTGATGAGGTGCGCCGCGAGATCGACGCCAGATCGCAGCAACCCTGGCGCGACTGACCGCTAACCATCAGGATCAATTGAGGTGACACCGTGAGTTCAGCATCCAAAGTGCGCTTCGGACTGTGGTTTGATTTTCGCAACCCGCCACAATTCCGCCGCCCCTACGAAGACGTCTATGCGGAAACGATCGAACAGGTCGTGTGGGCCGAGGGTCTGGGTTACGAAGGCGCATGGCTCAGCGAGCATCACTTTGCACCCGACGGCTATTCACCCTCGCCCGTGGTAATCGCCGCGGCCCTGGCGGCGAGGACCAAACGGATGCGGATCGGCACCAACGTGCTGCTGCTTCCCCTGTATCATCCGGTGCGGCTGGCCGAGGATTGCGCCACGGTCGATATTATTTCGCGCGGACGCTTTGAACTGGGCGTGGGGCTGGGCTACCGGGTCAATGAGTTCGAGGGCTACGGCATCCCATACAAGGAGCGCGCCGGGCGCACCAACGAGGGACTGGAGATTATCCGCCGGCTGTGGGAGGGGGAAACGGTCACCTTCCACGGCAAGTATTATCACCTCGACAACGCGCGCCTGGAGCCGCGGCCGGTCCAGCGTCCGCGCCCGCCGATCTGGGTCGGGGGGATGATGAAGCCTGCCGCCAAACGCGTCGCGCGTTACGGCGATGGGATTATTGGCGCTGGCGTGCGGGGGATTTACGAAGCCACCCGCACGGAAATGGCCGAATTGGGCAAGGATCCCGACAAGCTTCGGGTGGCCGAGGGCAATCTCTGGTTCGTGGTATCAAACGATCCTGAAAAGACCTGGCACGAACTGGGCGCCAATCTTCTGCACGTGTTTCAGGATTATGCGCCGGGACTGGAAAAGGCGGGCATGGGCAAGCTGATGCCCTATCCCAAGGACGTCGAAGAACTCAGGTCCATGC
>DASZGF010000222.1:0-8060 GCA_035939115.1 Binataceae bacterium (SeqCode)
GGCCGTTTTTCGCCCCCGCCGGGGCGTCGAGCTCGGTGCTGAACTTGAACCCTATCGACCGCCAGATCGCCTCACTCCGCCAGCGGTTTTCAGCGATCGAGCTTTCATTGGGGCGAAAAGCTTGGATTTGCGTGGGAGACAAGACCTACCTGATGGCCGACAGCGCAGGGCAACTCAAGCGGATCGTCCCGTTCAAGGCGCCGTGGTCCGCGATGGTGCACGATATCGCGATCACCGAGAATTTATGTGGTCCCCTTCGTGTGCCCCTTTGTAATCAATGTTTCACGGCCCGATGCTCCACCGGCGGCGTGGGAGCCGGACCGCGGCACCGCGATCGGCCTCGTACCGCGTACAATCGGCGGCGCCGGCGAGGTACGATGGTTGAAGGCCGCGCCGTTTTTTCAATTCCATTTCATGAACGCGTTCGAGGAAGCAGGCCGGGTCGAAACCGTATTCCCCTGGTTCACGTCGTATTCATTTGGAGATCGCCCTGACTCCGGCCGGCGGCTGGAACTGCATCGGCTTACGATCGTTGTTCTTGCACGGCATCGCCCGCACTCAAAGGATCGAGGTTCGCTTCGGGCGACCAAAAAATGCTCCTCCTATCGGCATCGCCATGAACGCAGGCTATCCCAGGCGATCGAAACCACCAATGAATCCGCGTGGATTAAGTTTTGAGGAGGGTCACCTCCCCGCCCCACCATCCGTCCAACCTCCGTCCGGGACCGTCCATGGACCGTCCAACCAGAAAACCCAAATAAAATATGGGTGCGTCCAACCGTCCAACTAAAGGGTGTAAACCTCTGTCTATATTTTTCTCTCTCTCTTCTCGCGCGTGCGTATGACGTAATGGTTTTGTAAAAGGCTGGACGGTTGGACGGACCCATACAAAATATGGTTTTTTGGCTGGACGGAGGTTGGACGAAGGTTGGACAGACGGCCTCAAGCGGTTGCATGGGGCGCCTCCTCTTCTTGCTTCCGGGTCTCCTTTTCTTCTGTGGTCAGCAACCGGATGCCTTTGACGTAGCGCGGGCGCTTCCCGGTCTCCCCGGCCCTCTTGTCGGGGCGAAAATCCCGCACAACGGGGTAGGCGTCTTTCAGCCGCTGAAAAAACACGTCATAGCTTAAAGACCGGTCCTCTTTCTGGTCTTCGCACCACTGATGGTAGGTGCCGTAAAGGTCTTGCTTCAGCGTCCGGGCCTTCTCGTGATCAAGGACATCGTGGCCATCAATTTGGCATTCACGCTCAACAAAGCGGGCTACCGTGCCGCCACCGTGCATCAGCGTGTCAATCTCGTCCAGCGCGGACTCGGGCTGAATGAAATGTCCTCGCTCTTGCAGCCGCTCCCAACCGTCCAAGCTCCAGTTCAATATCCCGGATAGTTCGGTCAGCAGCTTGTTCTTTAAGGTCCGGTCCTCGCGCCCTAGGAAGCTGACGGTCGTCTTCAGCACGATTGCGCGCGCCGCGGCAGCCGGATCGGGAAACCTCGGGGTTTCATTTGAGCAGATCAGAAATCGGACATTCAGGGGACCCGTGTAGGCACTTTTGTACTTACGCGGGATGCCGGGTCGATCGCGGCCCGATACGCTTAGGATGAAGTCGAGTAATTTTGCTGTGTCGGTCCGGGCTCCCAGCCGGGCATCGCCAACGATGGCTAGCGACTTACCGATCAGCACCTCACGCTCAAACCCTTCAGTTAAGGTCGACAGGTTTAAGCTTGCTGTTGCCGGGTCGCCCAGTAGCGCGCGAAGAATCGTGGCAATTGTGCCCTTGCCGCTCCGCATCAACCCTATCAACATGAATATCTTTTCCTGACTCATGTCGTTGGTTAGTAAATAGCCGAATATCTCCTGCAAGGTATTACGGGACTGGCTATCCTTTGGCCACAGGTCGAGTAAGAATTTGTCCCATAATGGGCAGGTCGCCGCGGGGTCGTAGATCACATTTAATGCATTGAGGGTAAACCAGGCGGGGGATGGATCTAAAAAGGTCCGGGACCCCGGCAGCAGGATGCCATTGCGGCTAGTGATAACGTTGGTCAGATCGGCGGGTGCCGCCTGGCCCAACCAGTATGGCGGCTCGACATTATTCTTGATGTGCGTGCGGTTCCGCAGCGCCCGCATGGTCTCGTCGATATGCGATCGCTTGACAGGCACCGCCACCGGGACCTTGGCTGTTGGCTTCAGCAGGTAGACGTCGTCGTAGAGAAATTTTACAACCTTCGCCTCGATCTCCTCGTCGGTCCGTGGCGCGTAATAGGATCCGCTCCACTCGAAATAGTTTTCCTGAAAGCGGTGTAGCGTCCGCCATCGCTGGTGTGTCGCCCTATTCGTTAGGAAAGCCTCGACGATCGCCTTCGGGTCGTCCTGCCAAAGTTCGATGCGCTCGCCCAGTAGTTCGGCTTCCATTGGGCCAGCTTCAGCCTGTGGCTGTGCCCTGCCGGGCGCCGGGCGCGCGCCGTTCCGCTTGTGCGCCGATTGCCGCGATTCAGGGGGTTCATCCTCTTGTTGATGTGGTCCCCCATTGTGGCGGGATGGATCATAGAAGCCTGACTTACTAACTACCTGCGTAATGGTCCGCTCACGATAGTCGTCGCGATTCCATTTCTTACGGAACAGTGCCGAGGACCGAAACAGGGCGTCTATGCGTGTGGCATCACCTGCAGCCCAAAATGCAAGCATGCTGCACAGCGCAAGGTCGGCCTCCGATTGGCTCGGGAAACCTCGACCCTGCCAATCGCCGCGGTCATACAGGGCTGCAAACTTGTCACCGTTCTTAGCTTTGCGGGCCCGCTCCAGGAGCCTCGCGTCGTCGAGGTTGATGCTCCCTGGCGCAAGCTTATCCTGCCTGTGCGATCGCTCGCGCTTCGCTCGCCGCTTGGCGAAGACTTCGGCATGGATTGAGTCGATCGCGTCCTGATTCTCACGAATGTCAGCACGGCTATCCTGCCAGCGATTACCCGTGATAGTCAGGAAGCGCTTGTCTTCGTAAACTTCGATACTGCCAACGCGGCGGTCATCAGGTGGCAATTTCCCGAGCACCAAGACGCGGAGTCCGGTCCCGCTCGGGCTAACCTCCGTGTAGGAATCGAGCTGGCGCACATACACTTCGACCTGCGGATCGACCTTGTCATCGGCATCGATGCAGTGGTCGAAGTCCCACCCCACCAGCACAATGCGCGTGCTGTCCAGGACGAAGCCCACACCATCCCAACGGCTCTGGTGGCCGAGGTAGGCAATCGTGACGTCTTCATATGTCGACCAGGTCTTGGGATCGTTTGACTTCGCGTGTCGGCCGTTCGGCTGATAGAGGACCTTGGTCCAACGCCTGGGCTCGCGGTCCCACACCCAACTCCACAGCACCCACTGGTGTTGGGCTGTGAGAAGATCCGGGATCTTCTCCCAGCATGGTTCAGGCGGACGCGCTGGTCGCGGCGGGATCTCGGCCTCGGCGGGATTGAAAGCACGCCCTGATCTCGATCGAGTCCCATGTTGTTCTTGCACGGCAATGCCCGCACTCAAAGGATCGCAAGAAGGCCGCCGGGTGCTGCCCGGGCGGCCTTCGCACATGCCGGGAATCATCGTTCGTCCCCCTTCGCCTTCACCGCCACCCGCGTCGCACCGCCGTTGCCGGCGGCAACAGTCGGGCGCTAGCTTCAGCCTTTGCCCAGTATCCTCTATAGAGGACGCTCATTCCGCATAACAACGACGCTCCACCGCTATTTTCACCATCTAGGGATTGTTGTCGTATCCGCGGGCCTCACGCCCAAGCCGCGCCGCTGCCAATAAGAAACTCCCGGTTCCGGCGAACGGATCCAGAACCACAACCCGCCCTCGACCGAGCCGTGACGAATAAAACGCTCCGCAAGTCGTCCGGCTTTTGCCAGGCGTGATAACGATCCCCGAGTCGACCATCCGGCGCGTTGATGTCCTGCACCGAGAACTGCTCGGTCATCACCCGGCAATCAAGTGCTGGCGCATCGACGACGCCTGGGGTCCAAACAAAAGCATTTCGTGTTGGACCCGACAGCAATACCCAATCCCGATTTTCCCTTTGTCCCACACGAAGTTGGTCCGGTACGTATACCCCCACGCCTGCATGACCGCGCCACCGTGGAGAAGTAGCGGTGCCGGCACCCACAGGTGCAGAATCGAGAGCGGCGCGCCGACGATCGGGTTTTTGACCGTTGACAGCCGTGACATTTATGGGTTCACTGGCGCGGGCCCATTCGCACCACTCGTCATATTCCGTTTGGAGGTCCTCGAGCGTGATCACCCTGGTCTTACCCGGCCCCACTGCGCTCCAGATGGTGGAGCGTATAGTCACGTCAGGGCGCACCCATCGAACAACCTGTACCCGGGCCCCGACGGTCGCATACCATCGGAGCACACGATCTTGTGGATCCCAGACCGGTGCGTCGATGCGCTTAAATTCCATCACGTCAGCGTGCACGTTGATTACCGTGATGGCGTCGGTGTCGGATGGCGTGTCGCTTCCGTTCTTGAAAAGCCGCAAGTTGAATTGCCCTTCAAGAAAAGCCTTTGGCGACCATATCTCCGGATTGAGATAGACGACGATCGGCTTGCCGCCGCTCTCGCACTGCAGGGTATAGCGTTTTCGCGCCGTAGCGATCGGGTGGTTCATACAAACCTCCCGTTAATCAAGCCGGTCCAGCCGTCCGCTTGTTCCCGGGCGAACAGCTCGAGGCTGTTCCGTTTCCCGAAGGCTGGATACATGGACTCAATATCTTTGCGAAATATGTCTGGCTTAGCGCTATGCTCGCCGCGCGCGACGCTAACAATGTTTGGTTGCGAGGTGTCACTGGGCGGCGGAAAGCTACCGCACACACCGACCAGCAAATGCTCGGTCTGAATCAGATAATAAGAGCCCGGGTTTCCGATCATTTTGTTCCACAATCTTTGGGTCTTATATTCAAAGCCCCACGCCTTCATGACCGCGAGGCCTTCTTGGAGCATAGGAACTGTGGCCCACAGGAATAGGACCGCGTCATCGTGGACGGCGATCTGGTGATCGGTTAAGAAGGTCTCAATTTGTTCGATTGGTAGGGTTTCGTATTCACTTTCGGCGCCGCCAATTTCGCGCCGTGCGTCCCCGTACTGCCAGGGCGGATCCGCGTATAGGCGCGCCCAGGGTCCCAGGCCGGCGCCTGACGCATAGGCAATCTGGCGCTGCCTTTTGTCGCGTTGAAGTTTAATCACCTCGCCGCGGAGCCGACGTGTTGACCACTTTTCCTGCTCCGCCTGTTCGAGTAGCCGGTCCGTGTCCGGAGGATCTAGTGCCGAGACTTCCTTGTGATGAGTCCAGGTCAGATTGTTTCGGCGCCGAAACATTTCAGAAAATCGATCGGCGACCCATTGGGCAGCCATAATTGTGTCGCGGGCGAATCCAGTCCGGTCCTTCCAGGTCTTATACTTTTCGCCATATTTATGCTCGCCATGCCGGACCGCGTCTCCGACCCACCACATCGATGATCCGGTGTAGGTCTCGAGCCGCCCCATCAGATCATCCCATTGGTCGAACGGCATATCCTCGGGCAGGACGAGGCTGACTTTTGAGAAACCCAGGGCGCCAGGCGCCACCAGGTTGACCGGCACTGCAAGCTGATGGGTATTGGGCTGCAGATCGCTGCTCGACTCCATGTTGGGACACACTACCTGCTGCGGTTCCTCACTATTCGACGCGGCCATCATTGTTGCCACCTTTGACCACCGCTGCCGCAAGCTTGCGAAGGGCCTCGAGAGGAATCCGGACGGATCCTTTGCCGATCCTGGTCGACGGAATATCGCCACTCGCGCATAGCGCGTAGGCCTTTGCTCTCGATATCCGCAGCATCCGCGCGGCCTCGGCGGGCCGAACAAAAAGGGGTTCAAATTCAGGCTCATTCATAAACACGCCTCCACATGTCCCAAAATTTTTGCAAAGCGCGCCTCTCTTGTCAAGACGTTGAAAAACTATTTCAACGGAAACACGGACATCCATCTAGACAAATACCGCGCGAAAGCGCACTCTCAACTCATGGCGGATCAGAAACAGCAGGCTGACTGGCAAGTGGCCCTCATCCGCGCAAGCGGGCGCGTAGGCCGCACCCCCGAGGAACGAACTGCGTGGCTGCTGGACTTCGCCCAATGCACCCTCGCTCAAAGGGACCCCAACGATCTTGTCGCTGAAATCGTCGCCTTCGCGATCGCCGAAGGATGGCGGGGTGCTGGCGTCCTAGACAGGCCGGCGCTTTCTATTAATGAGATCGAGCGGCTGCGCGCTGGAAGAATCGTAAGCCAGCTTCGAGAGCTTTTCCAAGGCAAGCCCTGGGACTTCAGAACCGCCGACTACAACCTGATCTTCAGTTTTCGCCGTACCGAATCAGGCACTTTCGAACGGCTGGACCGTGGACCACTCGAGAGCATGTTCGTTTGGAAGTCCATCAATCTGATCGCACAGCATCTACAATCCATCGCAACCTGCAAGCGTTGCGAAAAACTGTTCTTTGCGGGCAGAAAAGGCCAGATCTACTGCAGCGACAACTGCGGCCACTCCGCCCGCAACAAACGGTTCGCTGAGAACTCACCGGCCGAGCACAAGTATGAGCTCCGGCGCCGTTCGTACCTGAAGAAAGTCGAACGCTCTAAAGGTCCGGAGGCGGCGGCTAATGTTAAAAAGGAGGGCCCGCGAAATGTCTAGGCGACGTGGCCACAACGAGGGAAGCATCACTCAGCGCAAGGACGGCCGGTGGTTCGCCCGATTACACCTCGGCTACGCGCCCGGCGGAAAACGCATCAGGAAAAGCTTCTACGCCCCGACCCGCGAAGCAGTCGCCGAGATGCTGACTGCCGCTAAGGCCCAGCACGACAGAGGTATGCCAGTTCTCCACGGCCGGGAAACCATCGGCGCCTATCTTACATCGTGGCTTGAGTCCGTCCGCCCCAGCGTCAAACCCCGGACGTGGGAGAGCTACGAACTCTACGTCCGACGTCACGCCATCCCGATCATAGGCGGCATCCGGCTTGCCACCCTGCGTCCCGAGCACATACGGGCGCTGCTGGCGCGCAAGACGAAGGAAGGGATGGCACCACGCAGCGCCGCCCACTTGCGCACCATTCTGCGGACCGCCCTCCAGCAGGGCGTGTACGACCGGGTGTTAGCCTGGAACCCGGTATCTGCGGTCAAGCCGCCCGCCGTCCCGCGGTACAATTACCGCCACTTTGAACCCGAAGAGGCGCTGGCTTTTCTAAGGGCTGCCGAAGACTCACCAGCCGAGGCGCCGCTTATCTTTTGCGTGGCCCTCGGGCCACGTCTCGGCGAAATGATGGGACTGCGTTGGATCGACTGCGACCTCGAGAAAGGAACTATTCGGGTTCAACAAACCATTCAGCGCCTGCGAGCGAAGATCGCGCCCGACGGCAAGGCCGGCTACCGCGTCGCGGAGCCCAAAACGGACAAAAGCCGGCGCGCGCTTGAGATCCCTGAAATGCTGCTGCCCATCCTGCGCCGCCACCGCGCCCGCCAGGCTGAAATGCGACTTGCCGCCGGCACGGCGTGGCGGCACTCCGGACTGGTGTTCACCAACCAGAGCGGTGGGCCCGTCGACGCCAGACCGCTGAGGCTGGAGTTCAAGTCCATTTTGAACCGGGCCGGCCTGCCGCACATGAGGCTACACGATTTGCGTCACAGCGCCAGCACCTTATTGCTGGCCGCCGGCGCGCCACTGCACACGGTATCCAGATTACTCGGGCATAGCACGATCGCCCTCACGAGCAACCTCTACGGACATTTCAGCCGGGAAATGATCGCTGATGCTGCCGCGACCATGAACCGGGTGTTGCAGCCCGCCACGAAATAGAGGCGATGACTCGTCGCGAAGTGAGTTAATTCGTGACCGCTTGTTGTTGACAGCCCCGCCCCCTTAGCTGGGCCCGCCAGCCCCCCCACCCTTATCTCGTCTTTCGTAATACAAGTAAACGGTAAACCGCACGCCTGCCTACCCCAGCCAAAGAGCGAGCCGCAAGCTTGAGCACATATTCCCCCTTTCTGGCGCCCGTGG
>DASZGF010000223.1:0-20338 GCA_035939115.1 Binataceae bacterium (SeqCode)
CATCGATAGCGACCACACGGCGGTATCCCCTGTCGATGAAGATGCGGAAGGCCGAGACGAGGCCCGCGGCAAGACCCTCGCCGTGTTGTCCGACGATTTCGATCGCCGGCAGCCAACTGGCGAGATCGGCGACATCTGAAGTCGGACAGACAATGGCAAGTGCGTCAGTTGAGACGGAGCGAGCGAGATCCAGGGTATCTTCAATCATACATCTGTAAAAGTCCACGACGGCTTCAGCAGGCAGGCTGGCGGTGAGACGGGTTTTTACGTGGCCGGCGCGAGCAGCCTTCGCCATTATGATCAGGGCACGTTCACCAATCTCTGAACGCGCCCGTTTCAAACGTTCCCCTCCCGCGTGGAGGTGGTGTCGAAGAGCTGATACTTCAATATGGCGCCGAGGATACCCCAGGCCGCGCCAATGCTGCCTCGGAAGGTGCCGCTTATCTTCGACGAGCCGATCCGAGGATGATAACTCACCGGCACTTCGGTAATTCGAAGTCCCCGCCGCGCGCCCTTAACGATCATCTCGACCGGCCATCCGTATGTGGATTCCCGCAGCCCGAGCGCCATCAGCGCTTGATAGCGTGCTGCTCGGAACGGACCGAGATCCGTGAGGCGGACTCCGCCGAGAAAAGCGATCAGGCGTGCCGCGAGCCGGTTGCCGGCCACGGCATGCCAGGGCATCGACCCTGCCATCCGCTCGCCCGCCAGCCGCGAGCCGATGACGATATCCGCAGCGCCTTCCCGCAGCGGCTCCAGCAGACGCGACATCTCCGCTGGACGGTCGCTATAGTCCCCGTCCAGGAACACGACGACGTCTGGAGCATTGACTGCGGCAAGGCCGGTGAGACAAGCGCGACCATAGCCACGCCGCGGCTCATGCAGAACCTCGGCTCCCATTTGGCGCGCAATCTGCGCGGTTCCGTCGGTTGAATCGCTGTCGACGACGAGCACTTGTTCGACCATTCCCGCCGGGATATCGGCCAGGACCAGGCCGATTGATTGGGCTTCATTATACGTAGGAATGACTACCGAGACGCGCACAGGGTCAGATTGGAAGCTGCGGCCAGCGCCGCGTGAGCGCGACGTCGAGCGCTGCGCGCTGGCCCGACGGTCCCAGGGTCAGCGCCGCAGCTACTACCATTGGAACCAGCAGCTCCCATATCCAGCCAAGTCCCCACTCCGAGACCCACAGCCCAGTCAGAAATCCGAATGCTACTAACGCGGCAGGCCGGGAGAAGAAACCGAGGATAAGCAAGACTCCGAGGCTTGCTTCAAGGACCGCCTGCGCAGGACCGGCTATCGGGGCGTGGGCGGCGGTAACTCCCATCACCTGTTTCCAAACTGCCGGGGCGTGACCATATTGGATGTAATAGCGGATCAATCCCGCATATCCTTTGGCGCTGTATAACCCCTTGCCAAGGTTCTCGAAGAACGTCGACAAGAATAGTGCACCGAGCGTGACCCGTAGTATCACGAGTGCGAGCGCGGGATCGAGGGCGGGCAGTTTGGAGTTGCTCAACCTTTGCGCTCCCCATGCTCTTGCGCACCGAACACGGTGGTGCAAGCGCTCCCAGCCTTCGGGAATTGTCGCAAGCTTCCGGCGCGGCTGGCGAACGAAGGCAGAGGCTTTCCCACGGCGAACGGGCAAAACTCATCGGGCAGGTCTAATCCTCCCCGCAGTAGCCGGCGACTGGGACAGCCGCCGCGGCACGACTCGACGAAGCGACAATTCCCGCAGAACTGCGGAATTCGCTCCAGCTCGCGAAAAGCCGGCGAGTCGACAATCGCCGCTCCCCATTTTTCAAGTTCGGCCAGGCCAAGATTGCGCTTCGGCCAATAGACGCAGGGGAGCACATCGCCCTTCGGCGTGACACGGATGGTGCCCTTTCCGCAACCGCCCGATACCGCCTCGAATCCAAGAATCGCGCGTACGATGGGTTCATTGCACACAGCTAGCGGACAGGATTCCAGCAGCTTCTGAAAGCCAGCCCAGAACTGCTCATAATCGAGTGAGAAGGCATCCGTTTTAACAGGCTGATAGACATTTACCCGGAAATTTGCCCCGTGCCGACCAGCCAGCACCCCAATCTCGGGGAGCTTGTCATAATTCGTCCGCATCATAACGGCTATGATTGTGACCGGGACTCCGAGGCTCAGGGCCCGCGCCGTCTGATCGAGCACCAGCCGCCAGTTCCCTGGACCACGCCAGGAATCCTGCTCCCGCTCGGTTGCGAAGTCCAGGGAAAACTCGAGATCAGCCAAAGAGCGCAGCTCGTCATCACCCAGGACCGCCGCCGTGTAGCCATTTGAAGTCAGCGCTATCGTGGTGCCGCGGTCGCGCAGATATTGCAGGATGGCGTGAAACTCCGGGTGAAGTCCATTCTCACCGGTCCCGAGGTTCACCGATCGAACCGGCACATTTTCGCAAACGCGCCGAACGTCATCGAGCGAGAGACGATCGATTCGACCGGTATCGCGATAGCAATGGGCACAGGCCAGATCGCACTCGTTGGTCAGCCCCAGGCCGACGGAAAAACCATTGCCGCTTGATTCTGCCATCATCACGCCCGTATCACCTACGGACACAATAATCTACCAAGCCGCGATGTTTCTCAATTAACCATGGCCGTGGTAGCTTCTTTGCCCTGAATCGGCTGGATGTGGAGCTGTTGATCCAAGACCACTGCTTAACGAAAATTCAAACTCCGACGTACTGATGATGCAATCCAGCCAGCAAATGTAACAGCAATTCACCGAAATAGCACCGACCTGCTGAGGAGGACCCTAGATGACAAAGTCGGGCCGTTTAACGAAGATAGGTTTCCTGGTCTTTTGGGTGCTGGTTCTTGCGGCAACTTCCGGGGCGCAGACGCGCTCACCCATCGCCGAACAGATTGCCAAGACCTATGGCCTGGATTCGTTTGGGCAAGTTGAAGCGATCCGCTATACGTTCAACCTCCACGCCCCCGGACGGAATCTCTCCCGTTCATGGGTTTGGCAGCCCAAGACCAGCCAAATCTCCTACGAGGGAAACGATAAGGACGGCAAGCCGGTGAAGGTCACCTTTATTCAATCTAAGCTAAACAGCGAATCTGCCATCGTGAAGGAGAAAATTGACTGGTTTTTCGTCAACGATAATTATTGGCTGATGTTGCCCATCCATGTTTATTGGGACTCCTCTGGCGCCAATGTACAAGAGATGGGCATGCAAAAGCTGCCGCTGGGGAAGGGCTCGGCGAAGCCGGTGACAGTGAAATATCCGAACGGCGGCTACACGCCTGGAGATACCTGGGATCTGTACGTCGGATCTGACAACCGAATCGACGAAATGGTCTATCATCGGGGGGACCCAAAAAGCCCGGTGCCGGGTATCGTCATAGTGACTTGGGCGGGCTACAAGAAAGCTGGCCCTCTCCTTTTTTCAACGGAGCATCGCGGCACGGCGGACGGCAAGCCTATGCGACTCTTCTTTTCAAATGTGGCCGTCAAGCTAGTGGGGTCGGACACGTGGATGAACGCGCAATAGGAAGCGGGCGGCCTCGGGTGTAGATGCAAATTAGTCATTGTCGGAGCCAGCTTCTAGCCATTCACGCTGTCGTCGTTGCAACTGCTGATGGCGCGCAGGTCGGTCATGGGCCGGCCTTCGGAACCTGGCCAGCCACGGAGCGGAAGTCGTCAATCGCAGTGAGCCGCGCACGCTGCTGGACGAGATCTTTTATCCCAGCGGCTAAATCCCACGGGTTATCAGATTTGAAACAAGGCGCCAGGATCAATGTGCAGGGACGCCATGGGCAAGCCCTGGCGACCCGATCCTTTGCTCACGGACGAGTGCTACGCGGCCGCCAATTTGCGCGATCGGGGATTGATCGTTTTCAGTTCATGCGCGCACGCGGGGCTCGTAAACCGCTTCTTAACGCGCGCCAGACGTTTCCCGATGTCCCTATTTCGGGTTGGCGGGCGCAGCAGGCCCTGCTCAACGCGTTCGGAAAAACGCTGGTCGTCTTTCCGCGGTCGGCAGCCGGTACAGCTTATGATGCAAAGCCGCCCCTGGCGTTTGTTACTGCTTGTACCCGAACCGCCGCAGCATCGCGTGGCGCTCGGCGCGATGCTCCTCGCCCTCCACCCCTTTGGGAGCGCTCCCGTCGATCACACCAAGTACGCCGCGGTCGCCCTCCTCGCATGCCACTACCACCACCAGCGGATTGGCGGTGGCGCAGAATACCCGGCATACCTCTGGCACCGCCTTGACCGAATTGAGCACATTTAGGGGAAAGGCATTGCCCAGCATGATCACGAACACGTGGCCGGCGCCGATCGCGGCAGCGGCATCGATAGCGAGCTTTTCCATTTCCGGATCCGTACCGGTATGGCGAATCAGGCAGGAACCGGACGCTTCGCAGAAGCTGACCCCGAATTTGATTCCCGGTACCGCCTGTACCAGCGCCTCGTACAGATCCTCCACCGTTTTGATAAAGTGCGCCTGACCGATGATGCAATTGACATCGTCGGGCTTGGTGATTCCAATTGACCTGAGCTCCATGCCGCGGATCGCTCCTGGATAACTTAAGCAATGATATGCACGCACACGAGCTAAAAAAAAGCCGGACTGAATATCAACCGCGAGGCCGCCATGCCTGAAGCGGTCAAGCTGCCGGCGTTCTTTTACCGCCTCTCCCCGCATGCGCAACGCTGCTATCTCAAGAGCGACGCCATCGATCGCTACAATTTCGTGCCCAGCGCCGCCTCCCTGGCGCGCACGCAGGCGCTGCTGCAGACGCTGGAGTCGGGTTCGCTCGCGGCAATAAATAAGGCCGCCCAGCACCTGGTTGACGAGGTCTGCCGCGTGATGGGTATTGCGCCGCTGCGGGTGGAGATTCGCGGCGTGCGGCCGCGCGACAATCGCAGCGAGTTGCACGGCATCTTCTATCCGCGCGAGCGTCCGCCGCGAATGGTGGTCTGGATGCGCACCGCGCAGCGCCGCGATGTGGTCAAGCCCAAGACCTTCCTGCGCACCCTGCTCCACGAACTGGGCCATTACCTCGATTACGCCTTCCTGAACCTAGGCGACTCCTACCATACCAAGGGCTTTTTCAAGCGCGAATCGTTCCTGGTGCGATGCCTCTACGTACCGCCGCGCGACAGCCCCCGCGCCGATTCCAGGGAGCCGGAGCCGTCTTGACATCGGCGCTGACGAACACCTAGGTATAATCTGCGCGAAAGACCGCGAAATGAACGGTTGCGCGTGGAGAACTGCGAAAACTGATGGAACTGCTCGACCGAATAACTCAATCAATAACCGCAAAGGGCCGCCTGCTCAGTCAGCTTGCCAGTCTGGCCGGCCGCCTGCAGGGACTGGTCGGCCGCCTCGAGCGCCATGCCGAGAGCTGCGCCTATCCCCAAATGAAGTTGAAAATCGAGGACGTGACGGCGGCCACAAAGATCCACGCCAAGGTCCTCAACGGCATCCTGAGCGATAATCGGGTGTGGGCAAAACTGCCGGAGCGGCCCGCCCACGAAGGCATCAACAGCTGGGGGCGCATCAGCGGCGATCTAATCACCTTGGGCCGCCTCAATGTCGATTTGAACCAGCACGCGGTCAAGTGGATGTCGGTCGATGCTGATATCGCCGAACGTCTGCGCACCATAGTAAACGAACAGATCGCCTTGATTGACGCGCTCCAGGAAGTCGCGGCGCGCTCTGACCCTCAGGCGATCGACTAACAGCCCCATCTTTGCGGGCGAAGGAGGCGTCGCGATGGACCGGCTCAAGGGCAAGGTGGCGTTAATCTCCGGCGGGGCGCGTGGACAGGGCGCCGCCGAAGCGCGATTGTTCGCGGGCGAAGGCGCCAAGGTTGTCGTCGGCGACGTGCTCGACGCCGACGCTGCCAAGACCGCGCAGGAAATCAACTCCAAGGTCGGGGCGCGCACCGCCGCCGCCGTTCATCTGGATGTGACGCGGGCGGCTGATTGGCGCACCGCGGTAGAAACCTGCACGCGCGAATTCGGCGGGTTGGACATCCTGGTCAACAACGCGGGCATCGCGTACATGGGCGGCGTCGAGGACACCACCGAAGAAGGGTGGGATTCGGTGATCAACGTCAATCAAAAGGGCGTATGGCTGGGCATGAAATTCGCGGTGCCTGCGATGCGCCAGCGGGGCGGCGGTTCGATTATCAACATCTCCTCGATCTACGGCATTATCGGATCCCCCGGTTCCGCCGCCTATCACGCCAGCAAGGGCGCCGTGCGGCTGCTGACCAAATCCGCCGCCGCCCAGTACGCAGGGGAGAAGATTCGGGTAAACTCGGTGCATCCTGGAGTGATCCTGACCCCGATGACCGATACGGCGCCGCGCGAGTATTTGCAGCCGGTTATCGATATGGCGCCGATGAAGCGCCCCGCGCGGCCCGAAGAGGTCGGCTGGTGCGTAGTGTTCCTCGCCAGTGACGAGGCATCCTTCGTAACCGGCGCCGAACTGGTGGTTGACGGCGGCTATACCGCGGTCTGACGCGGCCAAAGATCAACACTTCGCGCAAGAGGAAACGGACTTCACCATGGATCGCCTCAAAGGTAAGGTTGCTCTAATTTCCGGCGGCGCGCGCGGCCAAGGCGCCGCCGAGGCGCGGTTGTTCGTTAATGAAGGCGCCAAGGTCGTAATCGGCGACGTGCTCGACGATCAGGCGGACGGCACCGCACGGGAAATCAACTCCAAGGCTGGGCCGCGCGCCGCCGCGGCGATACATCTGGACGTCACCCGCGCGGCAGATTGGCGCGCGGCGGTGGAGGTTTGCACCCGCGAGTTCGGCGGGCTGGACATCCTGGTCAACAACGCGGGCATCTTCAACACCAGCGGACTCGAAGACACCACCGAAGAGCTGTGGGACGCAGTCGTTAATATCAACCAAAAAGGCGTATGGCTGGGAATGAAGTTCGCCGTGCCCGCGATGCGCAATCGCGGCGGCGGTTCGATCGTCAATATCTCCTCGGTGGCGGGACTCACCGGCTCGCCCGGCTCCACCGCCTATCATGGCACCAAAGGCGCGGTGCGGCTGCTCACCAAGGCCGCGGCGGTGCAATATGGCAGCGAACAGATTCGCGTCAATTCCGTTCATCCGGGAATCATCGCGACCCAGATGATCGACATCGTCCCCAAACAGCAGCGCGAGCGCTTTGCCAAGTTCGTGCCTCTGCGGCGCGAGGGCACGGCCGAAGATGTCGCCCGGGTAGTGCTGTTCCTGGCCAGCGATGACTCATCGTACGTGACTGGCGCGGAATTCGTCGTCGACGGCGGCCTCACCGCGACCTGAGCGAAAAAGGACGCAGCCCCGACACGCACTATCCTCTCTATTGCCACCGCTGTGCGAAGAGTTCGTCGCCTTCTTCACCGGCGGGGCATCTTGCTCAATATTCCAGAATAAAAGCATTAGAAGCTGTCACACAGCTCCTTAAAGTGCGCCGCGCTATTCAAGAGTAGAAATATGGTGGAACTTTTTGCGCGACTGTCGTGTTTAGGAATCAGGTCCAGTCTTTGGATCTTGCCCGCCCGCAGATTTGGCGGGGCGACCGCGGCGTCTTGAAAAGGAAGGTGTGCGCGATGGCTTCTGGCAAACCAGCCCGAGTTCTTGTCCCTGCTCTCGTGGCAATTGGGATCGCATCGATAGCACTACTGGTGCTCCCGGCGCTATCGGGCCGGCCCGTCACGAACGCCTTCACCAACATTCTTCCGAATGCTAATCATTACGAGCAGACCAACCTGCTCTCCAATCTGACCGGGAAAGCTGCCTTCAGGGACCCGGACCTGAAGAACGCATGGGGAATGGCCTTTTTTCCGGGTGGTCCGTTTTGGATCAGCGACAACAACTCAGGATTTTCCACCGTCTGTGAAGCCAACGGGCAGCTCGATTTTGTAGTCCAGATCCCGTTGCCACCTGGCAGCAAGGCCAGCTTTGCCGCGCCTACCGGAATAGTCGCCAACTCGACTTCAGACTTTTCGATCGGTGCCACTGGGCCCGCGTTTTTCATTTTTTCCAGCGAGGACGGCACCATCACCGCCTGGAATGGCGGGAGCGCGGCGGCGCTGGTGGCAAACGAGGTTCCCGCCGGTGCGATTTATAAGGGACTGGCGATGGCGACCAATGGGGGCGCGAACTTCCTTTACGCCACTGATTTCCATAACGCCAGGATTCAGGTCTTCGACAAGAACTTCCACCCGACGACCTTGAGCGGAACTTTCAGCGATCCTTCGATTCCAGCCGGGCTTCGCCCCGTTCGGAATCGTCAATATCGGCGCTCAGCTTTATGTGACTTACGCCTTACAGGACTCGCTAAAGGTCAACGATCAGGCCGGACCGGGCAACGGCTTCGTCAGGTCTTCGACACCGCCGGTCACCTGATCCCCACCAAGCCCACGATATCGCACGGAGCGCTCAATTCGCCCTGGGGCGTAGCAATAGCCCCAACTAACTTCGGCGCGTTCAGCAACGATCTGCTGGTCGGCAACCTGGGTGACGGCACCATCCACGCCTACAATCCCACCAGCGGTATTACTGGGCGAACTCGACGATTTGGGCGGCCAACCGATAGTCATCGGGGGACTCTGGAATTTGGTTTTCGGGGACGGCTCGACTGGCAACACCAATACCCTGTTCTTCAGCGCGGGCATCGATGGACAGACCGACGGACTCTTCGGCAGCCTGGTAGCCGCCCCTGCACCAACTCCGACGCCGACCAGGAAGCCGACTCCGACGCCGACCAGGAAGCCAACTCCAACCCCAACCAGGAAGCCAACTCCAACTACGACCAAGAAGCCAACCCCGACTCTGACCAGGAAGCCGACTTCAACTGCAACGAAGAAACCCACCCCTACTCCGACCAGGAAGGTGATGACACCGACGCCCACCAGGAAGCCGGCCACCGCGACTCCAACTCGGAAACCAACTCCAACCTCAACCAGGAAGCCGACTTCGACTGCAACAAAGAAACCTACCCCTACTCCGACCAGGAAGGTGATTGCGCCGACCCCCACCAAGAAGCCGGCCACCGCGACTCCAACTCGGAAACCGACTCCAACCTCAACCAGGAAGCCGACTCCGACTGCAACGAAGAAACCTACCCCAACTCCGACCAAAAAGCCGACGCCAACTCCAACCAAGAAGGATCCCACTGCTACGCCGACACCCTACCGGTTCCCGTGGGCGCTTTGACCGCCTGAATAATTCGGTGAATTGTTTTGAGAGCTAAATGTAGCTGGTCAGGCGGCGGCGGCGGAGTTCTTTGATCACACCCTTTACGTCCTGCGTGCGCGCGCGATTTGCGACCAGCAGCGCGTCGGGCGTATCCACCACGATCAAATCCTCGACTCCCAGCAAGACCATCAGGCGCTGGTCGCCGCGCGCCAGCACCTGTTTGGAGTCCATCGCCACCACATTGCCCGACAGCGCGTTGCCGTCGCCAGCGCGCAGGGTCTGCCACAGGCCGTCCCAACTGCCCACATCGTTCCAATTGAAGCCGGCTCGCACCGCGGCCACGTTGGAGCTTTTTTCGACCACCTCGTAATCAAAGGAATCGAATTTGAGCTTTTTGTACACCCGCTCGTAGCCGAACGCCTGGCGCACCAGTTTCGGCAGCGCGGCCAGCAGCCTGGGACAGTGGCGGCTTAATTCCGCCTCCAGCGTCGCGGTGCTGATCATGAACATTCCCGCATTCCAAAGGAATTTGCCCGAACGCACCATCGAGCGCGCCACCGCCGGCGAAGGTTTTTCGACAAATTTCCTGACCTGGAATCCACCGGCCAGCTTCTCGCCCAGTTGCAAGTAGCCATAGCCGGAGTCGGGCCTGGTGGGTGACACCCCGATGACCACGATCGAGCCGCCGGAATCGTCGCGCGCGGCCAGCCGCAGACCCGCCGCCAGGGTGCGGCGAAAAGCAGCCGCCGGATAGATGTAATGGTCGGCGGGCATGACCGCCAACAGCCCGTCGCCCAGGCGCGACTTGATAAGCGCGGCGCCGTAGGCGATTGCGACCGCGGTCCCGCGCCGATCCGGTTCCAGCAAAAGGTTGGCGCGTGGGATCCTGCCGTGAATCGCACTGGCGAAGATCTCTTGGAGGGCGGTGGGAACCAGGACAAAGATCCGCTCCGGCGCGATCAGCGGCCCCAACCGCGCGATAGTGTCGTCGAGCAGACTGGTGCGGCCGTTGAGACTGAACAGGGGCTTGGGGCGGTCGCTGCGGGCAGCCGGCCAGAAGCGCGCACCGAAGCCACCGGCGATGATCAGCGCCGCGGAGGTTTGATGCAGGGCGCGGGCCGATAGCTCCTTCAAAGGCCGCCCAGTTCCTTAAGCTTGGTCTCGAACAGTTGGCGTATTTCGCCCAGCGCGGCCTCGTCCTTGGCTTCGAAGCGCAGCACCAGTGCCGGCTGGGTGTTGGAGGCGCGCACCAGACCCCAACCCGACTTGAACTTGACCCGCACGCCGTCGATTTCAGTCACCTCGTAGCGCGAGCGGAAATAATCGGCCAGCCGGCTTACCACCTGGAATTTTTCTTCGTCCGCGCAATCGACCCGGATTTCCGGAGTCGCGCAGGTCGGCGGCAGATCGCTCAGCAGTTCGCCGATTCCCCGGTCCTCGCGGTCGATTATTTCCAGCAGCCGAAACGAGGCGTAGATGGCGTCGTCGAAGCCCAGATAGCGGTCGGCGAAAAACATGTGACCGCTCATCTCGCCGGCCAGCGCCGCGTGCTCCGCCTTGAGCTTGCTCTTGATCAGGGAATGGCCGGTCTTCCACATGATTGGCCGTCCCCCGTGACGCGTTATGTCATCGTACATGCGCTGGGAGCACTTGACGTCGCCGATGATCGTCGCACCCGGCCGCTCTTTCAAAATTGCGCGCGAAAACAGCACCATCAACTCATCGCCCCAGACGATCCTTCCGCGCTCGTCGATCGCACCGATCCGATCGGCGTCACCGTCGTAGGCGATTCCTGCGACCGCACCGCTGCTGCGCACCGCCGCGATCAGGTCCTGCATGTTCGCTTCGACCGTCGGATCGGGATGATGGTTGGGAAAGCGGCCGTCCATTTCGGTGAACAGTTCGACAATGTCCAACCCCAGTTCGCGCATCAACGGCACCGCCACGGTACCGCCGCAGCCGTTGCCGCCATCGACGGCGATCTTAAAGGAGCGCTTGAAGTTGAAGTTGCGCCTGATGTACTCGCCATACGCGGGCAGGATCGGGCGAGCGGTCATATTGCCGCGCTCCGGCCCGCTTAAGAATTCGCGCCGCTCGATAATCCGCCTGACTTCCTGGATGTCGTCGCCGAAAATCGTTGAAGGTCCGATTCCAAGTTTGAAGCCGTTATACTCAGCGGCGTTGTGGCTACCGGTTATCATCACGCCGCCGTCCATGCCCCACTCCAGCACCGAAAAGTACAGCAGCGGCGTCGGCACGACCCCGATATCAACGGTGTTGATGCCGGCGGGCAGCAAACCTTCGAGCAGCAGATGGAAGAGCCGGTCGGAAGACAGCCGGCAGTCGCGGCCAACGGTTATGGTCCGCTTGCCGGCCCGCCTTAGCATGGTGGCGTAAGCGCGCCCCAGATCAACGACGAATTCGTCGTCGAAGTCTTCTTCGACCACGCCGCGAATGTCATATTCTCTGAAAACCTGGGGATTCATTGTGCGAAAAAAGGGTTTTGGATGGTTGTGTTAGTCTGTTTGACTTGCGTGGCGCGTGCAAGTCTTTGGCGCCAATCAGCCGTTGATCCGGTTTTTTTTGGCGCCGGCGAGGCAGTCCATGAGGCAATGTGAGTCTTTCGGAGGATGCCGGTGACTGCGCCGGACAAGCCGGTTGCCGTGATCACCGGTGCGGGACGCGGCATCGGACAGGCGGTCGCCATCGAACTGGCCCTTGCGGGCTACCGCCTGTGTCTTGCCGCCCGCACCCGCGAGCAGCTCGAAACAACGCGTACGCTAAGCGGCCTTGCGCCTGCCGAATCCCTAATTGTGCTGCTCGACCTGGCGGAAACCGAGGCGCCGGATGCTCTGATCGACACCGCGCTCGGCCTCTATGGGCGGCTCGACGTGCTGGTGAATAACGCCGGCTGGGCGCCCCCGCGGCGGCTGCTGACCAAGTTCAGTGAAGCCGATCAGGACCGGATACTGGCGGTGAACCTGCGCGCTCCGGTAGCGCTCACGCGCTTGGCGGCGGCGCAGATGCTCAAGCAGGGCGGCGGCGCGATTATCAACGTCGCCTCGACCGCCGGGTTGCGAAGTCCCGCAATGGAGGCGATCTACGCCGCGGCCAAGGCCGGTTTGATCGCCTTCAGCAGGGCATGCTTCAACGAATTCCGCGAGGGCGGAGTGCGCATATCAGTGGTAATCCCGGGTCTGGTCGATACCGGGTTCATTCCCCCCAACAAACATCTGAATCGCGCGCTGATGCTCCAGCCCGCCGACGTCGCCCGCGCCATCCGCCAGATCCTCGCCACTCCGTCAGAAACATGTCCGGTCGAGATAGTCTTGGAACCGGCGCGCAACCCGGAACGGGCGCGCTGAGGGGTGCGGCCGGTGTTTGCCTTGTCTGAAATTCTCTCCCCCTGTCAGGGGGAGAACGGAGCCTTTTTTTTGGCGCCGAGAGAGGGTCCTTTTTCAGCGCGCCCGCCACGGCGCGCGATTAGCAATCGGTGCGGAGATGCGGGGGATTGGGTAAGTCCGGCGCTGCATAAGGGTGCGAGATTCCCTATCAGAACTTATGAATCGCGCGCCTCAGAAGGCGCGCTGACAAAGGACCCTCTCTGGGCGCCGCAGCGGCGCCCATCTCCCCCTGTCAGGGGGAGAAAAACTACAGCCTGTACCACAAGAAGATTGCCCTTCCACGCGTTGTCACCCGCTAAGCGCTGATGTTCACCCTCCGCCTCGCACTGACTCTGCTGATCGCCGCCCTTGCGGCCGCTCTGATCGCGCCGCTGGTGGCCCCGCTGATCGCATGGGCCGGGTTTCATTTCCCTTTTCCCCGCATCTTCGACCGCGTCGTGATGGTGACGCTGGCGGTCGCGCTGTTGTGGGAAGGCGGGGAACTTGCCTTGGTCCGCCGGGTGCGCGCCGGGTTTGCGCAGCCGCTCTCCAATTTGGCAGCCGCGGGAGCCGGCCTGGCGATCGGCGCTGCGGCAATAGGTATCCTGTGGGGGCTCGCTCGCCTCACCGCCTCCCAAAGCGCTAACGCCCATCCCGGCTCGCTGGTGATCACTTTTGTCGCCAGCCTTATTCCCGCGCTGGCGATCGCCGTGATTGAGGAGGGCTTTTTCCGGGCCTTCCTGCTCGATGGGATGGCGCAGGATTTCGGCCAACGCGCCGGACTCGCCGCAAGTTCAGCGGTTTACGCCGCCGCGCACCTGATCAGGTCCCCGGCGCGCTTCGAGGTCAGTGGAGTCCATCCGCTGGTTGGCGTCCAGACACTGGGCGCAAGCCTGGGCCAACTGTGCCATCCGATTGCGGCTGCTCCCGGCCTGTTCGGCCTCTTTCTACTCGGATTGGTGCTGGGTGTAGCTTTCCTCAAAAGCGGACGCGTCTATTTCTCGATCGGCCTCCATGCCAGCCTGATCGTGGGCGCCACAACCTGGCGCAAGTTCGCCCCCGGCGCGCAATCCGCACCCGGATGGCTGTCGGGCTACGGCCGGCCACCGTTAATCAGCGGCGCCGCCGCATGGTTGATCACGCTGGCTCTGCTGATCGCGGTGAGCCGTCTCAGGCTCGGAGGGGACAGCAGCTCTTTTTCTCAATCGTAGGATCTCAATCGTAGATTTTAGGCGCGCCGCGGGGGCGGGTGCGATAGCGCCGATGGGTCCACAGGAACTGATCTGGATAGGCCCGCGCCATCCGTTCGATCACCGCCACCAAGCGGCGAGTATTCTCCAGGATGTCCGCGTCCGCATCGGCTGTGTGCTGCAGCGGCAGTTCGCCCTGGATCACGATCCGATGGGTGCGACGGTTGGGATCGCGCACGGCGAATACCGGCAGGACCACGGCTCGTGAAATCCTCGCGATTCGCGCCAGTCCGCTAGAGGTGGCGGCAAGCTCGCCAAAAAAGGGCACGAACAGCGCCTCGCTACGCTTGGCGTTCTGGTCAAATGGGGTGGCGACCATCTCTCCCCTGCTTAACGCACGCAGTACGGCGCGAGCAGCCTTATGCTTGCGAATGATATCGATCCCGGCGCGTTCCCGGATGAAAGTCATCAGTGCGTCGGCGGGCAGAAAGCTCTGAGTATGATGGACCAGGCTCATTTGATGACCATGCATCACGTGAACCGCGGGCCCCACTTCGAAATTTCCCAAATGGGCGGTAAGGAGCAGAATACCACGGCCGGGATGGCGCCGCTCGATATCCTCCCACAGCTCAAGACCTTCATAGCGCACCTTGCGCATCAGGCGGCGATAGAAAAAGCCTCCCAGGCGGATATATTCCGCGCAGCTGCGCCCGATGTTCACGTAGGAATCGTGGAGGATACGAAGACGGGCGGCGACGCTAAGGTCGGGAAACGCTATCTCAAGATTCCTGATTCCAATCCTGACGTGGCGCTTATCGAGTCTGAAAGCCAACCGTCCACCCAGTACGCCCAGATGATAGAGCACGAAATCGGGCAGCAAGCTGACCAGGTGCATGGTCGCCACCATCATGTAAAACAGGCAGCGATCGCGCACATTCAGCTTAAGGTCGGAGTTGAGCCGGGATTTGCCGTGCTGGGGTGGCGGCGCGAGAGCAGGCGCGACGCGCTGCGACGCGCGACTGGGAGCCGCATTTTCGACGCTGTCGGGGACCAGCCCGCCGGTGGCTTTCACAGCAACGAGATATCGCCCAGGCGTTCGCGTTTAGGGGCCTTGGGAATCACCACTATGCCGGAATCGGTGATGAAAAAGCGGCGGCGATCCCGTTCCAAATCATAGCCGATTTCATCGCCCTCCGGGATATACACGTTCTTGTCGATGATCGCCCGCCGGACGCGGGCATGACGCCCAACTTCCACGTAATCCATCAGGATTGAATCATCCACTTCGCTGTAGGAATGGACAAAGACCGAGCGGCCCAATACCGAGTTGCGCACTATCCCGCCCGAGATAATCGAGCCCTCCGAGATGACCGAGTGCAGCGCCTGACCGCGGCGTCCGTTTTCGGCAAAGACGAATTTCGCCGGTGGCTGATCGTAGTAGGCGGTGCGCAGCGGCCAGTTGGGATTGTACAGATTCAGATGGGGACGGGCGTCCCTCAAATCCATGTTGGCCTCGTAATAAGCGTCCATCGTGCCGACGTCGCGCCAATAACTCAAATTCTGCTCGGAATCACCGTGAATCCGGTTGGTCATGAAATTGTAGGCGTAAACCGGAACGCGGTCGATCAGGCCCGGAATCAGATCCTGCCCGAAGTCATGATGGCTGTCGGCCTTGGCCGCATCCTCGATCAATGCCGCGCGTAAACCCTGGGGATCGAACAGATAGTTGCCCATCGAGGCCAGGCAGCGCCCCGGCGCCCCGGGCATCGAATCCACCTGCTCCGGCTTCTCCCTGAAAGCGGTGATTCGCATTCCGGAGTCAATATCGAGGATCCCGAAATGGCGCGACTCTTCCACCGGCACCGGTAAGGTCGCCACCGTCACTGCCGCTTTGTGCTCCAGATGGAATTGGATCATCTGCTGAATATCCATCCGGTAAATGTGGTCCGCACCGAACACCGCCACCAGTTCGGGCTTGGTGTCGTCAAGCAAGTTAAGATTCTGAAAGATCGCATCCGCCGTTCCCTGATACCACGTCTCTCCCAGTCGCATCTGCGCCGGCACCGGGGTCACGAAGTGGCTGGCCAACAGACCGCCGAACTGCCAGCCGTCCTTCAGATGCTCGATCAGTGACTGTGAGCGCCATTGAACCAGGACATAGATGGAAAAAATGCCGGAATTGACCAGATTAGACAAGACAAAGTCAATGATCCGGTATTTGCCTCCAAAGGGCACGGCCGGCTTTGCCCGATCCCGCGTCAGGGGATGCAGCCGGGTGCCCTGACCACCGGCCATAACGAGTGCGAGCGTTCTCATCTTCCAAACCTGCGTTTATCAGCATTGAACCAGAGCCTATCGCCCTCCGGCAAGAGCGGGGCGGGGTAAGCTCCGTGACACAATGCATCAAAATTTTTACACCAAGTGCAGCGAATTTCATGAAAATAGCACAACGTCCGCTGGATACGCCGTTTGTTCGTGTGCTAAACTTCCAATAATTCCTCGATAAAATCCGTGCTGAACGCGAGACGGCTCTTCGGCACACGAGTTGCTTGAAACTTTTCGGCGTGTCCAACGTCTAAACATGGACCAAGGGAACAAACCGGAATTCCCAACTGTTCCCGAAAAGAGGCAGATCAATGCAGCGACGGAACGAAAATCTTGCAAGCCCAGGCGTTGTATACCGGACCGCCTGTGAAAACCCCGGATGCGGTCATACCTTCGACCTTCGGATCACCGCCAAAGAAGCCGGTCTATTGGGAGGCACGATGGCTTGCCCCCGATGCCATCGGCACGGCGGAATGCTGAAGCGTTTGGGCCGCCTGGACGATCGCCTGTTCGTGGCAAAGCTGGTTTACAAGAGCATCGGTGCAGGAGCGAGCGTCCCAAGCGAAGAGGGTGACCTTTTGAGCGATATCCGATAAACCGCGGAAATGCCGCCTCCGCGTCCACGATGCACGGTCCTCTGACGTCGGGACCGTGCATCGTTTTTTTTCGGTCAGACGCTCAAACACCGGCAATGGGTTCTAAAACAACCCCTTCCAATCCCTGAATACTGGGACGGTCGAGCAACCGTTTCATCCAGGCCTCGACATTGTTGCGGCCGGCGCTGACGTCGAGGCCAAGCTCCTTGAGCACCACCAAACGCGGCACGAACCCGATATCCGCCACTGAGAACTCGCCGGCCAGAAAGTTCTGGCCCTGCAGTTCTCGATTGACGTAATCCATCACGCGCTCGATAGTCTGACGCAGCCGTTGCAAGCGGCTCTGGTCGCGTTCGGCTTCGGTCTTGACCATTTCGGCCATCAGTTGACCGACTTGCGGTGTGAAGGAGGTGTCCGCGAAATCCTCGAATATCCGCGCCCGCGCCCGCGAGGAACTGTATTCGATTCGCGGCAGCACCGGCGGGTCGGGGTACTCGTCGTCCAGATACTCGTTGATAATCGTGGAGTCGTAAACCACCGTATCCTCATCGACCAGAACCGGAACGCGCCCGTAGGGATTGAGCCGCAGGAACTCGGGTCGCCGATGTTCGCCCTTGGTGAAATCCACCGACACCAATTCATGGCTAAGGCTCTTTTCAGCTAGCACGATCCTAACTTTCTGGCCGAAGGGACAGGGAAGAAAGTCGTAGAGTTTAATCATGTTGGCGGCCGCCTTATTCAGCCGCTACTTTGAGCTTGAGGCTGGCTTCGACTTCGGCGTCGATCCGGACCGGCACCACGAACTCACCCAATTCCTTGATTGGCTCGGCCAGCAAAATGCGCCGGCGATCGATGCTGACGCCCTGGGCACCGAGCGCGCGCTCGATATCGATATTGGTCACGGAACCGAAGAGTTTGCCCGCTTCGCCGGCCCGCGCCGCAATCTCGATCGTCAAGCGTTCGATCCGGTCCTTCATCTTGACCGATTCGGCCCGCTTGGCATCGCGCCGCACCAAGCCGATGCGCTTTTCATGCTCGAAGGCGCGCAGGTTTTTGGGATTGGCTTCAACCGCCAGCTTGCGCGGCAACAGGAAGTTACGAGCATAACCAGGACGTACCCTGACCACGTCTCCGGGCTGCCCCAGGTTGGGGACGTCATCGCGCAAAATCACTTGCATCATCGCCATTCCACAATCTCCGTTAAAAGAAGTCGTCCAGGCCGGCTTCCTGGCTGGGCGGTTTGAGCCGGCGGAAGTCGATCCACATGTCGAACACTCCCGCCAGGCAAACCAAAGCCGCCAGAACCGGCTGTAACAGCGCGATGACATAGATCGCCCCACGGACGACCCGCGGCATCGCCAGCATCTGTAAGTAGTACGCCATGATGGCCAGGCCCTGGCAAAAATAGATTGACGCGACCAGCACGAAGCCGTTGATCGCCGCCAGCCGCGCCGCTTCCAGCGGTAGGAACATGCCAAAGCCGGTGGCCAGCAGCAGCCAAATCAGCCATTCAGGCGTGCGCCAGGTCACGAGCCCGCCGAAAAGCTGGTATCCCATCCTTTCCTTGCCCAACCATCGCGCCACCAAACCCAGGTTGACCAGCACCGTCAGCGCACCCAGCATCGCGGCCAGCGCCGGCAGCAACTGTGCGGTGATTTCCAGCATCCGGTCGCTGATTTGCCGGCTCTCGGTCTGGCTCATGCCGAACTTTTCATACATGGGCGCCGACTGGCTCATCGCCGCGGCCACCGTATGGTGAATCTGTCCGGCCAAAGCGGCCGGCGACCCCGCCCAAACCAGCAGGGCCGAAGTCACAGCCACCAGCATCGCCGCCGTGGTCGTAAAAACTATCAACTCGAAGGACCACTGGCGTTTGAGCATTACCGCAATCAGGACCGTCGCCAGGCCCAGGCTCAAGGCGAAGCCCAACCCCTGAAGGGGACCGGCAATCAGTCCGATTAGAACCAGGGTGAGCGCCATCACCGTCGTCAGACGGCGATAAGGGCGCGATTGCCCCAGAACATGGATCAGGATCGGGACCGGCGCGCACAACATCACGGGCATCCCAAGGACCGGAATCAAACCGCCCAACAGGAAAAAGGCCGCCGCCAAAGCGGCCGCGCGGGTCAGGTCCAATGCGTCCTTGAACCTCACCAGCCTGCTCTCAGACCCCCAAGGTCGAAAACGGCAGCAAGGC
Organism: Binataceae bacterium (SeqCode); assembly: GCA_035939115.1. Lineage (GTDB taxonomy): Bacteria > Desulfobacterota > Binatia > Binatales > Binataceae > JAJPJA01. Next base: position 18,880 of record DASZGF010000223.1, read on the forward strand.
CAGAACGCGTGCCCGCTTGATCGCCACGGTCAGCGCGCGCTGATGCTTGGCGCAATTACCGGTGACGCGGCTGGGCACAATTTTGCCACCTTCGGTGATGAAGGTGCCCAGCGTCCGCACATCCTTATAGTCCACCTTCAATGATTTATCCGCGCAAAAACGGCACACCTTGCGCCGCCCGCCGGGGCGCCGGCGCATCCCGCCGCGATCGCCCCCGGGACGCCCTTCGTTTCCCCCGCGGTCGCCGTCGGGGCGAGGGCCGCGTCCGCGGGCCTGACCACCGCGCTGCCCACTGTCTTCAGGATGCTCGTTATCAGCCATCTGCTAAAACCTTCATCGGAAACGTACTCCCAATCAAATAAGCTTGGTCAATAAATTCGCTTCATTTCCCGACTTGGCGCTCACCTGTTCGGGAACGATTTCGCTTGCAATGACCTCAATTTGCTGACGACCGGCAGCTCCCAAAGGGCCTCGCCTCACCGCCTTGAGCGTTCCCGGGGCCCGGATTTGCCGGCCGGCACTCAACGTGCGCGCCAGATCCCGCGCCGCGTTATCGACCAACACCACCTCGATCAACAAATGCTCCGAGGCTTGGCCGCAATCGACGCTCAGCCGCAGCACGTCGCGGCCACTGGGGGTCACTCCGATTGTAGGAGGCTTGACCACCGTGCCGCTGAGCTCAATTCTGATCAGCGCCATCCCCCCCATCTGTCGGTGTGGCGGGCTGGTCCGCAGTGGAGTCCTTCGCCTGGGAGGCCGCCGGCGGTTCCTGAGCTGCCACCGGCTCCTCAGCAGCCGACGCCGGTTCCAAGGCCGCCCGGGCCTCCTCCGCTATCGCGGCCTCATCGGTCTCATGTGCCTCATCCGGGGCGCGCGGCTCGGGCGCGGACGCGGCCACGCGCGCCTCGGCCAGACGCCGCCGGCGCGCTTCCACCTCGCCGCGCAACTTGGCCGGGTCGGCATCTTCCTCGACCATCACCGATAAATGGCGCAAAGATTCGTCCATCAGTTTCAGATTGCGTTCGACCTCGTTCATCACGGGGCCGGGGGCGACGTAGTCCAACCGGATGTAATAGCCCCGCCGCTCGCGCTTAATCCGGTAGGCAAGTTCACGAATTCCCCACTCGTCGGTTTCGATCAACTCGCCGCCACCGTTGGCGACGATGTCTTCAACCCGCTTGAGGGACTGCTTTGTCTGATTTTCCCCGATATCGGGGCGCAAAATGAAGATCGTTTCGTAACGCCGCACAAATCCTCCTTGTGGATCGAAGCAACGAGCCCCCCAACGGGGAGCAAGGAGTATAACCAAACGACCGTAACACGTCCCCCTTGCTCTCTCAAGGTGGCCCGACGCGATTTGCATGCCGAGGTGTGCCTTTCCCGCCATGCCGACGCGTTTAGTCCTCCTCCTTGGCTACTAAATAGTAGGGCGGGCGGCCCTACTGACCAGAAAATCCGA
>DASZGF010000224.1:0-9741 GCA_035939115.1 Binataceae bacterium (SeqCode)
TCCCGGCGTATCTCCTCGAATAGCTCCACCTTTGCTCTCCTCTTCATCCCGGCCTCCTGCCCTTTCAGCAGGATGCTCGGCTAGCCAGGGTGGGGCCACTTCGGAGTATCAAACGGGGCCATTTCTATGTAGCGAAATCACTCCGATGAGTCGCGCCTGATCACGGGGCTGGTATTTCCGGTGGATTCCGGCTGGTCGGCAACCTGAACGCGTACAATGGACACGGTCACGGTACGCGGCAGCCTATTCCTGTTGCTTACAGTACCGAAAAAATAGGAAGAATAGTTATCTTACCGGGGAGTAACTCATGTATAAGGGCCATCGTTATATCGACGCCGATTCTCACGTGCTGGAGCCGGCCGACATGTGGGAGAAATACCTGGAGCCGCAATATCGCCGCTTCGCGCCGACGCACGCCGTAGGTTACCGGGGCGAACCGCCCGGTTTTTTCCTCAATATCAGGATTGGCGGCACCATGATGCCGACCTTCCAGATGCCGGACTTGGTGCAAATGCCAGGCCTGGAAGAATCCTACGGCGACTACATGCGGCGCGGCTTCGGACCCGATTGCTACGACACGGCGCTGCAGCGCACCGGGATGGACTACATGGTGCTCTATCCCACGATCGGGCTTTATGCCACCGCCGTGCCGGGTCTGTCCGCCGAGGTAGCGGCGGCCTATCGGCGCGCCTATAACAACTGGTTACATGATTTCTGCAAAGCTGCGGGTCCCAGGCTTATCGGCGTCGGTTCGATCGATTTGCGCGATCCGGTTGAAGCCGCCAGAGAGTCCCGGCGTTGCGTGCGCGAGTTGGGATTCAAGGCCATCACCTTCAATCCCGAACCGGTCAACGACGTGGCCCTGCACGATCGCTTTTACGACCCGTTGTGGAAAGCCGCCTCGGAGTTGGGTGTCCCGGTGGGTGTGCATGTTGCCGGCGGCACCGCGCTGCATCAGGTCGGGATGGAATACTTTCCGCAATGGAGCGAGGGACGCGGCCTGTGCGCCTTTACGATCGGCAACATGATCGCCTGTCTGTCCTTTGTCAGCGGCGGCATCCTGGAGCGCTTTCCCGATTTGAAGGTGGCGTTTTTGGAATCAGGCGCGGGATGGCCGGCGTTCTGGCTGGAGCGGATTCAGGCCGGGGTTCAGGGCGCCAACCGCGGCGGCAAAATTCACGGACTGAGCAAATCGCCAATCGAGTACTTCCAAAAGCAGTGCTACATCTCGGCCGATCCCGACGACCCGGGTATCGCGCAGGTCTCGGCAGTAATCGGCGACGATAATATCGTCACCGCCACCGATTTCGGCCATATGGAGGGCAAGGGTTACATCCGCGCCTTGGACGAAATTCTGGCGCTGGAGCTGCCCGCGGACACCAAGCGCAAGATCATGTGGGACAACGCCGCCCGGCTGTACAACCTGAATTAGGTGTGCTTAATTCTGACAGCAGGGCGGGCCGCCGTGCCCGCCTGTCGACTCGTAGTGCCAGGAGCTTCGAGATTTCAACCCCGGGAGGGTGATTCATGCACGTAGGGTACTTCACCGAGCGGCCTCATCGTTACGTCAACAACGATGAGATCATCAAGAACGGCTTTTTCGGCCTTCCCAATGCGATGTTCGAGCGCGAAACGGCCGCGCGCTTTCTCAACGAGTACCTCGACGAGCGCGTGATGGCCGAGGAGTTGGGCTTTGACGGCCTGATGCTCAACGAGCATCACGACAACGCCTTTTGCATGGGTTCGGTGATGAACGTCGAGGCGTCGATCCTGGCCCGGATCACCAAAAAGGCTAAAATCGTTCTGCTCGGCAATCCCCTGCCGATCGTCGGCAACCCGCTGCGCCTGGCCGAAGAGCTGGCCACGATCGACCTGATTTCGGGCGGCCGGCTGGTCAGCGGATGGGTTCGCGGCGCGGGCAGCGAGCAGTTCGCCAGCAATGCGAATCCTGCCTTTAACCGCGAGTACTTCGACGAAGCGCACGAAGTGATAATCAAGGCGTGGACGCAGCCGGGGCCGTTCCGCTACGAGGGCAAGCACTTCCATTATCGTTACGTAAATCCGTGGATGCTGCCGTTGCAAAAACCGCATCCGCAGATCTGGATTCCCGGATTGCTGAGTCCGGAGACCGTGGAATGGTGCGCGAAGCATCGCTATCCCTACGTGGCGCTGGCGACCTTCATGGAACCGACTCTCGAGCTGTGGGATTTCTATCGCGACGCGGCGGCGCACGAGGGCTATCAGGTCGGCACCGAGAACTTCGGCTATTTGCAGAAGATCTACGTCGCCGAGACCGACGAGAAGGCGCATGAAATCGCCAAGTGGGACATGTTCGGCGGCGCCGGCATCGGCTACAGCCTGTTCGCCCAGCCGCACTGGTCCTTCCCGCCGGGATACAACTCCAAGATGGCGACCCGGCGAATCGCCAAGCAGCTCACCGCGCCCAAGAAGAAGGGCGAATCCAGCACCCCGTGGGCGGGCAAAAAGACTGAAGCCAACGACGGCGGCAGCCGGGAGCGCATCTCGGGCGCGCAGGTGGAGCATCGGTCGGCGACCTGGCAGCAACGCGATCTGGACGTCGAGGCGACGCGCAAGCACATCTTCGAGGAGTTCAAGGACGCCGAACGCCAGTTTCAGATGATCTGCGGTACGCCCAAGAGCGTGCTGCCCAAGATCAAGACGCTGCTGGAAGTGCTGCGTCCTGGAATCTTCATGATTTGGCAGAATGACGGTCCAATCTCGCGCGAGGATCGTCTGAACAATCTGAAGCTGCTGGGCCAGGAAGTCGTTCCCGCCATTCGCGAGATGGGCAAGGAACTGGACTTGAAGTCTCCGTTCGAAGTCAAAATCGGCGAGCGCAAGCTGGCCGCTGGCGCCAAGCCCGAATCGATCGGCTCGCTGCAACCGCTGCGGCTGTGGAACGAGAAAGCGGCGTGATCGGTTGACGGCTTAAATCAGGGTTGTGATAACGGCGGGCCGTCCGGGAATCCGGGCGGCCCGCCGCGTTTTATTAGTGGCACAGGCTTCCAGCCTGTGATTCCTTTTCCGCCCGTGTTCAAAAAATGCCATCTTGAACGAGCGCGAATTGTTCCGCCCGAAAATTCAGGAGGGCCTTCGATGGAAGTAAATGGGATCGCTCATGTCGATGTGACCGTCAGTAATTTCGAGCAATGCGTCGCCTTCTATCGCCACCTGCTTCCGTTCATAGGACTTAAGCATGTGGTCTATGACAACGACGATTACTTCTACTGTATCGGCGGGCGCACCGGGTTCGCGGTGCGGCGTGCGGCGCCACAATATCGCGATCTGCACTTCGACCAGACCCGTCCGGGGCTGCATCACGTATGCTTTCGCGCCCGCTCAGCGCAGGACGTGACCGCGGTGTACGAGAAGGCGCGCGAACTGGGCGCGAAAATCGTGCGCGCGCCCGAGGAGGGGCATTGGGCGCCCGGCTACTTCTCAACTCTGTTCGAGGATCCCGACGGCGTGCGCGTCGAAGTCAACTACGTGCCAGGCAAGGGCCTCCTTGCCACCTAACCTCTCTTTTCTCGTTTCTCATTTCTGTTTTTCGCCCTTGTCAAATGGGTGGCGCGGTGTAACGCTGGGCCACTAACGGGATTTCAAGAACGGAGCAAACCAGCCATGGCAAATTACGAAACCGTCATCTATGAAACGGTCGAAGGCAAAATTCGCCGCCTTACCCTCAACCGTCCGGAGAAGCTCAACGCGCTGTCGCCCAAGCTGCTTAGCGAGCTGATGCAGGTGCTCGACGTCTATGAAGAGGACCCCGACGCCAGCGTGCTGATTATCCGCGGTGCCGGGCGCGCCTTTTCGGCCGGCTACGACCTCAACGCGCCCGCCGTGCCGGGCCAGAAATTCACCATCTCCAACGACCGGGTCAATATGCAGCGGCTGGTCACCGGATGGCAGCGGCTGTGGTCATGCATCAAACCAACCATCGCTCAGGTCCACGGCTTTTGCCTGGCCGGTGCGACCGAGTTCGTTGGCCATTGCGATATCGTCTTCGCCAGCGAGGACGCCTCCTTCGGTCATCCCGCTGGCCGCAACCTGGGCGTGCTGCCCACGCTATCGCTGTGGCCGGTCCTGATGGGTCCGCGCAAGTCCAAGGAACTGTTCTTCACCGGCGATACGATCTCGGCGGCTGAAGCGGTGGACTGGCATCTCATCAACCGCGTCTTTCCCAAGGACAAGCTGGAGGAGGAGACGCTGGCTTACGCGCGCCGCGTCGCCCTGGTGTCGGTCGAATTGCTGGCGCTGCACAAGGCCGCCGTCAACCGCTACCTGGAGGTGACCGGCTTCCGTGCCGCCGAACAGTCCTCCGCCGATCTCGACGTGATCGCGCATCAGACCGAGGCGGTGAAGGAGTTCCTCAAAACCCAGCGCACCAAGGGTTTGAAGGAGGCGCTCAACGAACGCGACCGTCCATTTGCGAAAAAACAGGCGTAACGGAACAACGCTGGAAAGGGCGGACAGCCGGCTGGGCGCCAGGCGGCTGTCCGCCCAATAGGGGCAAAAGAATGAGTATGCTTGGACCATTCTCGCATGCCTGCATTCAGGTCTCCGACGTTGACGCCGCGTTGCGCTTTTACCGCGATATCCTGGGCTTCAAAGTCTCCCTTGATCGGGTGGAAACCCTGGAGAACGACAAGGGCGAAGTGATGTTCACGCGGCGCGTCGCCTATCTGCGTTGGGACGACAGCCCCAGCTTCATCTCGATTGCGCGGCGCGACGGTCCGCTACCCGCCAACAAACCGCTCAAGAACGGCGACAACGGCCTGACTCACATCTCGTTTTGGGTGGACAATATCGACGAGCGCTACCATCACCTCACCTCGCGCGGGGTAAAGACGCTGGGCGGAATCGTCGAGCAGGACGGCCTTTACTACGGCATGCCCACCGAGCGCCGGATTCGCACCTTTCTGTTCAACGACCCCGACGGCACAGTCTTGCAGTTCGACCAGTTGTACTGACCCGTTCGTCCCGCAGCGCTTGACTGGCTTGGTGCACCGGTCTAACTTGATTTCTGAACGGTCGTTCCAAAACTTCGTCGTCCTGGTGACGGCAGGCGACGCGCTTCCAGATTTGGAGAAAACCGATGAGCGAAAGCAAGCATGCGGAACTGGTGATCGACGCCGATGGCCACATTATCGAGCCGCCCGACCTGTGGGAGAGATATCTGGAGCCCAGGTATCGCGAGCGCGCGATTCGTATCAAGGTCGGCGCGGACGGTTGGGAATACCTGGAAGTGGACGGCAAGCCGGCCGAATGCACCGCTCGGGGCACGCTGGGCCGGCTGAGCAGTATGGGCCGTCAGGTTCAGGATATGAAGCGGATGCGTGAGGAGTGGGTCAAAGGCGGGAGGCAGGGACCACCGCCTTTCATCAGGGCCACACCTGACGAGACCTATTTGAAGGGGGCGGGCTTCGGCACGATGGACCCCAAAGAGCGGCTCAAGAAGATGGACGGTGAGGGGCTGAGCAAGTCGGTGCTGTTTCCGACGCTGGGACTCAACTGGGAGGCCGAAACCCAAGACGCCGATTACGCCAACGCCTGCTGCCGTGCTTATAATCGCTGGATCGCCGATTTCTGCCGCGATTCAGGCGGACGCTTGGTTCCGGCCGCGCACATCTCGCTGGGCGATCCGGCGCTGGCGGCTGTTGAACTGGAGCGGGCGGTGAAGGACGGGTGCAAGATCGCCTTCATCTCACCGTACACGATCACGCGCAAACCGCATGGCCATCCGGACCACGACGTGGTCTTTGCCGCCGCCCAAGACCTGGGCGTGCCGCTGGCGGTGCATCCGAATTTCGAGCCCAAGGAGTTCACGATCCACACGCGTTTCCAGCCGATGAGGGGCGCGGCGGGGATCTGGTATGGCGACCTGTTCACCAACCAGGGCTCGATCATGGCGTTCGCGACCATGTTCGTATTCGGGGTGTGGGACAAGTTTCCGCGGATGAAGTTCGTGATCCTGGAGTCGGGCGCGGGATGGATCGGATGGTGGCTCAACCGGGCCGATGCGCTTTACAAGGAAACTTTGCTTGGCGGAGGGCTGCCGCTGGCAGAGTGTCCGTCGTACTATTTCAACCGCCAATGCTTTATCTCGGGCGACCCGGATGAGACCGTGCTGCGCCACATTATCGATTACGTGGGGGCCGACAAGTTCTTCTGGGCCAGCGACTTTCCGCACGCCGACCATCCCGTCAACTACATGGAAGAAATCCACGAGTTGGTCGAAAAGATGTCGCCCGTGGGACGGCGCGGAATCCTGGGCGAGAACGTCGCTCGCGCGCTGGATCTTAACTGACGCGCGCCGTCTGGGTTTGGGCACATCTCTGCACCGGCGATGAAAAGAACCGGCACGGAGGCCGGCGCTACGGAAGATACGGCTTCAGGCTCAAATATTATCTGCGGCGCATTTTTTTTCGTAGCGCCGGCCTCCGTGCCGGTTCTTTTTCCGACGCCTCAAGGATCTATCAACAGATTCCTCAACTGCTGTGCAGCAATCGCGGACTTCCCCAGACCCGTTGATTTTGAAATCGTAGCGGGATTCGTTGTAAAGCTAACCGCATCAGCAGAGAATCCCGGCCCAAGGAGGATCGCACCATGCGCGTTGCAGTTGGCGGCTATCTGGTAACGGCCAACACTTTCGCCACCCAGCGGATACCTTTGGGACGCTTTCAGCGTTCGACGCTTTCCGGTCCCGACTTGCTCACCCGGGTTGGGCGCGGCGACAGCGCGGTCGCGGGATTTCTGCGCGGCGCCCGGGAACATGTATGGGAAGTGGTACCGCTGCACTACATGTTCCCCGGATTGTTGGGGAAGGTGCACGAAGAGTCCCATCAGTGGGCCAAAGAGACGTTCGTCAACACCCTGCGCAAATCGGGCCCGATTGACGGCGTGTTTCTCCAGCTTCATGGGACTGCCGTCGCGGATCAAACCGAGGACTGCGAGGGCGACCTGCTGGCGGCCATCCGCGGCGTGGTCAGCGACCGCACGCCCATTATCGCGTCACTGGACGGGCACGCCAACGTAACGCCGTTGATGGTGCGGCAGGCGAGCATGCTGATCGGCGTCAAGACCAATCCTCACTACGATTTCGGGCCGGTCGGATATCAGGCCGCGCGCGTGATGGCCGGGATGTTCGACGGCTCGATGGCGCCGGTTTCGGCCTGGGCGCAGCCCGCTATGGTGCCGCCGCTGCAGAAGCTTTATATCGCGCCGGGATGGCCGATGGACCATCTGATGCGCCTGGCGCGCATGCGTGCCGCCGCCGACCCGCGGGTGCTTGATGTATCACTGCTGGGCGGGTTCTTCGTGTCGGAGCGGCCTGAAACCGGTATCAGCGTGGTGGCGACGACCAACCGCGAGCAGGGGTTGGCGGTCGAGATCGCCGAGCAAATCAAGGACGCCTGCTGGGCTCGGCGCCATCAGTTTCATGCCGACCTGGTTTCGGTCGAAGATGCAGTGCGCGAGGCGATCGCAACCGATGATGGCCCGGTGGTGCTGGGCGACGTAGCCGACAGCGGCGGCGCGGGCACGCCCGGCGACGGCACGGCCATCCTGGCCGAACTGCTCAAGCAAAACGCGCGCGGCGCCGTGGTTGGTAATATCGCGGATCCCGACGCGGTTGCGGAAGCGATCGGGGCGGGCGTCGGCAACTCCGTCAAGCTCACGGTGGGCGGCAAGGTCGATAAATTTCACGGCGCGCCGGTCTCGATTAGCGGCCGTGTGCGCGTAATCCACGACGGCGTCTTCACCGCCGCGACTCCCTTCAACTTTGGCACCTACCATCGCGGAGCTACGGTCGTGGTCGATTGCGGCGGGGTCGAGGTGATCCTGACCGCGCGCCCGACGCTGGTTTTCGAGGCCAATCATTTCCGCAGCCTCGGCATCGAGCCCACCGCGCGCAAAATCCTGGTCTGCAAGGCCGAGTTGCAGCATCGCCCGGGCCTGGCCGGAATCGGCCGCACCTTTATCGACGTGGACGCGCCCGGGCTCGCCACCCAGGTTCTCAGCCGTTTGCCGTTCTCCAGGATTCGCCGTCCGGTCTTTCCGCTCGACGATATTTGACCTGCGGTTTAAGCGCCCCCGCGGCAAATGGTTTTGTGCACGGGACTCGCGGCGATAAGATCGATATATAGCCGGAAAAAGGAGGACATCTATGGAGGCGAACAGTACAGTTGTCGAGACTCATCCCAAGGTCAGGGAGTTTGTCAGCGGACGGCACAAGATGCTGATTGATGGCAAGTTCGCTGATGCCGCTTCGGGCAAAACCTTCGCCAGCTATAATCCTGCCACCGGCGAGGTCCTCGCGCAGGTGCCCGAGGGTGACAAGGAGGATATCGACCGCGCGGTAAGGGCCGCGCGGCAGGCGTTTGAAGGGCGCTGGCGCAAGGTCACGCCGTCGGAGCGCGGGCAGCTTCTGTGGAAGCTGGGCGAGTTGCTCGAGAAGCATGCCGACGAGTTCGCGCAGATCGAATCGCTGGACAATGGCAAGCCGGTCGCCGTAGCGCGCGTCGCCGACGTTCCGCTGGCGGTGGATCTGTTCCGCTATATGGCGGGATGGGCGACCAAGATTGAAGGCAACACGATTCCGCTTTCGATTCCGGGCGGCGGCTACCTGGCCTATACGCTGCGCGAGCCGGTGGGAGTCGCCGGCCAGATCATTCCGTGGAATTTTCCGTTGCTGATGGCGGCTTGGAAACTGGGCCCGGCTTTAGCCGCCGGATGCGCGGTAGTGCTCAAAGTCGCCGAGCAGACGCCGCTTTCGGCGCTGCGGCTGGGAGAGCTGATCCAGGAAGCCGGCTTTCCGGCCGGTGCCGTCAATATCGTGACCGGCTTTGGCGAGACTGCCGGCGCCGCGCTCGCGGCCCATCCCGGGGTCGACAAGGTGGCGTTCACCGGTTCGACCGAAGTCGGCAAGATGATCGTGCAAGCTGCGGCGGGCAACCTCAAGAAGGTTTCGCTGGAGCTGGGCGGCAAGTCGCCCAACGTGGTGTTCAAGGACGCCGACCTGGAGACCGCTATCCCGGGCGCGGCCAGCGCGATTTTCTTCAATCACGGGCAATGCTGCTGCGCGGGCTCGCGTCTGTATGTCGAGAAGGGCATTTTCGACCAGGTCGTTGAAGGCGTGGCGGAGCAGGGCAAGCAGATCAAGCTGGGTCCCGGGATGGACCTCAGCACGCAGATGGGACCGCTGGTTTCCAGCGAACAGCTCGAGCGCGTCTGCGGCTACTTGCAGTCGGGCCGCAAAGAGGGCGCCAAGGCCCTGATCGGCGGCGAGCGCGTGGGAGATCGCGGTTACTTCGTCGCTCCGACGGTTCTGACCGGCGTCAAACCGAACATGAAAGTTTACCAGGAGGAGATTTTCGGTCCCGTGGTGTCGGCGATTCCGTTCAGCGATCCGGGCGAAGTGCAGGTGGCCGCCAACGACACGATTTACGGGCTGGCCGCCGGCATCTGGACACGCGACATCGGCAAGGCCCATAGCCTGGCCGAGCAGTTGCGCGCGGGCACGGTATGGATCAACTGCTTCAACGTCTTCGACGCGGCGCTGCCGTTTGGCGGCTACAAGCAGTCGGGATGGGGCCGCGAGATGGGCCACGAGGTGATGGAGAACTACACCGAGACGAAGTCGGTTTGCGTGCGGATTAAGTAGCGCAGGCGCAGCGGCGGCGGCGCCGCCGCCGCCGCTGCGCCCCTCACGATTGGCTGCGT
>DASZGF010000225.1:0-10952 GCA_035939115.1 Binataceae bacterium (SeqCode)
TCCCGGCGTATCTCCTCGAATAGCTCCACCTTTGCTCTCCTCTTCATCCCGGCCTCCTGCCCTTTCAGCAGGATGCTCGGCTAGCCAGGGTGGGGCCACTTCGGAGTATCAAACGGGGCCATTTCTATGTAGCGAAATCACGAGGGATACACGCGGATAGCGCGGGGAGGAGATTCTGAAGCCAGGCGTCAGTGCATGACCCTTCAGGCCGGGATAGAGCGCGGACTCCTGTCGCAAGCAGAGTATGCCGAGCTCGAAAACGTCTACAGCGATCCAAGCTTCAGCTACATTATGCAGACTATCTTTGCGGCGTGGGGGAAGCGCGCCAGCGACCCCGGTACACCGCACCCAACTTGACAAGTTGACACCCAGTCTGCGGCGACCGGCAAATCCACATTTTCTGTTCGCCTGATTTAATGAATGATAACGTCCTTTAGCCGCGCGCTGGTCCGCTTCGGGACTCAGGTCGGGCTCACGGAGTGATCACTGCCCGGCCCTTGATTCTTCCCTGCTCGAGCTGGTTGAGAACGTCGTCAACCTGGTCGAGCGGGAAGGTTTCGATCTGCGCCTTGATTCTTCCGTTGCGAGCCAATTCCAGCACTTCTTCAAGTTCAGTGTACGAACCCCAGTAACTGGTGGTCACGATGCTCTCGGCACGCATGCCAATGAAGGAGAAAGGGAAAGAGCCGCCCGCTAAACCGACCAGGACGAGGATGCTCTTTCTACCCGCTGCCGCGGCCGCGGTGCGCAGACTGGCGTCGCTTCCTACCAAATCGATCACCGCTCGGGCGCCCTCTCCGCCGGTGAGTCGCTTGATTTCGGACGCCGCGTCACCGCGGCCGTCGATCGCGTGATGGGCGCCGTACTTCAGTGCCATCTCCAGCTTGTCGTCGGCGACGTCCACTGCGAGGATCCGCACCCACGGCGCAATTGCGCGCAGGATTTGCAGAGCCATATGCCCCAGGCCGCCCACGCCGACAACTGCTACCGCGGCTCCCGGATAGAGATGCGGTAGCGCCTTCTTGATCGCACGGTACGGCGTTAGCCCCGCATCGGCGAGCGGCGCGGCTTCAACTGGATTGATCCCATTGAGCGGCACCAGGAAGCGCTGCGAGGGAATATGCATGAAATCAGCGTAACCGCCGGTGGCCAGCCAGTGTTCCATGCCGCAGGGCGGTTCGTCGCCTTCGTGGCAGATGCGGCAATTTCCGCATCCGTGCGCGCCCCAAACCACGACGGCGTCTCCAGGGCGGAAGCGCGTGACATCTGGTCCAATAGCTTCGACGATCCCGGCGTTCTCATGCCCCAGCGTAAACGGAAACACCAACGGAAACTCCGGTGGCAGGGGGAACTCACCGCGGCGTGAATGAAGGTCCGAATGGCATACGCCGGCGCCGACGATGCGGACCAGGACTTCGTCGCGCGCGACCTTCGGTACTTCTACCGAATCGATCACCAGAGGTTTCCCGAACTCGTGTAGCCTCGCCGCCTTCATCTGGGCCTCCTCGCCGAAGCACGGAATCATCCTGGAAATATATTAATCAAAAGGGCTTTAATACCCCGCTCGACCTCATCCAGCGTCAGCGCACCCAAGCGCCGCGTGGCTGCCGGGCGCTTCCTCAGTGCAATTCGACCCCACCGTCGACGTTGATCGCCTGGCCGGTGACATTTTCGGCGCTGGCCAAATAGACCGCGAGTTGCCCGACATCATCGGGCGTCTGCGCACGGCCAAGCGGAATGAGTCCCTTGACATAGCGCTGCCAGGCATCATCTTTGGATTCGTCGGGCCCCTTCAACGTCTCCGCCAGGTACTCCCACATCTGCGTGCGCAGGATGCCCGGACAGATGGCGTTGACCCGAATGTTGGCTGGGGCCAGTTCTTTCGCCAGAGAACTGGTGAAGCCGACGACCGCGAACTTGGACGCACAGTAATGCGCGAGCCCAGCAGCCCCGTTTTTGCCCGCGATTGACGCGATATTGATAATGCAGCCGCTGCCATGAGTTTTGAGCGCTGGAATGGCGGCCTGACATGACAGGAAAACCCCTTTCACGTTGACCGCAAAGGTCAGATCCCAGGTGTCCTCGGGCATGACTTCCACGGCGTAGCACTGACTACCCCGGCGCTACACACGAGAATATGGACGCACCCAGGCGAGTGATGGTTTCTTCCACCATCCGGTATACGTCAGCCTTTTTGCGAACGTCGGCTTGAATCGCCAGCGAGCGGCGGCCCAGCCGCGTAATTTCGGCTGCAGTGCCGTGCGCCGCGGTGAAGCCGCCAATCTCTGCGCTGCCGTACTGTTGGGCTGTACTGGAAATGTGATCGAGGTCGGCAATCGCGACGTCGGCGCCGGCTCGCGCAAACGCGAGGGCAATGCCCCGTCCTATGCCTCGTGCTCCTCCAGTGATTAGTGCTACCTGTCCGTCGAGTGCGGGCATGTCAGGCTCCTTTTTGACTCGATAGTGCCATGGTCAGGAGCATTCCTCCAGCAGCGCCTTTTGCCTCACGGGATCTTCGTTGCAATTAATATCTCACCCGAAACGTCGGACTGTCCTCGGGCCGCATCTTGCGCCGGTCATAGAGACGCGCGGTGGACACATTGGCGTGCCCGAGCCACTCCTGGACCTTGGCGATATCCCGCCTCATGCGAGAGCGCGTTGGTGGCCGCCGGGGCGCGCAGCTAATGCACACAGAGGCCGTTCACTTCGGCGCTGACGCCCGTCTCCAGCCGGTATTTCAGGACGATGTTGCGGTGGACCGAGGCGGGATCGAGCGGCCGGTCGAGCTCGCCCGTGCGGTTGTTCGTCAGCGGGCGAAACACGGGCCGGCGGCATCGGCGCCGTGGCCGGCGACGGCCAGGTACTCCTCGATCAGCCGCTGCGCTATCGCATACACGGGCACGAACCGGACCTTGCCCCGCTTGCCCCTGACCCGAAAATGCATCACGCCTTGCCGGCTCTGCATGCTCCGGACCCGTAACCCGCACAGCTCCTCGCGGCGCATGCCGTGATAGAGCAGGGTGGCCAGGATCGCCCGATCGCGCACGCCCTTGAGCGTGCCGGCGGGCGGCGCCTCCAGCAGCTTGCGCGCCTGGGCGTCGCCGAGCGCTACCGGCCTACCGGATGATTCAGCCGCGCGCAGCCGCTGCTGGCATCAAGTATAAGATCGGGCCACACCTTCCGGGCCAAGCGTCTCACCGCCTACCTAAAGAACAGTGTCACCGGTCACGACTGCCAGCGGGCTTGTCCACGACATCGACGCCGATGCTGTACTGCATAAACCCATCGATTTCCGAGTTCTTATGAACGCGGTGAAGCAAGAATTGTTCACCGCCTTAGATTTCTCTGGCGAGTGCGCTTGTGGCGCCCTGAAGCAACGCACAGGCAATTGCGGTCACGCGGTCTCAACTCGTTGGAGACATACATTACTACACAGTGTTGTTGTTTACTCTTTTCCACTACTTGACCGACACTTGTTTGGCTCCTATCCGGACCTCGCTTTTCCCTTCCCCTCCGGGGGGAGGAATCGGCGGCGCAGATATCGTGTCGCCGGCGCCGCGCGGTCTGTTCGACAACCTCAGTCCACCCCCTCTTCGCACAGGTGTCGAGCTGGCCAGTACATGCTTAAGCATCGATGCTGCAGCTACTGAGCACGTTGCCGTAAACGATGAAACTCCTTCTTCAATATGTCCAATTCTTCATCTGACAGCTCTTCGAGGTGAACGAGCCGAGTCCGTGCTTGCACTACCCCTCGCAGCAGTTCGTCGAGTTTCAACTGCATCGCCCTGGTTTGTCGAGCTTCGGTGTGCTGCAGCACAAGAACCATCAGAAAAGTAACAATCGATGTTCCGGAAGTCATGACAGACTGCCAACCTTCTGAAAATCCAAAGAGGAGTCCGGTTATTACCCAGGCAAGGATAACTATGGTTCCCGCGACAAAGGCCCACGCTGAAGAGAGACTTGTGGAGTGGTGGAACGGCGTCAGACTCCTGTTTTGGAATTGATGTCACCTCATCCGTGCGCGGCGCCCTATTCAATTGCGTAGAGCCGCGCGCAGTTGTCCCACAGGAACTTGCGCCGGACCTGATCGGGCAGGGGCATCGACAGAAACTTGTCGACCGCGTGGGGAAACTTGCTGTCGGGATGCGGATAGTCGGTGGAAAAGACCACGTTGTCATCGCCCATCCAGTCCACCACCAGCCGGGCAGGCTTTTCGTCGGCCTCAACCGAGATATAGCAGTTGTCGCGGAAATGTTCGGAGGGCAGCTTGGAGAGCTTGACCTCGAAACGTCCGATGTACTCCTCGTAATGGTCATCCAGGCGCGCCAGCAGCCACGGCGCCCACGAGCAACTGGCTTCCAGGAAACCGGCGCGCAGCCGCGGAAAGCGTTCCAGCACACCGCCGCCGGCGAAGCTGACCAGCGCCGCCATCGGCCCCAGGCTGTGCGAGAACGTGTGCCACAGCATCAGCTTGTCATACAGCCCCTGTCCGAAGTCATTAAGATGATCCGGGCCGCCGCCATGAAACACGACCGGGATGCCAAGCTGCTCGCATTCCGCCCATAGCGAGTCATAGTGCGGATCGTGCCACGGACGCTTGTTGACCTGGCCGGGCAGCAGGAAAATCGCTTTGAAGCCGTATTTCTCCACGCAGCGCCGGGTCTCGGCGGCCGCGGCTTTGACGTCGTGCGGCGCTACCATCGCGGCGCCGTACATGCGCTTGCGATCGGGCGCCATGAAATCGTACAGCCAGTCGTTGTAGGCGCGCGCGATTGCGGTGGCCAGGGCGGGATCGATGCCGCTGGAAGCCGCGGTCTCGCTGCTGTCCACGCCCAGCACGAACAGCCCGCGCGAGGGATACAGCGCCGCGACGTCGATGCCTTCGCGGTCCATCGCCGCAAGCTGCGAAACGCCGTCCCAGTTGCGCCGCGCCGCAAACTCGTACTCGGACTCAACCGGCGTCATGTGCTCACGCAGCGCGCGAAACCAGTTGTTCATATGCGGCGCCGCTTGCGGATGCTGGCTGGGCATGCCGTAGGACAGGTCGACTCCGATGTTGCGGGGTATGGGCGCGTTATTGCCCACCGGCGCACCCTCCTTGAACCTGGCATCGATGTAACGCTGCCAGAGATCGGCGGGCTCGATGATGTGCATGTCCGAATCAAACACCTTGAAACCGTCATGGGACATAACGTTGGACCTCGATATATTTTTCAAACCGCCCATGCTGGCCGCTGGACTGGCTATTATCCGTGGACAAACCAGCGCCGACTACCCCGGCAGGAGGGACGATTAGCGGCTGCGGACCTTCACGCCTGCCCTTTCTTCCTGCAGGCCAAATGCGGCGACCCCATCCTTGTCTCCGAGCCCGCGCGCCATGGCCTCGATAAGATTTTGCTCGGCCACCGCCGCCAGCGGCATCGGCACCTGGAACTCGCGGCCGATTTCGGTAGCGAGCGCCAGGTCTTTGCGCGCCAGCTTGAGCGCGAAGGTGGCGGGACGATCGAAATCGCCTTTGAATACCACCGCGGGCAGACCTTTAAGCAGAAGACCGCGCCCAAAAGCACCCTCGCTGATTACTTTGAACAACGCCTCTGGAGCGACTCCCGCCTTGGTGGCCATGGTAAAGACCTCGGCGATAGCGGCCGAGGTCACCATGCAAAGTTGGTTGTGGGCCAACTTGGCGATATTGCCGGCGCCGATGCTACCGATGTGAGTTATTTGATCCCTGGCGCCAATAATCTCGAGCACGGGCGAAACCTTTTGCAAAACCGACTCGTCGCCGCCGACCATGATCGCCAGATTGGCGGCTCTGGCGCCAATCGCGCCGCCGCTGACCGGCGCGTCGAGCATGTCCACGCCTTTTTGCTTGAGAACCCCGTGGATGCGGCGAACCAGCGTTGGGGAGTTGGTGCTGAGATCGACGTACACCGAGCCAGGACGAATTCCGTGAATGATCCCGGCTTGCGCAAACATCACCTGCTCGACTTCAGGGGGCCCCGCCAAGGAGGTCAAAATCAGCTCGCTTTGTACCGCCAACTGCTCAGCAGAGTCGGCCCACGTCGCTCCCGACGCCAAGTGGGGTGCGGCGGCCTCGCGCCGTACGTCAAAGACTTGTACGCGATGGCCGGCCGCTTTAGTCAGGTTCAGCGCCATGGGGCCGCCCATGTTACCCAGTCCGATGAATCCTATACGCAATGGTCACTCTCCCAGATGATAGAGTTCGGCCGCGTTATCGAAAACGATCTTGCGCGTAACGTCCTCCGGAACCCTGGCGAAGTCGGCCTTGATGACCTCGCGCGAGCGCGGCCAGGTTGAATCGGAATGCGGGAAGTCAGACGCCCACATGTAATTGTCCGCGCCGAAGAAGTCATAGGTCGCGGGTCCAACCGGGTCGTCCAGGAAAGTGGCCCAGAGTTGGCGCTTCATGTAGTCGCTGGGTTTGAGCGGCAGGGCGGGATAGTTTCCCAAGGTGCGGAACTTGTCCCACGAATGGTCCATCCGGTACATGAAGTGCGGCAGCCATCCGGTGTCGTTCTCCGCCGAAACCAGTTTCAATTTGGGAAAGCGTTCGCAGACCCCCCGGGTGAAAATGTCGCAGAAGGTGTGCTGCACCTCGACCGTGAGAAACAGGTAATTGGCGACGATATCCGACGTGTCGACTGGGTTCATGAGCTCCGCAGCGGTCGGGATATGCCTGCGGCCCGAGATGACATGCAGCGAGATCGGTGTCTGGAGATCGCTGGCAGCCGCCCAAAACGGTTCATACATCGGATGGCTGTAGGGCTTGTCCGCAGGCGGGGCGCCGCTTATCTGGGCGCCCGCCAGCCCCAGCCTGGCGCATCGCTCCAACTCCCTGATCGCTTCGGTCACGTCGTCGGTGGAGATCAGGCCGATGCCGGCCAGCCGTTTGCGGTTGTGGTTACAATATTCGGCCAGCCAATCGTTGTAGATACGAAAGCAGGCCTGCTGGAGTTCGAGGTCCGGCAGAGCAAACATCGGTAGTCCCAGGCTGGTGTACAGCACCTCGCCTTCGACCCCGTCGATCGCCTGATCCTTCAAGCGTTCCACCGGGTCCCATCCGCTGGGACGGGCCGCCTCGTAGCCGGTGTTGAAATGGGCCTTGAGATCGTCCCCGCTCTTGCCCATCGCGGTTATTCCACCGACGCGGAACGGCCGCATGCCCGGAGCGACCAGCACTGCCGCGTTGCCCTGTTGTTCAACCCGCGGCGACCTGTCCCTGAATTTGCGGTCCAGGCGCGAGGTCCAGAGATCCGCCGGTTCCACGGTATGTGAATCCGCTGAAAGTACACGCATAATCTGTACTCCTTCGTTCTTGTCAGTTGGCAGCTTAGATTGAGCGCCGACCTCCGACCAATACCTTTTTCCTATGGAGCGATAGCCAAAAGCTATTAGCGCCATGCAACGGCCTCTGCGCGCCGAGCGAAGGCTGGCGTGCCGTCTGAAAATCAGCCCTTTACGAGCCGCACGCGGCCAACATCCGGGCGTCCTATTGATCTGAGAATCCGCAAATATGCGTGCAACGGATGCGACACGTTATCATCCCTCCAGGCCACGCACAGCTCGACCCTCAGCGGCGGCTTGAGACGACGGAAGACCACTCCATCGTGGGGCAGGTTGCGATTTTGTTCTACCATCAGCGCGACACCCAGGCCGGCTGCGACGGAATTGAGCAGCACGCTGAGTCGATCGGGCGTCTGCACGGTGCGGGGCCGCCAGGCCGCCGGCTGACATACCCGGCGCATCCACTCGTCGTAATGCGGATATTCTTTGACGTTCAAGCCGATGAAGGGAACGTCTTCCAGGTTTTTTACGGTTATGGAGGGTTTGGCGGCGAGTGCGCTGGTTTCGGGCAGCGCCACCAGAAGCTCGTAGCTGGCCACGCTTTCGCCCCGCAATCCTGTCCCGGTCAGCGCATCAGGCATTCCGATGAATCCGATGTCGATCTGGCCTCGTTCCAAAGCGCGCATCTGCTCCGCGCAGGTCATGTCGAACAGACTCAGCCTCGCCCTGGGGCAAACCCGGTGAAATGCCGCGAGCGTCACCGGCAGCCGGTGATAGTCAAAGCCCGCCGTGTAACCGATTCGAAATTGTTCCGCTTCATTGCGGCTGATGCGCCGCGCCGTCTCGATGCTTTCGGCAGCAAGGGCCAATAGGCGCTTGGCGTCGGCGAGGAAGGCGCGGCCGGCCTCGGTCAATTCCAAGTGCCCTTTGCGGCGGTCGAAGAGTTCGACGCCGATTTCCTCTTCCAGGTTCCTGATCTTGCGCGTCAGCGAAGGCTGCGCCACGTGCAGCTTGTTGGCGGCGCCAGTGAAGCTCAGTTCCTCGGCAACCGCAACGAAATCGCGTACATGATGAAGTTCCACGGCCTACTGGACTCGGCAGGGTCAGATTCCCGGTCCCCTCGCTGGCGCAACAGTGGATTGAGATCACAACACTCCCGCGTATATACGGAAACCGGCGAACGCCTGCAAACCCCGGTCAGAAACCTTTCACTTCTCACTTCTCTCCCCCCACTCCTGTCTGCCGGCACCCACGGATCACAGGTACTCGACGACGGATGGCTCCGGCGCGGAGGCCGGAGGCGCGCCGATCCCGAACAACTCGGTGACGCGATGGTCGCGTAGTAAAACGTGCCGAACGCGATCACCCGCCACGGCTGCTCTGCCCATAATCCGCCAACCGACGGCGGCTGTGCCTTCTGCACCGCGAGGGTGACTCCGAGCCGCGGTATATTTACGGTCGCCGTGAGCAGCGCATACCCGAGGTAACTGGCCACCGCCACCGCCCATCCGAGTACTGACCCAAGGCGATGGGGTAGGCTCCGGATTACCGATTCTGGACCTGCAGAGGCTCGGCTCGTGGGAGCCCTTGCCTGCAGGCAAGTAACCGTCGGTTCGCACTGACTCGTTGCTGGAATCTGACGCAAATCACCGACGGGACCGGGAACGCGCTCGAGCTTTACGTCAAGACCTACGACCCGCCGCACGGACTCGTCGCGCTGAAGCAACTGATTCGCGGCGGGCGGGCCGGCAACGTGCTGCGCATGACCCGGGCCCTGCAACGGGCCGGCTTCGACACGCAGCCGTTATTGCTCGAGGGCGTGCACGCGGCAACCGGCCGGACCATGCTGACCAGCGCGCGCGCCGACGGCGTTTCACTGCCGGAGCTAATCGCACGCGTGCGCGAGGAGGGTTCGCTTGCCCGCCGGCCGGCGGACACAACCATGTAGCCTTCGTTCGATAGCAGATCTGCCAGCATCTCGCGGCAGTCGGCGTCATCGTCAACGAGCAAGATTACGGACCTTTCGCTTGAATGTTTCATGTGCTGCACCGTTTCCCTGTGATGTAGAAGGCCGAGGGTCGGACCAGACCCTATGAATCACGGCAAGTGGCGCACCATATATTGCGGATTGTTTGAACCAAGATTAGCTTCAATCTTAACCGTACATAGCGAAAAGGAATTTATTGAACGCGAGGTTCAGGGCGGCGGTAGAACGTGCTCCATCGTGACGCGTCGTTGACGCCATGGGTAGCATACGAACGCCCCCGCGCCGGGAATGTGGGCGAGTTCTACGCAGATATGTGCGACCGAGGTCACCCAAGACTTTACGTCTTGAGTATTACGAGGTGATTCGGCCACGTAGACAGGCTTTCCAGCAGGTTACGCGACGATTCGCGACGCATTGTGCCAGAAAAGGTTTGCTTCTTAGGAGATTGAAAGCCGCTAGCGGCCCTTTTGCGGAGCGTTGGGAAGGCCTCGAGATAAACCTATCAGCATCCAGGGTGGGCTAAAATCAAAGCATCCGAAGTCGCCCAGACGGGATGACGAAATCAATAGGTTCAAAGCTTGTCGAGTGTCGCCGCTTCAACTGCAGTAGATAAGCAATAGCTTCACGATCCAACAAGCCATGCTGGCAACTGATCATGACCGTGTTCGCCGCGATCTCCAAGGTTGAACGCTCGCCGAAGACCATGCATTTGCGCATCCGACCGGCCGATTGCTGTTTGAGACTCTGCCTAGCCTTTGCCTGATGCTTGGGTTCGAGTCGTTCGGGCGGTCATGCCGGCCACGATTGGGTCTCCCGGAATGGTGTTGCCGACCGGCACCCGCCCCATGCGCCGAGTGTCAATTAATCGCGTCGCGCATCCGCTGATCTTCCGAATTGCCGTCTCCTGCATCCTGGTCGAGTCCAATTGGTATCACCCCAATTGAGCGGAACGCGGCTTCGAAGTGCTGCGCCGCTTCGTCGTTCATTCCCTTTGTCAACGCGGCCTTTCCCATCGCTTCCTGCTCCTTAGCCGTCGCCACGTCCTTGCCCTGCGCCTGCGCGTCCCCGATTTTATTCGCCGAATAGTCCGCTTTCGTCACATCTGCGCGGGAGCTACCCGGGGGCAGGGCCTAACGGACTTGGGGTTGTTTGCAGGAACGCCGCCGGGGCGACCCGCGTCAACCTGAAGGCGGTCATTGGGTATCGCCATCCGGGTAAAAGAGATTTCCGGGTGCTAGAGAGGCTCGCGTGAGAGGCGGAAGCGGCCCTTTTTGTGGGGCGCTGAGGAACGCTCGGGACGAAAACTCGGTTGAACACTGCATTTGCAACCGTCTGCTATTGGTGCGAATATGAAACCCGAGCCAAAAAAAAGAAATTCCGGCTTAAGCCCGCCTAAATGAGCGTGCAAGGTCTTATGGCTGAGAAGCGAATTCTGATCGCCGAGGACGACCGCGCCACTCGCGAAAGCTGGTCGGAGCTGTTGAGCTCCTGGGGTTACAAGGTCGAGGTGACCGAGGATGGCCAGCAGGCGCTCGAAGCGGCGTTGAGGCGTAGACCGCAAATTATACTCGCCGATCTCAAGATGGCTCGCAAGGACGGGCTGACGCTGCTGCGCGAAACTCGCGAGGCGGGGATCGATGTCGCGGTCGTGATGATTTCC
>DASZGF010000226.1:0-3061 GCA_035939115.1 Binataceae bacterium (SeqCode)
CGGAGCTTCGGCAGCACCTCGCTGGAAAAATAGATGCCCACACCCGGGAGAGCCTGTTGCAACCGTTCGCCCACGCGCCGTTCGTAATCGTCACCCTGGCGATGCTGTGGATGAGTAAGTCGAGCTTCATCCCGATAGGTATCGCTATTTGCGCGTTTGCGAACCGTACCGGGGTTGGGCGTCGCGACTGTCAGTCACGATGCGGCAAGCCGATATAGGCGGCGACAAGCCGTTTGTCGATTACGCGGGGGATATGTTGATCGAAATAGATCCGACGACCGACGCGGCTGATCGGGACGGCATAGCGCGCCACCCGGCGCGAGTATATCATGCAAGCGGTTGAATTGGCGTACGTAGTCGCACGTATTGCCCAGGGCCCACTAATAGCCCAGCATGGCGGGTGTCAATTCAGCACGGCGCGTCATTATACAATCTGAAATACAATCTGAGCGGCGTGCTGCTTGTGTCGACGATGCGTTTGATGGGAGGCTTCAAATACCCGTATGTCCGGTAAAGCGATGCTTTCAGCGCTAACGCCGTGAGGATTCGGTCGGGCGGACGTCCGACGGTCCATAGCCGTTGATTTGTGGATAAGTGTGAACTAGTTCACACTTGCCCGATATCCCGGGCGATATTTTCTGGTTCGCGGGCCATACTGCTTGGAACGCAGACCCAGGCGCAATCTACAAGAAAAATCGGGAGGACAGCATGCACGCAAATATCGGCCACATTCACAAATTGCTGGTTATCGTGATGATGATCGGCGTTACACCATCGGCTTACGCAGACGTCGTCACTGACTGGAACGCTCCAGCTGGAGATATAGTGCGCGCCGCCAAACTAGTACCGGCGATGCCGTACCGCGCGATGGCGGTGGTGCAGTCTGCCGTCTATGAGGCCGTAAACGCGATCACCAAGCGTTATCCCTCGGACCGGATAAATTTAAACTTGTATGCTTGAAGAACGGCGGGATGGGCTGGCGTCCGTGCGCCTATTCGCCCTCAGATCACGTTTGGGATTTCTGCGCCTGTATTCTCAATCAAAGTTAAACCCGGGGGTAATATGCCTAGGGATCGATCTGACGAGCTGAAACTGAGCCTGAGTCTTGACCCACCGCCCGCCAAATCAGACCCGGACCCGCCCGCGGCCGCCCGGCCGTCATGGCGAAATCGCTTTTCTCACCGGTCCGACCCGGAAAAGGTGCGGCGCCTAAGAGGGCAGAGCTCTGCCCTAGCAGGCCTCGCATTAGCGAGCTTGCTTGCCGGTCGTTTCGATCCGGCGCTCGGTGACGATGCTCGAGACAGCGCCGCCGCGCTTACGGGCGAGGCCGAGCACGCCCGGAAAATGAGCAAGCTGTTTCCGAATCAAGATAGCGGCACCCAGGAGACCCCGGCGGTTATCCCGCAGTTCGAGATCGATCGCGACTCGAGCGGATTTATCGCGACATTCCAGCCCAACGGGCCAACAGCAACTTCGAGCAACGCCTTTTTTCAAGTGCTTGGAAGCAACGGGCGCCGCTGCTTTACCTGCCATCAGCCTCAGGACGGCTGGACGATCAGCGCGAAATCTGTGCGGGAGCGTTTCCACGACGATCCTGGCGAACCGCTGTTCCGCCCAATCGATGGCGCCAATTGCCCATCCGATGATGTCTCCACCCTGGAGGCGAAGCGGAAGGCCTTTAGCCTGCTGCTGGACAAGGCCGACATCCGCTCCGGCATAGCCCTGCCGCAGTCGCGGCAATTCGAGATCCTCAGTGTGAACGATCCTTATAATTGCACCACAAATCCGACGACAGGTTTATCGGCTATTCCTACGACCGGCAGTACGACCGGTGCCGTATCGTTGTATCGGCGTCCACTGCCGACCACGAATATCGGATTCCTGACCACGCTTCTGTGGGACGGACGCGAACTGGACCTGTTCAGCCTGGGGCTGCGTGCGACGCGTAACCGCCTGGAATCTACCACGGATCCCACGCCGGCGCAGCTACAGCAGATGGTGACGTTCCAGGGCTGCGATATCAAGAACCAGGAGCAGATCGCGAATAGCACCACACCGCCGCAAACCTCGAAATGCGCGCAAACGCCTCCCGGTTCCGGCATTTTCACCGCCCAACTGATCGACGACGATGCAGGCTACCTTAATGCCGCCGGCGCGAGGGGCGGTCCTAAAGCCCTTTCGCAGGACCTGGCCGGCTTTTTCATAGGTATTAACGATCCGTTCCCCGGCGGCAATCCGACTGGAGCGCCATTCAGGCCGGATGTATTTCATCTCTACGACGTTTGGGCCGATTTACGAGGGCACGACCATGTCACCGCGTCGCGCGAGGCGATCGCACGCGGGCAGGATGTCTTCAACTTCACCAAGATCAACATCACCGGAGTGGCGGGGATAAACGACGCCACCGGTCAGCCCGTCATCCCGGGGGCCTGCGCTACCTGCCACGATACGCCGAGCGCCGGCAATCATTCGGTTAAGGCGCCGTTGAACATCGGCATCGGCAATGCCGGGGCGAACAGTCCGCCGGCCCTGGACATCTCGGGATTGCCGGTCTTCACTGTCGTGTGCACATCTGGCAGCAATCTGCTGGCCCCAGTAGGTCAACCATTCCAGGTTACCGACATAGGCCGCGCGATGATCAGTGGCAATTGTGTCGATATCGGTAAGTTCAAAGGACCGATCCTGCGCGGGTTGGCATCACGCGCACCATATTTCCACAACGGCGGGGCGGCCACCCTGCTCGATGTTGTCGACTTTTATGACCAGCGATTCAACATCGGGTTTACACACCAGCAGAAGGCCGACTTGGTCGCCTTTCTGAGTTCCCTCTGAACCCGGCACTGAGCCCCGGCGGGTTTCGGACCTCCGGCCGCACGAGACCTAGTGGTACCATTCTAAAGCAGATGAGGGCAGAGGCTCAGATGGCTGGATACATGCATTTGGCGACCACACTGAAGGCAGTTTCGGTCAGGCATTCGCACCGTCGGTCGTATTCGAAGCAAGCGTTCTCACCCGCCGTGTGGAGGGGCGCGAGCGCATCCAAACCATACTCGGCGTTGCC
>DASZGF010000227.1:0-10026 GCA_035939115.1 Binataceae bacterium (SeqCode)
GGCCAGGTCACCCTGCGCCGCCTGGTCGGCTGGCGCGATATCGATAATAGCAACTCGCGGGCACAGGCCGCGTAGGGAACTAACACTATAACCGCTCAGCGCCGTGTCCTGATGCTAAATGCTTTTCTACCAATTGACAGACACCATCGCTGTTTCCTCCCCTCTTCCGAACCACCGGACATAGACTAAGGCGCATACACCGAACAAAATCATGCGAAGCGACCGTCCAACAAAACTGGCAGCAAATATGAATCAGCGGTAATTCAGCACAATCTATCCATTCTTCGTACTTGCTGCTGTACTCAGCGGCTGGCCAGGATTTCTGCCAGGTGACGGGGGCGGATACGGCTGTTGGCGCGATGCAGGCCGCCGCCCATTTGCATCAGGCATCCGCCGTCGTTGGCGACTACGAACTCGGCGCCGCTTTGCTCGATGCACTTGCACTTGTCGGCCAGCATCGAGGCCGAGATGTCCGGGAACTTGACTGAGAACAGGCCTCCGAACCCGCAGCATTCAGTGCTCCTGGGCAACTCGCAGAGCTTAAGTCCGCGCACGTTCTCCAGCAGCTTGCGCGGCGGATCCACGATGTGAAGTTCGCGCAGCAGATGGCAGGCCGGATGGTAGGTCACCGAATGGGGAAACGAGGCGCCAACGTCGGTGACCCCCAGCACGTTCACCAGGAACTCGGAGAATTCGTGCACCCACGGGATGAGTTCGCGGGCTTTTTGCAGCAGCTCCGGCTGGCCCGCCAGAAGGTCGGGATAGAATATCTTGAGCATGCTGGCGCATGAACCAGAGGGAACCACCAGCGGAATGCCGGGCCTGTGCGTGGCCAGAAAGCGCGCGGCCAGTTCGGTCGCATCGCGGCGCATCCCTTCGTTGAACGCTGACTGACCACAGCAAAACGCCTCCTGGCGGACCTGGACCTCCAGTCCGAGGCGGCTCAGCACGGTCTTTGCCGCGGCGACCGCGCCGGGAAAGAACTCCTCGCCCAGGCAAGTCGAAAAAAGCGTGACTTCGTTCATGCGCTTACCTAAGAGTCAGGCCCGCCCTTGGCGCTCTGCCAGATGATCACGACGTGCAACTCCTTGGGGCCGTGGACGCCGATAACAATCCGCTTCTCGATGTCGGCCGTGCGGCTGGGGCCGGTTACCAACACCATCGAATGTGCCGCGATCGTCTGCGGCCCAATGGTGCGCAGCACCGCGGCGAGGTCGGGCAGAATGCGGGATGAGCGCAGCAACACGATATTGATCGGCGGCAGGAGCGACAGCGATCGGGGCCGCGCGGCGTCCGCGACCATCACCAAAGTGCCGGTGGATGCGATTGCGTAGTCGGCCTCGACGATGCCGGCGTCGATCACCGACAGCGTTTCCTTGAGTCCGCCATGAGTTCCGTTCTGCCGGCTGATCTTGGTGATTTGACATCCATCGCGCGCAAGCCGGACGGCGGCGGACGCTGAATCGGTGGTGAGACCTTCACCGATCGCCGCCGAGGGCAGGCCCGCGGAGCGCAGCAGTTCGGCTATTTTTTCGACCGCGCCGGCTTCGTCGGACGCCTCGATCGCGTTGCCCCCCACCGCGCTCAGCGCCGCGATGAACTGCGCGCGCAATTCATCCGCGTCCAGCGTGCGCGGTGCGGTAGCCTGCGCAGGTGCGACAGCCGGATCGGTGGGCTGCTCTGTTGCACCCGGATTCAAGCCTTGGCGAATCCGCGCGAGAACTGTATCGAAGCCGCTCACTGAACAGGCCCCTTCGGTAGGGCTGGCGTTCTTTGAAGCGCGCCAGGCACCCTCACCCTCTCCCTGGTCAGGGAGAGGGCGGAGAAATGGTGGCGGGAATTTTCTGGCAGGCGGGGGCTGCGTGCCCGCTTCGAAGTTCCGAGAAGGAACGTCTGATATTTTCTGTGGCCTCTCCCTTTATACTCGCAGCAGCGCACCATGGTTCCGCAGCCCACGCATCGCGCATGAAAATACCCAATCCCCGTTTCTCTGTCCTCTTCCTGACCAGGGAGAGGGTTAGGGTGAGGGTTTTTCAGTCCTTCCAGCATGATTATTTTTCGTTCTAAGCCTGCGAAGTCCGATCGACATCGTGCGCCTTCGCACCGTTGGACGGCGGCACCGGAAAATCGCGCGCGCGGGTCCACGCTCCGAACGGCCCGGGCATCCGGCGCAGGTATCCATCGTGGGCGAATGGTTTCAAAAACAACGCCCCAAGCCGTCCCGCGACCCTGACCATGGCCGGATGCTTTGCCGCGCGCGCAAACCATCCGGCGACCGCTCTTACCCGCGCCGGCGCCTGCGGCCATGCGACTTTTTCGCCCCCGCCTTCGCTCATTTTCCAGCGCAAATGGAGCAGGATGCGCGGTATGTCGATCTTGACCGGGCAGACATCCTTGCACGCGCCGCACAGGGTGGACGCAAATGGCAGATGGCCCGCGGCCGCGGTGCCGAACAGCGACGGACTGACGATCGAACCGATCGGACCCGGATACGCCGACTTGTAGGCGTGACCGCCGATATGGCGATAGACCGGGCAGGCGTTGAGGCAGGCGCCGCAGCGCAGGCAATACAGCGCCTCGCGCAGCACCGGGTCGGCCAGCATCCTGGTGCGACCATTGTCGAGGATCACCAGGTGCATCTCGCGCGGACCGTCGAGATCGTCCGCACCGCGCGGCCCATTGAGGAAACTGGTGTAGGCGGAAAGCCTCTGCCCGGTAGCGGTGCGCGCCAGTATTTCCAGGAAATGGCTTAGGTCCTCGAATTTGGGGATGACCTTTTCGATCCCCATCACGGCGACGTGGATTTCCGGCGTGGTGACGCAGAAGCGGCCGTTGCCTTCGTTTTCCACCACCACCAGCGTGCCGGTTTCGGCCACCGCGAAGTTGACCCCGGTGATTCCCATCTCCGCGCGCAGGAACACCTCGCGCAGCCGCTCGCGCGCCATCGCGGTCAGCGCCGGCGGGTCGGAGGTGTAGTCCACTCCCAGCTTGTCGGCGAAGAGATGGCCGATGTCCTCCTTGGAAAGATGAATCGCCGGCGTGATGATGTGCGAGGGCGGCTCGTTGCGCAGCTGCACGATATACTCACCCAGGTCGGTTTCCACCGCTTCGATTCCCGCCTTCTCCAAGGCCGGGTTAATTTCGATCTCCTCGGCGGTCATCGACTTGCCCTTGACCACCCGCGTAACGCCAGCCGCGCGCGCAACGCCTAATATGTAATCGCGCGCCGCCGCCGCGTCCGGCGCGAAGAATACTTTGACGCCGCGCGCTTCCAAGCTGCCCTTAAGTTCAATCAGCAACTCGGGCAGGCGTTGGATCGAGTCCTCTTTGATGCGCCGGGCCACGTCGCGTTCGCTCTCATACGGAGCAAACTCGTGCCTGGCGACCTCCAGATGCTCGAAATGGCGGGCGCTGGCATTCTCCAGCTTGCGATTAAGTTCGGTATCGGCGGCAGCCCGGGTGGCGGCCGCATAGAAGGCGTCGGGTCCCGATGGCGGCATAATATTTTCTAGCTGATTCGCGAGACTTGCCGCGCCAGGCGCATCACCCCTTCGCGCGCCGCTTCCGCAATCGGATGGTCGGGCGCGATGGACAGGAAACTTTGCAGATCGTCCAGCGCCGCCTGGAAGCATTCCAGCGTTTCGTAGAGCTTGGCGCGTTCGAGCAGTTCCTCAAGCGAGCGCGGCTCCAGGATAAGGATACGGTCCAACGCCGCAATCGCGCGCATCCAATCCGAGGCTGCAACATAGACGTTCTTGAGGTTGCGCAACATCCGGCTCAGGATCTGGCGCGAGGACGCCGCCCGCAGCATCGAGGGATGCAACTCAACCGGCTGCCCATAGACCTGGTTAAGCAGCGTGCGAAGCTGCTCCAAATTCAGGATCGTTCCCTGGTTAAACGGGTCGATAATCAGCTCGCCCCGGTCGTCGGTCGCCTTGACCAGGAAGTGACCGGGAAAGGACACACCCTCAAGCTTCAGTCCGGCACGCCGTCCAACCTCGATGTAAACGACCGAGAGCGATATGGGAATTCCCAGCTCGCGCTCCAGGACTTCATTGAGGAAGGAATTGCGCGGGTCGCCGTAGCTGTTCTGGTTACCGGCAAAGTGATGGTGCTCGAACAGCAATCGCGACAGGGCCTGCACCTGCTCCACCGTGTTGGTGGCCGCGCCCATCCATCGCGCGGCCTCGCGACCCAGTTCCGCCAGACGCTCCAG
The DNA here is from genome assembly GCA_035939115.1 of Binataceae bacterium (SeqCode). Classification (GTDB taxonomy): domain Bacteria; phylum Desulfobacterota; class Binatia; order Binatales; family Binataceae; genus JAJPJA01. The sequence goes on from DASZGF010000227.1 coordinate 4,217, forward strand.
GTACTGGTCGACGTCCAGGGCGGGGTATTCCTCTTTGGCGATGACCAGGGCGGCCCGCGCGAGCGCAACCGGCTCATGGGCCGCCAGTCCGATGAATTCACGTCGCGCTTCGTCGTTCATCCTACAGCTATCCCTCGCGCTGGTTCCGAATCCATGTTCCAAGCTTAGCAGGCATCATGGCGGCTCTCTACCGCGACCGCAACGAAAGCGCAGCGGCGATTTCGGCGGCTGCCGCGGGGTCGGCTTCAATCGCACTGGCCTTCCGCAGCGCCCGCATCGCGGCATCGCCGCCCAATCGTCCCAGCGCCCAAGCCGCGTGCGCGCGCACCAGCGGCTCGGGTTCGCGGCGCAGCGCTTGCGCGAGCACCGGTACGGCGTCGGGGTTGCCGGTGTTGCCCAGCGCCACGGCGACGTTGCGCAGCAGTCCGCGCCGCTTGGTGCGCTTGATTGCGCTGTTGCGAAAACGGGCGCGAAATCCCTCGTCGTCGAGCATCAGCAAGTCGGGCAGATAGGGCTCCAGTTCGGAGGGCTGATTGCGGCCCTCTTCGTTCCAGGGACAAACCTCCTGGCAGATGTCGCAGCCGAAAATCCAGTTGCCCAGATGCGGGCGCAACTCCGGCGCAATCGCACCGCGCAGCTCGATGGTCAGGTACGAAATACAGCGCCGCGATTCCATCACGTAGCCGCCCTCCAGCGCCCCGGTGGGGCACAGATCGATGCATCGGCGGCAGGTGCCGCAAAAATCCCCGTACGGCGCAGGCGCGCCGCCCAGCTCGAGATCGGTGAAAATCTCCGCCAAGAAGAAATACGAACCGTGGGTGCGGTTGAGCAGGTTGGTGTTCTTGCCGAACCATCCCAGCGACGCCTCGGCCGCCCATTCGCGCTCGAACACCGGACCGGTATCGACGTAGAGGCGAGCAAGCGCGTGCGGGCGCAGCCGTTCCAGGTCGGCGGCAACTGAGCGGGCCAGCGCCATCACGCGGTCGTGGTAATCCTCGCCCAGCGCATACGACGCTATCCGGCCGCGCATTTCCCCTCGCCAGTCGACGACCCGGCTCGGCGCCGGCGCCTGGTACGGGAATCCAAGGCTGATTACCGAGCGCAGCCGCGCGTCGAGCCCGCGTGGATCGAAGCGGCGCTCGGGGTCCCGCGCCAGGTAGGCCATCTCGCCATGCCGGCCGTCCGCCAGCCATCGCGAGTAGAACTCCTCGCGCGGCAATCGGCGCAGGGCGGTGAAGCCCACCAGCACAAAGCCTTGTGCCCGCGCCGCCGCAGCGATTTCGTTTTCAAGCCCGGTCATGCCGATTTTGCACCGCTTTTGTGGGCATTTTCCGGGGCGCTTGACTGCGTCTTTCGCGGACGGTTACGTTGTTTGATAGGGAACCACAGACTAGCCTGGTGTTCCGAGGAGCCAAGAATGGCAGATAACCAGATTCCGTCAGAGGAAATTTCGCAGCACGATAGCGCTTCAAGCGTGCAGAACATCCCGACACCCGCAATCGATCTTACGCCCAAAGCGGTCGAGATGGTCAAGAAGACGCGCGCCAAAGAGGGCTTGGGTGACGCCTATGGACTGCGCGTATCGGTGACCGGCGGCGGATGTTCGGGGTTTCAGTATTCATTGGGCTTCGATGGCGAACAGCACGAAGGCGATACCGTGGTGGAGTTGGACGGCGTGCGCGTGCTGATCGATGAAGTCTCGCTGCCCTATGTCGCGGGCACCACGCTTGATTTCGTGGAGGGACTGCACGGAGCGGGATTTAAGTTCAACAACCCGCGCGCAGCCCACACCTGCGGCTGCGGCTCATCCTTCAACGTCTAATCGCGAACCGCCGCAGACTCGCCTCGGGGCGATTAACAATTGAGGGCCGCCGTGACTTGTGATGTCGCGGCGGCCCTGTTTTTGGCCCGAATGAGTAGGGCGGGCGTCCCTGCCCGCCATGGAATTCTGAGCGAACGTTTTCCTTACACTACTGGAAATGCTAACCGCCCTGCGCTTTCTGCTCTCACCCTGGCGCCTGCGTTTCATGCGCCGGTATGCCCGGCCGGCGACCAGCGAGTTGCTCGCACGGCTGGAGCAATTCGCGTCATCCGAAGGACGCATCTTTATGATGACGCTGCTGGATGCCAACACCGAATTCCTGGCTCACGCCTTTTCCCCTTCCGGAGTATTGGCAGGTTTGCGCGACCGCCTTACGGCGCAGTCGCTGCGCGCATGTCTTGGCTCGATGCTCATCTACTCGGTTAACCTGTTTGCCCGCAACGAGATGGCCCGGGACGGCAGTGAATTGGTTATCCTGCTCAGCCGCGCACTCGCGGTCGGGCCAGAGGCTGTGATGCTGCGGCGCGACGCGCTGCGCAAAGCGCCGCGCAGCGAGGAATGGATGCTTTATACCTGGCTGCTCAAGGACCTGCAGGCGCCGATTCCGAAATTCGATTCCGCGCTGGAGCAGGCCTTCGGCTATCAGTACCTTTCATATATTGCCCAGTATAAGAGCATCCTTGAAAAAAACGTTCCGGGCGGTGATGAATAAGTACGGGCCGGAGGCTAAGCGGACATAAAATGAGTGGAGCGCTTGAGGACCAGGGAATCATCGTCACCGGGGCAACGCGCGGCATCGGCCGCGCAATCGCGCTGGAACTGGCGCGCCAGGGCGCCAACATCGCGTTTAACTACGCCAAAAACGCGGAACTGGCCGCCACGCTCGAAGAGGAACTGAAGGCGGCGGGCGCCAAAGTGCTGGCGTTTCAGACCGACGTCGCGGACCTCAAGGGCGCGCGTGAGATGGTCGCCGCGGCCAAGGGTGCGTTCGGAAAAATCGACGGCCTGGTCAACAACGCCGGCATCACGCGCGACAAGCTGCTGGCGATGATGAGCGAGGAGGACTGGGCGGCGGTCATCCAGACCAATCTGACCGGCGCGTTCAACTTCGCGCGTGCAGCCATCTTCAACATGATGAAGGCCAAGGGCGGCTCGATCCTGAACATCACTTCCGTCAGCGGCCTGGTCGGGATGGCCGGGCAGGTCAATTACTCGGCCTCCAAGGCTGGACTGGTGGGTCTGACCAAGGCGCTGGCTAAAGAGGTCGGCCGGGTCGGGATCCGCGTCAACGCACTGGCGCTGGGCTTTATCGAAACCGATATGACCGCGAGTCTGCCCGAGCAAAACCGCAAGCTGGCGCTTGAGTTGGTACCGCTGGGCCGCTTTGGCCGGGTTGAGGAGGTCGCTCCGATCGCGGCTTTCCTGCTGTCCGAAGCGGCGTCGTACATCACCGGGGCCGTGATCCACGTCGACGGAGGTCTGGCGATGTGATGCACGGAAGACCGATCGCGGAGGTACATTTTCACCATCGTTTCGATGCGCCGCGTGACTGTGGAACAGTTGTTGAGCGATCTTCGGCCCATAGTGCGGATTGCGCTTGAAAGCCACTATAATTGGCACCATAATTTAAGTGTGGCCATGCAAGAGAAGTCGTCCGTGTTTTACGAAGCCCCTCCGCCGCAGGCTTCGCGCGAATTGGCGGAACTCCGCATGAGCCCCGACTATTCACCGCCCTTTCAGATCATTCGCCGCCGTGTCATCGACGATTACAATGAAGGCAGGATGACGATCGATGCCACCGTGGTGATTCGGATCGGCGATATCGAAGAGAATGAAGCGGCGCGCGGAGTGGGTGTGGTCCATGCCCTGGATCTGGCCTTGCGCAAGGCCCTGCTCAAGTATTTCTCCTACCTGGCCACCGTGAGAGTAACGGAAACATACATGCACGGTAGCGGTGAATCGACCGACGCCGAGGTCATCTCGGTCAAAAAATTCACCGACGGCCATACTACGTGGACCACGATGGCCAAATCGGCCAACACGGTCGAAGCGGGATGGAGCTCGCTGGTCGACGGCTACGAATGGCGCATCAACATGGAAAATTTCCGCACCAAACGATTGCTGGGCAACCCACGCCTGTCCAACCGTTAGCACCTGTCTCGCCATCAGAATTAATCGGGCCGGCACATACGTGTCGCCAATCGCTCTGGTGTCTCACCGCCCGCGTCCTATTCAAAACGCCGCAGCCACGATAAGCTAACGGTGTTAACAAGGTGAGACCTTTGTTCATTTACAATACGCTAAGCCGCAAGGTGGAGGAGTTCGTCCCCCTTAACCCGGGTGTGGTGACCTATTACTCGTGCGGTCCGACGGTCTATCTGCCCCAGCATCTGGGCAACATGCGCTCCTACCTGTTCACCGACACGCTCAATCGCACGCTCAGGCTGAACGGCTACGAAGTGCGCCACGTGATGAACATCACCGACGTGGGCCACATGACTTCCGACGAAGACGCCGGCGAGGACAAGATCGAAAAGACCGCGCGGGCGGAAGGACGCTCGCCCAAAGACGTCGCGGACTACTATACAGAGCTGTTCATTCGAAACCTGGAGATGCTGCGGATTGAAAAGCCCACCGTGCCGCCGGGACGCTTCTGCCGTGCCACCGAATACGTCCCCGACATGATCGCTCTGATCGAGCGCATTCTCGCCTGTGGCTACGGCTATGTCGCGTCCAGCGGCGTATACTTCGATGTCGAGAAATGGCGCGGGCCGGGCGGGATGGGCCGCCTGTCGCGTCAGAGCCTGGAGGATCAGTTCTCCGAGCAACGCCTGGAACATGCCTCCGACAAGCGCAGCAAGCACGACTTCGCTTTGTGGGTGCTCAACCAGCCTACCCACGCGATGCAATGGGACAGCCCGTGGGGCCGCGGCTATCCGGGATGGCATATCGAGTGCTCGGCGATGTCGATGAAATACCTGGGTGAAACCATCGACATCCACTCCGGCGGGCTGGACCATGTGCCGATCCATCATGAAAACGAGATCGCGCAGTCCGAAAGCGCCACCGGCAAGCCGTTCGTGCGCTACTTCGTGCACAACGCCTTCCTGGTCGGGATGGAGGGAGTGAAGATCAGCAAGAGCGCGGGCAAGTTCCCGGTCCTGGCCGACCTGGTCGCGGCGGGAATCGATCCGATCGCGTTTCGACTGTTCTGTTTCGGCGCCAAATACCGATCCGAACTCGCCTTCAGCCTGGACGCGGTGCGCGCCGGCCAGAGCAACCTCGATTACTTGACGGAATTTGCGCGCGGCGTGCCGCAAGACGCCGCGCACAGCGCCGACAGTGATTGGGCGCAGCCCTACTTCGATCGCTTCCATGAAGCGCTCAACAACGACTTGAATACGCCGCAGGCGCTCGCCGTGGTGCTCGACCTGATCGGAGAATCCTATCGCCGCAACGACAAGCGCATCTGGAACACGCTGGCCAGGATGGACACCGTCTTGGGCGTGGACTTCGAAGCAATCCGGCAGCGGGCGGCGAGCCAGACCTTGCCGGCGGAGATTGAAGCGCTGCGCGCGCAGCGCGACGAGGCGCGAAAGAAAAAGGACTTTGCCCGCTCCGACGCGTTGCGCAAGGAGCTTCAGACACGCGGCTACGAAGTCAAGGACACGCCCGCGGGTACGGTCCTGCAGCCCAGGAATTGAACAACCGCGCCGGGCGGTTCGGCTTGAATGCTGCCGAGGCAGTTTCCTACAATCGGCGGCACGGGCGAAAAAGGAAATGAAATGTCGGTTGAGCTAAAAAAATTCGACAGCAGGATTCTCGGTGAAAGCCCCGAAGTGCGCCGGCTTAATCCCGCCGACGCTCCTTACTATCTGCCGATCGCCGATGAAGTGGAGATCTTTACCGCCGCATACAAGGCGCGCTTGCCGGTCCTGCTCAAGGGACCGACGGGCTGCGGCAAGACCCGCTTCGTCGAGCACATGGC
>DASZGF010000228.1:0-16894 GCA_035939115.1 Binataceae bacterium (SeqCode)
GGCCCTGTCGACTGTTCGGGCTGCGGACGCTTGGTTATCCGGGCGCGGCGACCCTTGCTCTCCCCCGGCCTTGTGAGACCTTGGTCGTTGCGGTCTACCGCGCCCTTTTCTATCTTGCGGCTCTGGTTTAAAGATACAAGGGGAAATGATGAGCAGGCACCCCAGGCAATCATCTCCGAGGAAGCCAACCCGGGCGGCAGCCAGGCGGCTCAGCCCGGCGCCACGCAAAGAGGAGTTAGCGGGGCGGCTCCGGCGCTGCCGCCCGCGCTTCCTGATGAAGGGGTCAGTCTGACAGCTAACCGGCCGGCACCGGCCAACATACCGGACGCGGGGGTCGCTATAGGAAACAGCCGATCGGCTCCGCTACTGATCCCGGACCGCGGTCTAAACCTAGATCTCCAGCAGTCTCAGGGAACGAGCGCGGATGGGAGCTGACGCGGAACTCCGCTAAAAGAATAGGGCGCGAAGGGCGGCGCGTACTTGGGGCCGTGCCGCCTTTTTGCAGTAAAAAAAACGTACACGATCGGGAAGCTAACGATCCCTCCCAATCGGATTCAATCGTCAATGTGACGCTTGATAAAGTTGAACATCAGGCGCTGCCCCTCCACACATCCCGACAGCATCCACATCTGCATGAACGCGTGCGGCATATCCTCCAGTACATGCACTTCGTGCGGGATTTCCGCTTTACTTAGCGCTGCGGCCATCGCGTAGCTTTCCGGCAACAGGTTGTCGGCAGTGCCGACGATAATAAACGTTGGCGGCAAAGCGCCGGGCTTGACTCCTTTGATCGGGCTGACGCGCGGATCATCCACCTTACTTTGATGGTCAGCGCCCAAGTAGTTGCGGTTGGTGCCGGGCACGCCGCCCTCGCGTCCGCGCTCCATCATCGCGCGTATATCATAAAGCCCATACAGCAGTAGGAGCGCCTTCAACTTGAGCCCGTTTTGATTCTTGCCGATCTCCAGCGCTGCCGCCGCTGCCAGATTCGCTCCCGCCGAGTCCCCGCAGATCACGATGCGCGCGGGATCGCCGTTCCATCGTTTGGCATTCTCATGCGCCCATCGCAGGGCAAAGACGCAATCCTCCAGGCCTGCCGGAAACGGATGTTCGGGGGCGAGGCGGTAATCGAGGTTGAGCGTCAGGTAACCCGCCTCGGCAAATTGCATCCCGAGCTTGCGATGGCTCTTGGAGCTGCCCGCCACCCATCCGCCGCCATGCAGATAGATCGCGATCGGGAAGGGTCCCGCGCCCTTTGGCACGGAGACATCGGCGCGCAAGCCGGGGCGCAATTCGACATCTTCATGAAATGCGCCGATCTCGGGGGGTTTGGCGTTGGTAGGTCCGATGGTCGAATTGATTGCCTCGCGCAGTCCCTTGTAGTCGGTGGGAAAGGGCGATTTCTTCACCCGTTCCAGCACGCCTCGCTCTTTCTCGTTGTACGACATTGTTCACACTCCGAATTGGTTGCGGATAACTAAATCGTTCAGAGGCCGTATAGATGCGCCGCGTTATCGATCACGACCTTGCGCGTTTCGGCTTCGGGCAGTTCGGCGAAGTCCCGGGCGATCTGCTCACGCGAGTGCGGGAACGTACCCTCGGTGTGCGGGTAGTCCGAACCCCACATCAGGTGATCGATGTTGAGCAAGGAGCGCGTCAGCAGGCCCGCCTTGTCGTCTTCAAAGGTGAAATAGAACTGCCGCTTGCAGTAAAAGCTTGGCGCCTCCTCCAGATGCGGCTCGATCCATCCGCGATGGTCTTCCCACAGATGATCCATCAGCCGTACCGCCGCCGCCACCCACCCGATACCGCCCTCGACCACGACGAACTTCAATTTGGGATAGGCGCCGGGCACGCCCGAGGAAAGGATTCCGGCCAGCGTGCGCACCTGCCCGACCATCTTGAGATCGACGACCAGCGGCAGCAGCGGCAAATCCTGGCGCACCGGCTCCTCGGTGGCGGCGTTGTGGAAGGCGAGGATCATTTCATGGTCCTGAAGCGCGGCCCACAACGGTTTGTAGTAAGGGTCCCACCAGGGCGTCTTGGGCTGGCATGAGGGGATGGTGACCGACTGCAACCCGGCTCGCCGCACACGCTCCGCCTCCTTGACCGCCCATTCGATGGGACCGCCGATGGGCAGCATCGCCACGCCGACGTAGCGTTTGGGCGCGGCCGAGCAGAACTCGATCAGCCAATCGTTGTAGGCGCGACAGCATTCGCGCTTGTATTCAGGATCGGGCGCCGCGTACAGCATCAGCGCATAATTGGGATAGAGCACTTCGGCCCTGATGTTGTCGATATCCTGGTCGCCCAGCCGCAGCTTCGGATCGATGGACTCGGGCCTAACGTCCTTGAAATGGTTTTTGGAGCGGTCCAGGGCGCGTCCCTTGAGCTTGTCGTCCATCATTCCGGCCATCAGATCGGCGCCCTGAACGGGCGGAATACCTTCGACGATCATGTAGTCGGTATCGGCGCCTGCAACGAAGTGCGGAGCGCGCTCGCGCCAGGCCCCGCCCATCCGCTTGATCCACAGATCCTCCGGCTCTACCACATGACTGTCGGCGGAGATAAATTTTTCGTTAACGGCCATAGTTAAGCCTCCTGGCAAATGCAGCAGCCGGCTGCCGCGAAACAGATGTTCCCAGACGGCGTAAAAGCTAGCTGATTCGGCGCGCTATCAAAAGCTCCGAATGGAGAGGAGGAGAATGCCCGGGCACGAGCGAAAAGCCGTTCAATAAAAAAGGAATACAACTTTAGCAAGGCCCGACGGGGGCCGACGATTCCTGCAACTCCAGGTAAGACCCGCATCACGATTCGTCTTGATAACGATGTTATCGAGCACTTTCAGGACATTGTCGATCGCGCCGGCGGCGGCAACTACCAGACCCTGATCAATGACGCGCTGCGTGAATACATCCGAGGCGCGCGCCTGGAAGCGGTCGTTCGCAAAGCGGTCCGAGAGGAGGTGAAGGCCGCGCGTGAGGCTTTAACCAGGAGTGTGTGAAGCGCGTCAATCGCTCAGGCGGTGACGACGCGACTCGCGACGCGGACTGCGCCGAGGTAGGTCACTGCTGCGAAGGCGACGGTCAGGAGCGCGGAGAAGGTCAGGTTGGGCAGAGAGCCGAGAGCGCCGGGATGGGCGAGGTAGAGGCTCTCGCGCAGGGCTGCCATGCCGTAGGTCATTGGATTGACGCGCATCACCCAGGCAAGCCATCCCGGGGCGCCGGCGGCGGGGAAGAATGCTCCCGACAACATCCAGATGGGCAGCAGAATCAGATTCATGATTGCGTGGAAGCCCTGCGTTGAATCGATCCGCCAGGCGATAATCAATCCTAGATTGGTCAGCGCGAAGGCCACCAAGCCCATAATTATCACCGTTGCCAGCACCGCTGACACGCTGAGCCTGACACCCGCGATCGGCGCCAGCACCAGGAAGATGATCCCCTGAACCAGGGCCAGAGTGGTACCGCCCAACGCCTGGCTCATAACGACGGTCGTGCGTGTGATCGGCGCGACCAGCACGCCCTGGAGGAAACCCTGCTTGCGATCATCGATAGTCGAAATGGTCGCGAAGATCGCTGTAAAGAGCAGCACCAGCGCGATCACGCCGGGATAAAAATATTCCGCGTAGCTGACGGTGGCGGGTGTGCCGGCCGGACGGAACGACGCGTTGAATCCGACCCCGAGCAGCGCCCAAAAGACCAGCGGTTGCAGGAAGGCCCCGGTCACCCGGCTGCGCTGGCGGCAAAACCGCACCACTTCGCGTTTCCACAACGTATAAACCTGCAACAGCACCCGTTTACACCTCGCCGCCGCCGTCGGCGAAAAATCTGCGGCCTGTGAGATGGACGAATACGTCTTCAAGCGTCGGTTTACCAAAGCTGACGTTTTCAATCTGATCGCCGAAGGCGTCAACCAGGTCGCGCACCAGTTCATGCCCGCGCTGGCGCTCGATGCGAATGGTGCCGTCAACCAGAGCGCTCTTGAGCCCGAGCGATGCCTGAAGCTTGCCCATCAGTTCCGCCGGATCGCCGATGGTGCGCACTACCACCACATCCCCGCCGATTTGCTCCTTCAGCTCTCCCGGCGGCGCCATCGCCACCATCCTGCCCTCGTGCATGATCGCGATGCGGTCGCAGCGCTCGGCCTCCTCCATGTAATGCGTGGTGAGCACGATGGTGACGCCGTCGGCGCGGCGCAGATGGGCCAGGTAGTCGTTGAATTCGCGTCGCGCGCCCGGGTCCAGGCCGGTGCTGGGCTCGTCGAGCAGAAGCAATTCCGGCTCATGGAGCAGCGCCTTGGCCAGTTCGGTGCGCCGTCGCAGCCCGCCCGAAAGCGTCTCGACCCGGTCGCGAGCGCGGTCGCTGAGCCCCAGCCGCTCCAGCATCAGCCGGCTGCGTTGACGCAGATGATTGCCGCGCATCCCATATAGATGACCGTGACATTCGAGGTTCTCGCGCACGGTGAGCTTGTCATCGACGCTGGGATGCTGGAACACCACGCCCATGCGGCGCTGGATGTCCATCTTTTCGCGCAGCAGATCGCGACCCAGCATCCGCACCGTGCCGGTCTGGCAGGGGACCAGGGATGATAGCACCTTGAACAGGGTGGTTTTGCCGCCGCCGTTGGGGCCCAAAAAGCCGAATATCTCGCCCCGCGGGATCGAGAAGCTAACGTCCTTCAGCGCCTGGCGCTCGCCGTAAAAGAAGTTGATATCGTGCGCATCCAGCGCAGGCTCTGAGGACGCCTGCGAGATCTCGGCTCGAAGTGCGGAGCTGACAGCGGAAGCCATTGAGGCGATTATCACGCGCCACAGCGTTCGGGGCAACGGCGCTACGGTATTGAAAAGAAGAGGCCGGGGTTCCTTCCTAAAATCTCATCATTTAAACCAGTGGGAAACAGGCGTCCCGGCCTGTCCCACTGGTTTAGAGAGGTGTTGAGCATTCTCACCCCCCGACGAACCAAAAACGGCGGCGCCGCACGCGATGCGCGCGGCGCCGCCGTTTTTAACTTCAATCGCAAACCGAAGCTTATGCGGCTGCCTTGGTGGTAGCCCCTGCGCCCGACTCTTCCGCGATCGAGCCCTTCTTGGAGAACGCGACTGCGACGCCCAGCAGCGCCAGCGACAGCAGCACGATAAATACGCGCCCGGCCGTTACATTGCCGATTCCGACCGGCGTAAACGGTGCCGCCAGGATGCCGACCAGGTTCATCACCTTGATCATCGGGTTGAGCGCCGGACCCGCGGTGTCCTTGAACGGGTCGCCCACGGTATCGCCCACCACGGCAGCCTTGTGCACGTCGGTGCCTTTGCCGCCCAAAAAGCCGTCTTCGATCTTCTTTTTGGCATTGTCCCAGGTGGCGCCCGCGTTGGACATGAAGACCGCCATCAACTGGCCGGTTAGGATCGTGCCGCCGAGGAATCCGCCCAGCGCTCCAGCACCCAGACCAAAGCCCACCAGCAGGGGAGCAAAAATAGCCAGGATCCCCGGGCTCAGCAGCTCTTTCTGGGCGGTTGCCGTTACGATTTCAACGCAGCGGCTGTAGTCGGGCTTTTCCTTGTATTCCATGATTCCGGGGTGTTCGCGGAACTGGCGGCGCACCTCGACCACGACCTGGTAGGCCGCCCGGCCCACCGCTTTGATTGCAAATGAGCTGAACAGGAACGGCACTGCGCCACCGATCAACAGGCCGACGAATACCGTGGGCGTGTTGATCTGAACGCCGATGTCGCCAAGATGTGCCTCATCTATAAAGGAGCGGAACAGAGAGACCGCCGCCAGCACCGCGGTTGCAATCGCCAGGCCTTTGGTCAGCGCCTTGGTGGTATTGCCGATTGCGTCCATCCACGACAGTGTGCGGGAAGCCTCTTCCTGATGGATTCCGCCCATCTCGAAGATTCCGTGCGCGTTGTCGGTGATCGGCCCGTAGGTATCCATCGCCAGGATAAAACCGGTGGTGGTCAGCAGGCCCAATCCGGTCAGCGCGATCCCATAGAACTGCAACGCCAGCGAGTCGCGGAAGATGATCATCGCGGCGATAATCGAAATCGCGATTACGAGCAGCGCCCACACCGAAGATTCCAGTCCCTCGGCCATGCCCGACAGAATCAACGTCGCCGGGCCCGTCTTGGCGGCGGTGGCGCATTCGGTGACCGGTCCTTTATCGGGATGGGTGAAGTAGTTGGTGAGCCATAGCGTGACCACGGCCAGCAGGATTCCGACCGAAGCGGTGATCGCGAAACGCCAGTCCGGGCGCCCCGTGGCGGGGTCGGTCAGATAAAAATAGTTGACGATGAAAAAGCCGATAACCGAGGCCACCGCCGAGGCGATGTAGCCGTTGATGATCGGACGCATCGGGTCGCGCATCGCGGTGCCAGCCGGAACCCGCACCGCCATGATGCCGATGATCGAGGAGAAGACGCCCACCGCGCGCAGAATCAGGGCGAAGATGATCAGCTTGACCGCGAACGCACCGGCTCCGGCCGGCCCACCATAGGCGGCGATGAAATCCTTCTCGCTCAAAGCGTAGGCGGCCAGAATGATCGCGGCCACCAGGGTGACTTCATAGGACTCGAATACGTCCGCCGCCATCCCGGCGCAGTCGCCCACGTTGTCGCCTACGTTGTCGGCAATCGTGGCGGCGTTGCGCGGGTCGTCTTCGGGGATGCCGGCTTCAACCTTGCCCACCAAGTCGCCGCCGACGTCGGCGGCCTTGGTGAAGATCCCGCCGCCCACGCGCATGAACAGCGCGGCCAGGGAGCCGCCGAAGCCGAAACCGACCAGCACCTTCATCGCGTTTTCGCGGAAGATCAGGAAGATGATGGTAGCGCCCAGCAGCCCCAGGCCGACGGTGAACATGCCCGACACGCCGCCGGCTTTGAAGGCCAGTTCCATCGCATCTTTAAAACTGGTGAGGGCGGCGTTGGCGCTGCGCACGTTGCCCTTGACCGCCAACCACATCCCGACGAAGCCCGCGCCATACGACGCGCTGACGCCCATCAGGAAGGCCACCGAGATGCCGAGCGGCAGCGCCAGGCCCGAATAAACGTGCCGGTACATGAAGAATAGGACGATAAAGATCGCCAGGACGAACCAGCGCATGGTCCGGACCTGCTGTCGCAAGTAGGCCATCGCGCCTTCTTCGACCGCGTCGGCCACGTCCGTCATCGACTTGGCGCCGGGGTCGGCGGCAAGCACGATGCGGACCAGATAGAGTCCATAGCCAAGCGCCGCGATGGCTGACAGCAAGACCAGCCACAGGATCAGCACCTGGCCGCCCGAAAGGGCTGGCAAAACAATATTTGACTCGCTCATTTACCGATGTCTCCTGATAACTCCGCCATCCGTCAAGTCTCGAAATATCAGCCGGCGAACCCTGCCCGGCATGGCGGGCACCTCAAACGGACTGAATTATTTTGCGCGAAAGCCTACGAGTTTCACGGACTCAAGTCCAGCCACCTGCTAACATAGATGTCGGGTTTTGAGTCTATTGGTATCAGCTTTGGCGCCTTTGCGTGTTCCCCCCGGTTTGACAGCGGCCCGCCGCGGCGGGCCACCCGCTATCCTGTGCTTTCGGCGCGTCTTTGGGAAGAGCGAAGAGAGGGCATTTGAAGGTTCCCTGGCGCGCGGGATGTTGATCCAAAGCCAGCGCTTGTGTTTAGCTCAAATCCCCAACAGGCAGCCATGAATATTAACGTCGAAAATCCCTCCTCTCTACGCCGCAAGGTAACCATCGAACTTGACCAGGATGAGATTGGACAAGAGCTTGACCGTTCCTATTCGGAACTCAAGCGCTCGGTGCATTTAAAAGGCTTTCGTCCCGGACACGCACCGCGCCAGATGCTGGAGCGGCTGTTTGGTGACCAGGTCCGCAGCGAGGTCATCCAGAAGCTGATCAAGGAATCAACCGTAAAGGCGCTGAGCGAGCATCATCTGACCCCGGTGGCCGACCCCGAAATCGTCACCGAAGAAACCGACCTAAAAAAAGCCCTGCGCTTTGCCGCGGTCTTCGACATCAAGCCTGAGATCGAGGTCAAGGACTACGAAAACCTTCGGGTTCCGAGCCACGAAGTCACCGTCAGCGAGGAGCAGGTGGACACCGCCATGCAGCGCCTGCGCGAGCGGCTGGCCACGCTCAAGAAGGTAGAGGACCGCACGCGCGTGGAACCGGGCGATTTCGTAATCGCGCAACTGGAGGCGTTTGCCGACAACGCGCCGATTGCGGGCAGCAAACTTGAATCGCGCCTGCTGGAGGTCTCCGACAAGACCATCGCGCACGGCCTGCATGAAGTGCTGGCCGGATCCGAGGTCGGGGTCGAAGGCAGCCGGCGCCGCAGCTATCCAGCCGACTACTCGGAGAAGGACCTGGCCGGCAAGGACGTCGAATGGCGCTACAAGGTCGGTGAAATTTTCCGCCGCGAATTGCCCAACCTCGACGACGAGTTCGCCAAGGACCAGGGCGAGTTCCAAAGCCTGGCCGAGTTGCGCGACAAGATGCGGGACAATCTGCTGGCGCAGGGCCGCCAGGAGGCCGACGCCAAGGTGCGGCAGGGATTACTGGACATCGTGCTGGAACGGAACCCGGTGGAGATCCCGCAGTCATTGGTCGAGCGCGAGCAGCACGCTCTGGAAGCGGAGTTTGCCTCCGCGCTGCAGGCCGGCGGGATGCCCGGCGAACAGGCGATGGAAGAGGCGCACAAGAACCACGACGAGTTCAAGGGACGGGCCGAAAAGCGCGCTCACGGCGCCCTGATCCTCGATGCGCTGGCCGATCAGGAGAAGATCGAAGTCAGCGACGAAGATGTGGCCGAGCGAATTGCGGCCATCGTCACGCATGCGAGCCGCGACCGTGATCGGGTAGCCAGCTTCTACGGCAAGGAGGAGAACCGGGCCCTGATGCGCAGCACGATGCGGCGCGAGAAGACTCTCAACCTGCTCCTGGAGCGGGCGCAAAAAGAGGATGAAGAGCCCGCAGCTGCCCAAAGCGGTGGTGAAAGTGAGGGCGGTGCGGGCGAGATCGGGGGCGGCGCGGCGCCGGGCGAGTCCGAATGAGGGGCGTCGGAATCGTTAACCCAATGTTGCCCCCCCATTTCAAACTGGATACAATCCTCATAGTGCACAAGCCCACAGGAGTTTGGGTCAACATGCCTCGCCTAATGGCGTTATGAGCAATCTGGTTCCAATTGTAATCGAGCAGACCGGCCGTGGAGAGCGCGCATACGATATTTACTCGCGGCTGCTGAAGGACCGGATTGTTTTCCTGGGCAGCGAGATCAACGACGACGTCGCCAATCTGGTGACCGCCCAGTTCCTCTTTCTGGAGTCGGAAGACCCCGAAAAGGAAATCTCCTTCTACATCAATTCACCGGGCGGTTCGGTCACCTCGGGACTGGCGATTTACGACACCATGCAGTTCATCAAGCCGCCGGTCTCCACCCTGTGCCTGGGACAGGCGGCGAGCATGGGCGCGGTGCTGCTGGCGGCCGGCCACAAGGGACGGCGCTACGCGCTGCCCCATTCGCGCATCATGATTCATCAGCCGCTGGGCGGCGCCCAGGGTCAGGCCACGGATATCGATATCCAGGCGCGCGAGATTCTGCGCATACGGGAAGAGCTCAACAACCTTTTCGTCAAGCACACGGGTCAAAGTTTGCGCAAGATTGAGAAGGACACCGATCGCGATATGTTCATGGGACCCGAGCAGGCGGTTGAATACGGAATCGTTGATGAGGTAATCGTTAGCCGGGGGTCCTCCAAGTGAGGGTCGGGAGGCAATATGGCCAAGCATGATGATCGGGCCGGATCCCTGGTCTGCTCTTTTTGCGGAAAGAGTCAGGACGAGGTGCGCAAGTTGATCGCGGGGCCGACCGTCTACATTTGCGACGAATGTATCGACCTCTGCAATGACATCATCGCCGAGGAAACCGACGGCGAGGAGGCTTTCGGACAGACCTCGGCGGTGCCCAAGCCGGCCGAGATCAAGCGGGTTCTGGATCAATACGTCATCGGACAGGACCGGGCTAAAAAAATTCTCTCGGTCGCGGTCCACAACCATTACAAGCGGATCGACTCGCAGATGGTCACCGGCGACGTCGAACTGCAGAAGTCCAACATCCTGCTGATTGGGCCCACCGGTGTCGGCAAGACGCTGTTGGCGCAGACCCTTGCCCGCTTCCTGCAAGTTCCTTTCACGATTACCGACGCCACCTCGCTGACCGAGGCCGGCTACGTCGGCGAGGACGTCGAGAACATTATCCTGTCGCTGCTGCAAAACGCCGACTACGATATCGAGCGCTGCCAGCGCGGCATCGTCTATATCGACGAGATCGACAAGATCGCGCGCAAGGGCGACAATCCTTCGATCACGCGCGACGTATCGGGCGAAGGCGTCCAGCAGGCGCTGCTCAAGATCATCGAGGGCACCACGGCCAGCGTGCCGCCCAAGGGCGGACGCAAGCATCCGCAGCAGGAATTCCTGCAGGTCGACACCACCAACATCCTGTTTATCTGCGGCGGGGCGTTCGTTGGTCTGGAAGACATTTTGCGCCGGCGGATCGCGGGCAAGACGATGGGTTTTCGGGCCGACTTAAGCCATCGCGATCCCAAGTCGGTCTCCGATTTGCTGATTGACGTTCAGCCCGAGGATCTGCTCAAGTTCGGATTGATTCCCGAGTTCGTGGGACGGCTGCCGGTAATCGCCACGCTGTCCGAGCTGGAAGAAGACGCGCTGGTGCGGATCCTGACCGAACCCAAGAACGCGCTGGTGCGCCAGTATCAGAAGCTGTTCGACATGGAGAACGTGCATCTCAAGTTCACCCAGGGTGCGTTGCGTGCGATCGCCCGCGAGGCGCTCAAGCGCAAGTCGGGAGCGCGCGGCCTGCGTGCGATCATGGAAAACATCATGCTCGACGTGATGTACGACATCCCGTCGCAGCCCAATATCAAAGAAGTCCTAATTTCGGAGGAGGTTGTAAGTCAAAAGGAACCGCCTTTGCTGGTCTACCAGAAAGCCGCCGAGACCGCCTAAGTTCGGGGAGACTCGATAAATAAGATGCTCTTTCGTAACGATAAAAAAGACAACCGTGACAATGCGCCCGCGCAGGTAGTTCCACTGCTGCCGCTGCGTGAACTCATTGTTTTTCCTCACGAGGTTTATCCCATATTCGTGGGACGGCAAAAGTCGATAAAGGCGCTCGAAGAAGCCGAAAACCAAAAGAAACCAATTCTGCTCGCAGCCCAAAAGGACGCCAAGGTTTCCGAGCCGACGCCCGACGACATCTACGCGGTCGGCACCCTGGGCGTGGTGGTGCAGTTGCTGCGCCTGCCTGACGGCACCGTCAAAGCCCTGCTGGAAGGTAAAAAGCGCGCCCGCATCGTGCGCCACGTTACGGACCGCGAATTCTTCCAGGTCGAGGTCGAGGAAGTAGCCGAGGTCTGCGACCGCACCACCGAGGTCGAAGCGCTGATGCGCTCGGTGATCTCGACGTTCGACAACTATGTGAGGCTCAACAAGAAGATCCCGCCCGAGATGGTGACTTCGATCTCTGCCATCGACGACCCGGCCTATCTGGCCGACAAGCTGGTCGGGCACCTGGGCATCAAGCTGGAGGAGAAGCAGGCCCTGCTGGAGACCGCCAATCCGGCCGAGCGCCTGGAGAAGATCCTCGGCTATATGCGCTCGGAGCTGGAGATTCTGGAAGTCGAAAAGCGCATCCGTACTCGGGTCAAGAAGCAGATGGAGAAGACCCAGAAAGAGTACTACCTCAACGAGCAGATGCGCGCGATCCAGAAGGAATTGGGGGAAAAGGACGAGTTCAAGAACGAAATCCAGGAGCTCGAGGATAAGTTGCGCGAGAAGAAGATGTCGGCCGAGGCGCGCGAAAAGTGCGAGCGCGAGATCAAGAAACTCAAGATGATGTCGCCGATGTCGGCCGAAGCGACGGTGGTACGCAACTACCTGGATTGGTTTTTGTCGCTCCCGTGGTACGAATACACCGATGACAAGCTCGACATAAAAGAGGCCGAGCGCATCCTGGAAGAGGACCATTACGGCCTGGACAAGGTCAAGCAGCGCATCCTGGAGTATCTCGCGGTGCAGACCCTGGTCGGTCAAATCAAGGGACCGATCCTGTGCCTGGTCGGACCTCCCGGGGTCGGCAAGACCTCGCTGGGCCGCTCGGTGGCCCGCTCGATGGGACGCAAATTCGTGCGCGTGTCGTTGGGTGGAGTGCGCGACGAGGCGGAAATCCGCGGCCATCGCCGCACCTATATCGGCGCACTGCCGGGCAAAGTGATCCAGTCGATGCGCAAGGCGGGCTCCGGCAACCCGGTGTTCCTGCTGGACGAAGTGGACAAGATGTCCACCGATTTCCGCGGCGACCCGTCATCGGCACTGCTCGAAGTGCTAGACCCGGAACAGAACTGCGCGTTTAACGACCATTACCTGGACGTTGATTACGATCTCTCCAAGGTGATGTTCATCACTACCGCCAACACGCTGGAACGGATTCCGCGGCCGCTGCAGGATCGGATGGAGATCATCCGCATCCCGGGCTACACGGAGAACGAAAAGCTCAACATCGCCAAGCGCTATCTGATGAAGAAGCAGCGCGAGGCCAATGGGCTTAAGGAAGAGAACATCGAGTTCTCCGACAAGGCACTGCTGGGCGTTATCCGCCATTACACGCGCGAGGCCGGAGTCCGCAACCTGGAGCGTGAAATTGCCGCGGTTTGCCGCAAGGTCGCGGTCGAGGTGGTCAAGAATGACCGCAACGCTCACGTCAAAGTGTCCAGTTCCAGTCTGACCAAGTACCTGGGTCCGCCCCGCTTCCGCTACGGGCTGGCGGAGACCAAGCCGCACATCGGTGTGGCGACCGGTTTGGCGTGGACCGAACTGGGCGGCGAGTTGCTGGCGGTTGAGGTTACGATCGTGCCGGGCCGCGGCAAGCTGACGGTTACCGGTCAGTTGGGCGAGGTGATGCAGGAAAGCGCCCAGGCGGCGATGTCCTACGTGCGATCACGCGCCGTGGCGCTGGGCCTGGACTTCAACTTCTACCAGAAGATCGATATTCACATTCATATACCCGAGGGTGCGATCCCCAAGGACGGCCCCTCGGCTGGAATCACTTTGGCAACGGCGCTGGTATCGGCGCTGTGCAAGGTGCCGGTGCGCAATGATTTGGCGATGACCGGCGAGATCACGCTGCGCGGGCGGGTATTGCCGATCGGCGGCCTGAAGGAGAAGGTGCTGGCGGCCCATCGGGGCGGGATCAAGACCGTCTTGATACCCAAGGAGAACGAGAAGGACGTCCAGGACATCCCGGCCGCGGTGCTCAAGAACGTCACCATGGTGCAGGTCGAGCACATGGACGACGTGCTTAAGAAAGCGCTGGTGCTGGATGATCCGGAGAAGTTCCTGAAGGCCCAGCCCAATCCGATTGACTGGTCGCCTGAGCCAACCCTCAGCGATGATGACGAAGATGATGAAGACGATCGGGAAAAGGACGCTCCTGCGACTCCGACCCTGACCCGGCGTTCGGGATTTGACTTTTAACCGCGGCGGAACTTGACAAGACCTAAATAGCCGCTTATTTAGCCGTTAAACAGGACTGCGCAGGATGGATCGAATGACGAAAACGGAGTTGATCGAAGGATTAGCCAACAAGCTTGGCATGCACAAGTCCGAGGCGGAAAAAGCGATCAACATCATCCTCGACGACATCATCGCGGCGCTGCGCCAGGGCGAACGTGTCAACATCTCCGGGTTCGGGACGTTCTCGGTTTCATCACGCCGCCCGCGCACCGGCCGTAATCCGAAAACCGGTGAAGCGATCGAGATTTCCGCCAGCCGCTCGGCCAAGTTCAAAGCCGGCAAGCAACTGAAGGACTCGCTCAACGAGGACAGCGCGCCGGCCGAAACGGCAACCGCAGGCTGAAGCGGCCTAATCCATAGCTCTGAAAACGGCGCCGGAGCCTACAGACTCCGGCGCCGTTTACTTTCCCCTCCCCTCTTTAACCGGGCGGTTAGCTCAGCGGTAGAGCATCGGCCTTACAAGCCGGGGGTCGCAGGTTCGAAACCTGCACCGCCCACCAATGAACATAAGGGCTTTTCGGCGTGACGGTTTGCGGGCCGAGCGGGCGGTGCCATTAGGGTGCCATCCTGGGGCCGAAAACAGTCATAAAGGGTCGCCAGCCGGGGGTGCGGGATGGGCCGAGGTGGGCCTATGGGTAAGGCGGCGGTTTGTGGATTGGGCAGCGTGGCGGGCCGGGACAGTGTAAAGGTAAGAGAAGAGATCTGCACCAGCGTCACAAGTGTCATGTCGTCACAAAACGCCGAAAGTGTAGACCTTGGCTGCCTTTTTTGTGTGACGACTTATGACGCTCGAAAAATGGGGTCGTCACGCTTGTCGCAAGGTCGTCATCAGGCCCGGGACGTTGTTACGTATTAACGTTCGCCGTTGCGGGCTTGTCAGCGCCGAGGTTCACTGCATCGACGGCCTGGCGTAGGTAGACGTCGGTCAGGTGCGAATACCGCATGGTCATGCGGGTGTCCCGGTGGCGCAGCAAGGCTTGCAGTCCGCGTTGCTGCGTTCCTGCCAGGGCATGGTAGCTGGCGAAAGTGTGCCGGCAGTCGTGCAGGCGAAAGTCAGAGACGTTGGCGCGGTTACACGCACGCCGAAAGGCCCGGCTGACCGTGTGGCCGTCCTTGAATGGAAAGAGCCGGCCGTCGATCCGGATCGGCAGCAAGCGCAGCGCCGCCATGGCGGTCTCGTTCAGCGGGACGTGACCCTGTTCGCTGTTTTTGGTCTGTGCGATCGTTGCGGTGCAGTTGTGCCAATCAATTTGTGCGCGTGTTAGGGACAAGATTTCGCCGCGGCGCAAGCCGCCGTTTAGCGCCAGGATTACGAATGGACGCAGGTATGGTGAGCGGGATTCTGCGCAGGCATCGATTAGGCGGTCGATCTCTTCCTCGCTGGCAAACCGGGTTCTGCCTGGAGCTTCTTTCATTGGTCGCCATTCGGCGATCGGGTTGCGGGTCAGGTTCTTCCAGGCGAGCGCCCGCTTCATCATATGGCGCAGGCAGGATAACTCGCGGTTTATCGTGGCCTTGGTGGCGTTTTCCTCGAGCCGTTTTGCGATGTAGTCCTCGACGCGCGCCAGCGAGATTGCCTTTAGGGTGCCGTTAAAGAATGGCCGCAGGTGGTTGACCACGATTCCGTGCCAGCGCGTCGCCGTGTTGGCGCCGATCTTTGGAAGGACGCGCCGCTCCCATTCCTTCGAAAAGGCAGCGAAGGACATTGAGGTGTCCAGGATACCGATCTCTTGGTGGGCCACTTGGTCGAGGGTGTGGTTCAAGACCTCCAGTGCGACTCGTTTTGACGCGGCGGCTTTGCGGCGGTGCCGCACACCATCAGCGTCGTGGAAATCGATCCAATAGGCTCCATTTTTTCGAAAAAGACCGGGCATGGTTTTACCTCAGTTTTGCAATACGCCGCTTGCGTCTGGCGTTGCGGTCGGCGCGTTTCTGCCGTTCTTCGGCGGTGTAATAGGATGCGTGATCCTTCCTGAACCTTGCAGCCTTAAGACGGTTGGCGCATGCGTCAGAGCAGGACGCCTTGTTGCGGCGCGTTGCCATAAAAAGCCGGCCGCAGCCTGACGCCGGGCAGATCTTGATGCGGCGCACGTCGCCGCCGGCCAAGGCCGGCAGGAAGAAATCGCGTAGGTCCAGTCCGGGCAGCATTCGGCCATCGGGCCTTACCTGGACGCGGGCAGGTCCGGCTTGCAGCGGCAGGTCGATCGGCAGTGTGCCGGGCTTGGTGGTGGCCAAGGCCCGTAGGGCGTCGCGGACGGTGCGGACGGTCACGTACAGGTCAATGGGGCTCGTCAAGGCATAGGGCCGGTTCGGGTCGTCTCCGCGGATTAGGACAACAATTCCTTCAGCGCCGCCGGTCTGCGCCAGGATAGCCGGCGGATCGCTGGGCCGCGGCCCGAACCGTTGGCAGGCCACGCGCCAGACAGACTCAAGAACCGAGATTACCTCGGGGTCGAGACTTTCGAGCTGGCTGGCGGTCAGCGAGTCGTTGGTTGGCTCCAGCAGGTTGGTCAGGGCGACGAATTCTGCCAGTGCTGCATACCGGCTTGTGACAAACCTTTCGCGCGAACTGTTTTCGGCCTTTCGCATAGCAAGCAATTGGCACACGTCTTAATATGGGTAGCACCATGTCAGAAGAAGCACAAGTGCAGCAGCACAAAAGAGTTAGGCCGCGGCTTCCACGTCTCACCTACGGGATCAAGGAGGTCGCCGAGTCACTGGGCGTTAGTGAGGCGTTTATCCGACTTGAGATAGATCGGAAACACCTTCAGGTAATCCGCGCCGGGCGGCGGGTGTTGGTGATCAAGTCCAGCTTCGATGAGTACATCGCCAATGCCTGAACGCCAACCGGCCCAACCGCGCGGGCCATCGGTGGCAACCGTGTTGGTGCAGATCGGCAGCAGGGCTGATCTGTTCCACGACGGTGACACCGCCTACGCGTCCGTGATGGTCAATGGCCACCTGGAGACTTACTCGATCCTATCGAAAGACTATCGCCAGTATCTTCAGCGCCGGTATCACGCCGACACCGAGAAGGCCGCGCCTCTGGATCAGGTCGCCGCGGCGCAGGGCACACTGGCGGGGATTGATTGGCGTCAATTATTCTGGCCGATCGTCTTGCCTCACCGGAAACGCTTACTCCAACTTCACCGTCTTGCCTCACCGGAAACGCTTACTCCAACTTCACCGTCTTGCCTCACCGGAAACGCTTACTCCAACTTCACCGTCTTGCCTCACCGGAAACGCTTACTCCAACTTCACCTCCGCGGGAATCGTCGTTGCCTCTACATTTTAGCTTACG
>DASZGF010000229.1:0-22317 GCA_035939115.1 Binataceae bacterium (SeqCode)
CTTCGATCAAGAGGCGACAGCAGGGTTAAGCGGTCTCTTGACAAATCCTCTCAAACAGATCGCACACGTCAGAAAGGGTAATTTGACGGTTCGCCGAAGTGCCCAAGACACGCGCTTTGCAGTGCAGGTCGACATACCGGCCCGGGGCAGGATCAAAGTACACTTTGAGGTTGTTAGGGCAATTCGCGTACCTGGCAACTTTGTGTTGATCGCAACCGCACCCGCGGACGGCATTACCATTATCACCAACATCGACGGCTTCAATCTCGACGTTGCTGCCTTGCATCCCGATCGTGAAGCGCTGCACAACACGCAACACGGCAAATGGCAGTTTGACGCCGGCATATTGCCGTGGCAGGGCTTCCGGTTCATTTCCAACGCGTGAAATTCAGGCAAGTGTGTGCTGTAAAAACAGTAAACAATCGAGATATCGAATGAGACTACTTTTAATTAGCGCCACGGGATCGCCATACTTTGAGCACTGCAAAGCGGAAATGGTCGAGTTTCTGAGAGATTCGAAGCGTCTGGGGTTTGTGTCAGCGGCGAATCTCTTCGATGAGGAAGATTACTTTCGCGCCATTGGTGAGCGCCTGATTGGAACGGCGCCGGCAGTCTCAGGAGAACTTGTTCATATTCGCTGGAATTCCAATTGGCGCGAAACGCTCGATGGGGTTGACTCGGTGGCGATAGGCGGAGGCAATACCTACGCGCTCTTGAAACGATTATATCACTCCGGTTTGTTGTCTGTTTTGCGGGAAAAAGTCCGCAACGGCCTTCCATATATTGGATCAAGTGCCGGTGCGAATGTGGCTGGACCAAACATCCTGACTACCAACGACTGGAACGTGGTTGGGCTGGATCGGTTCGAAGCACTGGGTTTGGTGCCATTCAACATTAACCCCCACTACGTTGAACGGTCCTCTTCGGATGCGCCAAACAGCGAAACGAGAGACCATCGAATCCGCGAGTACCATCAAGTTCACCACAACCCGGTGGTGGCAATCCAGGAGACCGCTGTTCTAAGAATTGTCGATACAAGAGTAACGATTGTCGGCACGGGCGGCGCAAAAGTATTTTCACGGGGCAACAGACAACGCTGGTTTGAAGCTGGGGCAGAGGTGAGGTTCGAAACCCCGGACGCACTGGCCGGACAATCAGCTTGAAGCAGTCCTTCTTCCGGTGCAACAAGATTCGAAAGACGACGGTTGCACCTATTGCGTCGCGACCGCTCTGAGGATGTCAGCGGCCAATTCCGGGCGGCAGATGATCAGGTCTGGAAGATAGGGGTCAGGCTGATTGTAGCGCAGCGGCGAGCCGTCCAGCCGCGATACGTGCAGACCGGCGGCGGCGGCAACTCCGGCGGGCGCCGCCGAATCCCATTCGAACTGTCCCCCGCCATGCACGTAGGCGTGCGCTTCGCCGCGCAGTACCGCCATCGCCTTGGCTCCGGCCGATCCCATATGAACCAGCTCTCCGCCCAACAACTCGGCGACCTTTTGTGCGACCTCGGGAGGGCGGGTGCGGCTGACCACGATGCGCAGCCGTCCCGGCGGTGCTGGAGCGATAGGAGACGGCTCGGCGGTCGAGAAGGTCAGCCCCAGGCTGGGCATGCCAACCGCGCAGGCGGCGGGAATGCCGTCGATCACCAGCGCCACGTGCACCGCCCAGTCGGTGCGGTTTTCCGAATACTCGCGCGTTCCATCCAGCGGATCGACCACCCATACGCGCTGCTTGTCCAGCCGGGACTCGTCGTCCTTGTCCTCTTCGGAGAGCAGACCGTCGTCGGGATGAGTCTCGCGCAGAATCCTGGTGATGAAAGTGTTGGAAATCGCGTCGCCGACCGCGCCCAGGGCTTTGCCCTGCAACAACCCGCTGTGGCGGGAAACCAGCAGCAGCTTGCCCGCGTGCTCCGCGATGCGGGCCGCGGCTTGGTGGTCTTCGGAATTGGCTGTCGACATTTCTTTCAAGCCTGATGCGGGGACATTCTCGTCCATCGGGATGCCGCATAGGTCTACCACATCGGTTTTGAGTGAAGATAGATGCGCGCTTGGGGCGTGCGAAAAGAAAGGGAAACAACAACCTCACGTATTGCCGGCCGGGCCCAGCTGCACGTCTGAGCGCTAGCTCCCCAATACATGGTTGTGATAGCGTCTGCCCGCCATTTTGACGGGGCTTACAGGCCTAAATTACCGCTCGCGCTGGAGAATGCGGTGAGTGGGCTGCATCGTTGAAAAATCATCCGACCACGAATCATCGCGTCGAGTACGGGAGTGCATGTGGGGATTTCACACTGCTGAAGTTTCAGCGGACGCGAGACCTACGGCGTTAAGTGCCGCTTGCCCTTGAGCGGTAAACAATGCAACACGGCCCGAAAGAAATGGCTACGGAGGAAGAGCAATGGCCGAAACCGCGGCGCGCACACAGCAACTTCCGCAGCGTACCCATATCTATCAGAACCATCATTTGGACAGCTCACGCTGGGACGCTGTCGCTCTGCGCGACGACGACATCGTGGTCGCCACCTCATACAAGGCAGGCACTACGTGGATGCAAGGGATCGTTGCCAATCTCATTTTTTCCGGACAGGAGCCACCCGCGCCGGTCTTCGAACTCTCGCCCTGGGTCGACGTGAGAATAACGCCCATCGAGTCCATAGTAACGCAACTCGAACAGCAGACGCATCGGCGATTTATGAAAACGCATTTGCCGCTGGACGGTCTGCGCTACGATCGGCGTTTGAAATATGTATATGTCGGCCGCGACGCCCGCGACGTCTTCATGTCGTTTTGGAACCACTACGGAAGCTATACCGAACAGGCTTACGCTGGATTTAACGCGACGCCTGGCCTGGTCGGCCCCGAGCTTCCTCACTGCCCCGAAGACATTCACGAATTGTGGCGTAACTGGATCACACGGGGCTGGTTTGATTGGGAGACCGAGGGCTACCCCTTTTGGTCGAACCTGCATCACGTGCAGTCGTGGTGGGACCACCGCCACCTGCCCAATATTCTCTTCGTGCATTACGCCGACCTGCTGGCCGACTTCGAGGGGGAGGCTCGGCGGGTCGCCGACTTCCTCGAAATCGACGTGCCCGAGGCCGCCTGGCCGTCGATCATTCGCAACCGCACCTTGGCCGAAATGAGAGCGTCCAGGCTCAGGCAGGAGACGGTCCGGCCAATGGCGCATTCTTTAAGGGCGGTCCAGAGACCTTCTTTTTTAAGGGGACCAACGGCCGCTGGCAGGAAGTCCTGACCGAGGAGGAAGTTGCTCTGTACGACCAGGCCGCAAAGCGCGAACTGACGCACGACTGCCGGCAGTGGCTCGAAAACGGCCGTCTCTATATGACACAAGGGTGAATGTGAACCCAAGGAACTTTGCAGCCGGTGCTCTGTTCTTTGTCTGGCGCCTGCTTCCCTGCATGGGCCAGGGCGCGCTTGGATTGGGCCGAAGCTCATTTCCCTTCCCCTCACTCCGTCTTCACCCGGACTCAGAAGGAGTGGGGAGGAACGGACCTCCTGGCGACATTATCGATGCCGCTTACTGAGCCGGACCCTCATTTGATTCCTTCGCCTTCTCAGAGCCCGGAGGTACATAGTAGATACGGTCCAGAAGCGCCATCCAGTCACTATCCGACAACGGGTCGGCCGGAATGCGAAAATCGATACTTCGACGGCGGAAGTCGGCGACGAAAATACTCATTACACGATCAAGAGTTAGTAATTCGGAATGAGCCTCCGACTCGCGAATGGCTTTCCAGAGGAGGGAGAAACGTATCGCGCTGGAAGGATAACTAACACGCGGTTCGCCGTTCTCCACAATTTCCCAGGCTCCGCGGCCGACCGGGCGGATTTCAGCGGCAGACGTCATATCAGAGAGCTTCGCATCCGGTTCGCCAACCCGCCCAATCCGATGATACATCCGGTCGTTGTCTGCCATGATCGCGACATTCCCGAAAGGCGAACGTTCCGTGAACATTGGACCGTTAAGCCCTTCGGGCCAATATTCGAAGTTGCCGCCGGGTCCATCGTAGAACCACGTAAGTGCGCCCGCCTGGATTACGCGCCAACTCTCGAAGAGCCCGGACTGACCCATGGCAACCAGAAAGGGTAGCGGGTACTCGTCGCGCGTCGCACCCCTGAAAGTTGGAATATCGACATGGGTCGGACCCGCGGGCATCGGCGCATTCACGTTTACTACAATAAAGGTGGGACGCACGGTTGAGCCGCCAAAAAACGCGCGCGCCGCATCGATGAACGGTTGATTATGCAGGATCTTTTCAGCGCCGGCCACGAGCGGCTCACCGTTCGCCGCCCAGTTGCCGCGGAACCAGGGGAGACTGGTTTCCTCCATCGACGCTATGGGAAGGTACCCTGCCATCGTCCGGTATGGAGCGTGACGCTCGAACATTGCGTGGACCAACTTCGGGTCATCGAATGCTGGTTCGATGCGAATCGATTTGGCGATGGTCCGCATGGGGCGTTACCTCTAAACCAGAATTGCCATTTTTGAATCCTGTCAGGCTCGCACTGACAGCGGCCCTCTTGCAAGCGCAAAGTTAGAGCCCACCGGCGCGATCGCACCCTGCTTCTGCTTGCCTTGCAGACAAGCCTTCGGGTCTCGGAGTTAAAAGCGATGGCGAAGACCCAGCCCATCGCGGCCTCACCCGGACGATATCAGCCAAACGATCAGTTGCTGCCTTTCTGGAGGTGTTCTGATTATGCCGACATCATGTGCTGCTCGCCCATCACCTGAGATGGTTCGTGTGAACAACGCGGCATAATACGAAGCGCAGGCTTTGTGCCTGCGACTCGAGTTTCTAAATTACTCGGCATTCTATGGAGCGCGCATCGCCAGTTTAGCCTGCTGATCACTCTACTCACGGTCTCCGCTCGAAGTGGGCGCTTGATTTTAGCGGTGCGTATGACCTCTCCCTCACCCTCTCCTAAGATAAGGAGAGGGGACAGAATTGCTGCTTTTTTTGACCGTGACGCGACCCATGTGCTGTTCAGCAGCCAAATTTGTAGAAACTCCAGGGCGCAGGCTTTGTGCCTGCGAAAAGAGCCGGCACGGAGGCCGGCGCTACGGGAGAGAAACTGTCCGTTGCGGGGCCGGAGGTGGTCCGGCCCCGCAACATCGTCTTAACTCGGGTTAGCGCATGATACGCGACAGGCCGCCTGGGAACGCAAAGGTCTGTGCGTCCTGCAGCTCAGCCGAGGCGCCTTTGTCGACCTCGGGGAAGGTCCCGATCGTGCTGACGCTGCCATGGGTGTTCTGGAGATCCCAGATCGCATCTTCGGTGGCGGCGGAAACGACCGCGGTCTCACCATTGTTAAGGTTGACCGGTCCAACCGAATTCTTGTTCACCTTCCACAGCTTACCCTGCTTGTCGTAGGTCTCGTAGTACAGGGTGGTCCAGTTCTGCTTGTCCACATAGAATACCTTGTGGGCATAGCAATAGTCTTTGTTAATTGGCTGTACGTCGATGATGTAGGCCTCGCGCACCTCCCACTTGCCCATCGCCGCCCGGGGCCATCCGGGAACCGGAAGTCCGGTGTGCAGGACCTTGTCCAGGTTGTCGCGGCTGCCGGTGCCCGCCTGGATGTCGGCGTGGACGATCGCAAGCACCTTCTTGTCGCCCAGGTACATGGCGTTGAACAACCCCACCTGAAAGGCAATCCCTCCGGCGTTGTCATCCTGTGCCCAGTCGGTGCCCAGAATCGGCGAGCATCGCGCCGCGCTGGAAAGCCGCAGCGGACGCCGCAGCGAGGGCAGAAACACGTAGCTCTCCTGCACTGTGCTGGGGTCGTCGGGCTGTAGGTCCAACGCCGTGGTGTACTTGCTCTGTTCGGGCAGCAGCAGCAGGTCGCGGGTGCTGTGATAGAACCCCGAAGCGTACGTCTGATTGATCGGATACGGGGAGTCGCTCAGATGCAGCAGCTGCCAGGTCGTGGCGATCGACTCTTCGGGGGTGGTGTTGCCGTAGCGATCTTCAATGAAAAAGTGGCTATGGTAGCTGATCAGGAACGGCCAGAAGTCATACCATAGGTTGTACATAATCTTGGTGCCCAAGTCCGGCTCGGTGGGGTTAACGAATGGCATCCCCGCCACGTAACCCGCGATTCCGTAACCGCCGCTAGGCAGCTTTACCAGCCGCGCCTGATGCCCGTACTTCTCGGCATTGGTCTGGACCTCTTTGGGCAAGGGCGTGGACACGGTGGGCCCGACATTTATGGCAAAGTCCGATCCGTCGCCGATTTTGAACCCATACTGCCCGCTATACAGCGCCTGGATTCCGACCGGCATGAAGTTCTGGTACTGCTTCCAGTTCGCCGTGGTGATCTGCGTGCCCGGCGGGATGGCTTCCGAGGAAGTGGCGTCCACCTCGGCCTTGTAGCGGGCGCCGTCGTTAAAATCGAACTGCGCCGCCGCCGCATTTCCCGCCAGCCACAACAATGAAAGCGCTGCCAAGGCTAGACCTGGCATCCTGAACCGTCGTGTCATGACCATTTCTCCCGTGTTCTCCCTTGGATGCAGTGGAGTGTTGGGCTTATTGTCCAATCCCCCTGCAGGATTTATTTCTGCGATGCGCGGAGGCTCCGACGAGCTTGCACCCAGCTTTGAGCTATCAATCGGCCCAATTTGAGTCAATGCTACTTGCTTGCTGGATAGCCAATTTCAATCAGTGGCTCGCGACGATGGCCCCTTGAGGACCTAAAGCGCCATCAGATGCTGGGCAGGTGCCAGATGTCCTGCGCATACTCCGCCACGGTGCGGTCGCTGGAGAAGCGGCCGATGCGCGCCACGTTGAGGATCGCCTTGCGCGTCCATACGTCGGAGCGGACGAACTCGTTGGAGATTTCAGATTGCGTGTCGATGTAGGAGGCGAAATCGGCCATCAGAAAGTAGTCGTCGCTGTAAAGCAGGGAATCGCGGATCCAGCGGAAGAGCCCCGGCTCGTTGGGGCAGAAACGGTCCGAGGTCAATTCATTGAGCACGCGGCGCAGGCGGGCGTCGGCATCGTAGTAATCCATCGGGCGATAGGCGCGCTGCGCGGTGAGTTCCGCGATCTGCTCGGCGTTCAGGCCGAAGATAAAGATGTTATCGGGACCCACCGCCTCACGGATCTCGATATTGGCGCCGTCCAGCGTACCGATCGTCAGCGCGCCGTTCATCGCGAATTTCATGTTGCCGGTGCCCGAGGCCTCACGGCCCGCGGTCGAGATCTGTTCGGAAACGTCGGCGGCGGGGAAAATCTTCTCGGCTAAAGAAACGCGATAATCGGGTAGAAACGCCACCTTGATCAAGCCGCGGGTCTTGGGATCGTTGTTGATCACCGCGCCCAGATTGTTGATCAGCTTGATCAGCATCCGCGCGGCCCAGTAACCGGGCGCAGCCTTCCCCGCCAGGATGTAGGTTCGCGACGCCGGCGGCTCGACTCCATCTTCGACCAGGCTCAGATACTGATGCACGATCCCCAACGCCATCAGGAGTTGACGCTTGTATTCGTGGATGCGCTTGGCCTGCACGTCGAAGATCGAAGAGGGGTCCACGTCGACGTCAGCGATCCGCCTGGCCACTGTTGCCAAGCGTTCCTTGTTGGCCCGCTTGATGATGGCGAAACGGTCGAGGAAAGCGGGGTCGTCAGCCAGCGGTTCAAGATGGTGTAAATGCTCGAGGTCGGTGATCCAGCCCGGTCCGATAGTTTTGCACAGGAGATTGGCCAGACCGGGGTTGGCCATCAGCAGCCATCGGCGCTGCGTCACGCCGTTGGTCTTGTTGCTGAAGCGCTCCGGCCAAAGCTGATAGAACTCCGGCACCAGGCGGGTTTTGACCAGCTCGGAATGCAGCTTGGAGACGCCGTTTATAGAATGGCTGCCGACGATCGCCAGGTGCGACATCCGGGCATGGGGTTCGCGGCCATCCTCGATAATGGAAACTCGCGCGCAACGCTCCGGGTCGTTGGGCCATACGTTGATTGTTTCGGACAAAAACCGCCGGTTGATCTCGCGGATGATCTGCAGATGGCGCGGCACGACGCGCTCCAGCAGGCTCAGCGGCCAGCGCTCCAACGCCTCGGGCATCAGCGTGTGATTGGTGTAAGCGAAGGTCGAGCGGGTTATCTCCCACGCTGTCACCCACGGCATCTCATACTGATCGACGAACAGGCGCATCAGTTCCGCGATCGCCAGCGCCGGATGGGTGTCGTTGAGTTGGATCGCAATCTTGGCCGGGAAGTCGATGAAGTCGTCGCCGCGGCTGACAAAGGTACGCACGATGTCCCGCATCGCGCAGGCCACGAAGAAGTACTCCTGCAGCAGCCGCAGTTCGCGTCCGGCGGCTACGTCATCGGAGGGATAGAGCACCTTGGAGATGGTCTGCGAGATGATGCTCTGCTCGACCGCCTTCATGTAGTCGCCGGCGTTGAAAATCTGCATGTCAAATTCGTCCGACGCGCTGGCCGAATACAGGCGGACAAAGTTGACGGTGCGGCCACCGTAACCGGAAATCGGCAGGTCCGAAGGCAAGCCCAGCAGCAGGCGCGACTCGACCCACACCGGCACGTATTCGCCGTTGCGGTCGAAGCGATGATCGATGCGGCCGTAGACCGGGATCAGGATCGACTCATCCGCACGCGGCACCAGCCACGGCGAGCTGCCGCGCCGCCAGCTATCGGGCCGCTCCAACTGGTAGCCATCACGGATCTCCTGGCGAAACAGGCCGAACTCATAGTTAATGCCGTAGGCGTAGCCGGGCATGTCCATAGTCGCCAGCGAATCCAGAAAACAGGCCGCCAGCCGGCCCAGGCCGCCGTTGCCCAGCGCCGCGTCGGGCTCCTCATCGAAGAGGCTTTGCAGGTCGATGCCGCTTTCGGCCAGGTAATCGCGGCAGACGTCGATGATGCCCAGGTTGAACAGGTTGTTCTCCAGCGAGCGCCCGATCAGGTACTCCAGGGACAGGTAATACAGTTTTTTGGCGCTGGCACGTTCAAAGCGCGCCTTGGTCGCCAGCATCTTCTCGACCAGCATGTCGCGCACCGCCATGGCGGTGGCGTTATACCAATCGTGCCTGGTCAACTGAATTCGGCGCTTGGCCAGAGTGAAACGGAGGTGATGCTCGACCAAGTTGGTGAAAACCTGTCGATTGGTGTCGGAAAAAGGGAAACCCGTCATTCCAAAATCAGTCTTTGGAGAAACAGCCATTGGCGCGCGGGGTCCTTCCAGCCGGTCTTTACCCGGATCTCCGGATGCGCCACGGCCGCCACCACCGCTCGGTCACGGTTCGCATCGACGACAGCCTCCCCGCAAAGTTCATGCCCCACCCAGCCGATTAAAACGAAACGCCCGAGATTCCGTACTAACCCGCTCGGATACTGCCTAATTCAGTTCAAGCGAAGCTCAACTATTAAGTTTAGCTGCCCAACGTTTAGGCGAACAACCTTAGTAATGCCAATTTTTCAATCGCGCAACACTTTTCAATTGAAAATTATGCACAGACGCTGGCGCAAATTCGCTGATTCGGTGCAGCCAGCGCGCAGTATGGGCGCGAAATGCGGCCGCCGGCGAATTGATCCGGCTTTTGCCAGGACCGCCTACCGGACCCTCAACAGCACACGCCGGCTGCCCTTTTCAGAGGGTGAATCCCAAGAGATCTCCGGTTCGGCGGCGCGGATCTGGCTGTCCAGCTTGAGATTCTCAACGTCCTTGGCCCGCGTGATCACCCAGGCGCCGCCTTGGCGATGCGCAAAACCGGCGACCTGCTCGGTCGAGTTGAACAGCGGAATGGGATCGGGCATCGACAGGTAATAGACCAGCCCCGGCCCCCAAATCCTGAAGAACGCAAGCTGGCCCACGTCGGCGCCGACATTGGTCCGCACCGCGCGCGCGAACGAGCGTTCGTAGCGATAAGCTTCGGCCCGCGGCATCAGCACGATGAAGAGAAAGAACAGCGCCAGGTAGGTGATGATGGCGGTGGAAACGGCGATGCGCCGGACGCTCAAGCCGCGCCAGGCATACCAAATCGTGCCCAGGCTTATCAGCCATCCGGTGACAAAAATCGATCGCGCCGGCGAGGGCGGCAGCAGATGCAACCACCCTGGCCGCATTGAAACCGGCAGCAGGAAGCCGATTCCAAATCCGATTACGGCCCCTGCCAGTGCGCAATAGCCCAGATTCAACAGGCGCCTGGCGGGCGGCCAGAGTGCGGCGCGCTCGGAAAGCAGGCGGGCGACCAGCAGCGCTGCCGCGGGTAGAATTGGCAGCAGATAATAGCTGCGCCGCGAGCGCGAAAGAGTGAAGAAGGCAAGCGTGCCCCAGAAATAGACCAGCGCGAACAGATCCGCGTCGGCCAACGCTCGAGCCGCGGCCGAGCGCGCCTTGCGATGCACTTCGAGCAAGGCGGCGGGAATGAAGACCGACCACGGCGCCATCAGGCCGAAGATCACGTAAAGATACAAATAGACCGGGCCACGATGGTCGAAGGGTTCAAAAAACCGCACCACGTTTTCGCGAAAAACCATGTACAGGCCGGTGTCGGAATGGGCGCGGCTGTGTGAAAGCGCGAAGGGCACGTAGTAGAGCGCACCGGCGGCCACTAGCGCGATCGGCGTCTTCAAATTGAAAAACCACCGCAGTCGTTCGCGCAGCCAGGCCCATCTCGCGCTCCAGGGACCACTGGCCAGCCGCTGGTACAAAACCCCCGCGCCTTCTTCCAGCAGCGAGTACAGTCCCATCACAAAAATCGGCAGGGCGAACCCGATAAGCCCCTTGGTCAGCGAAGTCACCGCCATCACCATCCATAGCCACACCACCCACCATCCGTCCTGACGCTGCCGATGCCATATGAACAGCACCAACGCGGCGAGCACGCCGGTGGTGGTTTCGATATCGGCGGAGGCGTGGCGGGAGAAAAACACGTAGCTGAAGCTGGTGGCCAGGATGAATCCGGCCCACGCGGCGGTAGTCCGATCATAGAGGCGGCGCGCCACCACGATAATCAGCACGACTCCGGCCAGGCCGAAAATCGCCGAGGGCAGGCGCGTAGCGGTTTCGTTGACCCCGCCCGTAAGGTGGCTGGCGGCGACGATGAACCAGTACGAAAGCAGCGGCTTGTCGTAGTAAAGCTTGCCGTTGATGGTGGGCCAGAAGTAGTTGGCGCTGAGCACCATCTCGCGGACCACCTCGGCCCATCGGCCCTCCGACGCCCACAGCGCCCGCGCACCCAGCCGGGCCAGGAACAGTATCGCGGCCAGCGCCACCGCTGCCGCACCGTACCATCGCGAGCCCTCTTCTTTGTAGGGGGCTACGTAGCTGTCATCCAAAGTTTGCGCAGAACCGGCCCGCATAACAGTCGCATTTTAATGGTTTCCGGCGCCGAAGGTAGCGGGCTGATTGCCGATATTGAGGCGGCAGGCGTTGCAGACCTTGGCGCAATCGTCGACTATACCCAAACGGAAGTGATGAACGCACGCTGCCATACGGCGCCGCCGAAAGTGGCGTCGCCACGCCGGAGGCCGATCCCGTGGGCTACAGCGGGGGCTTCATCAAATACTTGCGATGGCCGAAGCGATGGACGCCGCTGATGCTGGATTTTTTGCGCAGCTATCCGCTGCGCGCTGGCCAACAGGCGTCCAATGGAGGAAAGTACAATGAAATTCATCTCGCTCATTAGCCGCGGACCTGGGCAGGACCGCGCGGATTTTCAACAATGGCTGGCACGCGAGCACGGGCCCGCCGTGCTCAAACAGGTTCCGCGCCTGGCCCATTACATCGTCAACGTCAACGACGTGTCACCCAATATGGGTGTCGCCGCACTCGATTCGGCGCCGGTACCTTACGATGCCGTGATCGAAACATGGATCGATGGGGCTGAACCGGTAGCCGAGTTGTACGAAACTACGATTGGTTCCGTACTGGCGCAAAGTCTTCGCTCACGCTCCGCCACTGGCCATTCCTACCTGGTTACCGAAGTGCCGGAAAAGGACCAACAGACGTTTCCATTGGGCCAACGCGCACCCGGCGTGAACCTGGTTTCCGCGATTACCTGGGCCGCGGGCAAGACCGAAGAGACAGGGCGCCAGGGATGGCACAAACACGGGCCGCTTGCATGCCGGGTGCATATCGGGATGACGCGCTACGTCCAAAATTACGTCGAGCAGGCGCTGACGCCCGGCGCGCCCGGCTACAACGGTGTCGCGGTGCTCTATTTCCCGACTCTACAGGATCTCGAACAGCGGCTTTACGACACGCCGCAAAACGCGGAGGTGATCGCCGCCGACGTCAAGAGTTTCGTCAACCTGGAGAAGATCGTCACCTTTTATACGGGTCAGTACACGTTGAAGTGATCGCAAATCGATCCGGGCGCGAACCGGCGCTGCTTACACGATTCGGTCTGAGCCTGCTGGTCTGGATGATGCTCCTGACCTGTGCCGGTGCGCCGGATGCGCAAGACATGGTTAAACTGATCGGCAACCATCCCACCGGTATCGCCGGCCAACCGACCGGGAGCATCGCGCCGGAGCCCATGCTCACCATGATGATCACGCTTAAGGTGCGCGATCCCGAAGCGCTCAACCGCCTGCTGTCCGAGCAGCAAAACCCGTCTTCCCCTGACTATCAGCGATGGCTGACGCCGCAGGAATTCTCCACGCGCTTCGGACCCGATCCAGCTCAATTCAAAGCGGTGCGGGATTGGCTCGTCGCGCAGGGATTCGAGGTCACGTCCTCCAGTGTGGAGAATCGCTCGATAACGTTCAGAGGCAGCGCCGGCCAGGCCGAGCGGATCTTCAGGACAAAGATTGTCACCTACGCCGGCGACTCCTACGCCAACGTGACCGACCCCAGCATTCCGGCGCAGTTCGCCGGAGTGATCGGCGCGATCGGCGGGCTGGACAACGTCGTGCATGCAGTGCCCGCGTCAACCCGATGATTTCAACTGGCTGCGCGAGACATGCGGCACGCAGCCGAATCACCGGCTGGAAGCCTGTGCCACGGAAGAAAAAGTAACGGGCTGGTAGGGCCTGTTATCTGCAACTCCAGTTCAGTTCAGTCAGTTTCGCAGCGCCGGATTCTCCACCCTCTCCCACGACCTTTTCGTGGGAGAGGGCAGGATGAGGGTGACCGATACACTTCAAACCCAACCTTCGGCTTCATCGGCCGCCCTGCTGATTTTTTTCAGTGGCACAGGCTTCCAGCCTGTGTTCTGATTTTCCCCACCGGAAGACAACAGCTGAAGTCTGATCCACGCAGCCGGTACACTTGCCCCCTATGCCTGGAGCACCAGCTTGCCGGTCGATCCGCGCGAGGCCAGGAAACGCAACGCGTCGGGAGCCTGCTCCAGCGGGTAGGTCTTGCCCACCACCATCTTGAGCTTGCCCTCGCGCATCAGCGTAAAGGACGCGTCGACTCCGGCGCGCATCAGGTTGGTGCCATAGACCACCGGCAGGACGAAGCCGCTTACCTTGGTCGACTTTTCCATCAGGCGGGCGACGTTGAACGGGTCCGGAAGACCGCTGCCGCGGCCGTAAATAATCAGATGGCCCAACGGCGCCAGGCATTTCACGCCCTTTTCAAAGGTGGGCTTGCCGACCGCGTCCAGGATGATGTCGGCGCCGCGCTTGTTGGTGATCCGCATTACTTCGGCGCCGAAGTCCTGGCTTTCGTAATTCACCACCTCATCGCCGCCGTACTGCTTTACCAACGCCGCCTTGTTGTCGTTGGAAACCGTGCCGATTACGCGCGCGCCGGCCGCTTTGGCGATTTGCACCGCCACGATACCGACTCCCCCGGCCGCGGAATGGACCACCACGGTCTGGCCGGGCCGCACCTTTTCGCAGGTGTGCAGCATGTGCCAGGCGGTCAGGGTCTGGATTGGAAAGGCGGCGCCTTCCTCAAAGCTGACGTTGT
This sequence comes from Binataceae bacterium (SeqCode), assembly GCA_035939115.1. Taxonomy (GTDB): domain Bacteria; phylum Desulfobacterota; class Binatia; order Binatales; family Binataceae; genus JAJPJA01. The sequence continues at coordinate 13,902 of DASZGF010000229.1, forward strand.
CGGGAATCGGAAAGACGAATTTGGCGCTGGCCAGCAGATACTCGGCGTAGGTCTTTTGTGAGATTGCCGCCACGCGCATCCCGGGCTTGAGCCCCTGCACACCTTCGCCCACCGCCTCGATCGTCCCCGACCCTTCCATTCCGGGAATATCGGGCAGCCGGGGCTTGATCGCGTATTCGTTGCGGATGAAAAAGTTGTCGGCAAAGTTCAATCCTGCCGCATGATTTCTGATCAGAACCATCCCGGGTCTCACCTCGGGCTTGGGTATGTCCACCAGCTTCAAAACTTCCGGCCCGCCAATTTTTTCGAATTGAACTGCTTTCACGTCGATGCCCTCCTGTTTCCAGTTGCGGCTTGGGTGCCCGGCCGATCCTCGCCGGGTGAGTTTGTTCTACATCACACCGCGAGGTCTGCAAAACGGGGTGAATTTTGTACATAGCCAAATCTCCCCGATGGTGTAACCATAGGGACGAACTCGGAGCGGCCGCGTCCCGCAGGTGTAAGGGCGATGTCGGCCGAACCTTGTGCGATAGGAATCGATGGAGACCCAAGAGACTGCTGCGCCAGGCGGTGCCGTTATCATCGGGCAGGACGGACTCGACGCCTTGATCCGGACTCTTGCTGCTGAGGGTTACAAAGTAATCGGCCCGACGCTGGGCGACGGCGCCATCGTGTACGATGAGATCGACAGCGCCGCCCAACTGCCGGCTGGATGGACCGACGTGCAGGAACCCGGCTCCTATCGCCTGGAGCGGCGCGGCGACGGCGCGGTTTTCGGGTTCGCCGTCGGGCCCCATTCGTGGAAGAAGTTCCTTCATGTGCCGGTGCTGCGGCTGTGGCAGGCGCAGCGGCAGAGCGACGGTTCGATTAACGTCACTGCGGAACCTGCGCCCGAGTCGCGATTTGCATTTATCGGCGTCCGCTCCTGCGATCTGCACGCGATCGCGATCCAGGACAAGGTCCTGATCGGCGGGACTTACAAGGACCCGCTTTACGCGGCGCGGCGCGACGGCGCGTTTATCGTCGCCGTCAACTGCATCACTGCCGCCGGCACCTGCTTTTGCGTTTCCATGGGGACCGGACCGCGCGCCGACAGCGGCCATGATTTGGCCCTGACCGAATTGCTGGGCGACGGCCGCCATGAGTTCCTGGTTGAAATCGGCAGCGCACGCGGCGGCGAGATTATCGGACGCGTCGCAACTCGTCCCGCCGACCAGACCCATCGGCGGGCCGCGGCGGAGGCGAGCGCGCGCACGGCCGCGCAGATGGGCCGCGAACTCGACACCGGCGGGATCAGGGAGCTGCTGCTTGACAACCTCGAGCATCCCCGATGGGACAACGTGGCCGCGCGATGCCTGGCTTGCGCCAACTGCACGATGGTCTGTCCGACCTGCTTTTGCACCACGGTGGAGGACCATACGGATCTCGCCACTGGCACAGCGGAGCGGGTGCGGAACTGGGATTCATGCTACACGCTGGATTTTTCCCATCTGCATGGCGGCAGCGTCCGGTCCTCGACCAAGTCGCGCTATCGGCAGTGGCTGACGCACAAACTGGCTACCTGGATGGACCAGTTCGGCAGTTCCGGATGCGTCGGGTGCGGACGCTGCATCACTGGTGCCCGGTGGGAATCGACCTGACCGAGGAAGTAGCGGCGATTCGCGCCGATCCGGATGGCGGCAAGCGCTAGCGCCAACCCGAGGGCGATCGGAGCAAAGCGGTGGAAAATCTGGCACGCCTGCTCAAAGAGCATCCCTTCCTGCGCGGCATCGAAGACCTCCATCTGGAATTCCTGACCGGCTGCGCTTCCAACGCGCGTTACGCCGCCGGCGAGTTCCTGTTCAAGGAGGGCAGGAGTCCAACGCGTCCTACCTGGTGCGCAGCGGGCGCATCGCGCTGGAGATTAGCGTCCCCGGCCGCGGTCCAGTCGAGGTTCAGACAGTAGAGGCGGGCGAGGTGCTGGGATGGTCTTGGCTTTATCCGCCTTATCGACGGCAGTTCGATGCGCGCGCGGTGGAACCGGTGCGGGCCTTCGCGCTGGACGGCAATTGCCTGCGCGCCAAGTGTGAGGCGGACCACGATCTGGGCTACGAGCTGGTCAAGCGCTTCCTTCAGCAGGTGCACATGCGGCTGGAGCGAACGCGCATGCAAATGCTCGATATCTATCGAACCGACAGTTAGCAGGGCGCGATGTCCGAAACGTCACCCGCGATCCCGACTGCCGACCCGATGATGCCGCGGTTTTTGCACGTGCGCCGCGCGCTTAAGGAAACCCGCGACACCATCACGCTGGAATTCGACGATTCCAATGCCGCGCCCCATTTCGAGCCAGGGCAGTTCAACATGCTCTATCTCTTCGGCGCCGGCGAGGTTGCGATTTCGATCAGCGGCTCGCCCGCGCGACCTGAAAATCTGGTCCATACGATCCGCGGCGCCGGTTCGGTGACCGCTCCGATGCTGCGGGCCCGGCGCGGCGACGCAATTGGCGTGCGCGGACCTTACGGCAGCGCCTGGCCGCTGGAGGAGGCGGCGCGCACCGGATGCGACCTACTGCTGCTCGCGGGAGGAATCGGACTGGCGCCACTGCGCCCGGTAATCTACGAAGTGCTGCGGCGGCGGCGCGAATTCGGCCATCTCATCATTCTTTACGGCGCTCGCACACCTGCGGACCTGCTCTACCGCAAGGAGCTGGCGGCTTGGCGGGCGCATTCGGGAGTTACGGTGAAGCTGATCGTCGATCGCGCCGCCGCGGGGTGGAGCGGGCGGGTCGGGGTCATCACCGCTTTGTTGGGCGCGGTGCAATTCGATCCGGCCGAAACTATCGCGATGGCGTGCGGACCGGGAGTGATGATGCGCTTTTCGTATCATGAACTGCTCCGGCGTGGCGTCGGCGCGCAGCGCGTGTACATGTCGATGGAACGCAACATGAAGTGCGCGGTCGGCTTTTGCGGCCATTGCCAGTTCAGTCCCCTCTTCATCTGCAAGGACGGCCCGGTTTTCAGGGCCGACCGGATCGAGCCGCTGCTGGGAATCAGGGAGCTTTGAGTGCCATGGCCCGCTCCAAACGCGTCAAACTTGCGGCATGGGAGTTCACCTCTTGCGATGGATGCCAGCTAAGTTTACTTGATTGCGAAGACCAGTTTCTGGCGCTGGCCCAACAGGTTCAGATCGCAAAGTTTGTCGAGGCCACCAGCGCCGAAATCAAAGGGCCTTACGATCTATCCCTGGTCGAGGGATCGATCACCACGCCCGCCGACGCCGAACGGATCCGGCAAATCCGCCGCCAGTCCAAGGCGCTGGTCACGATTGGTGCCTGCGCGACTGCCGGCGGGATTCAGGCCTTGCGCAACTTCAAACACGTGCCCGACTTTATTGCGGCGGTGTACGCGAGCCCCGAGTACATCTCCACGCTCAGCACGTCAACGGCGATCGCCGACCATGTGCCGGTGGACTTCGAACTGCGCGGATGTCCGATCAATAAGCATCAACTGCTCGAAGTGATTGGCGCATTTATCAACGGCCGCAAGCCCCCCACGCCCGCCTATAACGTCTGCATGGCGTGCAAGCGGCGCGGCACGGTTTGCGTGATGGTGGCGAAGAAGATTCCCTGCCTCGGGCCCATCACGCACGACGGTTGCGGCGCAATCTGCCCGGCCTACGGACGTGGATGCTACGGGTGCTACAGACCGGCGGAAACGGTCAATGCCGCGTCGCTGGCCAACGCCTGGATAGCGGCGGGAGCGTCGAAGACCGAGATGCATCGCGTATTGCGCAGCTTCAACGCCAACGCCGGCGAGTTTCGCGCCGCCGCCGAAGCGCTCCATGAAGACGATTAAGGTTGACTACCTGGCCCGGGTCGAGGGCGAGGGCGCGGTGCGCATCCGTTTTCGGGGCGACGAAGTGCGCGACGTGGCGGTGCGCATCTTCGAGCCGCCGCGCTTTTTCGAGGCGTTTTTGCGCGGCCGTTCTTACGCCGAGGTTCCCGACATCACCGCGCGCATCTGCGGCATCTGCCCGGTCGCTTACCAGATGAGCAGTTGCGCCGCGATGGAAGACGCGTTGGGCATCGAGGTCGGACCGACCATTGCAGCCCTGCGCCGGCTGCTTTATTGCGGCGAATGGATCGAGAGTCATGCGCTGCACATGTTCTTCCTGCATGCGCCGGATTTCCTCGGCTATCCCGACGCCATCGCGATGGCCCGTGAGCATCGCGAGATTGTGCTGGCCGCTCTGGCGATCAAGAAGGCGGGCAACGCGATCATCGGGATCGTCGGCGGGCGCGAGGTTCATCCGATCAATCCCCGCGTCGGCGGCTTTCATTCGCTGCCGCCGCGCTCCACGATGCGCGGGCTTATCCCTGAGTTGGAGCGCGCCCGGCAGGCCGCACTTCAAGCGCTCGAATGGCTGGGGCGTTTGAACTATCCGGATTACGAATGCGATTACGAATTCGTCGCGGTCGACGCGGGAGCGGAGTATCCATTCATCGGTAAACGCGTTATCTCCAATCGCGGGCTGGATATCTCCGTGCGCGACTATGACGGCCATTTTGAAGAGCGCCAGGTGCCTCACTCCAACGCGCTGCATTCAAGGCTCAAGGAACGCGGCGCATACCTGTGCGGACCGCTGGCCCGCTTCAATTTGCATTTTGACAAACTGAGCGCTGCCGCCCGCGAAGCGGCGCAGCGCGTCAACCTCGCGCCTCCCTGCCGCAACCCGTTCAAGAGCATCATGGTGCGCGGGGTCGAGGTCGCCTTTGCGCTGGAGGAAGCGATCGCGTTGATCGAAGCCTATGACGGCATCGGCGAACCATTCGTTCCCGCGCAGGTGGTGTCCTCGATTGGACACGGGGTGAGCGAAGCACCGCGCGGCATGCTCTACCATCGCTACCGGATCGATGACGCCGGTATCATTCGCGACGCCGCGATAATCCCCCCGACGTCGCAGAACCTGGCGTCGATCGAGGACGACCTCAAGCGCATCGCCCCGCGCATGATCGCCATGACCCATCCTGACGCCACCCACCTCGCGGAGCAGACCGTGCGCAATTACGATCCGTGCATCTCGTGCGCCACGCATTTCCTGAAGCTCACGCTGGAAAGGGAATAGAGCGTTTTGGCTGCGCGTATCATCGGCATTGGGCAGCAATGGGCCGGTGACGACGGCGTGGGACTGGCCGTCATCCACAAGCTGCGGGAGTTCGATGGGCAAGTTGACCTGGTCGAGCTTGATGAACCGACCCGGCTAATCGACCTGCTCGCCGACGGCGCCGACCCGGTGGTGCTGGTCGATGCGGTCCTGGACGACGGTCCAGCCGGCCGCGTGCTGCTGATCGATTCGCAAACACCAAGCGGGCATTGCCAGCACCTGCTTTCCACCCACGGCGTCGGCGTGATGGAAGCGATCGAGCTGGCCCGAATCACGCATCCGGACGACGTCGCCGGGCGGATTTTCATCGTGGGCGTCACGGTTCAGGAAACGTCCCGCCGTGGCAGGGGCCTATCCGCCGCAGTCGAGGCTGCGGTACAACATGGCGCCGAAGAAGCACTGAAACTGGCCCGCGCCAATCGCTGAGCGAAACCGCAGCCGCTGTTCGTACAAGGACGACGCGCTGAAATGCTCAAGGAAATACGAAGTCTTGCGCAAGCTTGAGGGCCACGCACGATTATTTCTTAAGAAGGAAGCTTCGCTGCTCGAATCAGCCGGTAAAGGTAGTGGTGGTTCGAAATCTGTCTCTGGCCCGTGACCGAAACATTGCACGGGCGTGAATTTTCAATGCTTCGTGTTCCAGCTTTTTCGGACCAACCGCCATGGTTTTAATCCTGTTGTTTCAGCTTGCCGCGCTTGAAGCTTGATAAGGGCGAACATGGATTTGGTCCTGACGTTTGCGGATGTGAGCGATGTCATAGGCGACCTGCATCCGCATCAGTGTGTCCATTTTGGGGCCGATGGCCTTCTCGATCCGAAGCGCCATATCGCCGGACAGGTCGGCCTTGCTATTAAGGAGGCTGGACAGGGTGGGTCGGGACACCCCAGGAATACAGCCGCTTCGGTCACGGAAGGCCGAGCGGTTCGATGATCTCGGTGCGGATAAAATCTCCTGGACGCGGCGGGTTAAGCATCGGCATTGGTCGCATCTCCTCTCTGATGGTAGCCCTCACTCGAAGTACGCGATCTTCATTGCCGTGCGGACCTCCTTCATGGTTTGCTGGGCGACGGCGCGGGCTTTTTGGGTGCCTTCCAGTATTATTTCGCGGACGCGGTCGGGCTTGGATTCGTATTCGGCGCGGCGGGCTCGGATTGGGGTTAGGAAGGTGTCGAGCGCGGCCAGTAGGCGCTGCTTTACTTCCACGTCGCCCACCGTGCCCTTGCGGTAGCGATCCTTTAGCTCCTCGACCTCGGCCTTATCGGGGTTGAAGCTGTCGTGGTAGGTGAAGACCGGGTTGCCTTCCACGTGGCCGGGGTCGGTTGGATGGATCCGGGTGGGATCGGTGAACATCGACATCACGCGCTTGCGCAGGGTTTCGAGCGGGTCGCTCAGGTAGATGCAGTTGTTGAGCGATTTTGACATTTTGGCGCCGCCGTCGGTGCCGGGCAGACGCGCCACCTCGCCCAGCATCGCCTTGGGCTCGATCAGCACCTTGCCGTAAAGGCCGTTGAAGCGCCGGACGATCTCCCGGGCCTGTTCGATCATCGGCAACTGGTCCTCGCCTACCGGCACCAGATGGGCCTTGAAGATGGTGATGTCGGCGGCCTGGGAAATCGGGTAGGACCAGAAGCCGACCGGCACGCCGCGCTTGAAGTTGCGCTGCTTGATCTCTTCCTTGACGGTAGGGTTGCGTTCCAGCGTCGCCACCGTTACCAGGTTCATGAAATAAATAGTCAGTTCCGCCAGCTCGGGCACCATCGACTGCACCACGATCTTGACGCGCTGCGGATCCAGCCCCACCGCCAGGTAGTCGAGCGCCACCTCAAGGACGTTTTGGTGCAGCATTTCGGGACGCTCGAAGTTGTCGGTCAGGGCCTGCACGTCAGCTATCAGGATGTAGGTATCGTACTCGTGCTGCAGGCGCACGCGATTTTGCAGCGATCCCACGTAATGGCCCAGGTGCAGTCGCCCGGTGGGGCGGTCGCCGGTTAGAATTCTTTTCTCCATGATCTTACTGTCCAGCCCTGAAGCCAGAATAATTCCGGGCAGTTCTTTCGCAAGTGCCGGTGGCTGTGGGCGAAACCTGTGTCATATACCGGAACGCAGAACCTCTCCCTCACCCGCTCCTAAGATAAGGGGAGGGGACAGATTGAGCTTCTGTAAGATTTGCGCTCTTCGTCCATGAAATCATTTTCGCTTTGAGGTTACCTCGCGAACAGTTCGCGCAGCGTGGTCAGATTCTCCACGTCCTCCTTGAGGTCGGGGCCTTTGGGCGTCTCCAAGCACATTGGCAGGCCGGCGAAGCGGGGATCATTGAGCAGACGGCGGAACGGTTCCAATCCCATGTGTCCTTTGCCGATATGCTCGTGGCGATCCACGCGCGAGCCAAACGGTTTTTTGGAATCGTTCAGATGGAACGCCGCCAGCCGATCCATCCCGATCATCTCCGCCAGCTCACCGAAGGTTTGCTCGTAACCCTCCTGTGTGCGCAGGTCATAGCCGGCGGCGAAGGCATGCTCGGTGTCCAGGCACAAGCGCATCAGGTCGCTGCGCTTGACGCGGTCGAAAATCCGCCGCATCTGATCGAAGCTGCATCCGAGGTTTGTGCCCTGGCCCGCGGTCAGTTCCAATGCCACCCGCACCTGGTAGCCCGAACAGACCGTGTGCGCCTCATCGATCGAGCGCGCGATAGTCCTGATGCCGGCCTCCTCGCCGCTGCCGACATGGGATCCGGGATGAGCGATCAGGTAGGGGATGCCCAGCATTTCGCATCGCTCCAGCTCGTCGATAAAGCCGCCGATCGAACGTTGGCGCAGCGTTCGGTCGGGCGCGCCCAGGTTGATCAGGTAGGAGTCGTGTGCGACGACGATCGCGATTGCGGCCTCCGTCTGGCGTTCGCGAAAGCTTTTCACCTCTTCGTCCGAATACGGTTTGCTCGCCCATTGGCGCGCCGACTTGGTGAAAATCTGGATGCATTGGCATCCCACGCCGCCCCCGCGCAAGGGCGCTTGCGCTACCCCGCCCGCAATCGGCATGTGCGCGCCCAACAGAGGCCGCGTCCCGTTTGTGCCGCCCGACGCCATCGATTCGCCACCCGCCACGCAAACTACAAGATGTGCGCAATCTTATATGATGTCGCCGCGAAGCCAAACTTTCCGTAGCGCCGGTCTCCGTGCCGGGGTCTTCCACCCGATGCATGTATCAAGCGGCCGAGGGTGTATAACCTCTCCCCTCGCCCTCTCCTAACCCCAAAGCGAGATAAAAAATCAG